>NZ_JBDVGB010000064.1:0-1201 GCF_039940735.1 Tateyamaria sp.
CTACCTTCGACTTCACCGTTAAAGATGACCCACCGTCGGCTTTTGTTTGCATTGGTGTAATACACATTGCCGACTTCATCTTCGCCGACTTTTTTGCCTTTGCGCCATGTCCACAGCTGTGTGCCGAGCGTTTGGTGGTCCCACCATACGAAAATACGCTTGATAAAATTCCCGACGCCCATGTTATGGCTCCTTTTGACTTACCCTGTATTGCCCGATTGTTAGCCCGAGGTCCAGAGGGACAATGAGGCCGCGGGCGTTATCCTGCCAGCGCAGTAACTTCAATTTCGATACGGTATTTGAGATCGATCAAATTACATTCAACCATAGTGGCTGCCGGCGGGTTTTCCCCGAAAGCGGCCTGCAAAAGCGGCCAGCAGGCTTCAAATTCGTGACGATCAGGCAAGTAGTAATTCACACGCACAACATGTTCGAATCCGCTGCCAGCATTTTTCAATGCTGTCTCTATGATATCAAGGGCGTGGGCGCATTGATCCGTGACCGTATCACCCTGCCCCACAGTACCCGCCACATGCACAAACCCGCCCGCAACCACAGCGCGGCAATACCCGATTTTGGTTTCGAATTCGCCACCAGAAGATATGCGCGTAATTGGCATCGCCTTAACCTGCGGATGCAGGTTCCACTTTTTTCTTGCTTTCATCGTGGATCATCAATGGCGCGGCGCCGAGGCCAACGGCCTCTTCGTTCACAACCACTTCTGTCACGGTGTCCATACCTGGCAGGTCAAACATCGTATCCAGCAAAATATCTTCCATGATTGAACGCAAACCACGCGCACCTGTTTTACGTTCAATCGCACGTTTGGCGATCGCAGACAGGGCGTCATCGGTGAACGTCAGCTTCGCGTCTTCGAGTTCAAACAGACGTTGGTATTGTTTTACCAATGCGTTTTTCGGCTTGCTGAGAATGGTGATCAACGCGTCTTCGTCGAGGTCTTCCAGTGTCGCGATGACAGGCAGACGGCCCACAAATTCTGGGATCAGACCAAACTTCAACAGATCTTCTGGTTCAAGGTCGGTGAAAATTTCGCCCACGCCACGGTCATCTGGGCCACGGACTTCGGCACCAAAGCCCATGCCAGCACCTTTGCCGCGTTGCGCGATGATCTTATCCAGGCCGGCAAACGCACCACCACAAATAAACAGGATGTTCGTTGTATCCACTTGCAGGAATTCCT
>NZ_JBDVGB010000065.1:0-51498 GCF_039940735.1 Tateyamaria sp.
CTTCGATCACGGCGATCAAACGATCCTGCGCTTCGGCACTGCGATGCTGCCCTTCGACCATAGAACGCACCCCGTCAGCCAATTGACTTTGCCCATCGGCAAGCCGACCTAACGCTGCGGTGCTGCCGCTTTGGTCCGTCGACTGTGCTGACATCCTGTCAATTGCATCTGCCAGCCGTCCCAGTTTGTCATCCACTATCGCCCGGCTTTGATCGGACTGTGCGAACACGGCTTGCAGGTTTTCCAACTGCTCTGCCAGATGATCGATAACGCCAGCGATAGCGTTGGAATCGCCGCCGCTTTCGTTCTCGGAGGCAAAGCTGACGCGGGTGATCGAGCTGAGCCATTCCTCGAGCTCGCGGTAAAAACGGTTCTGCCCGTGGCCGGCAAACAGCTCAAGCAGGCCAACAATCAACGACCCTGCAAGCCCCAGCAGCGACGAGGCAAAAGCGACGCCCATCCCGCCAAGCTGATCTTCTAGCCCGCTCATAAGGCGCGCGAACACTTCGAAACCCGCTTCTCCGTCTTGCGGCGCAAGACTGCGGATGGTGTCAACAAGTGCTGGGACAGTTGTCGCCAATCCGTAAAACGTGCCCAAAAGGCCCAGAAATATCAGTAGGTTGACGATATAGCGTGTGATTTCCCGCATCTCGTCGATGCGTGTCGCCACAGAATCAAGGATCGAACGGGTCGAGGTTGCATTCAATTGCATGCGCGACCCGCGCGAGCGCAACAAAGACGCCAGTGACGCCAGCAGTTGCGGTGCCCGTTCGTTTTCTTTTGGACCGTCTCCGGCGAAGCCTTCGATCCAGCGCACCGATTGGATCAGCTGATAGACCATGTAAAAACATGAAATCACGCCGACCAGAAACACAAAGACGATAAAGCCGTTCAGATAGGGATTCGCCTCGAACACAGGCAGTACGCGCGGCAATGCCAACACGATCCCAAAGCCGGACAGGCCAAGGACGATCAACATCAACGCGATTTGCCGCACAGGCTGTGAAAAGTGCGGATGTGCCTCGGGTGTGGTCTGTGCCATGGGCTGGCCTTTGACCCCTATTTTGCTCTGCTCTTTGGGTAATCTATCGGGTTTTGCGCCAAAGCGCCAAGGATTTATGCCAAAATCGCTGCAACGCGGCGTGACAGCCAATCAAGGTCCGGATCTGCCACCCCCAACTTTTTCAAATGTTGGGCCGTATTGTACAAATATTCACTGTTTGGGCCCCGTCCACCGACGGCATGCGCGATGATGTGCGCCTGTTCTTCCAACGGCAATCCGCCACAATATTGCACGTGATCTGCATCGATCACATAGGTGACGGCCTGCACAGTTTGCCCACCTTCAAGCGTGATCTCCAGCATGCGTTCCACATAGGCCGAAGAGATCAATTCGCGATCGCGCAGGTACGCCAACGTTTCAGCTTCGGTTCCTGTTGCTGCGCGCATGGCAACGCCATTGCATGTAGCCCCCGCAGTTTCATCCAACGCAAGCACCAACCCGGGGTCGGCTTCTGTGCCGCGGTGATGGATCGAACGCATGCAAAAAGACCGCGCATAATCCGCAAGGGTTGCAGGGATTTCTTGGGCTACCTCGAAACCGGGGTTCCAAAGCAAGCTGCCATATCCAAATACCCATAGGGTCATTTTGCTGGTCCTTTGTGTCTTGCGTGGGATAGACCCGATTTCGGGTCAAAGCGAAAGGGCTGACATGCGCAAAATGGTTTGGATCGTCATCTTGGCGGCTTTGGCGTGGTCGGGCTGGTGGTTTGTTGCATCAACGTCTTTGCGCAGCGGGATCAACGTTTGGTTCGACGCGCGCAAGGCCGAAGGGTGGCAGGCCGAACTTGGAGAGGTTGTCGGCGGCGGCTTTCCCCTGACTTTACAGGCTGGCCTGCGTGATATTGCACTGGCGGATCCGGATGCGGGGGTAGCGGTTCAAACGTCGCGCCTTGATATCTCAGCCCCGGCGTGGTGGCCCGGTGATGTCACCGTTGCATTGGATGACGCCCCGATCCAGCTGGCCTCGCCATTGGGGCGTTCGACGTTGGTGATGCAGGACGGCGTTTTGGCCTTGAATTTACATCCTGGCACCGCGTTGGAGTTAGAAACCCTTGGCTGGACATCAGGCCCTTGGCAGGTCGAAGACGCCGCGGGTCCACAAGTGCAAGCCGATAGCTTGACCCTCACCATGGTCCAATCGGCGGGCCCACAATATGACTTCACCGCACAGGCCCATCAGTTCGCACCGGGCGACGCCATCCGCGCACTTTTACGGCTGCCAGACAGTTTCCCGCGCGCTTTCGACAGTTTGACGTTGCAAGCTGCCGTCATCTTTGACACCCCGTGGGATCGCCGTGCGCTGGACACCGCGCGCCCACAACCGCGTCGTATCGATCTGCACTTAGCCGAAGCGCGTTGGGGCGATTTACGACTGAATTTCGCCGCCGCACTCGACATTGATGGCGCGGGCACGCCAACGGGCGTTGTGTCGCTTCAGGCAGAAAACTGGCGCACCATGTTGGATTTGGCTGAGGCCAGTGGCGTATTGCCGAACGCCTTAAGGGGACAGGCGGAAGGTATCTTGCAACTGCTTGCCAACGCCTCAGGCAACCCGGCCCACCTTGATGTTGAGCTTACTTTGCGTGACGGCAACGTTTATTTTGCGTTCTTCCCCATTGGCCCTGCGCCAAAGCTGGTTTTACGCTAAAGCGACCAACGCTTGTGCTATGGGGTTCCAACCAACGGCTAATGCACCGACAGTTAACGGCAAAATGCCCCGCCGCGATGGCGTGCCGTGTCAAAGTGGAAGTGGTCTTGATGAAACCGGTCTGAATTCGGCCCCAAGACAGTACCAAAGGTGCCACATGCATCTTTGTGCATACGCTGAAGCGCGCGACCACTGGCTCTCCAATCCTTGAGCACCGTCAAGGTTGACCCATCGCGCAGCGTAAAGCCCGAAATGTCGATCGCCTTGCCTCGCCCGTGTTCTGAAATGCGCGCGCCGGGTTGGTTGTTGCGCGTCCGGCACGCATAGTGCGCCGCAACCCGGTAGCTGGCCAAACCGCCACCCACATTACTTAGGTTCTTTTTCGCGCTCTTTACCGTCCACGATTTTAGCGCCTTGGCCGCAGAACAATCCAGCGTCGCAGGCTGGCTGAGCGACACACCGGCTACCGATTTGACCCGTACGGCCTCTGCGATTCCGCACCCGTTGATACGGCCCGGCACAAAGCCGACGACATCGCCTTGAATGTCAGGATCGCCGCACAACTGCCCTTTGCGCCGCTCAGCCCGACGCGCCAAGGCTTGATTGGCAATAGAACGTGGGCGCAACGCGGGGCGCAGCGATACGGCACCCGGCGTAAACGCGATTGTCTCAATTGACGCTTGCGCCGGCACTGCTGTCACCGATGCGCCTGCGCGCGCCACGGGCCGTTTCGATCCCTCAGGCGCTGCCACAGCTGCGCTGGCCACAAACAGCAACATCATTCCAAGTCGCATTATCTTTTCGCCCCCCGACCAAAATCTGGTGCATCAGTATCCTGCCCGGCCTCAATGATACCACGGCGAATGGCCCGTGTGCGGGTGAAATAATCGTGAAGATGATCGCCGTCGCCCTGACGAATGGCGCGTTGCAGGGCAAAAAGCTCTTCGGTGAAGCGGCCCAAAATTTCTAACGTGGCCTCTTTGTTGTTCAGGAACACGTCGCGCCACATGGTCGGATCACTCGCGGCAATACGGGTAAAATCGCGAAAGCCGGCCGCTGAATACTGGATCACTTCGCTGTCCGTCACGCGGCGCAGATCATCGGCTACACCGACCATCGTATAGGCAATCAAGTGCGGCGCATGGCTGGTCACAGCCAGTACCAAATCATGGTGATCCGGTTCCATTTCCTCGACCTTGGCGCCCATCCCTTCCCACAAGTGACGCAGGCGCATGACGGCATCGGGATCAGCCCCGTCATCGGGGACCAACAGGCACCAGCGGTTGTCGAACAGCTCGGCAAAGCCACTTTCGGGGCCGGAATGTTCGGTGCCCGCCAAAGGGTGGCCCGGTACAAAATGCACGCCTTGGGGCAGATGTGGCCCCACTGCGTCAATAACTGCGCGTTTGACCGAACCCACATCGCTGACTGTTGCGCCCGCTGCTAGATGCGGCGCCATTTCGGCAGCGACATCGCCCATCACGCCCACGGGCACGCAAAGCACCACCAGATCCGCGCCTTTTACCGCGTCGGCGATACTGTCGCACACGCGATCGCACAGACCGATCCGGCGGGCGGTATCGCGGGTCGCTTCCGAGCGTGCATAACCCGTCACTTCACCCGCTAAATTGCCCCGCTTGATCGCCCAGAACATGGACGAGGCGATCAGCCCTAAGCCAATCAAGGCCACGCGTTTATAGGTCATGGCGTTGCCCCTTCGCGCCATCGGGTCAGCGCCGCAATGACGCGCCCGGTTTGCTCTGCATTGCCCACAGTGATGCGCAATCCGGTTGGAAAGCCATAGCCCCCAACGCGGCGGATCAGGATGCCGTCTGCATTCAATGCCGCCTCTGCTGCATCTGCTTCGGCCTCATTTTGCGCGCGGGCCAGCACAAAGTTGGCGTGGCTGTCATCGCACGCCAATCCCAACTGGCGCAGCGCACCCGTCAGGCGTGCGCGTTGTTCCATATTCAGCGCAGCACAATCCTTAACCCAATCCGTATCGCGCACCGCCGCTTCGGCGGCGGCCAATTGCACCACAGACAGGTTAAAAGGCTGGCGAATGCGCGTCATAATGTCGATCAACGCGGGCGCGCCATATCCCCAGCCAACGCGCAGCCCACCAAGCCCATAGATCTTGGAAAACGTCCGCGTAACCAACACATTGGGCCGCGAGCGCGCCAATGAAATTCCGCCGTCATAGTCAGTGGCAAATTCGACATAGGCCCCATCGATCACAAGGATCACATAATCGGGTAATGCATCGGCGAGCCGATCCAATTCACCATTTGCCAACATCGTTCCCGTTGGGTTGGCCGGATTGGCTAAGAATACGATGCGGGTGCGTTCGGTGACCGCCGCCAGAATCGCATCAACGTCCACGACGCGCTCATTCTCGGGCACGCACACCGGCGTCGCACCAGCCATGTTGGCCAAAATCGGGTACATGGAAAACCCATGCTCGGTATAGATGATTTCATCCCCCGGCCCGCTAAAAGCTTGCGACACAAATTGCAACACTTCGTCCGACCCGACACCGCAAATTAAGCGCTCAGGGTCGAGCCCCCAGACCTCGCCAATGGCGGCACGCAGCGGCGCGTGATCTGTGGATGGATACAGATGCATCCCCTGCGCAGCCTGCACCAGTGCGGCACCTGCGGCAGGTGGCGCGCCAAGCGGGTTTTCGTTTGAACTGAGCTTTAGCACATCAGTGACGCCCGCCAGTTGCGAGCGGCCACCCTGATACAAAGCAATGTCCATGATGCCGGGTTGAGCGGTAATACGGGTCATGCGCAGCCTTTCATTCAAGGCTGTGTTTTAGGGGGCTGCACGTTCAGTGGCTAGGGGCAAATGCACAGCACGTTTTGGTGGTACGGGATGGGTGGTACCTTGGCACGGACAGGCCGGGTAAACACCTGAAACGTACTGCCCGATTGTAGTGCTTAAAACAAAAAGGGCGCGCAATGACTGCGCGCCCCAAAATTTCCAAACAAATGCGCCCATTTTTGGGCACGTTCGCTTTAGTTTTTGGCGTAGAATTCGACGACGAGGTTTGGCTCCATCACCACCGGATAAGGCACATCGCCCAAGGTCGGGGTGCGCACAAATGTCGCTGCCAGTTTGGAATGATCAACGTCCATGTAGTCAGGCACGTCACGCTCGGGCAGCTGAGTGGCCTCCAGAACGGCGGCCATCTGCTTGGAACGATCACGCACTTCGATCACGTCGCCTTCTTTGACGCGATAGGATGGGATGTTGACCTTTTTGCCGTTCACACGGACGTGGCCGTGGTTCACGAACTGGCGCGCAGCGAACACAGTCGGCACGAACTTGGCGCGGTACACAACAGCGTCCAAACGACGCTCCAGCAAACCAATCAAGTTTTCACCGGTGTCGCCTTTGACACGCTCAGCTTCGGCATAAATGCGGCGGAATTGCTTTTCTGTCAGGTCGCCGTAGTAACCTTTCAGCTTCTGCTTGGCGCGCAGCTGGATACCGAAATCCGACAACTTGCCCTTGCGGCGCTGACCGTGCTGGCCGGGGCCATATTCACGACGGTTGACCGGGGACTTGGCGCGGCCCCAGATGTTTTCGCCCATGCGGCGGTCAAGTTTGTATTTGGCAGCGGTGCGTTTTGTCACGGCTGTTCTCCTTCATCAAATTATTCATCATCATGGCCCAAAAACCGACATCCGCTTTTTAGGATGATGATCGTGCGAAGGGCGTTGTCCTCTGACCGGATTTTGCCGGACCGACAGGAAACCCCTTACGGGGTCCACCAACACCAATGAGTGCGCGCATATACGCGCGCCGAGGTCAGAGTCAACGCTTCGGACAGTTCTTTTCCTTGATGCGGTCCCGCGAAACCATGAAATGAAAACGTGGGCGTTATTTTGGTCGTGCCAACGCGGCGCATTCATCACGGCGATGGCAGGTGATGATGTGATCGTTGACCAACCCTGTTGCCTCCAGAAACGCATAAACAATCGTTGGCCCGCAAAATTTGAAACCGCGCGCCTTCAAGTCCTTCGATATTTGCGTCGAAAGCGGTGTCATCGGCGGCACATCAGCTTGTGTGGCCCAATGATTCTGTAGTGGAACACCGTCGAAATAATTCCATAAGAACGTGTCGAACCCTTCGCGAGAGTTAACTTCTTGAAAGGCGCGCGCGTTGGAAATGGCTGCTTCGATTTTGCCGCGATGGCGGATGATGCCTGCGTCCCCCAATAGGCGCTGCACATCCGATTCCCCCCACTCTGCAATGATGTCAGGGTCAAAACTCGCAAAGGCTGTGCGAAAATTGTCGCGTTTTTTCAATATGGTGATCCAGCTTAGGCCTGCCTGAAACCCATCAAGGATCAACTTTTCCCACAACGTGCGGGCGTCATATTCAGGAACGCCCCACTCTGTGTCGTGATAGTCTATGTAGATCTGTTCAGACCCGGCCCAGCCGCACCAACCGTCCATAATTCACCTCTATTTGGTTAATCGATCCAATTAGAACAAAATGCTAACATTAACACAGTTTTTACGCGTAAGCCGCCAAAGTGACCACACAGAATCTTCTAACGAGCGGGACATCCATGGCCAACTTTCGCCCCATCGAAATGCCAACCGGCGAAGACAGCCCGTTGAGCGCAGCAGTGATGAACCGTGACCGAAACACTTTATCTATGGTGGCCGAAGCGGTGAAGCACAATCAAACTCTGTTAGCCTATCAACCCGTGATGATCGCACAACAAGGCAACCGTGTCGGTTTTTACGAGGCGTTGATTCGGGTCATGGACGATACCGGGCGCATCATCCCGGCCAAGGATTTCATGCCAGTCGTCGAACGCGCTGAACTGGGGCGGGAAATCGATGTGGTTGCTCTGAACATGGGTCTGCGCACATTGCACCAAAATCCATCTGTTCGCTTGTCTATTAACATGTCCGCTCGCTCCATCGGGTACCAAAACTGGATGCAAACCCTTAATCGCTGGCTGCGTAAAGACAGCTCCGTCGGAGAACGGCTAATCCTCGAAATCACCGAAAGTTCGGCGATGGATCAACCTGAATTGGTGGTCGATTTCATGGATCGGCTCAGCTCAAGGGGCATTTGTTTTGCCCTAGACGATTTCGGAGCGGGTTATACCGCGTTGCGATACCTCAAGGATTTTTTCTTCGACGTTCTTAAGATCGACATGCAATTTTGCAATGGCATTGCAGACGACCGCGACATGCAAATTTTGACGAAGGCGATGATCGATATTGGTCGCCATTTCGACATGCTTGTTGTCGCCGAAGGTGTTGAGCGGGCCCAAGACGTTGAAGTCTTACAACAGATGGGAGCGGATTGTTTGCAGGGCTATTATTTTTGCGCACCTGAGATCCGGCCTGATTGGCTGTTCAATCCGCGCGGTCGTGGTAAAAAAACCGGCATGCACGCTTAAACGCTCAGTTCCTTGTTTGCGAGCAACGCGCGAATCCGATAACGCAGGTGCGATGCAGGACTGTCCGAGGTCTGCACAACCTGCCATTTTTGGGATGCTGCTCGGACTGTCCTCAAGGTAACTTAAACTGAGGATTTGACCACATGACCAATATCGTCATCGCTTCTGCTGCCCGTACTGCCGTCGGCAGTTTTGGCGGCTCCTTCGCGAACACGCCTGCCCACGACCTTGGCGCTACGATGCTTGAAGCCGTCGTTGAACGTGCGGGTATCGACAAATCCGAAGTGTCAGAAACAATTCTGGGACAAGTTTTGACTGCGGCCCAAGGGCAAAACCCTGCCCGCCAGGCGCATATCAATGCGGGTTTACCGCAAGCTTCCGCCGCTTGGTCAATCAACCAAGTCTGTGGATCGGGCCTGCGTGCTGTTGCTCTTGCGGCACAGCATATCCAACTTGGGGATGCCGATATCGTCGCAGCCGGCGGCCAAGAAAACATGACCCTCAGCCCCCACGCGGCACATCTGCGCGCCGGGCATAAAATGGGTGACCTGAAATACATCGACACAATGATTCGCGACGGGTTGTGGGACGCGTTCAACGGCTATCACATGGGGCAAACAGCAGAAAATGTTGCCGACCAGTGGCAAATCACTCGCGACATGCAGGATGAATTCGCCGTGGCTTCGCAAAACAAAGCCGAAGCCGCGCAAAAAGCTGGCAAATTCGCGGATGAAATCGCGGCCTTCACCGTGAAGACACGCAAGGGCGACATTGTTGTGGATAGCGACGAATACATCCGCCATGGCGCCAACATCGACGCGATGGCAAAGATGCGCCCGGCCTTTACCAAAGACGGGTCAGTGACCGCCGCCAACGCGTCTGGCCTGAATGACGGTGCTGCCGGCGCCCTTATGATGACAGCCGAAAACGCGGAAAAGCGCGGAATCACGCCGCTGGCCCGCATCGCTAGCTACGCGACCGTTGGTCTGGACCCGTCCATCATGGGCGTCGGCCCGATCTATGCCAGCCGCAAAGCGCTGGAAAAAGCGGGCTGGAAGCCAGAGGATCTAGATCTGGTCGAAGCCAACGAAGCGTTCGCCGCTCAGGCCTGTGCAGTTAACAAGGACATGGGCTGGGATCCTTCGGTCGTGAACGTCAACGGCGGCGCGATCGCGATCGGCCACCCTATTGGTGCGTCCGGTGCACGCATCCTGAACACGTTGCTGTTCGAAATGCAGCGTCGGGATGCTAAAAAAGGCCTAGCCACGCTATGCATCGGTGGCGGCATGGGCGTCGCAATGTGTCTCGCGCGCGATTGATTGCACGACACGGGTGGGCACCTAGCCCACCCGACCCCTAATCACCCGCGAAACACGGCGTAATAATCTTGCGCTATACGTGCCGCTTGTGAAACAAAGAAAATAGACAATATTGAGGAGAACCCCATGTCCCGTGTCGCCCTAGTCACCGGAGGCAGCCGAGGAATCGGCGCCGCCATTTCAACCGCACTCAAGGATGCAGGTTACGCTGTTGCGGCCACTTACGCCGGTAATGACGAAGCCGCTGCCAAATTTACGGACGAAACTGGCATCAAAACCTACAAATGGAACGTCGCTGACTATGACGAATCCGCCGCCGGGATCGCCCAAGTCGAATCTGACCTTGGTCCCATCGATGTCGTCGTTGCCAATGCCGGCATTACCCGCGACGCACCTTTCCACAAAATGACGCCCGAACAGTGGCATCAAGTGGTCGACACCAACCTCACCGGTGTGTTCAACACAGTTCACCCCGTTTGGCCGGGCATGCGCGAACGCAAATTTGGCCGCGTTATCGTGATCTCGTCGATCAACGGCCAAAAAGGCCAATTCGCGCAAGTGAACTATGCCGCGACCAAGGCGGGCGATCTAGGCATCGTCAAATCTTTGGCGCAAGAAGGCGCTCGGGCTGGCATCACCGCGAATGCAATTTGCCCCGGCTACATCGGCACAGACATGGTTATGGCAGTGCCTGAAAAAGTACGTGACAGCATTATCGCACAAATCCCGGCAGGCCGTTTGGGTGAACCCGAAGAAATCGCGCGCTGCGTTGTCTTCCTCGCCTCCGAGGACTCTGGATTTATCAATGGTTCGACAATTTCCGCCAACGGCGCGCAATTCTTTGTCTAGCTGCCTGCGCGGTGCACAGTGTTGCACCGCGATTTCCACATAAATAAGGGCCGTTGCATAGTCTGCACCGGCCCTTCCTTTATCCCGTAAGATGGCGCGCCCATCAGCGGGAAATCTTGCCTCCAAAAAGCCAATGCCACGCTTGCGCCAACGCCGCGCCGCGGGTTTCATGTGCTTGTTGAAGTCCTTTACGGATGGCAGGGTGTGCAGATGTCTCAAACATGACCGGTTCCTTTTACTTGTTTAAATTATGCGATGCCTTGACCTAAATATGCCGATTGCGTGCCCTTGCGACAAACGAGTCTTTCCCTAGCTTCAATTAAGTTATACTTATCTGAACATGCCTGATCGCCTTCCACCTCTTACGGCCTTACGTGCCTTTGATGCCGCCGCGCGCCATATGTCCTTTGCCAAAGCCGCAGACGAGTTAAATGTAACGCCCGCCGCCCTGAGCTTTCAGATCAAATCTCTTGAAGAGCACCTTGGCACACCTGTCTTTCGCCGTCTTAACCGTGCGGTGGAATTGACAGAGGCAGGTAAAACATTAGCCCCGGGAGTCGCGGACGGATTTCAAACTTTGGCGGCGGCATGGCGGTCAACGCAAAGAACAACAGATAATCAAACGCTTAACATCACAGCGGGCCCCGCTTTTACCGCCAAGTGGCTTGCGCCTCGGCTGTATGAATTCGCACAGGCCCACCCGGAAATAGAGTTGCGGTTTTCTGCATCGCTTAAGATTATGGATTTTGCGCGCGACGCAATCGACGTTGCAATTCGCTTTGGCAATGGCCCGGACACCGGGCTTTATTCGCTACCTTTGGCCGAAGAATGGATATGCCCCGTCATGACGCCTGCCTTGGCTGAACGCTTTCCGACGCCACAAAGCCTTGTTCATGCGCCATTGATCATCGATGAAAGTATCAATTTTCTAGACGTGACCGCAAATTGGGAAACCTGGTTTCGTGCCATGGGAATCGATTACACCTCGACCCACGGCCCGCGCTTTAGCCAAGCAGATCACGCCATCGATGCCGCCTTGTCCGGCATGGGCGTTGCACTGGGGCGGCGCGCACTTGTGGTCAAGGATCTAGACGACGGACGCCTTGTTGCCCCGTTTCCCACTGCACTCGACACGGGCGCGCATTTTCGGTTCCTATGCTCAGAGGGTGCTGAAACCCGTCCCCAAATTGCGGCCTTCCGCGACTGGATCGTGGCCGAAGTCGCCAAGACAAGCCATATCACCAAGGCAATGACCCGATTACCCTCAACCGAGTACCAGCGCACATGACAAAATCCACAGCAACCTTGGTAGGCTTTTTCGCCGTGCTATTATGGGGCGTTTTAGCCCTGCTAACAGTCGGCGCCGCCCCAACGCCGCCGCTTCTACTCAATTCGATCTGCTTTGCCATTGGCGGCGTTCTGGGTTTGGCTTGGACAGCGATGTCGGGCAACTTAGGGCAATTAAAAACAGTGCCGGCACATGTCTATGTCTTAGGAACGCTTGGGTTATTTGGCTATCACGCGCTGTATTTTTCCGCACTGCGCCTTGCCCCGGCAGAACAGGCCAGTTTAATCGCCTATCTGTGGCCTCTTTTGATCGTGGTATTGTCGGGCCTTTTACCCGGGGAACGTTTGCGCGCAGGGCACGTCCTTGGCGCGGTGGTGGGCTTTGGAGGTGCTGCACTGATCGTCACAGGAGGCGCAACTGGGTTTCAAAGCGAAAATATCACTGGTTACATTCTCGCACTTGCGTGCGCGTTAACGTGGTCTAGCTATTCCGTCATGTCACGCGCATTTGGAACCATTCCGACAGCGTCTGTCGCAGTGTTTTGTTTGGCTAGTGCTGCACTGTCCTTGCCGCTGCATTTAACTTTGGAAACGACGGTTTGGCCGCAGGGCGCAACCGGGTGGAGCAGCGCAATATTACTGGGGCTTGGGCCAGTCGGCCTTGCCTTTTATCTGTGGGATATTGGCGTGAAACGCGGCAATATTCAGATGCTTGGCACCGCATCTTATGCCGCACCTTTGGTGTCCACCTTCGTGTTGATCTTGGCTGGCGTCGCAACGCCCAGTTGGTCACTGGCCTTCGCTGCATTGTTGATCACCGGCGGGGCTGTGTTGGCCGCGCGCGCCAGCCTAAAAGAGGCTTAGCCCGACAATCGGGTGATTTCTTCTTTCAGTTTTAACTTCTGTTTCTTCAGGGCGGCGACTTCGGTCGTGTCCGCACCAGGGGCCCGCTGGGCCGTATCAACCTGATCGCTCAGGGTCCGGTGCTTCCTTTTCAACTCTTCGAGATGGGCATGAATGCTCATGTAGTCCTCCTTGCTGATAAAGTGCAGGTTCAGACAATCACAGGTTTCGCCCCATGTCACGCCGCACCCGCATCATATAGTCATGTGAACACGCAAATGTTTAACCAAAGCTTAAAGTGTGAGCGCAGCCCCATGGCGCAAAACCGCCCTAATTTCAGCACGATAGCTATCTGCGTCGCACAAATGCTGTGCACCTTCGTGTAAAATAATTGGCGGATGCAGGCGGAAATCAGCGCGCCCATCTTTGCGCGCCCGAAAAATTACCAATTCGGCCAGTTTGCCGACACGCGGACAAATCGGCCAAATCTCTGGGCTGCCCAACCGCCCATGGGCCGCCGCCAGCAAATCTGGCACCCGCTCGGCGCGGTGAATCATGTGCAGGTGTCCTTTGTGGCGCAACCGGCGGGCCCCGACATCAACCCATGCCGCCAACGGTGTGGCCTGCCCGCGCGCCGCCTCGCGCCCGGCATCGCTTGCTTGACGCCCAGCTGCGCGATCAAAAAACGGAGGGTTGGCCAAAACATGATCAAAACTACGGTCTCGAACCTCTTCGGGCAGATTGCAAAAGTCGGTTTCGAACACCTGCAATCCATTGCGCCGGGCCAATGCGACATAGCTGGCCTGCTGTTCAACCCCGGTCAGGTCCAACCCCGGCACACGCGCGCCAAGGCATAACGCCGCAGCCCCAACGCCGCACCCGAGATCCAGAACCGTTTCACCCGCGCGTGCAGGCACAGACGCGGCCAGCAAAACGGGGTCAACACCCGCCCGATAGCCCAAGCGGGGCTGCCACAGGTGCAGCTTTCCGCCCAGAAACGCGTCATGCGTTAGGTCATTGTCCGAGATCGATGTCATTGTCTTTCATCGTGCGCAAAGCGTCGTCATAGTCGACCTCGCGCACCATCAAACGGCGTGGAAAAATACCAATACCACCTTCGAGGACGCTCATGTTTACGTCCATCTGAAAGCAGTCTATATCCTCGCCCTCAAGAAGGGCCGAGGCAAAGGCGATGATCGTCGGGTCAGTGCTGCGCAAAAGTTCCTTCATATCATGGATGTAGAAGCATCCCGCGCTAAATGTCGAGGGGCAATGGGGCAGCTTTATGAACGTATCTGACATCGCCAAACCGCACGACCGTCTGGCCGCTTGGCTGGCCCAAGACATGGGCGCGGTAAATGACCTGATTCAAGAGCGTATGGCATCCCGCCACGCGCCTCGAATCCCCGAGGTCACGCGCCATTTGGTCGATGCTGGCGGCAAGCGTTTACGCCCTATGCTGACGTTGGCCGCGGCACATTTGTGTGGCTACAAGGGCCCCTATCACATCCATTTGGCCGCCACGGTCGAATTCATTCACACCGCCACTTTGCTGCACGACGACGTGGTTGACGAAAGCGCCCAACGGCGCGGACGGCCCACTGCGAACTTGCTATGGGACAACAAATCTTCTGTTTTGGTTGGCGATTATCTGTTTTCGCGCAGCTTTCAGTTGATGACCGAAACCGGGTCCATCGACGTGCTACGCATTCTATCGGATGCCTCTGCCACCATCGCCGAAGGCGAAGTGCTGCAAATGACTGCTGCACAAGATTTGGCGACGGATGAAAGCGTTTACTTGCAAGTGGTTCGCGGCAAAACGGCGGCGCTGTTTTCGGCTGCAACCGAAGTCGGTGGCGTGATTGCCGGTGCCGACGATACCGTCGTGAAGGCATTGTATGACTATGGCGACGCGCTTGGCATTGCCTTTCAAATTGTAGACGACTTGTTGGATTATCAGGGTCAATCCGCAGCTACAGGCAAAAACGTGGGCGACGATTTCCGCGAACGGAAATTGACACTTCCCGTTATCAAAGCCGTAGCCAAAGCCGACGCTGAGGAACGTGCATTTTGGTCGCGGACCATCGAAAAGGGTCACCAAGAAGACGGCGATCTGGAACACGCCTTAGACCTGCTGCATCGCCATGAGACACTGGAGGCGACCAAGATCGATGCCGTCGCATGGGCCGAGAAGGCCAAGCAGGCAATGGCCCGTATGCCCGCACACGACTTGCGCGACATGCTCATCGATTTGGCGGATTACGTGGTCGAACGGATCAACTGAGGCACAGCCCGACGCCCGCCATTCAAACGGCCTGACTGCACCCACCAATCGGGGTACGCGGCGCGAATTGCATCGGCGGCGGCCTCGGCTTTGTGAACCCTATCAAACAGACCAAAACATGTAGCACCTGATCCTGACATGCGCGCCAAACGGCACGTCCCTGATTGTTCTAACGCGCCAAGTACCATGGCAATTGTGGGACAGTCTTGTACCGCTGCATCTTGTAGATCATTGCGTTGCGCGCCAAGCCAATCAAGTACGGCATCCCGGTCTTCAAAACTGTCAGGCCACGGGTCCAGCCCCGGATTATCCTTGGTTGCCAACTTCTTGAACACTGCGGGGGTAGAAACTTGAACACGCGGGTTCACCAGCACAATCGGATAAGGGTAAAAATCAGGGATCGGTTCTATCTGTTCTCCGATACCGCGCACGCGGGCGGGATCAGAAAGCACACACATCGGCACATCTGCCCCGATCTCTAGCATCGCGTGCGCATCGTCGGGCGTTGGGTCGCGGGGTGTGTTGCGCCCTTCGACTGCGGCGCGTAGCAAAAGTAAGCCGCGATACGTTGCCGCCGCATCTGCGGACCCGCCACCGATTCCCGATGCCATGGGCAAGTGTTTTTCCAACTGCATCGAAAGCGCGGTATCTGGCTGCCAAAACTTCATGGCCGCATGCCACATGATGTTGTGATCGCTTTCCAATTCCGGAACGGCTTCGGGGCCGGTCACTTCGAACGACTTGGGCAACCATTCAGAATGCAGCGTAATGCGGTCGCCAATGTCAGCAAAGCCCACCAACGTATCAAGCAGATGATACCCATCCGCCCTTTGTCCTGTGACATGCAAGGCAAGGTTGATCTTCGCCGGGGCGAAAACCTCAACCTTTGTCATTCACGACTTTCAATGGCGCGGCACCTTCATCCTCAAGCACTTGGTCCAAGCCAACTTCGAGCTTGCGGCGCATGCGGTCGGGATCAGCTTCGCCATCCGTGTCCTCGGGGTCGACAAAGCTAAGGGCACGCATCCATTGGAACTGCGCTTCGCGGGTGCGACCCACAGACCAATACACATCACCCAAGTGGTCGTTTACGACCGGGTCAATCGGCATCAATTCAACCGCTTTTTCCATGTGCTTCACCGCCTCTTCGTAGCGGCCAAGGCGATAAAGCACCCACCCAAGACTATCGACAATAAACCCACTGTCGGGGCTGGCAGCGACGGCCTGTTCGATCATCTCAAGTGCTTCGTCCAGTTTGATCTGCTTTTCGACCAGCGAATAGCCAAGATAGTTCAAAACCTGCGGCTGACCGGGATTCAATTCCAATGCGCGGCGAAAATCAGATTCGGCGCGCGGCCATTCGTCTAGCCGTTCCAGCGAAATGGCGCGGGCATAGTGTAAGAACCAAGCCCCCGACACCCCTTCGGGGGTCAAGTCCAACGCGCGATCATAGGCCGCAACAGCTGGTTCAAACTGATCCTGCTGACGCAGCACATCGCCCAGCGTAGAATGCACGATCGACAGGTCGCCAAAGCGTTTGGCCAGTTGTTCCAACACCTCAATCGCGGCATCCGGGTCACCGGATTTGCGCAAAACACCAACCCGGCCCAATTCAGCCGCGTGAAACGCTGAATCGTCAGCTGGGACTTCTTTGTAGACCGCATTGGCAAGATCGTATTGGTCCAATTCGTCCAAAAGGTCAGCGACAAGCAACAACGCATCGATGTGATCACGACGCAAATGACGCGCAACACGGGCGTAGATCAGCGTAAATTCCGGACCCGCGTCCTGACGCAACGCCCCCGCAACAGAATAGAACACTTCGGCCGCGCCATCGCGGGCGGTTTTGATGTGCGTAAAGGACAGCGTATCGCCTGCTTCAAGGGCAGACAGCATGCCACTTAGCTCAGGATCACTCGACCCGCCAAACGCAGCTTCAAGCGAGGCAATCGCGTCTTCGTTTCGATCAAGCTGCGACAGAATTTCGGCGCGCGCCATGGCGCCACGACGGGTCTGTTGCAGCGGGCCTGCTTCTTCCACAAACAAGTCCTCGGCAGCGGCGAAATCACCCAAGAGACCCAGCGCCATCGCCTTGTGATACATCGCAAAACCGCGCAAACCGCGTTCTTCGCCGACCTTGTCAAATGCAGCAAGCCCGTCATCGGCGCGGTCATCACCGATCATCGCCCAAGCGCCCAAAAGCCCATCAACAAGCGGACCGACGCCCAATGTTTCGACGTTGCGTTCCAGATATTCGCCATAGGCTTCGTTGGCCAACAGGTCCGCGATCACCGTCATATGTGCTGATTGTGACCGCACATCCTGATCTTCAAGCAACCTCGCGACCGGCAGGGCGCGATCCACATTGCCCATGCCCAATTGCGTCGCAATGACGTCTTCCATCAAGCTAAGGTTCGACGGATCCCGCGCAAGTGCCGCAGTATAATACCGCGCCGACGCTTCAAAATCGTTATGGACCGCGGCCTGTCGCCCGGCCAAATAAGATCCTGAAAGCGTGTCAGCGCCCCCCACAAAAGGAATGAGGGCCATCACAGAGGCCAAAGCGGTACGACAAAGAAGGGAACGGATCACGTGCAAGAACTGCCTTTTCAGAGGAGTGTTAAGTCGTAGGCTAGCACGTCTGGCATCAGGTGCAACGCAACCTCTCGAAATGGTTAGAATCCCACTCATTTTTCACCACTGCGGTGCAGGCACGAAAAAGCCGGGCACAGGATGGCCCGGCTTGTTCTATAGGTTTCAAATGCGCGCTGCGTGATCACATGTTGGGATAATTCGGCCCGTCCCCACCCTGCGGCGTGGTCCATGTGATGTTCTGCGCGGGGTCTTTGATATCGCAAGTTTTGCAATGCACGCAGTTTTGGAAGTTGATGACAAAGCGGGTATCCTTGCCCTCTTCTTCAACAAATTCATAGACGCCCGCCGGGCAATACCGCGCCGAAGGGCCTGCATATTTGGCCAAATTCACGCCAACAGGCACGCTTTCATCTGCAAGACGTAAGTGCGCGGGTTGGCTTTCTTCGTGGTTGGTAAAGCTGAATGCGACGTTGGTCAGGCGGTCAAACGACAGTTTGCCATCGGGTTTGGGATAATCGATGGGGCTGTGATCCGACGCTGCTTCGGTCGCATCAGCATCGTTTTTGCCGTGGCCCAAAGTGCCCAGCAGCGAAAAGCCCAAGGTGTTGGACCACATGTCAAACCCACCAACAACAAGCGATGCGACCAGGCCGTATTTGCTCCACAACGGCTTGACGTTGCGCACTTTTTTCAAGTCGGTGCCAATGGCGCCATCACGCACTTCGCTTTCATAAGCGGTCAACTCGTCCGCGCTGCGGCCCGCTTTGATCGCGTCAAACGCGGCTTCGGCAGCGGCTTTGCCCGACAACATCGCGTTGTGGTTGCCCTTGATGCGCGGCACGTTCACCATGCCCACCGAACACCCCAGCAGGGCCACACCGGGTGCAACCATCTTAGGCATCGATTGATAGCCGCCTTCGGAAATCGCGCGCGCACCGTAGGCCACGCGTTTACCGCCCTCAAGCAACTCAGCCACCATCGGATGATGCTTAAAGCGCTGGAATTCCATGTAGGGGAACAAGTGCGGGTTTTTGTAGTTCAAGTGGACAACAAAACCGACGTAAACCTGATTGTTCTCAAGGTGATAGATGAACGAACCACCGCCCGCGTTGCCACCCAAAGGCCAACCCATCGTGTGCGTGATCGACCCTTCTTTGTGTTTTGCCGGGTCGATTTCCCAAATTTCTTTCATGCCTAGGCCGTATTTCTGCGGCTCTTTGCCATCGCTTAGGTCAAACTTGTCGATCACCTCTTTGGACAGCGACCCGCGCACGCCTTCGGATAGGAACACGTACTTGCCGTGCAGCTCCATGCCGGGTTCGGTGCCTTCGCCAATCGACCCATCTGCCTCAAGACCAAAGACGCCTGCGACAACACCTTTGATTTCACCGTTGTCGCCGTAAACCAATTCTGAACACGCCATACCGGGGAAGATTTCGACGCCAAGCCCTTCGGCCTGTTCTGCCATCCAACGGCAGACGTTGCCCATCGACACGATATAGTTGCCATGGTTGTTCATCAACGGCGGCATGGGGAAGTTCGGGATACGGACCTGACCCGCCTCACCCAACATATAAAAGTTGTCGTCCTTGACCGGCACAGTCAACGGCGCGCCTTTGTCTTTCCAATCCGGGATCAACGCGTCCAAACCGGAGGGGTCCAAAACCGCACCCGATAAGATGTGCGCGCCCACTTCGGATCCTTTTTCCAATACGACCACATTCAGGTCAGCGTCCAATTGTTTCAAACGGATCGCCGCCGAAAGACCCGCCGGGCCCGCACCGACGATGACAACGTCATATTCCATGGTTTCGCGTTCAATGTCGGCCATATAGGTCCACTCCCTTTGTCGCGATGGCTGTGGAAAGCCGACGCAAAATACCTGTTAAGAAATGGCTAGCCCAGCCCAGACAGCAATGCAATCGCGACACCGCGTAAAATCGCCCGAGGCCATCAAGACCAACGTAGCCCTAGGCATGCAAAAGCAAACGAGGCAAGCTAACCCTTCACGGACACAGGAGGACTACATGGCTATCACATTACAAGTGCTTTACCCGATCGTTGGCGACACACATTTCGACGACGCCTACTATGCATCCAAACATCTGGATTTGGTTACAGAACATATGGGCTCCTACATTCAGGATACCGTGGTGACCAAAGGGCTCGCTGGCGGGCCGGATACACCGCCTGCCTTTCACGCCACGGCGACAATGGTTTTTGCGGATCAAGCAGCGCTAGATGGGGCATTGGCAGCAGCTGCACCCGTGTTGGCGGACATTCCTAACTTCACCAACACGGCCCCACAAATGCTGATTGGTCAGACTTATTCTTAATACACGCTCCTAGAAGACGCTTTTAACGCGGCATTTACGTGGTGTTAAAAGGCCGATCGCCCATAAGATAGCGCGGCCCCGGGCCGCGCGTGCCCGCCCGATCAGCGGGATTATAAAGTGCGCAAGCCTCAAGGCTCAGACACCCGCAGCCAATGCAGCCATCCAATGTGTCGCGCAGCTTCTCCATCTGCGCGATGCGCGCATCAAGGGCGACGCGAAATGTCTGTGCTATGCGCGTCCAATCGGCACGAGATGGCGCGCGATGCCGCGGCAATCGATCCAACTCCACCTTTATCTGCGGCAACGTGAACCCAAACTGCTGCGCGGCCATCACAAAGCTAAGGCGTCGAATATCGCTGCGCAGAAATCGGCGCTGCCCGCCTGAATTGCGCCACGGCGCAATCAAACCCTCGGCTTCGTAGTGACGAATGGCAGACACCGCCAAACCAGTCCGCGCCGCAACTTCGCCAATGTTCAAACCTTCGGATGCTTTCATGTGAAAAAACCTCTTGACCTAAAGTTAACTTGAGGTCCGACACTCGTCGTATCAACAACAAAAGGAAAGTCAAAATGATCACAGCACAGCTTGAACATGCCAATGTCACCGTCTCAGATCCCGATGCGACTGCCAAATGGATGTGTGACCTGTTTGGATGGCACGTCCGTTGGACAGGTGGCTCGCGCGAAGTCGGGTATTCTGTTCATGTTGGCACAGACAGCCGTTATCTCGCGCTTTATGTCCCAAAGGACGGGGGGCTGAAGGCACGCCAAGACAATTACACCACACCAGGCGGCCTCAATCACATCGCGGTTGTGGTGGATGATATCCAAACAATGCGCACCCGCGTCAACGAAACCGGATTCACCGCCGGAGAACACTATGACTACGAACCGGGCCAACGGTTTTACTTCCATGACCACGACGCGATCGAATACGAAGTGGTCCAATACGACTAAACCCGCTTCATTGTTCTAAAAATATGCAAGCCCATGCCGACCAAGGTCAAATCCGCTTGCATTCCCCCACCCCATTGGGTCAGGTATCTTCCATTATATGTATCGGCGGCGCTGCTAAGGCGCCGCTGCACCTTATCTGGACAAGTGCCATGGAAAAGATCCCGATGACCCGCGCAGGGGCGCAAGCTTTGGAAACAGAGCTAAAGCACCTCAAAACCACCGAACGTCCCGCCATTATCAAGGCGATCGCAGAGGCGCGCGAACATGGCGACCTAAGCGAGAACGCGGAATACCACTCTGCCAAGGAAAAGCAGTCATTCATCGAAGGACGGGTCAAAGAACTCGAAGGTGTGATTTCGCTGGCCGAAGTCATTGATCCGGCCAAACTGTCCGGCGCCATTAAATTCGGTGCACGGGTCACATTGGTGGACGAAGACACTGACGAGGAAAAGACCTATCAAATCGTGGGCGAGTACGAAGCGAACATCGAAAAAGGTATGTTGAACATCAAATCGCCCATCGCACGAGCGCTGATCGGCAAAGAAGAGGGCGATAGCGTCGAAGTACGCACACCGGGCGGTGAAAAGTCCTATGAAGTCCTCAAAATCAGCTATAGCTGAGGCCATGGCCGAAAAACCCACCCCACAGTCACGCCCGACACCTCTCGGGATTTATGACAAACCCCGCCACGGCGGCGTAACGGTCATCGAAGTGGTCGCACTGATCCTGTCTGCTATTTGGCTTTTGGGGGCAGCGGCGTTCTTTTTGCTGTCCGACACAGGGTCCAACACAACGGGCGCTGAAGGTCTGCGCTTTTTGATCACCATGCTGTCGGTGTTCATGCCGATCGCCATGATTTGGGTTGCGGCAACGGCCGCACGGTCCAG
Organism: Tateyamaria sp.; assembly: GCF_039940735.1. Classification (GTDB taxonomy): domain Bacteria; phylum Pseudomonadota; class Alphaproteobacteria; order Rhodobacterales; family Rhodobacteraceae; genus Tateyamaria. The sequence goes on from NZ_JBDVGB010000065.1 coordinate 21,500, forward strand.
CCGCGTGATGCGCGAAGAAAGCCAACGCTTGCAGGCGGCCATCGACGCCATTCGCCAAGCCTATATTGCGCAGCAACAGGGCCGGGACATCTCAAAAGAACCATCAGTGGCGCGCAAACTCGATGAAATCGCTGCCGCAACACGCAACACCGAAACCGCACTAGCAACATTCCAAACCCGCCGCGACGGCGAACCGACGGCGCGGACCGCCGCAACTACTGCACATGAGGACTTGGGCGACCAACCCACGCTCGCTCTTGGGACCAGTTCCGAAGACATGGCCCTGCCCTTGGCAATCGAAGATTTCATCCGCGCACTCAACTTCCCCGAAACAGCCGAGGACGAAGAAGGCTTTGCAGCCCTGCGCAAAGCCATGCGCGACCGCAATACGGCGCAGTTGGTGCAAGCAGCCCAAGACATCCTGACACTGCTCAGCCAAGACGGCATCTATATGGACGACCTACGCCCTGACATGGCACGCCCAGAAATCTGGCGGCAATTCGCAAATGGCGCGCGCGGGAGGTCTGTTGCGGCCCTTGGCGGCGTGCGCGATCGCTCTTCACTGGCATTGACCGCAGGCCGGATGAAACAAGACCCGATCTTTCGTGACACTGCACACCATTTCCTGCGCCGCTTTGACAAAGCAATATCGGCCTTTGCCGAAAACGCATCCGATGCAGAATTATCCGCTCTCAGCGATACCCGCACGGCCCGCGCGTTTATGCTGCTTGGACGCGTCGCCGGAACCTTCGATTAAAACGCGCGCCAGCCAGACTTTCACAGAAAGTCTGCACACAAATCCTCCCTGAGGATTTGGCCGCGCGCGACATCTTTTCGTATCAAACCCCAAAACCGCTCCATGGGATAAAGCGCACTGGATCACCCGGTTTCACATGCAGCGCCCCATCGGGCAGTTCAACCAACCCTTCGGCCCACGACAGTCCACTAATCCGTCCAGAACCTTCTGAGGCAAATACCTCAACCCGCCCGTCCCGTATGCGCGCCCGTAAATACTCGCGCCGCCCCGGTTTTTTGCGCTTTTCAAAAGCCGCAGGCACATCAAACCCCATCGGCGTGCGCCACGTGCCCCCTGCCATCTGAACAAAGGCGGGTGCCGCAAAAACAAGCGTACAGACCATCGCCGCCACCGGATTGCCGGGCAAGCCAAACACTGGCTTCCCCCGCCACATCCCTAACGCCAATGGGCGTCCCGGTTTTATCGCAATCCGCCACAGGGCCATTGATCCTGCCTCGTTTAACAAGGCCGACACGTGATCTTCGTCTCCCGCGGATGCCCCTCCGCTGGTCAGGATCACGTCGACATCCGCAGCCGCATCGTCTAGCCGCGCCGACAACGCGGCTCGATCGTCGCGGACCTGCCCCAGATCAACCGCCACATGGCCCATACGTGCGATCAGGCCCAACAACATCGGTCTGTTTGCATCATAAATCTGACCGGGGCCCGCCGAAGCGCCTGCCCCAACCAGTTCATCCCCCGTTGACAGAACCCCAACGCGCAAACTCGCACGAACCTTGACCTTGCTCACGCCAACCGCGCTCAGAAGTGCCAGATCAGCAGGCGTCAAACGCCGCCCCTCTTGCGCGACGACATCGCCGACTTTTACATCTTCGCCTGCTTTGCGCGTGTTCGCACCATCTTTAAGGGGGCCATAGAACGCGATGCCGTCGCCATTCCGTGTCACATCTTCCTGCAATACAACTGTGTTGACGCCATCAGGCAGGGCCGCACCCGTCAAAATACGGATCGCTTGCCCGGCGGGCACCTGCACATCCGGGCGCGTGCCCGCTGTCATTTGTTCAGGCACCAGCGCCAAACGATGTAATCCATCGCCGCGCCCCCCCGCGAAACCATAGCCGTCCACCGCAGTATTCGGCAACGGCGGGTGCGCGCGCACAGCAGCAATATCTTGCGCCACAATGCGGTCCAATGCATCCGCCACTGCGATGTTTTGCGTCCCGACCACAGGGCCAAGGCGCGTCTTTAGATCTCGGAGTGCGGCATCAACCGGCGTCCATTCAATCCCCGACGGCAAAGCAAAGCAGTCGTTCTTTAAGGGAGGTGGTTGATTGTTCAATCCCGCACGCAGGGCAGCTTCGTGGCCCACACCCAAAATCCAACCCTCTTGCGTATCACCCTCACACAACAATGTATCGAGTAAGTCGCTCGGCAAACCCGCAAGAGCATCGGCCAACACACGGACCTGCGCACGGTCTTTGATCTCGTCCGCCCCCTGCAAGGCCGCGACGTCGTCAGCCAACAGCGAGGGATAAACCTCTGCCAACACAATCGGTGTGTCCGGTGCTTGAAATGGGCTGACGGACAGTGCCGCGCCATAGCGTTCTCGAAGGGTTTGCAAACGCGCGATACCCAGAAGGGCCTGCGAGCCAACTGAACCAGTCGTGTAAAGCTTCCAACACGGTTGGGCAGACGGGATCATTGCCTCGATCTTGCGCCGTTCAGGCATGCCGTGGCCATGGCGCACGCTGCCTTTGGCCGGCAAAGCTGCATCTGCCAACGCAGCCGGGCACCCCCAAAACGGGCCAACACCGGGAAACATCCCGTTTAGATCACGTGCCACATCAAAGCGGTTGTTCGCGTTATCCGCGCCATCCTGAATACGCGCAGCCAGATCCGCCCACAACGCCAACGGATCATCCGACCCATTTACCGCACGCGCGAACCCCGAAGGATAACCAAAAGGAAAATCGAACCCGGCCAAGACCCGTTCGTCTTTGGACAACGCATCGTCAATATGCGCGCACAGTTCTATGATCAGGTCATGCCGTGTGCGGTGGTATGTGCACACCGTTGTGCCCGCGTAATGCACGGCCATCCAGATCGCATCCGGCGACGGCTTCTTGGGCGAAGGCACTTTGGAAGCGGACCAATCGACTACGATAATACGGTCAAAGCCGCTCACAACCCAACCTCAGCTAGGATAAAGTTCGCGATGGCGCGCGTGTCATCAAGATCAAAGACCAGACGATCTACGCTTAGGCTAACATCGCTGGCGATCGCGCGAATGGTCGGGTCGTCGGGTGCGATCAAAGGGTTGCCTGTCTCCGCGCGGTGGGCTTCGATCTTTGGATGGGCATCGCGTTTGTAGCCCTCAACCAAGACCAAATCGACGGGGGCGAGTTTGCTCAGCAACGCTTCTAATGCTGGTTCCTCATCGCCCCGCATCTCATGCATCAATGCAAATCGGTTGCGCGATGCCAACAACACCTCGCGGGCACCAGCGGCCCGATGACGAAAGCTGTCTTTGCCCGGGTGGTCTACGTCAAAGCTGTGATGCGCATGTTTCACGGTTGAAACGGACAGCCCGCGGCCGGTGATCTCGGTGACGAGGCGTTCCATCAACCCTGTCTTGCCCGCGTTTTTCCAGCCGACGACACCGTAAACCCTCATAACATTGCCTCAGCCCGTGCCAGATCATCCGGCGTGTTGACGTTAAAAAAAGCCGCCTCGTCCGGGAAGGTAGCAAGGCGCCCATCGTGGCGGTCGCTCCATTGTACCACCTTGCGCACGCCGTCTTTTAGGGCCGTGCGCAGATCGTCGCGCAAGGCCACAGGCCACAAGCCAAAGGTCGGATGCCGGGCCTGCCCACGCTTTGGATCAGGTGTTGCAGCCAGAACAAGCGGATGGACCATGCCTTCGGATGCGAGTTGCAGCATTGGGACAAGGTCACACGGAAAGAAAGGCGTGTCCGCAGCCGCCGTCACGATGGTTTCCGCACCATGGGTCGCGGCCCAATCAAGACCGGCCAACACACCCGCAAGCGGGCCCAAAAAACCGTCAATGCTGTCGGACAAAACCGGCAAACCAAGATGGGAAAACCGCGCGGGGTCGCCGTTGGCATTGATGGCGAGTTCCTGCACCTGTGGATCAAGCCGGGAAATCACGTGACCAAGCAGCGTATCACCGCCGACGTTCAGCAGGCCTTTGTCGCCACCGCCCATCCGCGTGGCTTGTCCGCCAGCAAGAATAACGCCTAACGGAGGTCTCATGCGGATGCCCTCGCCGCACAGGCAGGAAAATTCAAATTTTCCTGGGCGTTTTCTTGTTTCAAGAAAACGGACCCGCGTGGAACGGTCATGTTTTGGCCCCTTTACGTGCGGATTTGCGTGGTTCATCCCGAACACTATCCGGATCGGCATCGCGCACCAAACGATCCTCGCCGCTGAGGCAAACAAAGCGCTGCCCTCGCATCCGCCCAATTAACGTCAGCCCCACCTGCTGCGCGATTTCAACGCCCCAAGCCGTAAAACCTGACCGCGAGGCCAACGCCGGTATCCCCATCATCGCAGTCTTTATCACCATTTCGGACGTCAATCGGCCGGTGGTGTACAAGATTTTATCTTCCGCCTCTGTGCCGGTCGCCATCATCCAGCCTGCGATCTTGTCCACTGCGTTGTGGCGCCCCACATCTTCCATATAAACGAGGGGGCGATCTTGATGGCACAGCACCGTGCCGTGGATCGCGCCGGCCTCAAGATACAACGATGGCGTCGTGTTTATCTTGGCCGCCAACGCATAAAGCCACGACGTGCGCAGCGGTGTGGCGGGCAATTGCACGCCCTCTAGCCCTTCCATCATGTCGCCGAAAACAGTCCCAACAGCGCATCCACTTGTGCGGGTCTTTTTACGAAGCTTTTCTTCGTGATTGGTCACCGTTTCGGTGCGCACAACGACGGCTTCAAGGTCTTCGTCATAATCGACGCCTGTGACCACATCTTCTTTGCTGAGCATCCCCTGATTGCGCAGAAATCCAAGGGCCAGATAATCGGGGTAATCACCGATGGTCATGGCAGTCACGATTTCCTGCCCATTCAAAAAGATCGTCAAAGGGCGTTCTTCGATCACCGATATGTCGGTCGCCGCACCCGTTTGGTCAAAGCCCGTCACACGGCGCGTCAACCGCACGGCATCAGGGTCCGGTGCGATCAGATAACCGTTCGCGTTATCACGTTCTTCCAATTGCATCCCCCTGTTCGGACGGCTAGCGTTATCAAAATTAGTCTAAGGCTCCCTCATGCCCTTCACCACCACCAAATCCGCCTTTTGGGCGGGCGTGCGCGACGGTGCGCCTTTTATTGCTGTGGCCGGGCCGTTTGCATTGCTGTTTGGTGTGCTGGCGCATGATGCTGGGCTCAGCGTATTCGAAGTCATGAGTTTTTCAATCGTCGTGATCGCAGGCGCTGCACAATTCACTGCACTGCAATTGATGCAGGACGAGGCCCCGACCCTAATCGTGATCCTGTCAGCCCTCGCCGTCAACCTGCGAGTGGCTATGTATTCTGCCGCACTCACCCCATACTTGGGCCGCGCCCCCCTTTGGCAACGCATCTTTGCGGCCTATCTGTTGGTTGATCAAAGCTATGCCCTCAGCCACGCTAAATTCGAAGCTGAGCCACAGATGTGCTTACCACAAAGAATGGCCTACTATTTCGGCACATGCCTGTTGGTGTTGATCATGTGGTTCGCGTGCAGCTATGTGGGTGCGGCAATCGGCACGACATTGCCCAAAAACCTACCCCTAGATTTTGCGCTACCCATCGCATTCCTTTCCATGGTGGCCCCGATGATGCGCACATTGCCCCATCTGATCGCAGCGGCTGTGGCCATTGTGGTCAGCTTACTGGCCGTTTCGATCCCCTATTCGCTAGGGCTGATCGTGGCAGGGGCGGCCGGGATGATGGCAGGGGCACAGGCCGAGGTTTGGTTAAAAACCCAGCCCTTAGCCGCACCACAGGACCCAAAAGCATGATCGACAAAACCATTCTCTGGGTTGTGATCTTTGCACTTGGGATTGGCAGTTTTCTGCTGCGCTTTGCTTTTCTCGGATTTGTCGGAGACCGCCCACTGCCTGCATGGCTTGTCCGGCACCTACGCTATACGGCGGTGGCCATCTTACCCGCGCTCGTCGCACCTTTGGTGGTGTATTCCGGTGAAAACGGCAGCATAGACTCCGCCCGCGTCGCAGCGGCTGTGGTCACTTTGGGCGTTGGGATTTGGACGCGCAATGTGTTTGCGGCCATCGCAGCCGGCGCGTTTACTTTGTTGGGTTTGGTGTACGGTCTGGGTTAGCGCGACCCAAAAGGGACGGTGGGCGGGGCGTCTTTGCGCACGCAAAGAGCGTCCGCACAGTGTCAATCCGGCAGCACAATTCCTTCCACGCCATCAACAATTGTCCCCTCGTCGTCCTCAAAATACTTTTCCTCAATCACGCCGGGACGGGCGGCAAGCTGCTCCATCAGGCGGGTCGGGAAAAGGGTCGAGGACACATCCTGAAAACCGGGCACTTGCGACAGCAGCCCTGTCGTAGCACTGGTACAGAACGCACGCGGCACGGCCCCGTTTGTTGTGGCAAGACGCAATGCCACCGCTGCCTGTTCAGGCGTTACTTCGAACGTTTGGCTGACCACGTGAAAGGTGCTGCGCGCGTGCGCGCTGCGATACCCGGCAAGCACGGCAGGCGTTACGCCATAAAGCACGTCTTCTTGTTCGGGTACGCGTTCGTTCACAAAAGACCCCGCAGGGTCAAAAATGACACGCTGAGATCCATTGATCATCAACGCTGTATGCGCGCCCTTGCCGTTGCGGTTGCTGACCATGGTCATTACCGTCAACGTGTTCGGCCCCGGCGCGCGGAAAGCCACGGCTTGGACCCGTTCATCGCTGGCATAGGGGATTGCAGGGGGTTCAGCGCAGGCCCCAAGGCCCGCAATCAGTGCAAATGCAGCAAAGATACGCATACAAGAAACTCCCTGCTTCAGATCATCAAGTGATAAAAATGGCCATGCCGACGATGATCACAAGGATCACAACCGCAGACCAGGTCATGTAGCTCATGAACCCGTCAAACGTCTTTTGATTCTCGGTGGCGTCCATTTCGCCGTGCTTGTGCTCTGACATCTTAGGTCCTTTTCATAGTGGTTTGATTGCGCTTTAGCGCATCCTGTTCAGGCTGTCACTGCGTCTTTGGCGCACGCCACCCACCTTGGTTCAATCGTTTTCAAGATCCTGCGCAAGACGAAACCCAATCCGGTTCGGTTCGGCTTGCTCGACCGCTTTGGGCAAAGCGCGCAACATCACGTTCATCTGTGTCACGTGTTGGATCAACTGTGTCTTGGCGCCGGTTGGATCACTGCCATAAAACGTCACGATATCTGGGTCAAAATATCCCATACCCTCAATGCGCAACACACCTGCGTCACCACCGGTAAAGCCCATTGCGACCTCATGTTCGTTATCAAGGTTTTCCTCAAAGTTCTTGAGGTAAATCGCGATCCGTTCATAGGCCCACTGCGCGGGGCTTTTGCTTTCAACCGGCTTGTCGGACACCTTTTTGGGCACAGATTTTCCCGACATATTGGGCGTTTTAGGATCGTTGTGCACCTCGTGACAGCGTGGCAACGCGTCGGCTTCGCTCGCTTCGGCGGCAGTTTGAATGTCTTTGTTCATGTCTTACCCTTTGCGCTGATACACCCACGCCCCATCGTCGCGCCGGTGCCGGGTTGCTGCCCCGTCTTGGTAAAGGTGCGATAAATGCGCGACGGCTTCAACCAGTGCCAGACCATATTCCCCCGCCCCGATCTTGCGTTTGAACAACGGCGCAAAACATTCGGCCGCGGATTTTGGCGTGTCAAGGTAGGCACTTAGGCGTGCCAAAGCCCCGTGATGGTTGTCAATCAACTGCCGCATTCGCGTCGGAAGGCCCGTAAATGGCAGTTTGTGACCGCCCAAAACAAGCTGATCGTCGCGCGCCAACAGCTTCAGCCGCTCACAGGCTTCCAGCCATTCCCCAATCGGGTCAGCCATCGGTTCGGTTGCGTAAACGCCGATATTCGGGCTGATCGAGGACAGGATCTGATCGCCCGAAATCACCAGATTGTCATCACGGCTCCAGAACGTGGCGTGTTCGGGCGCGTGGCCATTGCCCATGTGAATGTCCCATGTGCGCCCGCCCATCTTGATACTTTGTCCCTGCTGAATACGAGTAAACCCAAGCGGCATCGGGGCGACAACATCGCCAAAATTAAACGGGCGTTCAGCGGCGCGTTGTTCAAACACCTCGGCGTCCATGCCGGCACTGCGCCAGAATTCCAGCGTTTCGGTTACAGGGGTGTTTTGCACATCCAAAGTCAGCATGCGCGCAAACAGCCACGCCGTGCGGGTTGTGATCAACTCGGCCCCGAATTCCGTTTGGAACCAACCGGCAAGGCCCACGTGATCAGGGTGGTGGTGCGTCACAACCACCCGCGTCACAGGTTTGCCCGCCAATGGGCCACCCATCAATTCGCGCCAAATCCCGCGCGTCTTGTTAGAGGCAAAGCCGGTGTCGATCACCGTCCAACCATCGCCATCATCCAAAGCATAGATGTTGACGTGATCCAGCTTCATCGGAAGCGGCAAACGCATCCAAAGCACGCCTGGTGCGACCTCAATCGCGCGTCCTTGCTCGGGCGGTGTTTCCCATGGATACCTTAGGCCAACCGGGGCCCCGTCCGCCACGAATCAAGCCGCCAATTCATCAACACTAAGCGCATAAAGATCATCCGCCCCAACCTGCGCCTGTTTCAACAGGCCCACATGTTCCGGCAGCAATCGTTGAATGTAAAACCGTGCCAGTTTTTCGCGCGCGCCGCCCACATCGGCCATCGCTGCCCGCAGGTGTACATAACCGCCCAGAACCCGGGCAAAGGCACGCAAGTAAGGCACCGCACCCGCAAAACGCTGTTGCAAATCGTCCTGTTCCACCAGCCAATCCGTCGCTTCGCGCAGACTTTCCGAAGCCTGCCATACCGCTTCGGCCATCTTGGGATGGCTTGCGCGCGCGGTTTCAGTTGTGCTTTGGATTTCATCCAGCAAGCGGTTGGCGGCCTCGCCCCCATCCATCATCTTGCGTGCCACAAGATCCATCGCTTGAATGCCGTTGGTGCCTTCATAGATCGCTGTGACGCGCACATCGCGGCTGAATTGCGCAGCGCCCGTTTCTTCGACAAAGCCCATGCCGCCGTGCACTTGCACGCCCTGATTGGCGACATCAATGCCGACATCTGTACCAAAGGCCTTGGCAATCGGGGTCAGCAATGCCGCACGTGATGTCCACTCGGCGTCACCTGTGGCAGTGGTCATATCAATCGCAACCGCACAGCTTAGACCGATGGCACGGGCTGCAAAGATGTCGGCCTTCATGGCCATCAACATGCGGCGCACATCGGCATGGTCGACGATGGTGCCTGATGGCCCCGCCGTCTTGCCTTGTTTACGTTCAAGCGCATAACCAAGCGCGTGTTGATAGGCCCCTTCGGCCGCGCCTACACCCTGACCGCCAACGCCCAAACGTGCGTTGTTCATCATGGTAAACATGGCAGCCATGCCGCCACCTTCGGCGCCGACCATCCAGCCCTTGGCGCTGTCATATTGCATCACGCAGGTGGGCGAACCGTGCAGGCCCATCTTGTGCTCAAGACTGACCACTTTCAATGTGTTGGCGACACCTGCATTGCCGTTCTCGTCCGGGATATTGCGCGGCACAAGAAACAGGCTGATACCTTTGGTGCCCGCAGGTGCACCGGGCAAACGCGCAAGCACCAGATGGCACACGTTGTCGGTGAAATCATTATCGCCCCACGAAATATAGATCTTTTGGCCCGAGATATTGTACGTCCCGTCGCCATTGTCTTCGGCTTTGGAGGTCAGCGCGCCCACATCCGAACCCGCTTGCGGTTCAGTCAGGTTCATAGTGCCCGTCCATTCGCCCGAAATCAGTTTGGGTAGGTACAATTCCTTGATGGCATCGCTGGCGTGGTGCTCAAGCGCTTCGATCTGACCTTGCGACATCAACGGAGCAAGTTGCAGCGACAGGCAGGCGGCACTCATCATTTCGTTCACGGCACTTGTGACAGTTACCGGCAAGCCCATGCCGCCATATTCGGGATCGGCTGCCATGCCGACCCAACCACCTTCGGAAATCGCTTTGTAGCCTTCGGCGTAACCCGGCGACGTGCGCACGACACCGTTTTCCAAATGCGCCGGGTGCAAATCACCGGGGCGTTGCAGGGGGGCCATGATATCTTCGCACAACTTACCGGCTTCGGTCAGAATGGCCGACGTCATGTCGGGCGTTGCTTCCTCGAACCGGTCCGTCGCGGTGACCTGCGCAAGGTCAACCACGTGGTCGAACAGAAAGGTATAGTCGTCAACAGGCGCGCGATATGGCATGACAGGAGGCTCCTTTGCATCAATAACTTGGCAAGCGCAAAACCTGCGCGTAAATGGGCGTCTTTGAAATGAAGATGGGGCCACGCGCGTCCAATCGCAACTCGAACGCGGCGTCACAACCTTCCGCACCGGAACGATATGAGAAAAACCACGGCAAAGCACCTGACAAACGACAATGAAGGCATCGCTGCGGCCGTTCGGTTTTTGAACGATCGGCGGCTTGTCGCATTTGCCACCGAGACCGTTTACGGGCTGGGGGCCGATGCGCGCGACGGGCAAGCGGTGGCGCGGATTTATGACGCCAAAGGGCGACCGCAATTCAACCCTTTAATCGTGCATGTGCAGGACTTTGACACCGCGCAACGTTACGGTGTGTTTGACGCACAGGCCGCACAGCTTGCTGCCGCCTTCTGGCCCGGCCCGCTGACATTGGTGGTGCCTTTGGCGACGGGCCACGGGCTTTCACCCCTTGTCACCGCTGGTTTGGACACTGTTGGGATTCGGGTTCCGGCACACCCGCTTGCGCGCCAGCTTTTGGCGGCGTTCAATGGGCCCATCGCGGCCCCATCCGCCAACCCGTCAGGACGGATTAGCCCAACCACAGCCGACCATGTTCTGGCTGGATTATCTGATCGCATCGACGCCGTTCTTGACGGTGGCCCCTGCCCGGTTGGACTGGAATCCACCATCGTTGGCGGCGCGCCCTTGGCCTTGCTGCGCCACGGCGGCCTCGCGCAAAGCGATATCGAGGCGCTTAGCGGGCCGCTCGCCGCCGCAGGCCCGGACATTCGCGCACCCGGTCAACTGGCCTCGCATTACGCGCCGCGTGCACGCATCCGCCTGAACGCCATGCATGCCAGTGCGGATGAAGTTTTGCTTGGTTTTGGGGCCATGCCTTGTGATTTGAACCTGTCCGCGCGTGGCGATTTGATTGAAGCCGCCGCGAACTTGTTTGGTCATCTGCACAATCTTGATGCACGCGACATGCCCATTGCTGTCGCCCCCATTCCCAACACTGGATTAGGACGCGCCATCAACGACAGGCTGAACCGCGCGGCCGCACCACGCTAGGCGCGGCCTGCCGTGCCCGACAGGCCCAAAGGGTCAATCCCAAGCGATCCAACCGCCGCCGCCCATTTGCCGTCATTGTCACTGGCAAAGACCAGATCGGGCGAAGCGGCAACCGTCAGCCAACCGTTCTGAGCAATCTCAGATTCGAGCTGACCTGCACCCCAACCCGCATACCCAAGCATAATCAACGGATTGCGCGGCCCTTCGCCGATAGCGATGTCCTCTAGCACATCCAATGTCGCCGTCATGCCAAAGTCACCACCCACCTGCAATGTTTTCAATTTCGAAGTATAATCAGGACCGTGCAGCACAAAACCGCGCGATGATTCGACCGGACCACCGATATGGACTTGCATGTGACGGGTGCCTTCGCCTGCTTTGATGTCAAGCTGCTCCATCAACGCACCAAGCGTCACATCCGTTGCCGGTTTGTTAACAATCAGCCCCATCGCGCCGTCGCCAGAATGCGCGCAGATATAGATGACGGAGCGTTCAAATCGCATGTCCATCATGCCGGGCATCGCCACCAAAAGCGCGCCAGTTAAGTCCATCGCAGTTGGCTCGGGCATGTATGCCTCCTTGCGGCGCAAAAGTATTTGTCTTGTGTCAGCATGCCCGCGCAAAGCAACAGGAACAAGGCCGGGCAGTGTCGCAAGCAATCTGGCGCGCAGGTTGTGTTCAAAATGGGGGCAATTTGCAACTTTGGCCCATAATCTATTTAGTTTAAGCAATCTGACTGGAACGTGACTTGGAATCTTACACAGGCATTGGCATCTAAAAGACATGACATATTTTTATCGCTCTCTCGCCGCCGCGACCGCTGCTCTTTTAACCTCAACGGCACTGCCTGCCATCGCGCAGGACCATTTCGACGATCCAGTCGAATTCGAAGTGCTACAAGGGTGGGAATTGCCGGATGGCAGCCGGGCTGCGGCCTTACGCCTGACGTTGGAACCCGGGTGGAAAACATATTGGCGTGCGCCGGGCGATGCGGGCATTCCACCCCATTTCGATTGGAGCCTTGCGCGCAATCTGGGCGACGTCGACATCACATGGCCCACACCTTCGATCTATGTGGACAACGGTCTGCGGTCGATTGGCTATTCTGGTCAGGTCGTGATCCCCATGCGCGTCACGCCAGCCCAATCCGGCAAAGACGTGCGCCTGCGTGCGACCATGTCGTTGGGTATTTGTTCCGACATCTGCGTGCCTTACCAGATCGAGCTGGACACAGTGCTGGATGCGCCCGATACCAGCCCAACACCCGCCATTGTTGCCGCCATGGCTGACGTGCCTTTTAGCGCGCGCGAAGCGGACGTGCGCGCCGCCACCTGCACCCTGCGCCCCACCGACCAAGGCATGCAAATTGAGGCGCGCGTAACCTTGCCCCATACCGGCGGCACCGAAGTTGCGGTGATCGAAACCGGCACGCAAGGTCTGTGGATCAGCGAAGCACGCACCTCGCGCCAAGGGGACACACTGACCGCGACAAGCGACATGGTCCACTTCAGCGGCGAGGCATTCGCGATCAACCGTTCAGACGTACGGATCACCATATTGGGTGGCGATTATGCCGTTGACGTTCAAGGCTGCACTGCGGGTTAAACCCGGTGCTATGTTGCGCGCCTAGACGAAGCGGCGCGCAATTTGGAACGTTAGAACGCTTAACACATAGGCCGCCGCCCCGAACGCCAGCACTCCGGCGCTGAACAAGCCAAGTGCTGCAGGCATTGCCGCCATTTCAGATACCTGTGGTACGACTGCAATCAGTTCCTGTGGCAGGTTTCCAAACCACATCGTGTGGCCAAGCGTCGCGGAAAACCAGCCCAATACCAACACCCACATCACCATAAAACCCCAGCGCACAGATGCAGCAGGCGACGCCAGCCCGCGCCGCATCGCTTTGATTTGACGTGCGAAATCATGTTGCACTGCTACCAGCGCAGGCACCACCAACAACACCAGCAGCATCCCAAACCCAAGGCCGTAAACCAGCGTGATGATCGTTGGCTTCAAGAACTGCGCCTGCTGAGATGTTTCATACAGCAGCGGCGCCATGCCCAACACAGTGGTGAGCGTGGTCAACATCACCGGGCGCAAGCGGTCTGCTGCGCCAGCGATGATGGATGGCACCAGCCCGCGTTCGCGCGCATATTCATCAATGGTGGTCACCAAAACAATGGAATCATTGATGATAATCCCTGTCATGCCCAACAGTCCAACCACCGTAAACATGCTGAGCGGAACGCCCCATAGGTGGTGCCCATAGATCGTGCCAACAAGTCCAAACGGGATAATCGCCATCACAACCATGGGCCGCGTCCAACTGGAAAACACCCAAGCCAGCACGAGATAAATGCCCGTGAGCACAAGGATCAAACCCGTCAACGCATCACTTAGGAAATCGTTTTCCTGCTCGCTTAGTCCTGATTGCAGAAAATCCACCTGCCGTTCGGCAGCGATGGTTGGCAGGATGTCGTCGGCCAAGGCTTGGTTGATCTCGGCCGCGCGGGCCGGGTCGTCTTCGGAAATGTCACCAGTGACGGAAATCAGCCTAATCCCGTTTTCACGCCGAACTGTCGAAAATCCAGTGCGACGATCCACGCTGACAATATCCGCCAAGGGCACGTACAAGCCATCCGGCGTCCGCATTTGTGTGCGATCCAGAAAATCAGCCGTCAATTCGCCGCTTGGCAGTTCCACCCGGATTTCCGCACTGCGCGGCCCGTCCGGATAGGTCGCAGCCTCGATCCCATTAAGCCGGTCGCGCAGGCCCCGCCCCAACGTGTCGATGGTAAAGCCCAAAGCTTGGCCCTGCGGCGTTAGATCAAGGATCAACTCTTCTTTGTCAAAGGCAAGATTGTCCTCGACTGCGCTAACCTCTGGGTATTGCAAAAGCGCGCGTTTCAGGTCTTCGGATGCGGCTTTAAGCGTGTCGGTGTCTGCGCCAAAAAATTCGACATCCAGCGCGTCACCGCCGGGGCCGGACCGCCCGCCACGAAAGCTAACAGTTTCGGCCAAGGGGTGATGTACCACCGCGTCTTGCAGCTGCGCAACAAAGGCAAACGACGAATACGGGCGCAGGTCGGCATCGATCAATTCGATGGAAATGCCGCCCAACAAATCGGAATCTTTCGAATCCGTCCCAGCAAGCCCCCGGCCCGCATTGCCGCCAATTTCGGCGATGACATAATCGATCGGGTTGCGCCCGTGCTGAGCCTCAAGCTCTGCGCCCAACGCCTCGGTGGCGCGTTGCATTTCGCGCATCATCGCCAACGTGTCTTCGCGCGTGGCGCCTTCGATCATGGCGAAGTTGCCGGTGACAGACCCACGTTCAGGCGCGTTAAAGAACCGCCATTGCACGTCACCTTGGATGAACAAAACCATCTGGCTTGCCAAAACCGCGCAAACGCCCGCCAACACCACATAACGGCACAAGATAATGCCCGCCATGAAGGGGCGGAACAACTGTTCGCGCATCCACTCAAAGCCGCCATTCACAATCGACGATGGCGTATCAAGGCCGCGTAACCCCATGATGGCCACCCATTCGGCCTTGCGCGCGCGCGGCGACAAAAGGAACAGAACCGCCGTGATCCCAGGCCCCACAACCAGATAGGGCAAAGCTGCACGCCAATCGGTCAGCGTATCGGGCCACGCGAGGTAACTCAGCCCACCTGACACAACTGCGCCCAGCGCCAGCACACTTGCCACAGCCACAGCAAGCCGCGCACGGCTGAATTTTGTATGATCCGAGGCCGCCAACGCATGGGCCATGTGATGCGGCAAGATCAGGAAACATTCGATCAACGACGCGATCAGCACCACAATGACCGTGAAAGGGATGTCGATAATCAGATCACCAAAACGCCCGCCAATCGCCACAAGTCCAAAGAACGCAATCACAGTCGTCAACGTCGCGGCGAACACCGGCATCGCCATGCGGCGCGCGGCGTTGGCGGCAGCGGTTTTGGGGTCTTCGCCATAGGCGCGAAAGCGGTGATCGGCGTGTTCGCCCACAACAATCGCATCGTCCACCACAATGCCCAAGGTGATGATCAACCCAAACAAGGACACCATATTGATGGTCAGCCCACCCACGTACATAAACGCAATCGCAGCCATTAAGGCCACGGGGATACCCGCCGCGACCCAGAGCGCCGTGCGTGCATTCAAGAATAAAAACAACAGCGCCACAACCAGCCCAAGACCCACCAACGCATTGTCCAAAAGGATGTTCAGGCGGGCGGAAATCGCCTCGGCCCGCGTGCGGATCAATTCGACCGTGACGGCGGGTGGCAACGTGGCCTTTAAAGCGTCCGAGACCTCTTGCACTTGGCCCTGCATTTCAATCGCATCGCCCCGGTTGGACCGATCGACCCGGACAGAGACCGCCGGATAATCACCAACAAAATAGCTGCGTTCGCGACTGGCCCCAAGTTGTTCAATCCGCGCCACATCACGAATGCGCAGCTTGGATCCATCATCATTAGAGCGCAGCACAATGCCGCCAATTTCTTCGGGAGAGCGTTTTTGCGTACCTGTACGCACACGCGCATTGGCGCCGGTCACGTCGCCTGCCGGATCGGTGTCGACCTCGGCTGCGATGGCCGCCGCGATTTGCGCCATGGTCACGTCATTGGCGATCAATTGCAGCGACGGCACTTCGATCAACGTCTGCGGGGCCGCAATGCCGCGAATGGTGGTGCGTGTGACACCGACAGCAAACAGGCGGGTGACCAATTCATCAGCGAACAGCCCCAATTGTTGCGTATCAACAGGGCCCGCAATGACAACATCCGTCACGCGATCGCGCCACGCGCCGCGCCTTACGTTGGGATCGTCGGCGTCTTCGGGCAAGGTGGTGACCGCATCGACTGCCGTCTGCACATCATCCGCTGCACGGCCCATGTCCCAACCCGGTTCAAAATCCAGCGTGACGGTTCCAGACCCTTCGCGCGATGTAGCAAAAGAGGATTCGACCCCCTCGACCGCCAGTAAACCCGGTTCCAGCAATTGGATGATGCCTGCATCGACATCTTCGGCCCCTGCTCCGTCCCAACGGACGGACACCGTGACATTGTCCACAATCACATCCGGAAAAAACTGCGCCCGCATATTGGGAATTGCGGCGATGCCTGCGACGACCATCAACAACAACAGCAGGTTTGCGATCGTGCGGTGCCGCACAAAATAATTGAGCAACCCGCCCGCGGCTTTTGGGATTTCGCGCACCATGGCCTAGCCCCCCATCCGACTTTCGATGCGTTCGACCATTTGGGCGGGCACCGTCGGTTCACCAAGCTGAGACAGCACACGGGCTTTGGCCTCAGCGGGCATACGTTTATTGCCCTCAACAAAGGCGATCAGACGCGCGCGACGTTCTGTTGTCAGTTCAACCATTTCTGGCGCTGGTGGCGCGGCGCCCGGTTCAACCGGACGCAAGGCGCGCACAGAAATACCGGGCCCAAGCAAAGGCGAACGCGCCTCAACCACATCGCGCCCGGCGATGTCGGGGCTGCGCACCAACACATCGTCGCCTTCGCGGTGCAACACACGCACATCTAGCGCCTCAAGCCGGTCGTCCGCACCCAGCACCAGCACCGTGTTGTTGCCATCAACAGCCGAAGCCGGAAGGCGCACAACATTGTCCAAAGGCGGTTCTTGCACCGTAACAGTGACAAAATCGCCCGGTTTGAATCCGCGCGCAGTATCCAACCGGGCAAAAATCAAACGCCCGGTCTGCGCCTCGCCCGATCCGGCGCTGGTGCGGCTGATGACCCCGGTTGCTTGTAAGTCTACGCCCGATACATCCAAAATCGCCGTCACAGAGGCAGGCATCACACGGCCATTTTCATCCAAAAGCCGCGCAAATTGCGCGGTTGAGACGCGAAATGCGACCTCTAGCGCCTCAGCATCGATCAGCACAGCCAGCTTTTCATTGGCCGATGCCAACCGTCCGGCCACGACATCTGTTTCGCCCAATGTCCCGTCAAAGGGTGCCACCAGCGTTGTGTCATCCAACACCCGCTGCGCTTCGGCTAAGGCAATATTGGCACGCGCCAACCGGGTTTGCGCCTGATCAATACGCGCTTCGGCAACCGTGACAGATTGACGACGAGCAAGCACCGACTGGCGGGCAGAGGCCGCGGCCAATTCGGCCACTTCGACCGCCGCGGCCGTACCAACGCCGCGATCTGCCAAACCAACTTGGCGTTCGTAAGCGCGTTGTTGCAAATCAGATTGATCTTGGCTGGCAATTTCTTCGTCTTGCGATAGGGCAAGGCCGCGTTTTGCATCACGCACTTCGGCTTCGGCATCCAACAAGTCCGTACCCGCCCGATCCAACGCCGATTTGGCGTCCGCAGTGTCCATACGGATCAAAACCTGCCCCGCTTTGACCACGCCGCCGTCTTCAAAACCTTCTGCCAGCTCAACAATTCGCCCCGACGCGGCTGATCGCAATTCAAGACGGCGACGGCTTTCGATCTCGCCAAAACTTTCAAGCATCGGAGTTTCGCTGCCCGGTTCGGCGCGGATCACACTGACGGCAAAAACGCGCTCGCGCGCAGGCCGCGCCTTGGTTTCTTGGGCAAGCCGTTCCTGCACGGCCCCACCCACAAGCTGCCCTGCATAGGCCAACAACCCAAGGCTAAGAGCCGCGAGAACCAAACCAATTATGCTTTGCCTAATGAATCGCATATTTCACGCTTTTGACCGATCTGCGTTGCTGTCCATTTTAAATAGGACGTCCTGCGCCGTTACCAAGGCACAAAGCTGTTACGTAGCCGCGCCCTATTTCCGTCGCTGATGTTCATCTAAACGCGGTAATATTTCCACAAAGTTGCACGGACGGTGACGAAAATCGAGCTGACGGCCCAAAATTTCATCCCAAGCGTCCTTGCATGCCCCCGGACTGCCCGGCAGTGCAAACAGATAGGTGCCATTGCGCACCCCCCCCGTTGCACGGCTTTGCACGGCACTTGTGCCAATCTTTTGCATCGACACGATTGTGAACACGGTGCCAAAGGCGTCGATCTCTTTTTCATAGACATCCCGGTGCGCCTCGACCGTGACATCACGCCCCGTCAGGCCTGTGCCGCCGGTGGAAATCACAACATCGATGCCCGGATCACCGCACCATCTTCGCAACTGTTCGGCGATCTCGGCCCGCTCGTCGCGCAGGATTTTGCGGTCGGCCAGCACATGGCCTGCCTTTTCAATGCGGTCCACCAACACATCGCCCGATCGGTCTTGATCCGATGAACGCGTGTCACTGACCGTCAAAACTGCAATGCGAACAGCAATAAAATCTAGAGTTTCGTCGATACGGCTCATGTGCGCTCCAATATAGCAAGGCGAATGGCAAGGGCGGCAAAAACGCTGGCTGTGATCCAATCAAGCGCCCGGCTGCCTTGCGCCAACCGTCGCCCAGCGCCGCTGGCAAAGACACCGACCGCCCCGTTGATGATAAAACCCCCGACGCTTAGCACTGCGCCAAAGATCAGAAACTGCCCCAGCACCGGCCCCGCCTCAGGCACGACAAATTGCGGCACAAAGGCCAACACAAACAGGATCACCTTGGGATTGGTCAGGTTTACAAACAGCCCGGCGCGAAAGGCACGGCGCGGGCTTTTGGCAGGTACATCACCCGCTGATCCGCTGTGCCGCACCGTTTGCACTGCAAGCCACAGCAAATACGCCACGCCGATCCAACGGATCATCTCAAACGCGACTGGCACCGTAGCCACCAATGCTCCAAGGCCCAATCCTGCAAGTGCCGCATGAATAAACGCGCCCAGCGCGACACCGCCGCTGGCCGCAACGGACGCGCGCGGCCCCGAACGCAAGCCCTGCCCAAGGCAAAACATCATATCTGCCCCCGGCGTCAGGTTCAGCGCCAAACCGGCAGGCACAAACGCCAAAAGCATCACCGGATCAACCATTGCCCAGTCTCGCCTTTATCGACAATAAATCCGCCCATGCATCACGCTTGGCAACAGGGGTGCGCATCAACTGTTCAGGATGGAACATCGGCAAGGCGGGCTTGCCCAGCACCTCGACCCATTCGCCACGCAACCGGGTGATGCCGCGCTTGCCCAGCAATGCCTGACAGGTTTGATTGCCCATCAACACCAGCACATCAGGCTGCGCCAACGCGATGTGACGCTGCAAAAACGGCAACAGCATCGCGATTTCTTCCGGCTTGGGATCGCGATCCTGCGGTGTACGCCAAGGTAGAACACTGGCGATATAAACAGACGACTCGCGGCTGAGATCAATCGCGCCAAGCATCTTGTCCAACAACTGCGCCGCACGGCCAACAAAAGGACGCCCCTCGCGGTCTTCATCCCGCGTCGGCGTTTCTGTGATGATCATGACGCGCGCACCGGGCGCACCATCCGAAAACACCAGGTTGCGAGCGCCCAACTTCAGATCACAATGATCAAAGCCCATCAAAGCAGCCCGTAACCCGTCAATATCCTGCGCCGTTTCCGCCGTTGCGCGCGCAACAGCAACCAAATCCACCTCTTGCACAGGTGCGGGCATCCCGGCGGACGCAGCAGGCGCTGCCGCAGGCTTAACAACCGCCGCAGGCACATCATAGCGATCGACAGGCGAATCCGAGACACTCTCGTCCGCACCCAGCTCGATCTGCCACGCCAATGCCGCCAGGGCACTATGATATTCAGCCGATTCCATACCCCGACTCTACGCCCCCAGACACAGAACCGAAATGCCTCTTCATTGTTCTTTAAAATACTCAAATGCCAGCGCTTGCCGCCCACGCACACCCAAGACTATAACGCACCAAGCAGCGACAGGGGCCATCATGACTTTCAGCCACCGCCACCTTCTGGGCATCGAACACCTCCGTCCCGAAGAAATCGTCACCCTTCTTGATTTGGCCGAAGACTACGTGACCCTGAACCGGGCCGCCAAAAAACACGGCGATGCGCTGACGGGCCTAACCCAAATCAACATGTTTTTTGAAAACTCGACCCGCACGCAGGCCAGTTTTGAACTGGCTGGTAAACGGCTGGGGGCAGATGTGATGAATATGGCGATGCAGGCGTCATCCATCACCAAGGGTGAGACGCTGATTGACACCGCCATGACCCTGAACGCTATGCATCCTGACCTTTTGGTGGTGCGTCACCCACATTCCGGCGCGGTAGATCTGTTGGCGCAAAAGGTAAACTGCGCCGTCCTAAATGCAGGTGACGGGCGTCACGAACACCCGACCCAAGCCCTGCTCGACGCACTTACCATCCGGCGCGCAAAAGGACGGCTGCATCGCCTGAATATCGCGATTTGCGGCGACATTGCACATTCCCGCGTGGCGCGCTCCAACATTATCCTTCTCGGTAAGATGGAAAACCGCATCCGCCTGATCGCCCCCCCTACGTTGATGCCCGCCGGCATTGCCGAATTTGGCTGCGAGATGTTCGACGACATGGAAGAAGGCCTCGCTGACGTGGACGTTGTGATGATGCTACGCTTGCAACGCGAACGCATGGATGGCGGCTTTATCCCATCCGAGCGCGAATACTACCATCGCTATGGCCTTGATGCCGACAAGCTGGCGCACGCCAAGCCCGACGCCATTGTCATGCATCCCGGCCCCATGAACCGCGGTGTCGAAATCGACGGCACTTTGGCCGATGACATCAACCGCAGTGTCATCCAAGACCAAGTCGAAATGGGCGTCGCAGTGCGTATGGCCGCTATGGACTTACTGGCACGCAATCTGCGCGATCATCGGGGCGCGGCATGACGGACGCCGATCTGACGACCGACCTGATGCCTGGCGAAACGCTGTTGCACAGTTGGACAATCTCGGGACGCTCGTTTTTTATTCGCATGGGCACGATTGTCGCCGTTTGGGTCGTCCTTGGTCAGATTGGCAGCTTGGGGCAAAGCCTGTCTGTTACGCTGCTTGCCCTGCCCGGCGCAGTGCTGTTCGGCCTATTCTATATGTGGGTGTTCGGAGAACTCGACATCTGGATGCACAACCGGAAAACCATATGGCACCTGACAAATCGGGCCATACATATCGTACCGGACGACGACCTGCCATCACGCATGCCATTAGCCGAAATCAAACGCATCAACCGCTTTCCGTTTTGGTCGTTGGTAATCCGCTTGAATTCCGGAACGGCAACAACCCTGCCCATACCACCCGCCCCCAAAACTTTGCGGGACCGCATCATGCAAGCGCGCGAAAATGCGCTACCACAGGGGGTGACATGAACGCTGATATCTCCGTCAAGGCCTCTGAAACTGGTGCGATCCGCGTCTTTGCGCTGTCTATGACAGATGCAGAAGCGGCGGAGTTCAAAGGCGACGCCGCATCCATCGCAACCGCGCTCGGCGTCGAAGTGGACGCGACCCATGTCGAGGTTTTCCCGGTTTCAGACCTCGAAGGCATTGGGCTCAGTGGCTACCTCACCGAAGGCAACGCAATCCCGCCCGAAGAACTCGCGTCGGACCGTCCCAAACTCGATCGCTTGGGTGGCTGGGTGATGATCGTCTTTTCTCGCGCCTTCCAAGGGCGCGCCGTCACCCTATCGCCCATTCCAACCCTCACTCTGATTGGCACATACGGCATGCCCGCTGTTGATTGGCGTGCGACCGAGGTCGTCTCCTCAGAGGCTGCCAAACCGTTCACCGCCCCACCTTCCACCGTCAAAAAACGGCCCTCGGACGCCGCCATGTCAGGCCGCATCGCGACCGTTGTGCTGATCCTATTGGGCCTGTTCACATGGGCCATAATCTGGATTGCAGGATGAACAGCCACGACGAATGGGAAGGATTGCTAGACCCGGACGAGCAGGTCATCTGGCAAGGAAAGCCTTCGTCCCGCGTGCAATTGGAATTTGAAAGCCCATTTGCCGTGCTGTTTATGATGGTCTGGGGCGGAATACCTCTTTTTATGGTGATATCCCAACCCTCAACCCTACTGCTTGGTGTGCCTACATTGTTTTTGGGAATCGCGCTGTACTTCTTTGTTGGCCAACACTTTTGGGCCGCATACCAACGCAGTCGCACGTTCTATAGCTTGTCAAACACTCGCGCGTTTATTGCCCGCGCCGGCCTAAGCGGGCGCAAGCTCGACAGCTATCCGATTACGGAAGACACCGTGTTACATCTTGATGAAGGGCGTAAAAAAGCCGTGTGGTTTGGCACGTCCTACGGAAAACAGATGTTCAGCAATAACACTGAACGACCGTTGGGGTTTGAACGATTGACCGCCCCGCGCGATGTGTACCAACTGCTTAGAAAAGTCCAAAGAGGCGACGCATGACCGACACGCTTTTCACCAACGCCAAGCTGATTGACCCTGAATCCGGCACCATCACAACCGGGGCCATAGGCGTCACAAATGGCCAAATTTCGGCTATTATCACGGATCAGACACCCCACCCACAGGCCGAGAAGACTGTGGATTGCAACGGCAAACACCTTGCACCCGGCATTGTCGATATCGGTGTAAAGGTGTGCGAACCCGGCGAGCGACACAAAGAAAGCTTTGGTTCCGCAGGCCTCGCCGCCGCCGCAGGTGGCGTCACGACCATGGTCACACGGCCCGATACCGACCCGGTCATCGACAACCCCGAAACCCTCGAATTTGTCATCCGCCGCGCCCGCGAAGCCGCCCCCGTCAACGTGCTGCCGATGGCCTCGCTCACCAAAGGGCGCAAAGGGCGCGAAATGACGGAAATCGGCTTTCTGCTTGATGCCGGCGCCGTCGCCTTTACCGATTGCGACCACGTCATCACTGACAGCAAAGTCCTATCTCGCGCGCTGGCCTATGCGCGCAGTCTGGGCGCTTTGGTCATCGCCCACCCCCAAGATCCAAGCCTGTCGGCAGGGGCCGCTGCCACGTCGGGTAAGTTCGCGTCCTTGCGTGGTCTGCCTGCAGTGTCCCCGATGGCCGAACGCATGGGTCTGGACCGCGACATCGCCATGGTCGAAATGACAGGCGCGCGCTATCACGCCGATCAGATTACCGCCGCGCGTGCCCTGCCCCCGCTGGAACGCGCCAAGGACAACGGATTTGACATTACTGCAGGCACCTCGATCCACCACCTGACGCTAAACGCGCTGGATGTCGCCGACTACCGAACCTTCTTTAAGATCAAACCACCTTTGCGCGACGAAGAAGACCGCCTTGCCATCGCCGAAGCCGTCCAATCCGGCCTGATTGACGTGATCAGTTCCATGCACACGCCCCAAGACGAAGAAAGCAAACGCTTGCCATTCGAAGCTGCGGCCTCGGGCGCGGTCGCCCTTGAAACGTTGCTGCCCGCCGCCATGCGTCTGTTTCATGCCGACCTTATCACCCTGCCGCAACTTTGGCGCGCCATGTCACTGAACCCGGCCAAGCGGCTAGGTTTGCCGTGCGGACGCATGGCTGTAGGCGCACCTGCGGACCTTGTTCTGTTTGACGCCCATGCGCCCTTTGTTATGGATCGTGCCACACTCCATTCCAAATCGCGCAACACCCCCTTTGACGGAGCCCGCATGCAAGGTAAGGTTTTGGCAACCTATGTGGCGGGTCGCTCCGTCTTTCAAAAACCTTAGACGTAAAAGGCGAACTATGCCGCTTATTGAGACTTCTGCATTTATTCTGCTGCTTTGGGCCTTGATCGGCTATGCCCTGGGGTCGATCCCATTTGGTATGGTGCTGGCGAAGGTCATGAACCTTGGGAACTTGCGCGACATTGGGTCGGGCAATATCGGCGCGACCAATGTGCTGCGCACCGGAAACAAGACAGCCGCTGCGCTGACCCTTTTGCTTGACGGCGCAAAGGGAGCAGTTGCCCTGCTGTTGGCGCGTGCCCTGACAGGGTCCGAAGATGCCGCGCAATTGGCCGGCTTGGCGGCAATGCTGGGCCATTGCTATCCGGTTTGGTTACATTTCAAGGGCGGCAAAGGCGTTGCAACCTTCCTTGGCCTGATGCTGGCGCTTCATTGGCCGGTCGGCATTGGTGCTTGCCTTGCATGGCTGTGCGGCGCGCTTCTTAGTCGTATTTCATCAATGGGAGCACTGTTGGCAGCTGCATCATCGACCTTTTTGATGCTGTCTCTGGGGGCGGAAGATGCGCTTGTATTTGGCATTTTACTGACGTTGTTGGTCTTTTGGCGCCACCGCGCCAACATTTCGCGCATACGCGCCGGGACCGAACCGCGGATCGGCCAATAGACCATATGGTCAGCTTTGGCGCAGCGCTGTCTGCGTTGCCGTTGGGTACGTTTACCGGAACTGCAAATGGGCGGCGCTATGTGGTCACAAAATCTGCATTCGCCTGTGAAAAATCCATTAAACTGGTCGCCGAGGAGCTGGGTGGCACAGATTATATCAGCCTCAATTGGTACAAACTTGCGTCCGGCACCCGGCTGAAACCTTGCGAAATGGCTGAAACCAAAGTGCGCGCTTTTGTGGACGCGCTTGTTCCGGACGCGTAAGCTGGAACCACCCGTTCCATACCCCAAAGGCACATCATGAGCGACATCAACCTGCCCTTGATCCTTCTGGCCGCCCTGCTTGCAAGTGCAAGCCCCGGCCCTGCGACGCTGACCATTGCGGGCACGTCTATGACCTCCGGACGGCGTGCGGGGCTGGCCGTAGCAACCGGGGTGACGACAGGGTCGCTCACTTGGTCCATTTCTGCCGCTTTCGGACTTGGGGCCATCATGTTGGCGAATGCGTGGCTGTTTGAGATCATACGCTATGCTGGGGCCGCCTATTTGGGTTGGCTCGCGATCAAATCCGCCCGCGCCGCTTGGCTGGGCGCGGCGCTTAAGGTGCCGCCAACCGCAACCCGCGATCTTAAAGGTCACTATGCCAAGGGCCTTGCCCTGCACCTGACCAACCCCAAAGCGATCCTGTTTTTTGGCGCTCTCTATTCTGTTGGAGTCCCCCCCGGTACGCCTGCGATCGGACTGCTCAGCGTCATTTTGGCGGTTGGCGCGCTAAGTTTCACAATCTTTCACGGCTATGCACTGATCTTTTCGTCGGCTCGGATGATGCGAACCTATGTGCGGGCAAAACGTGGGTTCGAGGCAGCCTTTGCGCTGTTCTTCGGCGCCGCAGCACTTCGTATCCTGACGGCCAAACTGACTTAACGCCCAAATCTTCTTGACGTACCAGTCTTGTCTGTTATTTCTGAATTTACAGAAATAACAGACTGAGTCGAAAAATGCACCTGACCCAATCTATGCAAGACTTCATCCTTCACTGGGGGGATATGGGCCAAAAGTGGGGCACCAATCGGTCGGTGGCACAGATCCACGCGTTGCTGCACATCTCGCCCGAGCCATTGACGGCGGATGAAATCTGCGACCTGCTGAACCTCGCGCGCTCCAACGTGTCGACTGGGATCAAAGAATTGCAAAGCCTTGGCCTTGTGCAATCCACCCGCAAATTGGGCGATCGGCGCGACCACTTCCATTCGATCCGCGATATGTTTGACCTTGTTCAAACCGTGATCGAAAGTCGGCGCGCCCGCGAATACGCGCCCACCCTCAAGGCGTTGCAGCAAGTGCAACAAGAGGCCGAAGGCGATGCCACCCCACCCGCGATCAAAAAGCGGATCGCGGAAACGCTAGAAACGATGCAGATGTTTGACGACTGGTACACCGACATCAACCGCATGCCGCGGTCCGTCCAGATGGGCCTAATCAAGATGGGTGCCCGTATCGCGCGTTTCCTGCCCAAATCGAAACAAGACGACTGACGACTTTTTATTTGCCTCGGAGTTTCTCTCATGACAGAAAAAATGGAAAATAAAGAAATCCCGCAAAGCGTACCCGAGCCGCACATCCCCGGCGCGCGCTATGCGATTGACCCATTGGCCTTCTTCTTTGCGCTGGTCAGCGCACCGGTTGTGGTGGCGCTTTTGTTTTTCTGGATGCTTGCCATCCCAGTCTTTGCGGTTGCCGTTGGAGGTTTGCCTTATCTGATCGTTGGCACGCCTGTGCTGCTGATCTATCTGCACTATCGCAAAGGGTCACCTCAGGGTGCTGCGGGTTGCGCGGCAATTACCGTTATCGTCGGCTGTGTTCTGGCCCTAACGTCCGCTGTTATTCATGGCGATCTCCACGAAATGGACGGCATCCTGACCTTCGGCATAACCGCTGCGGTCCACGCCACCGCCTGGGGCTTTGCATTCGGCAAACTTTACAACCGCTGGCGCAGCGATGTGTCGCGTCGCCCGCTTCCTCCCTACCCGAACCAGCACTTGAAAGGACCAATCCCATGCTGATTATTGCAATCTTATACTTTATCCTTGGCCTTGGCGCGGTTGGCGCACTTAGCCTCATGATCATGCGCATCGGCGCACTGGCGGGCAACTGCCCGCACACCCGAGAACGCGCCTATGTGAACACCCTTAGCATCGCGACCGGTTTTGCCGCTATCGGTGCAGGCGGCGTTTTGATGATCGGTGCAATCTTGCCATTGATCGCGGGCGGCTTGTTCGCTGCATTGATGCTGCCCCTTGGGTTTGCGGCCCTTTGTCTTGGGTTGGGGTTCACCCACGCGATGGGGATGCTGCGCGCCGCCTTGATCGATCCAACCGCGCCGCAGCAAGGCCAACCAGCCCCCCAACCGGCTTGAAAAAACGGCGGGGCGATTCCTTTCGCCCCGCCCTTTCAAAATACCAATTGCGCCACAGTTGCGCCGGAATTTCCCCTCAAGATAGAACCTACAGGTCGTAATACGCGTCATAAAAAGGCTAAATTCAATGGGATTTCCAGAAGCAGTCGTTTCGGTTTTTGCAGGGACATTCAAATTCTCGGGCCGCGCACCGCGGTCGGAATACTGGTGGTTCTTCTTGTTTGAAGTGATTGCAATCACTGTGCTGGCCTTTGTCGACGCCGCAACGATTATGCAGTTTGCCGCCCAACCTCAAGGCAACGAAAACGCGGTTGAAATGTTCAACCCCTTCGCGCTGACGATGGTTTATTACCTGCTCCTGACGTTTTTCCCACGCATCACGGTGACGGTGCGCCGCCTGCATGATGTGGGGGCTTCGGGTTGGTTTTGTCTGCTTTATTTTGTGCCCTTGGTAGGTGGTTTGATCGTGTTCATCATGACACTGCTTCCATCCCAGTCCGTGGACAACAAATTCGGCCCGCCCCCCGGTGGCTTTGGCGGACCGCGCCGATCAAAATCGGGCGGGGGCAGCCATGATCCAATGCAAGGATACGCGTCACTTGATCGTGCCAACCAGAGCACGACCGCAGAAATGCAGGCCGCACGCAAAGCCGAAGTGCGCGCGCTTTATGAACAGCGTGTGTTGGGACGGGGTGCGCCAGCAAAATAAGTCCGCCCAAATAAGACGGCCTTGAGTGGCCGTGCAAATTGCGAGGGGTTAACGCGTTAGCGCCTCGCAGTTGAATGGCAGGATGTCGCCGGAACGCCACCCAAGACGGATCGTTTTAGTAGGAATAAGCCTCGAACACTCGCGTCACGTCGCCGTTCCAATCCCCGTGATAATGCTCGATCAGCTCATCCGCGGGGGTGTTTCCGGTGTCGATGCTTTCTTGCAAAGCGTTTAAGAAATGGGTTTCGTCCGGAACCAAACCACCCGCACCGGGACGCGCACGCGCGGAAAGACCCGCATGCGAAATTGCGACAGCTTCGCGTGCAAGATCGTGCATTTTGACCCCGTTCACCACTGCTTGCAGCCCATCGACGGAGGCCGCGATACGCAGCTGTTCGCGGGTTTCCGCATCAAATCCTTTGACCAAATCCCACGCGGCATCCAGCGCAGTTTGATCGTACATCAGCCCCACCCAGAACGCAGGCAGTGCGCACAGGCGACGCCACGGGCCACCATCGGCCCCGCGCATTTCGATGAATTTTTTCACCCGTGCTTCGGGAAAGGCCGTTGTCATGTGATCGGCCCAATCGCTCAGCGTCGGCGTTTCGCCCGGCAGTGCGGGCAACTTGCCTTCCATGAAATCACGGAACGACATGCCCAGCGCATCGATGTATTTGCCGTCGCGATAGACAAAGTACATCGGCACATCGAGTGCGTATTGCACCCAACGTTCAAAGCCAAAGCCGTCTTCGAATACGAACGGCACCATGCCTGTGCGCGTCGGATCCAGATCGCGCCAAATGCGGCTGCGCCATGATTTATGGCCATTCAACTTACCCTCAAAAAACGGCGAGTTGGCAAACAATGCCGCTGCAATCGGCTGCATCGCAATCGCGACACGCATCTTTTGCACCATGTCTGCCTCGGTCGAAAAGTCGAGGTTCACCTGCACTGTGCACGTGCGCCGCATCATCGCGCGCCCCATCGTGCCGACGCGGCCCATATAGGCGTCCATCAGTTTGTAACGGCCCTTGGGCATCAGCGGCATTTCGTCGTGCGTCCAGTGGGGTGCTGCGCCAAGACCGATAAATCCGGCACCAATGCCATCGCAAATGTCTTTGACTTCAGCGAGGTGTTGATTCACCTCGTCACAGGTTTCGTGAATGGTTTCCAGCGGTGCACCCGCCAATTCAAGCGCCCCACCCGGCTCGAGCGAAATGTTGCACAGCCCTTTTTCCAGACCGATCAGGTGCCCACCTTCGCGCAGTTCGTTCCAGCCATGACGGTCGCGTAGACCGCCCAAAATCGCTTCGATCGATCGCGCGCCTTCAAACGGCAGCGGTTTCAGCGTGTCGCGGCAATAGCCGAATTTCTCGTGCTCCGTGCCAATGCGCCACGCATCCTTGGGCTTGCAACCGTCGGCCATGTATTCGGCCAGCTGGCCGTGATGTTCGATAGGACCGCCGCCGGATTGAGGAATGGACATTTAGGGCTCCGAATTTGTGCCTGCATTTAGCGAATAGGGATGGGACGATTTGACTGGGGTGTCAATGTGTGGCTGGCGTGCGTAACATCACCGTCGATTGCGCATGGCCGCACTTGAAACTGCGCTTAGGCCCGCCCGCGCGGTTCCATCTGCAACAAGGTCGGTGCTTGGCGTTGCCAAATCACCACTGACGCATCAGGGGCTGCACGTAATTGTCCCAACATATGTTCGGTTTTCAACCCCGGCAGGCTGGCAAATGCGTCAAAAAGTGCATCCGCCCCGTCGGCATCCACCGGGATCATCACATCCGGCAATCCCGGCTGTTCAAGGCGCCAATGGGCCGGGCGTTGCGCGCCGTCCAATGTCAGGCGTGACATTTCACGCAAAGCGATCAAACCGCCAGACAGAGGCCCGAAGTAACTCACTTGCCCTTCGTCGACCTGCACAGTGCCAAGCCCACCGCCCGCGCCGCGAAAGCGCCCACGTTGTAGGCCGATCATGATCAACGCCCCTGCCCCAATCAACACAACCGGGGCCAAAAACCCAAGTAATCCGCGCGGCCCCGCCAGCCACCACAAAGCAAGCACCGCAAGCACAATTCCGATCAACACTTCGCGCCAACGCCACAGCTCGGCTTTTGCTTCTGGACGGAAAAACATCAAACATCTCCTCGTGTTCAGGACGTGAGCGGAATCGAAACATCGCCCTCAAACAGAGCAACACGATACGCGCCAATATGGCGAAAACCAATGGCCTCATAGGCCCGCGCCGCAGCCCTGTTCGCGGCAAACAAGATGGCACGGTTGATCCCACGGTCACGCGCTTGGGCCAAATGCGCGGCGATCACCTGCCCCCCATA
>NZ_JBDVGB010000066.1:0-114764 GCF_039940735.1 Tateyamaria sp.
AGCTTTTCGACTTCGCACGTATTGAACAAGCCCCGCAGGAAGATGCGGAAGGCAACGCAATGGCTGCTGATCCGTTGCCTGAACCTCCGGAAAAAATGGAAATTTGGGGGTGGAGAAATTACGGCTACAAATCATGGTTTAAGGTTGTTGAGGCTGAGGCGCTAGGACTAGACGAAGAAAAGGTTTGTGAGTGGGCAAGAGAGAATGTCCCGAAATTTGTTTTAATCCAAGATTATGCATTTTCTGGAACACAAGTTGAATTGGATCAACTCAAGGCACGACTTGATAGGGCTGGTGGTGACAGATCAACACTTTCCGCTGAGGACCAAACGATCTTGATCGTCTTGGACCTTGCAGACATCGACATTGACGACTTTGTTGCAAAAGGGGCAACCGCAGAAGGCCGGACAACGAGGCAGTTTGACAAACGCGCAGCCTCAGCCTTTCTGACACAGCAATTCCAAAAGCTTTGGACACAGAAGAAAGTTCGTTTTGACATCGACATTGACGGACCAACATTAAATGTGTTCGCCGAAGATGAAGCTATCGGCTTTCCTGTTCGGTTGCATCGCAGATCGACAGGGTTCCGCTGGTATGTTTCTTTCGCATGGAAGTTTACTCATGCAAGCGATGGTGAATTTGAAAACTGTATATTGCTGCTTGAGGAACCGGGCGTTCACTTACACTACAGCGGCCAGCGCGACTTGTTAGGTGTTTTTGATAGCCTCTCCGAAAACAACACCGTCCTATATACAACTCACCTTGCATCTATGGTAGATCAATCGGCTCCTGAGCGTGTTAGAATTGTTGAAAGCACTGGCAAGCATTTGTCTCTTACGCATGGGGTTGTTAGCAAACAACGCGCACCTATGGCGGTGATTGAAAGCGCCTTGGGTCTGACATCTGATCTTTCGGGAATGCTTGGCAATCGGAAAGTATTGATAGTTGAGGGTGGAACCGACGCACTCATACTAAGCAAACTATCCGGATTGTTGAAATCGGGGGATAGAGTTGGATTGTCTGATCAAATTTACATGTGGCCAGCACAAACCTCCACTAAAGCCCCGATGTATGCTGCCTTCGCTATTGGCCAACGCTGGGATGCAGCGGTATTGTTAGATACTGATGATGCGGGAAATACCGCAAAAGAAAAAATTTCTGAAATGCAGCTTAAGGCCGTAGCAGAAGACGAAGGATATGAGTTCCGCGTATTGATGATGGGGGCTGCTTCTGGTGTAAAGAAAACTGACGTTGCTATTGAAGACATTTTTCCGGACAACTTTTTCCGTGAATGTGTAAACCGCGCCTATGGAATAATGATTCAAGACTCAGACTTACCTGCTG
The DNA here is from genome assembly GCF_039940735.1 of Tateyamaria sp. Classification (GTDB taxonomy): domain Bacteria; phylum Pseudomonadota; class Alphaproteobacteria; order Rhodobacterales; family Rhodobacteraceae; genus Tateyamaria. The sequence goes on from NZ_JBDVGB010000066.1 coordinate 1,345, forward strand.
ATGGTTCAACATTGATCGCAAAACGGGTGGAAAGTGTATTGAAGAACCGCCACGGGCGTAGCTTGGACAAGAAGCTGGTGCTGACTGAAATGCTCCAAGTTTTTGATAGCTGGCAAAAAGTTGATGACTTACCGGATGGCGTAGCAGAAACGTCCGAGAAACTTTTCAAAGCAGTAAATGCATCATTCAATTTCGAATGATGGGCCTAAGCAAGTTTTCTGCGCTGCAATTGGCAGCGCAGAAATCGGTTATTCCTCAAAGTAATTGGGGAGAACTAGATTGCGAGTATATCAAGCGTAGAGGTTTTTGCTATGCAGCTTTAGGGCCAAGTTTCATGGCAACCAAAATTGCCGCTTGTCCATAAGTGCGGTCTAACACGGGCAAAGGCTCACCTAGAAATGTCTGAACGGCTACACGCTGGAACGGGCAAGCAATTATCTCCTCACGTTTCTGGGCGTTCTGTTCGGCTCCAATCACTGAAAGGGCTTGCGTAAAGACTTCGACATCATCGGGGCTTATATCGTCATTTCTGCTTTCAATTGCAGAAATGAAACCCTCCGAAAAGTCTGCTTCGCTTATAGATATTGGTGATGTTTTCGTATCATCAAGCATGGATGTTTTCCTTATTGGTTTCGATTGTCGCGGCTCGGTTGAAATGATCGTCAAATCAACTTGCAATCGGGCCGCACCAAAACAATATCACCTCCCCAAACGGAAAAACTTAGGATAAAGTAGGATTCTTAGATTGGACTAAGTCATTGTTTTTAATAAATAATAGTAGCCTAAAAAATAGGCGATTTGTAAAGCGTGGGATTTTCGTCAATTTTCTTACCATAGGGCAAAGAAAAATCCGCCCAAACAGTTAGAGCGTCAAACAGAACGCTATAGGGAATCCATGTCTTACGATTTGGAAACCCTTAGATACACAGAACGCAGGCTTGCCGCCCTTGTGGTGGCGAACCCTGTTTATGTGCCGCTCTTTGTGCGTGTTCAAAACGAAATCGAAATTCTGACCAACACCCAAGACACCGTGGCAAAGGCCAAAGCCATTGCGGATAGCTACAAAGCGGTTGCTTGAACAATCTCTTGCAGGTGCTGCAAGCTTGCACCCTTGCCATAGCGCTCACGGTTCAAGGCATGGCCCATCAAATCGCGCCGGATACGTTCATCAACACCAGCCGCCAACTGCCGATCCTCAAAGGAATGGCGTAGCCCATAAAGCGAGTGCTTTGGCGTTTCCAACAAGCCATTGTTGCGCAGGTATTTGTTGACCACGGCGCTCAACCCCGCCGAACTGCCACGATACCGCTCAAAACCTTCGGGGAAGGCCTTGAGCGCCTCAAGGGACACACCACAGACCGGAATGCATCTCTTGGCGTTAGAACTCTTAAGTTGGCGTCCTACGGCCTCAATAGAGATATGCGGCACGTCTGCGTCCAGATGGATGCAATCGGGTGTAAGTGCTGCCAACTCGCTTGGCCGTGCGCCCGTGTTGACCATGAGCCGGACAATAGCCGCAGCCTGATCATTCAACCCGTCCAACGCACCATCTGCCAAGATTTTATCTGTGATCCACGTATCAGAAAATGAGGGCCGTTGCTTGGCTTCGCTTTCTTTGAATGCCAATCCGGTTAGGGGCAAAATCAGGCCAAGGCGTTTCATCACGTTCACGGTTTTCAAAACATCGCCAAGATGGGTGAAGTCTTTGTTTGCGGACGTGGTTGCCAGCCCTTCGCTTTCAATCTTGTCCATCCACCAGCCGCGAAAGTCCAACATATCGTCGGAGGTAATTTTGGTGATTGCCTTGTCACCACAGACCTCAACAAAGTTGTTCACAGCTTTGATGCGGGGATTTTTCCAACGGCGTAGCTGATCAACTGATTTGCCTTGAATTTTATCACGGGCAAGCTGCCAATACAGGTCCAAGCATTGTGATACCTTAAGCGCTGGTGGCTCTGCACCGCCTAGCAACGCTTCAGCCTCAAAAGTGTCCGGTTGATTTTCAGGGCCACTGATCGCCGCGACCCGTTCAACAACTTGCTCTAGATCATCGGCAAGGCGGTTGGCTGGCATATACCGAAAACCCCGCGCCGCAGCCAATTCCTTTGCCGCTTCAAACCGTTGATCTGCATCTTTGGTATCGCCTTTTAGCTTGGCTTCCCAACCGTCCAACATCTGTGACCATACCAACGGGGCTTTGTCTTGCGCCTCGCGCTCACTGTCTGTTCCAAGAGAACACCAAACGAATGTGCGCGGCTCAACCGAAGCGTAACGCTTGGGAACACGCTTATAGAGTGAAAATTTCTTACCGCGCTTCTTAATGGACATAGCGATTGGCCTCACGTTTGGATGAGGCGTGTATAGCGTTTTGTATAGCTAAATGTATAGTAAATACGAATCCAAAAGAAGCCGTGAGGAAGGTAAAGGCCTTCAAGTATTTGGTTTTATTGTAGAAAAATTTACGGATGCCAGATGTGGGTGGCGGAGACGAAGGGATTCGAACCCTCGAGACCCTTCCGGGCCTACTCCCTTAGCAGGGGAGCGCCTTCGACCACTCGGCCACGTCTCCGCCGACCTCATTAGTGATCAACACTCTGAATAACAAGCGCATTTTCTAAACTATTTCCGGAACAATCTAAGTGGCTGTTTTCGTTTGGCTCTTGGAAGCTTGTACCATTTGTGCTTTCGCAAATTACCTAGTGTTGTCGCCGAAGAACTCCACTCTTCGGCGAAATACTGTGATGCCACCTTTGTAAAGCGCCAGGTTTGGTTATCGAAATAAGGAATTGCTCTTACGCGTCGGTGATCCGTTGGGGGTGCCTTGGACTCTCTAGGTTACGATTATGTGATGCTGGATTGGGTTGTACGGGATGATCTGGCTGAGAACGGTCTTGATCATGCGAATGTAAACTGGAGGTGTACTTGACCGTTCTTTGGAGCAGCTCCTAATTTAACATCCGCGAAGCTTCGACAACCTGAGGACAACCGGAAGCTAACCAAAGTTGGGTCCAATCAAATCGCGGTTCTTGACGTCGGGCTATCTTTAGAATTCGCCTGTATGTTTCCTGAAAACGCGGGTTCAAATTGGCGTCGCATTTTGGGGGTTAACGATTGGAAAGATCAGGCTGAAGGTAGGCTTCGGGGTAGGGCATTGGCTTTCGCGGCCCTTTGGGGACAACCCCATTCCATGACCGTCCAAAGTACCCCTGCCGACAATGAACAAGTGATCCAGCTGCCGCGACGCCCGGCATTGCATAGACGCGACACAACCAGCGCCACAGGTGCGGATAGTCAAGAACCCGCGCGCCGTTCAATTTCATGCGCAGATAGTAGACAGGGTCATGACGGTAAAGCGTCGGAAACAGCCGCAGATCGGCTTCTGTGAATTGGTTTCCAGTTAGAAAAGAACGCCCATCTGACAGTCGATCATCAAGTGCTTCTAACGTTTTGAAGTAGGCATCAAAAGCGGCTGCATAGACCGATTGATCCGATGAAAACCCAGCCTTGTATGCCCCATTGTTGATGGTCGTATAGATTAGCTTGTTTAGTTCGTGGATGTCTTTCTTTAGCGCGTCGTGTGTGGGTAACAACTGGACGCGATTGGCCGTCGCGATATTACTGCCAAGGGCGTCTGCATGTGCATCGAACATCCGGATGATCTCTGCGCTTTCGTTGTTCACGATGCGGCCAGCGATTTTGTCATAAAGGATCGGGACGGATTGTTCTTCTGAACCTTCAGCTTGGTAGATGTCCTTGGCCAAGCGCAATCCTTTACCGGTGCCCGTTTCGCCAGTGCATTCGGGCAGGGGGGCGCCTGTAAGTGTTGCTGTGCGCTTTGGTGCGAATTCCCAAAGGTTGGGGCCGTCGGGATCGTTTTCGTCTGTGCGGTTTGGAAAGGCGACATCCATTGTAATGCCGTTCTGCAATCCCAACACATTGCGCGCCAAGGTCACGCGATGGCACCACGGACAATTAAGCGCCACGTACAAGTGGTAACGGCCGGGTTCGGCAGGAAAGTCAGGATCGCCAATGACCCCGCGAAAACCGCTGATGCCGCGTACAAATTCGCCTTTTGCGCGGCGCTGCTTGATTGCGACCTGGTCTTCTTGAGTTGATTTATCAGTCATATCGCCATCATCACGCTCTGAGCCGGTGAAGCAAGATGATTGATGTTACTGGAGTTTCCTAATCGCGCATATGCAGCCCGAGCACTTGAAACGACGCTAATATGCGAAAGCGGCAGCCGATTTGTATGTCGGCTGCCGCAGGTCGTCTTTGTATTCAGTTGTAGTGGTGTTGCTGACGGCTTAATCGCCGTCGGCAACACCCTTTGCGCGCGCTTTTGCGCGGTGGGCGCGATAGCTTGGCAACACCACAAGAAATGCGGCAATCACCAAAAGCCCTAGGGTCATCGGACGCTCCCAGATAAAGCTGATACCATCATAAAGCTGCATGGAGCGCGAAAAGTTGTCCTCCATCATGCCGCCAAGAATGAACCCGATCAGCAAAGGCGCAAGCGGGTAATCTGCAAACTTCAGTGCCGTCGCGCAGATGCCGAAACCGACCAGCAAAAGCAGTTCTGTTGCGTTGTTTTGACCGATGTAGGCCCCCATCAAAGTAAAGAACAGGATGAAGGGGATCAGGAACGTGCGTGGCACGGTCAGAACTTTGGCGATGTAGGGGATCAAGGGCAGGTTGAGGATCAAAAGCACAAGGTTGCCAATGAACATCGACATAATGACAGCCCAGAAAATCTGCGGATCATCCAGCATCAGGCGCGGCCCCGGCGTAACGTTCAAGGCAATCAGCGCGCCCAAAAGGATCGCAGTTGTGCCAGAACCCGGAATACCAAGCGTCAAAAGCGGAACAAACGAGCCTGTACAGGCCGCGTTGTTGGCCGTTTCTGGTGCTGCAAGGCCTTTGATCGAACCCTTGCCGAACTCGTCCTGTTCATGCTTGGGCGCGATATTGCGTTCGACCGCATAGCCAAGGAAGCTGGCGATCGTCGCCCCTGCGCCCGGCAGAACGCCGATGAAGAACCCTTGCAAAGATTGACGACCAATCACTGGCGCAATCGCTTTGGCTTCAGCGCGCGTGATACGCAGGTCTTTGATCTCGCCCTCGTCGCCCTTAAGGTCCTTAGGTTTCAGGACAAGAAACAAGGCTTCGGGCAAGGCAAACATAGCCATTGCAAGCGTGATAAAACCAAAGCCCGACTGAAGGTCCAAAATCCCCATCGTAAAGCGGGGTTGGTTGAACAATGCGCCTTCGCCCACGGTAGCCATGATCAGACCAAGAACGGTCATGATCATCGCCTTGGCGACTTGTCCGGTGCCCGCGAAAGCGGCAATTGCCGACAGGCCGACAACCATCAAGGCAAAGTACTCAGCCGAATGGAACAGTAACGCGACAGATGACAAAGCGGGGGCAAAAATCATCAACAGAAGTGCGCCAATGCTGCCACCTGCAAAACTGGCGATGGCTGCGATGGTCAGCGCCTTACCGGCCTTGCCTTTCCGTGCCATGGGATAGCCATCGAAACTTGACGCGACTGTTCCCGCAACACCCGGCGCATTGAGCAGGATCGACGAGGTCGAGCCACCGAAGATGGCCCCGTAATAAACGCCCGCCAAAAGAATAAGTGCGGCCGAAGGATCGCCCATGGAAATAGCCACGGGGATCATAATGGCGATGATTGACATCGGGCCCAACCCGGGCAGCATTCCGATGAATGTGCCGATCAGGCAGCCCGCGACAACCATCGCGAGGTTTTGAAACGATAAGGCCGTTGTGAGGCCGATCAGTAATCCTTCAAGCATGTTAGCCTCCCAAAAAGCCCGGCAAGGGGCGCATATAGATACCAAGAACTTCTTGAACCAAATACCAAACGGCCACGGTGGCGATCAGGGCCACCGGAAGCATGATGTGCCACTTCCGGTCACCCAGAATGTAAGACCCTAGAATGAGGAACGCCGAGGTCGAAATTAGAAACCCAACGGGGCGCAGGCAAAGCGCGTAAGCGATCATCAAAGCGAGTAACAAAAGCGCTTGTCCAAGGTGGTAATCCCCCAAGCGACGGTAATCGATTTCGGCTTCTTTAGGTTCGCTTTTTTCAAAGCCAAGCAGAATGGCCAGCGCAGCGATGATAGCAAGAATGGACAAAACCTTGGGGAAGGTGCTTGGCCAAATCGGGTTCCGCCGCATGAAAGGGGCAAGATCGCCATCCATTGTGAACCAAGCGGCATAACCATACGCTAGGCATATGCCCAACAACACAAGTGCGATCCAACGATCTAACGCCATAACGTCCCCTCCCAAGGCAAGTCGTGGTAAGGCAGAGCGGCGGACCGCTCTGCCGATTTGATTTTTAAAGGAAGCCCAGCTTCTTCATGAGATCGCCGATGACCTTTTCTTGGTCTTCGAGGAACGCTTTGAAGTCGTCGCCACTGTTGTGGATGTTGACCCAACCGTTGCGTGCACGCACTTCTTCCCACTCGGGGGTATCGTACATTTTGTCGAGAGCGTCCTGATAGGCGGTCACTTGTTCGGCGGGCATGCCCGGTGCACCGAAGAACCCGCGCCAGTTAACGAACGTGGTGTCGATGCCTTGTTCAATCATGGTTTGTGCATCAGGGGCCGCGGCGACGCGTTCGTCCGATGTGACGCCGATGATTTTGACTTCGCCTGCGTCTGCAAGATCGACAGCTTCAGAAAAGCCAGTGGACAGGGCTGCGATTTCACCTGACAGCAGAGACGCCATGGCTTTGCCGCCTGCGTCGTAGGGGATGTATTTAACACCCAACGCATCTTTGCCTGCCGCTTCCATCACCATAGCTGCCACAAGGTGGTCCATGCCGCCTGGAACTGAACCGCCGCCTACGGCTGTGCCGCTTGGGTCTGCGTCAAAGGCCGCCAAAAGATCACTCATCGAGTTGATCGGGCTGTCTTTGCCGACAACGATGGCTGCATAGTCACCGATTGTGCCGGACACGAGGGTCAGGTCACGGAAGTTATGTGGAAACACACCGGTGAGCGAGCGGATCACGATGGGGGTCGAGTTGACCATCAACGTGCCATGGTTGCTTTCCGCGTTTTCGATCAGAAAGCCGATGGCTTTACCGCCGCCGCCGCCCGACATGTTTTCGTAAGACGCTTTTCCGACGATACCCGCGCCAGTCAGCGCCTCGCCGGTACCGCGTGCGGTTCCGTCCCAACCACCACCGGCACCGCCGGGGATCAGAAAGTGAATGCTGTCCAGAACTTGGTGCCCATCAGCGGCAACCGGCCCTGTCAGTCCGAAAGCGGCCACAGCCGCGATTAGGGCGCGACGGCCCAGCTTAAAATTCGACATATTGTCCTCCCAGTTGACAACTGTCCGCATGGCGGCTCAGTTGAAATGAAAGAATGCACGTCAACCTGACACTAACCTGTCACACGCGAATAATAGTCCGGACCCCTCATGAAATTTTTGTTGGTTGAAGACAATCAAGAGCTGGCCAACGCGATTCTGTCGCGCATGGGATTGGATGGTCATGTCATTGATCATGCAACGAAATTAGAAGACGCGCGGGCCTTTGTCGCGACGGGCGACTATGATCTAATTCTATTGGATATCATGCTGCCGGACGGCGACGGGCGGGAGTTTTTAAGACAGCATCGCGCCAGTGATCAAGATACGCCGGTGATTATTTTGACGGCGCGCAGTCAGGTATCAGACCGAATCGGTTCGCTGGATCTCGGGGCGGATGACTACGTCACCAAACCATTTGATCACGCCGAGCTGGAAGCACGATGTCGCGCCGTTTTGCGTCGAAAATCCGGGATCGCCAAGACGACAATTGAAGTCGGTGGCATCGCTTTTGATCCAGTCGCCGGCAGCCTGAATATCGCCGGGAAAGAGATTACCTTGCGCAATCGCGAGCTGCGTCTGTTGGAACTGTTTTTGAATGCGCCGGGGCAGGTGTTTTCCAAGCAGAAATTGGCTGATCGGTTGTTTTCCTATGACGACGATGTCTCGGAAAACGCCATCGAAGTTTATGTCGGCCGCTTGCGCCGCCACCTGCAAGGATCAAGCATGAAAATCACCACATTGCGTGGGCTTGGGTATCGGTTGGGTCATGACGGGTAATCCGACCATCGCGGGCTCTCTCAGAAACCGCCTTATGGTGACGTTGATCGGCGGGGCGGCCTTGCTGGCGATCCTTTTGTTTTTTGTTGTCAGGAATTATGCTGAGCAGGTTGCTCAACAAGGTCAGGACAATATCCTTGTTGCCTCTGTCACTTCGATCTTGGATGCTGCCGCCATACGGGACGGTATCGTCGAGGTCGATATCCCCTATGCCGCCTTTTCGATGCTAAGCACGTCTGCGGATGATCGGGTGTTTTATGCAATCTTTCAGGACGGCGATTTTCTGTCTGGTTATGAAGAACTACCTTTTGCCGACGATCCGTTGAATGGGAATAGGAATTTTCAGACGAACGAGGTGCGTGGTGCAACCGTTCGGCAGATCAGCGCGACCCGTACATTGATCGGCGCAGATCAACGGATTGAAATTCAAATCGCGCTTGCCCAAACACGAGATGCCCTGTCTGAAACCCTTGACCAAATTTCGCGCAATGCAGCCATTTTTGGCGTTGGTTTTTTTGCACTGGCCGTCGCTTTGTCGTTGTGGGCCACGTCGGTGACTATGGGGCAACTGAACAAACTTACGACATCGGTTACTCGGCGTGGGCCACAAGATTTGACGCCGTTCAAAAAAGCAGTGCCGCGTGAAATGGCGCCCTTGGTCACATCCTTGAACTCACTCATGGGGCGGCTTGATCAGTCATTGAAGCAGTCAGAGGACTTTATCGCTGAAGCCGCTCATCGGGTGCGCACCCCGCTTGCGACGGTCAGATCCTATGCCGAGGCCACGTTGCAGCGCGTGCACAAGGAAGAAAACCGCGAAGCAATGCGATCCATGGTCAGGGCGATCGACGAAAGTTCTCGCGCGGCCGGCCAGCTTTTGGATCACGCCATGATCACCTTCCGAGCGGATCATTTGGAGCGGGAGGACATCGATTTAGTTGAGTTGGTGTGCGATCTTGTTTCAAGGCTGACGCCGATTGCGGAAATGAAGGATCTAACGCTGTCCGTGCATGGTGATACGGCGGTTCCCGTCGCGGGCGACGCTATTTTGATCCAAAGTGCAGTGCGAAACCTTATTGATAACGCTATGAAATATAGCCCTGCTGAAAGTGCTATCGAGGTCTGGGTATCAACCACCCCGCATCCTCAGGTGACAGTGTGTGACCATGGGCCGGGATTTCCGACTGATGAAATCGACAAGTTGGTCGGGCGTTTCAAACGCGGCCAAAACGCGGAAGGCACCATCGGTTCGGGCTTGGGTCTGACGATCGCGCAGGACGTTGCAGTGGCCCACGGTGGTACTATTGAATTGACAAACCAATCGGAGGGCGGAGCGTGCGTTTCTATTTCGTTTTAGCATTCTTGCTGTTGGCCCAAGCTGGGCTTGCTCAAAGTTGGGAAGACCGTCAGGTCTTTGGAAGCTCAGATGCTTCACCAACTTTGCGCATCATTTCAAGCACGGACACTGATCTATTTGCGCCATTGATTCAGTCTTTCGTTAGCACCAATCCCAATGTGTCGATCGAGTATTTGGTCACCAGTACCGCTGACCTTGATCGGCAATTTCGCAAAGACCCAACGGCCTTTGATATCGCAATCTCCAGCGCCATGGATTTGCAACTCAAGCTTACAAATGATGGTTTTGCGCTGGCCCTCGAGAACATCTCGCATCCTGTTTGGGCGGAATGGCGTCAAAGCCTGTTCGCGTTTACATCGGAGCCCGCCGCGATTGTCATCAACCGGGCTGCATTCGAAGGCGTGCCAATCCCGCAAACACGTCAAGAACTGATCGAGGCACTGCGTGCGCGGCCCGACGTGTTTCGAAATCGCATCGGGACCTACGACGTCCGCCTATCGGGGCTTGGTTATTTGTTTGCTACGCAGGATGCGCGCGCCTCCGAAACATTTTGGCGTCTTATGGAAGTGATGGGCGGTCTCGATGCGCGTCTTTATTGTTGTTCGGGGGATATGATTGACGATCTGACCAATGGCACAATTGCGGTCGCTTACAATGTGCTTGGCAGTTATGCTCAAGCCCGTGTTGATAACACACTTGAGATTGTGTTGCCTTCAGATTTTCCGACGACAATGATGCGGACTGCGCTGGTTTCCAATGCCTCACGAACACCAGAAGTCGCCGAACAGTTCATTAGGCACCTCGTCACATATCAATCCAACCTCGTCGATAAAGCGCGATCTTTGCCGTCACTTCATGCAAGCGATACTGTCGCCGAACGTCAGACCATTGCGCTGGAACCTGCCTTGATGACGTTTCTCGACACTCTCAAACGGAACAATTTCCTTACTGAATGGGAAAGTGCGTTGATTCAAAACTAACAGGCTGAGGTTTTGGTGCACAAATCGGTTAATGATGGCCGCTGTTTGATTGGTAAAGGCGCGGGTCAAATCCGGAACAAACGTGGTTCGATAGGTGTAAACATTGGCATGATTTACGAGAAACGCTGCCTCGCAGATGGGCGTATTTCCGTCCCAAATTGAAATAACCATTTGTTATTGAAAGGCTTTTGTAACGCGCTGAATTTCCGTTGGTCGGGTTACTGTGCAAAGCAAGCGTGGCCATTGTGTTTTAACACGGTTTTTTCGCGCTTTCCGGCAGGGACAAAACAACGCTACACATGGCGGGTAAATCCTGCCGACACGTTCTGTCGACAAGGGCAGTCGTTGACCAGAAAAGGGCCTCAGAAAATGATCGATCTTTACACATGGACCACACCTAATGGACGCAAAGTTTCGATTATGCTCGAAGAGCTTGGGATAGAATACAACGTCATACCCATCAACATCTCTAAGGATGAACAGTTTGCGCCTGACTTTTTGAAGATTGCTCCGAACAACCGTATTCCAGCTATCGTGGATCACGAAACCGGTGTGCATTTGATGGAGACCGGCGCCATCATGATGTACCTCGCGGACAAGTACAACAAATTCAAAGTTGATGGGCCCGAACATTGGCGGATGGTCGAATGGTTGATGTGGCAGATGGGCGGGCTTGGTCCAATGTTGGGGCAGGTGCATCACTTTGTGAAGTACAACGCCGGTAAAGCGGAATACGCTGAACAGCGGTATTCGAATGAGGCCAAGCGGCTTTACAAAGTTCTCAACACCCGGCTCGAGGGGCGCGATTTTGTCGCGGGCGTAGACCGCGGTGAATATACGATTGCGGATATGGCGATGTTCCCATGGATCGCCCGGCATGACTGGCAACAGATTGATCTTAATGATTTTCCCAATGTGCGTGATTGGTATTTGCGCATCGTCGAACGCCCCGCAACAAAGCGTGGTTATGACATTCCTAAATACGTGACAGATATTCCGATGCCATGAAAATAGGGCCCTGAAAACGGGCGCAAAGGTTAAAGCCCGCGGTCAGTAAAACGCGGGCTTTAAAATGATTGAGCCGCTTGTGCACATCGCTGCTTAGGCGGGTCTTCTAATTTTTGTCTTAGGATTGGCAAGGCCGCTTAATATAGATGCAGGTGCCTACCTTCAAACGGCGTGACGATCTTTGCGTTACTTGGCTGAAAGTGCGGCAAGCGTTTCGCAATCTTGCAAAACTGCGCCACCGTCCTTCAGCTTAAGAACCCATGACAACGGCACACCTGTGGGTGTTGCCACACCGTGAACGCGCCCCATAATTGCGCCAAGCATAATGGCACGCCCGGCGGTGTCGCCTGCGGCTAGAATGTTGCGTTCGATGGCTTCTTGATAGGAAGAGCTGCGCGCAAGGATGTGGAACACCACCGGGCTTGCTGCGGACAAATAGCACGCGCGCCCCATCAGGCCGTTAAGACCGGCAAAAACGACTGTGTCGTCTTCGGTTGTATTCAACGCGTTCAGCAAATCAGCTTTTGCGATGTCGTCAGCGCCATTTGCTGCGGCGACAAGAGCGTCATCTAAGGCCTCGCCATTCATGACCCGCGTCGCAAGGTCCGCAAAGACGTTGCTAAAGGCGGTTGCCTCATCGTTTATGTTGGTGACTTCCATGGCCGTCTTGATCATGTCAGGCAGCTGGTCCTGACCTTGGTAACCCACCAAGATTGCAGGAAGTCGGGCTAGGGCTGGTGTTTGATTGTCGTCTATCCCCGACGGATTTACATCCGCTGCAATGTTGGCCAAAGCGCCCAGAGTGGGGCGATCCATGAACCCAACAAAAGGCCCACCTGCGCCGAAAAACGCAGTAAAGGCAGACTGATAGGCGGGAACGTCAAATGTGCCATCATTGGCGTTCATGGATTTGATCGCCAGGTGCAGAACTTCGCCGATTTGGGTGAACATGCCGTTTTCACGGTCTTTGTGGGCAAAGGTTTTGACGCCTTCAAAGTTGCGCGCCTCAACTGGCGTAAACGCGCATTGCCCGTTCTGGCGGGCTGTGACTGCAGCGACGCGATCTACGTTGTAGATCCAGTGCAAACCCAAGCAAGCGGCGTCGGCAACAAGGGCACCAAGTAGAAGATCAGCGTTGTGGTTCATTGGAAGTCCTTTGGTGTGGGGGGCGTTTATGCAGCAATGCGCGCCATCAAAAGCGTCGTGGCGGTTTCAAACAGTGTGGGGTTTTCTTCGGCGCGCGCAGCAAGTTGCGCCCCTTCCATCAATGACATCGCCGAGGCGGCCTCAAACGCTGGGTGTGTGACGCCAGATATGGACCCGTCAGCGCGCCCTTTTTCAAATGCGGCTGTCATCCATTTTACGACCATTGCGCGGAATTGGCTGATTTCTTCGATGACTTCGGCGGGCAGACTGTCGCGGCTGGCGGAAAAGGACGCACATAAACAGATGCGTTTGCCATCGTCGCTGCCGGTTTTGTATTGTCGGATCAGGTCTGCCAACTGCGCGCCACCGGTGTCATTTGATGCGTCGATTTTCGCACAAATTTCTTGGAAATTAGCGTGATACCGCTGCATGAGCGCGACGGCCAGCGTCGCCTTGGATGGGAAGTGGTGGTGAATGCTTGCTTTGCGGATCCCGACGTCTTGGGCCAGATCCGCATAGCTGAAACCGTCAAAACCCAGCCTGCGTGCGGCGTTTTCAGCAGAGTTCAGCAAAGCGGTTTTTGTGTCAATTGTTGGCATCACGGGCACCTATTTTGGCGTTCAAGACAGCTGGTACGTTTCACCATTAGAACCCCCTCAGGCGCGGGGCGCAAGGTCGACAACGTTGCTCCGCGACACCTGAAAAGGTTCACATTCATCATACAGCTGGTGGTTTCGCGTGGGCAAGGTGACCTGTCTTGATCCAGACCTTGGCGCCATCATCGCCAGCGATTGCATCCAACGCTTGGCCGTCAGGCAAGCGCAACCAAGCGCCTTTTGCAAGGGTATCGCCGCCTTCGGTCACGGAGCCGCTGATGACCAGCAATTCAATCCCGCCAGACTCTGCGTTATGCAGTGTCGCACCTGCGTCCAGATGGCTGTAGGTGACCGTTTCGAACGCATCGTTGTGCAAAAGTGCGGTTGCAACACCGTCAACAGGCGTTCCAAGTTCATCGGCCATGGTTTTGCGGAATTGCGTGCGGTCGTTCAGATCAAATTGCCAAAGCTTTACGAAGATCGTGCACCCGCCTTCGGACCCCGGTGTGTGTGCCGTGGTTGGTGGATTGCGCACATACGTGCCCGTCGGGAAGTCGCCGTGTTCGTCTTGAAATACGCCATCAAGAACGATGAATTCTTCGCCGCCAGAATGCGTGTGCGCCGAAAACTTGCTGTCAGGCACGTAACGTACAATAGAAGTGGCACGCGCCACTTCGCCGCCGATCCGATCCAGCATACGACGATCCACCCCCGGCATAGGAGAGGCGCGCCATTCGATGTCGTCCGAATGAACGAGGACACGGGCGGTAAAGTCAGTATTCAGTTCCATTTGAGTATCCTTTTCGTGCGACGAAGGGTGACGCTTCGGCGCAGTGTTGAGGTTTGCCTACCAATAGGTAGGCCGCGCAGTCAAGGCATTTCGTTTATGGGGCAATTTCGGGGTTTCGGTCCGAGAATGCGCCAAAAGAATACCGAATTGGCAAGGCGCCTTCGCTTCGGGTCGCTGTTTGCACGGTGATGCGCAGCCCGCGTCCCATCAGTGGCAATACGCCATCGTTTAGATCTTCGACCAACTCGGCGGTGCCTTTGATATTCAAAAGCGTCCCTGTTTCAAAATCAACTAACTGAAGGCCGACACGGTTGTCTGTCAGAATGTTGCCATAGGTGTTGTAGAAACTGTTTCCTTTGTAGTCTGGAAACTGGATCGTTTTATCGTCCAGAACCGTTACAAAGCCGGGCATGCCGCCGCGATGATTGATATCGACACCGTCGCGCGGGTCGTCCCCAAGATCAGCCGCGCGCGATGCAATCAACAGGGTGTCGGCCTGTGCAATCTGTTTTTGATCCGCCGCCGTGAGCGTCGCAGATGTGACAGGTGCCTGCGGGGTGGATGGCCCGTTCGGAGTTTTGTTTCGTATTTGAATGTACTTAGGGCAATTGCCATAGCTTTGATCAACACGGAACGACAGGGTCCCGTTTGTTGTTGCACTGATCGTCGTATTTAACCGGTTGCGGCGCTGGGTCTCGAATTCGATCCCTACGACGCTTGTTTTTGCACCAATCGCGAGATTCAGGTCTGCGGGTTCGCCGGACAATGGCTCGGATGAAATGGCTAGGGTCTTATTATCGGGTGACGCCATAAAACCGGGCGCGCCTGTCCGCGTGATGGCCCAGGGGTGGCCCTTTGAATCGACCGCGCCGATGTGCACAGTCTCGATCTGTGCAAAGAATTCACGGTGTTGATCCGGCATGTGATCACGCACCATACGCAGGCCCAGTTCGTGCTGGCGTTCCTCGATATCCAGTTTTTTGTGAAGACTACGTTCACCTTCGTGAAAAACGCTCACTGGGTCGCCCATAATGGAAGTCCTTTTCGGGATTTACAATCTAACAACCTTCTACTAGGTAGGTTGTGAGCGAATTGTCAATCAGAAGGTGGCTTGCTCGCGAATTCTTGAGCGCATCGGGCATCCTCGACGGCAAAGTCAAACAGTTGGGTAGGGCAGGCGGGGCGATGAAGGTTGCGGGCCCTTGGACTGCCATGCCCAAGCGGGGCTAGGGTAGGGATGGCAAAATTAAAAGTTCCCAAACAGGTGCAATTGCAGCATTCATTCACCACACGACACTACGGCTTGTGCCCGAGAAATTGAAAGGTCACCCATGACGGACGACAGCGCGATCCGCGAAGAGTATCTGATCAAGGACATTCCGGAATTCCGGGAACGCTACGGCGATACAACGGCTACGATCTATGATAAATCGGCCCCATTCCTAAGTGAGCCGATGCAAGATTTTGTGCGTCTATCGCCGTTTTGCGTGGTGTCGTCACAAGACAAAGAAGGGCATTCGGACATAACACCGCGCGGTGATCCGGCTGGCTTTGTCGAGATTGTCACTCCAAAACTTTTGTTGATCCCTGATCGGCCAGGCAACCAGCGCTTTGACACGTTCCGCAATATTCTTCAGCATCCGCCGGTGTCGGTGCTGTTCATGATACCGGGTGTGTTTGATACTTTGCGGGTGAACGGCAAAGGCCTTGCGACCCGCGATCCAGAGCTGCTGGAACGTTGTGCAATTAACGGTCGTGTGCCCCCTGTTGGGTTGCTCATTCAAATCGAAGAAGCCTATGGGCATTGTTCCAAGGCGATCCGCCGTTCTGGCCTTTGGGCACCAGAGACGCAGATCGACCGCAAGATCGCACCAAGCCTGAAAGACCTGATGTCTGCACACATAAACTATGGTCAAGACGTGCTGGATGACATGGAAGGTCGCATTGAACGCGATATCAAGAAAAACATGTACTAGAGCGAAGTGCAAAAAGCCTGCAATGTCTCTTGTTGCCTAACCCGTTGAAATTAATTATTTTTGGCAGGGTTAGGTGACGTGGTTTATTACATTTCTGCTTTGAGTGGACCAAACTGGGCTGATCCAACTTTTACCAAAGAGCGCGTGGTTCAAAAACCAGGTTAAAGACGTACGATGTCGCTGTTTTTGAACACAAACCCGATGTCGAGGCTTGGGGTCAGGCTGTGGTACAGTTCGGGTGGGACGCTGATGTCAGCGCAATATAGCGACCCGATATGCTGTGCGTTGCCTTCGCTTTGCATCCCCAATTTCGGTAATGCAATGGTTAGCGTCGCTGTGGCTTGAATTGCTGGTTCTGCAATCGTGCCAGTGTGCGCGTCGTATCCTGACGGCACGTCTAAAGCCAAAGTGGGGGCGGGATTTTCGTTGGCCCACGCGATCAACGTGGCGGCTTGCCCTCTGGGCGCACCTGTAAGGCTGTAACCAATCAGCCCATCAAGAATGACGTCAACGGGTACGTCGATTTCTTCGATGGTCATTTCGACCACGTTTTCGAGGCGAAGCAGGATGTCCAATTGCGCCTTTGGGACATCCGCCATTTTGTCACGGCCTTGGGCTGTAATCACGCAGATTTTTGCGCCCCACGTGGCCAACCGTCGCGCAGCGGTCAAGGCCCCACCACCATTGCCACCAGCGCCGGCAAGAACAACTACGCGTTTGTTTTCAGGCGCATCCCCCAGTACGATGTCGCGCGCCAGAATAGCCAAACAACGCCCCGCATTTTCCATCATTTGAAACAGGCTGATCTGATAGTCTTCCATCATCAAACGGTCTACTTCGATCATAGCTTTGGTATCGATCTCTGGCAGAGGGCCGACGTTTGGAAAGCACTGGTTCATTTGATAATCCTTGATCTCGTGATCACTGCTGATTTTGTTGCGCGCCGTTTCGTGTTCCGTCAGGTGGACCATTGAATAGGGATGTGCCCGGGGCCAGTTTTTGTTTTGTCCTTTGACGCCAATGGGCAAATGGGACGAAGGCTCAGACATTTGATCATGTTTACCTTCGATGGCATTGCGCAAACCCATTTTCAAACACGCCCGACGTACTGGTGCTCAGTCCTTTTTCTTAGATGCTTGATGGCTCATAAAAGTTACAAAAAAAACGTCGATAACCTTCGTTTTAATCGTTGTCAGGCGGGTGCGCTGCGATGATCGCGGCGATTAAATCTTCTGGGACGTTCTCAAGGTTGGCTTTGTTGTCTGCGGCCAACGCATTTGTTGCGGCCAAAGTCTTTTGATAGTCGGACAGATATCGACGACACGACCTGCACACTTTCAGGTGAATTTCAAAAAGCCGCCGTTGGGGCGCTGGCAAGGTGCCCTCTAGATAGGCATAGATGAAACCTTCAAAAACTTCGCAGGTGATCATCCCAGGAAGTTTGAATATCACACCTTGAATGCGCCGCCTGCGGCGTTCCGTTATCAAGTTCATATCGCACCCCGCAAAATTAACGGTTCAAGTCGTTTTTTCAAAGCAGCCCGCGCACGGTGCAACCGAACGCGAGCATTATTTATGCTTAAATCCAACATTTTAGCCACTTCAGCCGTTGGTATCCCCTCAATGTCACGGAGGAGTAAAATAAGTCCGTAAGCCTCGGGTAAGGCCTGAATTTCGTTTCGGACGATGGTCAAGGTTTGTTGCGTCGCAAGTTCTGTTTCGGGCGTATCTACTGTGACGGCATCCGCCAAAATCCGGCAGCCGTTTGTGTCAAATTCTGGCGATAACGGGTCAAGAGTTTGCTCTTTTAAACGATTGCTTTTACGCAAAACCATCAAGGCTTCGTTCGCAACAATCCGGTGCATCCATGTTTTCACAGAGGCGCGGCGTTCAAATTTTACAAGGCCACTGTGGATTTTTGCAAAAGCACTTTGGACAGCGTCTTCGGCCTGCGCCGCGTCTCTCAGAATTCCGTTGGCAAGCGACAACATCCAGTTGATGTTCTCTCGAACCAGCGTTTCGAAAGCTGTTTGCGTGTCAAACTCATGAGTCCCGTCTGAGCCCGCACCATCTTTTTCGTGATCTTCTTCCAAGGAAACCTTCTTCTTGCAGCTTGCAAGATCTTTGGACGTCAAGGAAAGCGTCGTCCAAGACCTATGGTTTTTTTGCGAAAGCGTTGCCCATTAGTCAAGTTGGCTGACGACTTATTCTTCTGAGCAAGGGGGAATGACAAGGGGTTTTGACGGCAGAATGAGTAGCGCGAGATCACCTCGTTGTTACGTAATCCAAGTGCGTCGCACCCCCAATTTTACAAGCAGCAACCAGTGGTTGGCTGCTTTGAACGGGGCGCCGTGTGGCTTAAAACACCGGCATCATCGCTTTTGTCATGCGTTGTGATGGCAGCACGTTTTGAATAAATGACGGAGCCAGTGTAACGTTTGACGCGCCACTGCATCTAAAGATCAGAGCCTCAAAGAAAAAAGCCGAAAAATACAGGGAAGATAATCAATGTCAGATGCTTCGAACCGGGGCGCTAGGCGATCGGTTGCGTCCAAAGAGATGAGCAAAACGCATCTTGATTTGGCAAAAAACACATTCTCTCGTCATATAGAACCGGCACCGTTAAGATGCGCATGATACGCATTTTGATCTGATGATCGGCTTGAGCTCATCTGTGCGGATCGACTCTGTCACTATTGTGCCTACGCAAAGGATGTCGGCATTTGGGCACCAGTCCGGACGATCACCAGCCTAACTGCCTTGACCGACGCGCCAGAGCTTGGTCATTTCCACATTGAAAACACGCCGCATGGGCCAAAGGGACCTAGAACTATGATGGGATTTTTGATCGTTTGTATGGTCACTGTCGCGTATGCGATGATCGCACAGCGCCTCACGACTTCGGTTTTGACCGCACCTATGGTCTTTATTTTCGTCGGCGTGGTTTTGTCGATGACGGGCCTTTTGTCCGAGCACGATATGGAGGTGTTGCTGCATCCCGTTGCGGAAATCGCTTTGGTAATTTTGCTGTTTCTTGATGCAGCTCAAACTGATCTGGCGGCTTTGCGCAAACGCCATGTCTGGCCGGTGCGGATGTTGTTGATCGGTTTGCCTGCCTCAATCGCAATCGGATCGTTGGTCGGTGCTGTTCTTTTGCCGGCATGGCCGTTTGCTGCGATTGCCCTAATTTCTGCGATTCTGGCACCTACCGATGCTGCCCTTGGTCAAGCGGTGGTGACCAATCCCAATGTTCCCATGCGTCCTCGTCGTGCATTGACTGTCGAAAGTGGGTTGAACGATGGGCTGGCGCTGCCGTTAATCTTGTTTTTCGCCAGCCTCACGGCGGCAGAAAGCACGGCGGATGGCGGTGAGTGGTTGGTTTTCGGGGCCAAACAAATCTTGCTTGGGCCTTTGGTTGGCGCTTTGCTTGGCGGGGTTGGCGGGTGGATATTGCTACGTGCAAAGGCGCATGGCACGACCTCGGAAATCTACGAAGGCGTCGGCGCACTTGCCTTGGCGGGGGCCGCTTATCTTGCGGCCGTACAAGTCGGAGGCAATGGATTTATCTCGGCCTTCGTGGCCGGTCTTGCCTTTGGCAGTGTGGTCAAAGGCGCGTGTAAGTTCGTATTTGAGTTCACCGAAAGCGAAGGTCAGCTGCTGACGTGGGCGGCGTTCTTGCTGCTTGGTGCTGCTTTGGTGCCTGAAGCCATCGCACATCTGACGTGGCAAATGCTTGCCTTGATACTGCTCAGCTTGTTTGTGGTGCGCCCGCTTGCGATTTGGCTTTCGTTGCTTGGAACTGATGCCGCCCCGATAACGCGATTGTTTTTTGGCTGGTTTGGGCCAAGAGGATTGGCGACAGCGCTTTTTGCCCTATTGGTCGTCGAACAAATATCACATGAATTCGGGGCGCAGATGTTACACATAGCCGTGAACGCAGTCTGGATCAGTGCGTTGCTGCATGGCATTAGTGCTGCACCTGCTGCAAAATGGTATGGCTCGAAGACAGCAGACATGGGCGATTGTGCCGAGACGCAAAAGGTCGACGTTACGGCAAAGCCCGTTATAACACGACACGACTGACAGAAAATAAAGACATGACAGGGACAGCTATGAACAAGACAGCCATCTACAAGTTAAGCGCACTGGCAGACAGAAAACCCGAATACGCGCTTGTGGGCGAGGTGGATCTTGTTGTGGTGCGTTTCGACGACGAGATTTCAGTATTTTACGGGCGCTGCTTGCACCGCGGTGCATTGATGGCGGATGGCCATGTGCGCGGCAAAGATCTGATTTGCGGCGTGCACGATTGGGATTACCGTTTGGACACGGGCGTATCTTCCTATGCCAACGAAGAAAAGTTGCCCAAGTTCACATCATGGGTTGATGGCGATGACATCTGTGTCGACGCGGATGAGATCAACGCTTGGGGTAAGGACAACCCGCAGCCCTTTAACCGCGATGCCTATCTGGGGCTTTATGCCGATACCAGCCATGGCACCGAAGAAGAGCCCTATACCGGTCTGATCCAGCAATATGCGCGCGACGGGTTGACCAAAACGGGCCACCACGGCGCGATGGCCTCTATGGGTGTGCCGCGCAATGAATTGCCTGATTGGGACGATATTCAAATCCTGACAGCGCAATTGGCGAAACCGCCTTTGTTGGACGATGACGCTGTTGGCACGGACGTGGTGATTGGGCCAAAAGCTAAGAAACCGCTGCGCCTCGACATCCCGATGTTTGTTTCTGACATGTCGTTCGGGGCCTTGTCGGAAACTGCCAAAGTCGCTTTGGCTGTGGGGGCCGAAATGGCGGGCACGGGCATTTGTTCTGGCGAAGGCGGCATGCTGCCCGAAGAACAAGCCGCCAACAGCCGCTATTTCTACGAGCTTGCCTCGGCGCGGTTCGGGTTCAGCTGGGACAAGCTGGACAGCGTGCAAGCGTTCCACTTCAAAGGCGGGCAGGGGGCCAAGACCGGCACGGGCGGGCACCTGCCGGGCAACAAAGTACAAGGCAAGATTGCCGATGTTCGCGGGCTTGAGCCGGGCACGGCTGCTGTGTCGCCACCACGGTTCCCCGAATGGACGGACGCAAGCCAGATCAAGGAATTCGCTGACGAGGTGCGAATGCGCACAGGCGGTATTCCCATCGGATATAAATTGAGCGCGCAGCACATTGAAAACGACATTGATGCGGCACTTGCAGTGGGTGTGGACTACATCATCCTTGACGGGCGTGGTGGCGGCACCGGCGCGGCCCCGATCATTTTCCGCGACAACATTTCTGTGCCAACCATCCCTGCGTTGGCACGTGCGCGGGCGCATCTGGACAAGCTGGGGCGCGATGATGTGTCCTTGGTGATCACGGGCGGGCTGCGCAAACCGGCAGACTTTATCAAAGCGATGGCGATGGGCGCCGACGCGATTGCAGTGTCAAATTCGGCCATGCAGGCGATTGGTTGTTTGGCGATGCGGGCCTGTCACACCAACAACTGCCCCGTCGGTATCGCGACCCAAAAGCCGCATCTGGTCAGCCGACTGCTGGTGGATCGATCCGCACAACAGCTTGCCAACTTCTTTAGCGCCTCAACAGAATTGATGCAGGTGATGGCGCGGGCTTGCGGCCATGACCACGTGTCAAAATTCAACTCGGCTGACTTGACCACATGGAAACGCGACATGGCGGATCTGTCTGGTGTGGCGTTCGGTGGCCTGTCATGAACCAAGCCGAAGCAATCCTGTTGGGGCTGCGCATTTGGGCCAGCATCGGTGCCATTATAGCAGCGATATTCCTGACCATCGGTGTGGACCGGATCGACGAAGATGCCAAAGGGGCGTATATTTTCCGTGTTCTTTTGATCCCCGGTGTGGTGGTGATCTGGCCGCTGGTTTTGTGGCGCTGGTACGTCTACGAAACAAACGCCGAAGTTCTGGAGCGCCGATATGCGCCGCCTCGCAAAGCACATTTTGCAGTTGGTATGATCCTGCCCATCGGCATCGCGCTGATTATCCTGACAGGATTAAACATCCGTCAAACATGGCCCGCAGACATTGAACCTGTCCGCCTTGCCGCGCCTTCGGAGGTGACCCAATGAGCGTCAAATATATTCCGGTTCAATGGAACAACAACAAGTGGATCTATGACGCCGTCATGCTGCTGGGCGTTGCGATATTTTTGTATATCTTCCTGAATGCATCGCCTGACATTCTGGACCACGAACGCCCAATCAATCCGCAGGTTCACAATGCACGCGCCTTTGGGGCCTGTGCCTTTGTGATGTTGACGGTGATTTTGTGCATCGGCCCACTTGCGCGGCTGGATAAGCGGTTCTTGCCGCTTTTATACAATCGCCGTCATTTTGGCGTTATGACGACCTTTGTGGGGATCACCCATGCGTCTTATATCGTTGATTGGTATTTCGCGTTCTCAAGTTCGGACAAATACGAGGCTTTGCTGTTTTCCAACACAAGCTATGGTCAATTGTCCGGCTTCCCCTTTGAGGTGTTTGGCATTTTCGCGCTGAGCATTTTGGTCATTCTTGCTGCTACCAGCCATGATTTCTGGATGAAATTCCTGACTGCGCCTGTGTGGAAACGCATCCACTACCTGATTTATCCGGCCTATCTGTCGGTCGTGGCGCATGTCAGTTTGGGCATCTTGCAGGACCAACAGGCACACGCATTCACGGTTATCTTTATTGTGGGTGCTGCGGCAGTTGGCATCCTGCACCTGTTGGCGGCTCTGTACGAACGCCGCCAAGATAAGGCGATCGCAGCGCAGCCCGCTGATTGGATCGAAGTCTGCGATGTCAGCGAAATGTCAGAAGGGTTTGCCAAGATCAAGCTGTTGCCAGATGGCAAACGGGTCGCCGTATTCTTGATGGAAGGGCAACTTAGTGCCATTTCAAACGCTTGCGCACACCAAAACGGTCCTTTAGGCGAAGGCCGCGTTCTGGATTGTTTTGTGACCTGCCCATGGCACGGCTTTCAATACAACGTACGCAACGGTCAATCCCCGGCACCTTTCACCGAAAAAGTCCCGACGTATAATCTGCGTCTGATGGGAACGTCGGTGCAGGTGGATCCGAACGCTAATCCACCCGGAACGCCGGTTGACCCAGTGCCTTCACCGCTTCATCCGCAGACGGAGACAACGACATGAGTGACGAAAACAAACCTTTCTTTGTTGGTTATCTGCAGGCCCCCGGCGCGTTGCGGCGGTTTTTATTGGCCACGTGTTTCTTGTTCATGGCTGCATTTGCGGCACTTGGCCTGACGCTTGGTGTGGCGCAAGACGATCCCGGTCCGGGCGCGTTCCGGTTCGATTACGGGCGCCAAACCGTCACCGGAGTGATTGAACTGACGCCCTATCCTTTGGTGCGTGTCACCGAAGGCAATGACCGGATCAAAAAGGGCACGACGCTGATGCTGTCGGGTTCGGGCAAAAGCAGTGTTGATGCACGCGCCATCCCGCTTGATGGCAAACTGGCCAAAGTGTCTGGCGTTGTCTTGGAACGTGGCGATTTGAACATGTTGCAATTGCGCGGTGGCAAGAACGGGATTTCGGGCGTCGAAGGTGATGCACCGGAACAAGAAAAAGAACCTTTGGGCCGTTGGAAGCTTGCGGGTGAAATTTGTGATGGCAAATGCCTTGCGGGTGCGATGCGTCCGGGGCGTGGACTTGCGCACAAAGCTTGCGCGAACCTGTGCCTGATTGGCGGGGTGCCACCGGTCTTTGTATCGTCCCAAGCGGTTGATGGGTCGGAATTCCTGTTGATCACCGGGCCTGATGGCGTGGCGTTGCCGGTATCGGCCTATGATAATGTTGGTCAGTTCATCTCTTTGGAAGGGGATGTTGAACGCCGGGGCGACCTTTTGGTGTTTAGCATGGACCCCGACACATTGGAGGTTCTGGAATAATGCGCCGCATTATCACGATGGTAATTGCCGCCTTTCTTGCTGCGGTCATGTTCTATTTGTCGCGCTTTTGGTTTTTGTCACTTTGGCCGCGATCTGGCCTGTTTGGCATAGAAGAATTGCGCCCCCAAGGCGGGCTGCTGGCACGCTGGTTGCGCGGCACGGAAGCGGCCCAGTTTGAACTGATCATCTGGGCAATAGGATGCTTTCTTGTGCTGACCTTTGCCCAATCAATCTATGACCGCCTGACGGCACATAAAGATGCAGGAGATACCGATGACTGAAGAGAACCTCGACTGGATCAGCGTTGGCCATATCGACGATTTGCCCGAAGGCCGCGTCAAAACTGTGACCGCGCGTACGACCTCAATCTGCCTTGTTCACTTTGACGGCCAATGGGCTGCGATGAACAACCATTGCCCGCACCAGCGCGGGCCGCTGGGCGAAGGATCGATTGAAAAAGGCGTGGATGACAAATGTTGGATCCGCTGCCCTTGGCACGGCTGGGACTTTGATCCGCTGACAGGCAAGCCTCCGGGTGGGCACGAAGACAGCGGTCAAGACACCTATCCCGTCGACATCCGCGACGGCGAGATTTTCGTCGGAATTGAAGCAGAACCACCTCACGAACGCACCGTTACGGATGTGATGGTCGACACGCTGGCCAATTGGGGCGTGCAATCGGTATTTGGCATGGTTGGTCACTCTAACCTTGGTCTGTCCGATGCGATCCGTCTTGCTGTTGTTGATGGCAAAATGTCTTACTTCGGCATCCGCCACGAAGGGGCTGCAGCATTTGCGGCCTCTGCCTATGGCAAGCTGACGGGCACGCCGGCGGCTTGTCTGACGATTGCTGGGCCGGGTGCGACCAATCTTTTGACGGGTCTGTGGGATGCCAAAGTAGACCGTGCGCCCGTGCTGGCGCTGACAGGTCAGGTGCAAACCCAAGTGATGGGTCCGGGCGCGTTTCAGGACATTGATCTGCGGTCGGCATTTTCTGCTGTAACCGCATTTTCGCAGCCGGTTTTGGGCAGTTCAAACCATGCTGAACTGGCCTCTTTGGCGTGTAAAACAGCCATCGTTGAACAGAATGTATCGCATCTGATCTTCCCTGACGACGTTCAAACGAACCTGTCAGATCAAACGCCGGGCGCACCCGAAGGGCGCGTCACGCACGCACCTGTCTTGCCTGCACCTAGTGAAATCAACAAAGCGATTGCATTGATCAAAGGGGCCAAACGCCCAATGATCGTTGTGGGCCATGGCGCCTATTCGCACCGCGATGATGTCATTGCGCTGGCCGAAAGCCTTGGTGCGCCGGTGTTGACCACCTTCAAAGCCAAAGGGCTTGTGCCGGATAGCCATCCCAATGCGGGCGGTGTTTTAGGGCGCTCGGGCACACCAATTGCCAGTTGGTTCATGAACGAAGCCGATTTGATCATCGCGCTTGGTACCAGCTTTTCAAATCACACTGGCATCGAAGCCAGCAAGCCGATCATTCAGGTCGACCATGAGCGTATGCAATTGGGCAAATTCCACCCTGTTGAGTTGCCCATTTGGGGCGATGTTGGCGCTTTCTGTGACGCGCTGCGCGGATCGGATTGCACAAACCCTGCTGCCGACAAACAAATTCCTGAATTGGCAGAGCGGTGGGACATCTGGCGGCGTGAGAAACAGACGCGCTTGCAGGAAAATCTGGGCAAAGGCATCCACTCCTTTGCTATCTTTGAGGTACTTGGCCGTTTGGTGCCTGACAACACGATCTTTGCGGTTGATGTGGGCAACAACACCTATTCCTTTGGCCGTTACCTTGAAACCAAGGGCAGCCAGCGGGTTCTGATGTCGGGCTACCTTGGGTCAATCGGGTTTGGATTGCCTGCGGCGATGGGCGCATGGGCTGCGACCCAAGACAAGGCCGACCTGAAGGGCTGCAAGGTTGTGTCGATTTCGGGCGATGGTGGTTTTGGCCAATATCCGATGGAATTCACGACCGCCGTTAAATACGGAATGGATATCACCCATATCCTCTTGCACAACGGCGAGCTTGGCAAAATCTCGAAGGAACAGAAATCCGGCGAATGGCCCGTTTGGGAAACCGACTTGCAGAACCCCGGCTTTGCGGCATTTGCGCGGCTTTGTGGTGGTCACGGCACCAAGGTGACGGATGCGGCTGACATCGAGGCCGCGATTAAGGAAGCGCTGGATCACAAAGGGCCTGCGCTGGTGGAGATTATGACCGATGCCGATTTGGTCTGATTGTTCTAAAAAGGCAGGCGCATGACCGGTGCGCTTGCCCTTTTGTTTTTGTTTACAGTGACACTGGCCATCGTGCGGGTGGCGGGTGTTGCTTTGCGGCTGACCGGTTTGCCGCAACCTGTCGCACGATTTCAGGCGATTTCTGCGTTAACGGGTACAGGTTTCACCACTTCCGAAGCCGAAGGCACCATGCACCATCCGGTCCGACGGCGCATTCTGACAGTGTTGATGTTTACTGGTCACCTTGGGCTGGTTTCGCTGACGTCGACCGTGATTTTGACGATGGCATCAACAGACGGCAGTGGTGGTGCGTTTACGCAAATCCTTTTCATGCTGGGGGCGGTTTTTGTGATCTGCGCCTTGGCAACAAGCAAGGTTTTGGATCAGGCCATGTGCGATTGGGTTGGGCGATTGTTGACCCGCTTGGGTTGGATTACGTCGCTTCCTTTCGAAATCTTGTATGAAAACCCTGATGGATACCAGCTTGGCGAACATGTCGTTGGATCGCAGGTTCAAATTGATGGTGATGCGCAGTTGGTGTCGCTCAACGGTGTTCCATTGGCCTCAGCCGGGTCGGCGTTGCTGTCGGCCGGAGACCGTGTTGTGATTTATGCCAAACAATCCGAACAACTTGCTTGGGCATCGGGAAAATTCGACGGCGATCAAGGAAATGCAGAATGAACCGACTTCAACGTTTCTTCCTTCTTGTCGCTTTGCTTGGGCTTGCGGCCTGTAGTCCTGCGCGTGTTTTAGCGCCGACGCCGAATATCTTTGCCAACGACGGCTATCCGCTGAGCGAAATCCCTGCTGTGTACCAAACGGCACAGCCCAAAATTTTCTACATTACGGACCGAGGCAAAACGAACGAAGACGGTTTTCTATCTTACGGGTCTGAACGGTCCAGCTCGATGGCATTTGGTGCCTCTACCGTAGCCTTTGGCGAAGATCAGAATTGGCAGTCGCTTGGCACAGCTAGCGGCATGCTTGATCGATCTGAAAAGATAAAATTAAACCTTGTCAAAAACGAAGAAATCCTAAGGTTCGATAAAACTCCAACGCCGTTCAAAATTGTGAATGGCAAGCCCGTCCTGGTTCCGGAAGCGGTTAAATCCTACAACCGCAAACGCGCGGAGTTTCAAGGGCAGGTCCGCGAACAAATGCGGCTGTCAGGTAAGAACGAAGTTGTTGTTTTTGTTCCGGGTTTCAACAATTCCTTCGAAGATGGGCTCTATGCTTTGGCGGATATCTGGCACTTTTCCGGCCGCCATGGAGTGCCAATTCTGTATTCGTGGCCGGCTGGGGCGGGCGGGCTTTTTGGATACTTAAGGGACAGAGAATCCGGTGAATTTACCGTCTTTCACCTCAAAGAATTTTTGTCGCAATTGTCGCAAATCCCCGAACTGCGTAAAATCCACATCGTGGCCCACAGCCGGGGTACGGACGTCACGACCACGGCATTACGCGAAATGATCATTGCTGAACGCAGCCAAGGTAAAAACCCGAATGAAGTCCTAAAGATTGCCAACCTGATCTTGGCAGCCCCTGATCTTGATTTCTCGATTGTGCGCCAGCGTCTGATTGCCGAAGGGTTTGGCGCATCGATTGGCAAGATCACAGTCTACATCAACCGAGGCGACAGCGCTTTGGGAGTATCGCAACGTTTGGCGACCGGACGGCGCTTGGGCACTTTGACGGCAGACCGTCTGAAACCCGCAGAAAAAGAAATTTTTTCTGAGGTGAAGACCGTTAGTTTTGTCAATGTTGAAGGGGTAAAGGGCCTGACGGGGCATTCTTATTACCGTACCAATCGAAATGCGTTGTCTGACATCGCCACGATAATCCGGGAAAACGCGCCGCCTGGATCACCATCACGACCACTGGTTCGTGTTGAAGGGAATTTCTGGAATATGCCCCAGGAATACCCTTTCTGACCGCTCACATTCTGTGGGCCTCAATCTAAATACAATGGAAAAATCGATGACAGACAAACGTCTTATCCTGATCACAGGACAAATTGGGCTATTGGCAGCCATTCTGGTGGGGATTGGGGAGTTCTTGCTGCATTATGACAGCTTGGCCCGTTACACGGACACTTTTGCCTTCTTCGAAGGGGTCACTCGCGAACGTGCTACTGTTGGGCATTTCTTTGGCGTACTTGGCGCGCCTCTTTATGTTGTTGGGGCCTATCATATCTATCTGATGCTGCGCCCGGCGCATGAAACTGCGGCACGGATTGGCGGGCTTGTTATGGCCTACGGTTGTATCGTTGGGGCCGTTTGGATTGGGTCACGTGCAACGGCGGTTGAACTGGTTGCGGCGGGCAGTGTCGAAGACCAATTGGCGCTTTATGAATTGCGCTATGAAAGCCTGTTACAGATTGTGCGCGGCGCTGTACTGATCTTGTCGGGGATCTTTATCTGGCTTTGCCTTACGGGGCGGTCGCTTTATCCGCGCAAGATGGCCGTTCTGAACCCTATCTTCCTGATCATCGTCTCTTTTGTCATCTTTTTCACCGTTCCGGCGGTGGGCAAATACGTGATGCCGATTGCTTTGAATGTGGCGTACTTTGTCATGTTCTCTGTTTCGCTTGTTGTCGCTTCCAAATTGAAAAATGAGGGCTGAAATATGCTTAAGAAACTGAAATACATCCCCATGGTTATGGTGTCGCTTGTTGGCACAATGGTTGCCATCATGGCGGCTTATACGCTGAACGATCGTCGCATTGATTACGATGTGGATTTGGGCGACACGATTGTTCCGCAGTTTACCAAAGTCGAAGTGCCGTTTGATCAAATGCATTCCGACGAGACGTCTTTGCCCATGACCGGCAGTGCCGCGATTGATATCGATGGCGACGGCGTCGAAGAATTGTTCATCGGCGGTACGTTCCAACAAGAGAATGGCCTGTTCAAATTTGAAAACGGCGGCTTTGTTGCGATTGAAGGGCAGGCGGGGCTGACAAAACAAGCTGACGGCACGGCCCTTGGCCCCTTTGTGCTGGATCACAACAAGGACGGTCAAGCCGACCTGCTTGTGACGCACCCCGAGGGTATTTGGTTGTACACGAACAACGATGGCAGCTTTACGGCTGAAAAGCTTGATACGCAGATGAACGACAACACAACCGGCATGTCGATTGCTGTGGCTGACGTGAACAGCGACGGGCATTTTGATATGTATGTCGCGGGTTACATCCAGAACGACAAAATCGAAGGCCTGAATATCTTTAACAAAGAAGGCTACGGTGGCACGTCTGAATTGTTCATCAACAATGGCGACAACACCTTTCGCAACGAAACTAAGGAACGCGGGCTGTATTTCCTGCACAACACGTTTCAAACCGCGTTTGGCGACTTTGAAGGGGACGGCGATCTGGATGTGATTACTGCGAATGACACAGGTCACGTGCGCACATACCTCAATGACGGTACAGGCAACTTTACCAATACGGTAAACCCAAACACTGACCTGCCGTCCTATCCAATGGGCATCGGCATGGCCGACATCAACAATGATGGCCTCACGGATTATAGCTTTTCAAACATCGGTTCGACACCGCCAACCTTTATGGTGCGCGGCGACTTGGCAGATGATGAGCCATTGAACCGCAAGTGGATGGCCTTTGAGGCCGATGGCAAGGGTGGTTTTACAGACGAGGGCGCAGCAATCCGTATCGCGGATTACGAATTTGGTTGGGGGCCAAGCCACGAAGACCTGAACCTTGATGGTCGCGAAGACCTGATTGTGTCGCAGAACTTCGTCACCGCACCTTTCCACAAGATTGGAATGCTGCGGTTGCCCGGACGGTTATTCGTGCAAACGGCATCTGGCGAAATGGCCGAGGTCGGCGCAAAAGCTGGCGTTGTGAACCGTCAGTATTCGATTGCGCCGCTGACGGCTGACTTTAACGGCGACGGTCGCCCTGATGTGGTGCACGTCAATATTGCAGGCTATTCGCAGGCCTTCCTAAGTACGGGTGAGACGCCAAATGGGTATCTCAAAATCCGACTGCCTAACGACCTTGGCAGCATCGGTGCAATGGTTGACGTGACGTTGGAAGATGGCACCGTTTTGCATAAACCCTATGTCACGGGTGAAGGTCTTGCGTCTGACAGCAGCCACGTGATCATTGCGGGCTTGGGTACGCAAAAAGCAACTGCGGTCAACGTGCGGTTCATTGACGGCACAGAAGCCACCCAAGAGGGTAGCTTTCGGGATGAAACCGTGACCTTTGCGGGCGCTGGTCAGTGATCTGGGTCAGCCGCCTTTTGCGCGTCGGTGTTTTATTGGCGTGTTTGGCGGTGTTGAGCGGGATCGTTCCGATCTCGCTCACCCACTTTCGGACCGGCAATGCGTGCCCTGATCTGGGGCCAATCCCAGCCTGCTATGTCGTTTCGTTCGCCTATTTGGCGATGGCCATTGCGGTTTCTATCGGCTGGAACCGATTGAAGTGGTTGTTTTTTGTCGGTGCAGTACCTGTCATTCTTTTGGCGGTTGCTGGGACAACTCTTGAACTGTTTGGCAGACCAACTTGCCCACGATCGGACAGCGGTTGGCCGCTTTGCTATACATCGTTGATGATTGGCGCGAGCCTGTTGATCGCCTTCTTGGGTGCCGTCTTGACGGAACAAAAAACGGTGACGTCAGCGCGGGAATGACTAAGGTTCAGTTCTATGGATCGAGATGAGGTTTTCCACGAATGTTAGTTCTGTCTGTCTTTGAGCCGATCCTGGAAAATTCCACTTGGCTGGCTGTTTGCATAATCGTTGCTTTGGGTGTGTGGCTGTTTGGAAAACGCGCGGCTCTGCTTCGACGATTTGTCAGCGCCCACCCTGTCAAATCGGCTTTGGCGGATGTAGTTGCCGCGCCGTTGATGGTTTTGCTGGTCGGAAGCTGTGCCCAAATACTCTTGACGCGTTACGGCCCTGTGGGTGCGAATGGGTACGTTGCTGATCCTGTACTGCTGGTTTTGTTCCTGACCGTTGCGATGTGCTTTGCGCGCTTGGTTGAACTGTTTCTTGTGTCACGCCGCGCGCAGGGCGATGCGTCTTGTTTGCCGGGCTTGCAACGAGGCCTGTTGTTCGCCGGGTTCCTGTTCGCTGGCCTTATGTCGTTTTTATACCTGCAAGGGTATTCAATCACGGGTCTTTCAATTTCGACCGGTGCGGTTGCCGCATTGGTCGCATTTGCGATGCAGCAAACTTTGGGTGATCTGTTTTCAGGTATCGCACTTAGCATTGAACACCCGTTTAAATTGGGTGAACGCATTCGGCTAGCTGACGGATCAGAAGGCAGGGTCGTCGACATCAACTGGCGCGCAACACGGCTTTTGGCGTGGGACAATTCGACCTTAGTTGTGCCCAACAGCGACTTGGCTAAGCAGGGTTTCACGAACCTTCATGGAGCAGACCACCCCTATGCCCCTTGGTACGAGGTTAAAATTCCGGCCGAGGTGGATCCGCGTCTTGCCCGCGCCCTGCTGCTCGAGGCTGCGTTGAAATGTTCCAAAATTCTGAAGTCCCCGCTTCCAGTTGTGCGTCTGACCGACGCGACGACCCTGCCTTACACCTATATGGTTTGGGTGCATTTTCCCAATTACCTTGCGATGTTTGCAGGGCGTGAACAACTGTTTCAGGAAATCCATTACGCGTTGAAAGAGGTCGGCGCCCAAGTTTCGCCCGGCGTTCACGAGTTACACACACGAAAGACCGACACGATGCTGGTCGATCCGCCAACGACATTTTTGGCGCTTAAGATGTTGGACATTTCTAAGTCTCTTTCGGACGAAGAACTTGAACAATTGGCCGAAATGAGCAGTCACAAGACGTTCGAAGCGGGCACCGTTCTTGTTGCAGAAGGCGAGATTTCCAAATCTCTTGATGTGATCCTTCATGGCGTTGTTGAAACGAGCGTTCTATCGGCAACAGGGCCTGCAAGGGTCGTTGATCACCTAAGATCAGGGCAATATTTTGGACTGACTTCGATGCTGATGGACACGCCATCGTTTATGCAATTTACGG
Organism: Tateyamaria sp.; assembly: GCF_039940735.1. Classification (GTDB taxonomy): domain Bacteria; phylum Pseudomonadota; class Alphaproteobacteria; order Rhodobacterales; family Rhodobacteraceae; genus Tateyamaria. Next base: position 33,521 of record NZ_JBDVGB010000066.1, read on the forward strand.
CCTCGACGAATGTGACGCTTATTCGGATCGATATCGAGTGCCTACGTCATATTCTGAACGATCGGAGTGACCTTCATGATGAGTTTGCGATCATTATGAAACAACGCATGGACAGTGCCCAAGATGCACGGCTCGAAAATGTCGCGCCAATTAAACGCTTTACGATCAAGGACTTCTTGCGCCGTTTTGAACAATGGAATAGTGAATAAACGGGTCAGTCTTTCGCCGGTCAGGCCGCGACAACAGATGTTCACCCCAATATATCAGTGTGATTTTCTGGGCATTCACACCCTTCTAAAATGGACCGGCCAGAGACCGCTTGTACTACAGTGACCTGTCGATCATGGTTCATCAGTACCCATCCCGCAAATAACCAAACAACCCGGAGTCGTTTTTTGTCGTCAAACTTATCTCGTGTGGGCCGTATCTTGGGGCATGTAGTCTTTACGCTTATCGCCGTTGGGTTTTTCCTTTGGTCTTGGGCGGCGTTTTCTGTCCAACTGTCTGGGATATTTTACTACGTGAGCGTTGTCGCGGTGTTCATTGCTGTGATGGCAGCATTTGTATTGCGACGCCGTGCGCGGCGTTTGGGCTGGGTTGGGCTGGTTGCCATCTTTGCTGTTCTGGGCATTTGGTACCAAGGGTTTGAACCCGCCGAAGATCGCGATTGGGCATTTGATGTCGCGCATGGAGTTCAGCCCCACGTCGATGGGGATCAGATCACACTATCCAAAGTGCGCAATTTCGAATGGACAGATGAAACAAGCGCAAATGAGTCGTGGGAAGATCGAAGCTTTGATATCTCAAAGCTGCAATCGGTGGATATGTTTACGTCCGTTTGGGACCATCCTTCGATTGCGCATCTTCTGGTGAGTTTTGGTTTTTCTGATGGCCAGCGGGTGGTTTTTTCATTGGAGACACGCAAGGAAAGCCATGAAGCGTTCAATCTTTTGGGCGGTTTTTTCCGACAATTCGAACTTATCTTGCTTGCGACGACGGAAGAAGACGCCATAAAATTGCGCACCAATTATCGCCAAGAAGATGTGCGCCGCTACGAGGTCAATCTGAGCCCAGAACAACGGCGTGATTTGTTCATGTCCTATATTCACTTGGGCCAAGACATGCAGGCCGAACCCAAATTCTACAATACGGTCACATCCAATTGCACCACCGAAGCATACCGGATTGCAAAGGTTGTCAAACCCGGCATGAATGCGGATTGGCGGCTTGTGTTATCCGGACATCTTGCCGCGTTTGTGGACGATATGGGCGGCTTTCAAGAGGCCACGCCTATTGAACAACGGATGGAAAAGGCGGCGATTACACCGACAGCTTTGGCCTACACGGGTACTGATTTTTCCGCGGCCATTCGGAACTGATGGGTGCGCCATGAGCTTTTGTTTGGGCGCATGAAGTTGGGAACGGTGTGGAGTGCCTCTTTGAGTTATTAAAAACTAAGCCTTGGGGATATGCGCAAGACGTCAAACAGACGATCTGTAACATTCAAGTGAATTTACCAATTCGGCTTGCTTACAGGGCGACAACCTTCTAGTTGGTAGACATAATCTAGCAAAAAAAGGAAATACCATGATTGGTTATTCAACAATCGGCGTCAAAGACATGACAAAAGCAAAAGCGTTCTACACAGAGCTCTTTGACGCAGAGGTTCAAGTGGACATTGGTCGTTTGGCCATGATCGGCAAATCGACAAGCGCCCCAATGGTCGCCGTGTGTGAACCGTTCGACGGCAACGCTCCGAGCTGCGGCAACGGTGCTATGATTGCTTTTTCGGCGTCCTCCAAAGACGAAGTAAACGCATTCTATAACAAAGCCATTTCTCTTGGCGCGACATCCGAGGGCGAGCCGGGCCAGCGTATCGATGACGTTTTTTACGGGGCCTATGTTCGTGACCTCGATGGGAACAAATTGGCGTTCTATATCTTTGGGTAACTAACCCTAAGTTCGAACACGCAATCGATCAGACCCGCCCACATGCATTGGGGCGGGTCTTTGACTGGAAACAGAGGGGCGTAAGAGCTTTTTCATGTTCCTTGGCGATTTCTTAACCATGACTGTTTGTGCGTTGCTCGCAGCTTAAGCGCGATCCTGAAGCCGACTAAAATCATCAATGCCCAGATGTAATCCGCACTGGCCGGACGCCTATGTAGCTTTTTCGCCTAGGTTACCAATAGGCTTTTTACAGATGCCACCAGCGGATTTTTCTTGCTTAAGACCGCGCAGGGCCAAGCAAGCGGCACGTTCATAAAACCCCATAAAAATTCCCCCCCCAGACAATGAACGCAGCATGGGTAAAAAATTTACCGCTAAGGCCAGCCATTCCCTTTGGTCTTTGCTGGGATTACAGTTCGTAAAAAGGCGGCCTGTAATCAGGTGCCATAGACGTTCATCAGGCTTTGATCAGCCGGAAATTTCAATAAGGTTTACGAATGGCGCCTTTAATACACCCTCTTTTGCTTTGTGGCGGCTCTGGCACACGGCTTTGGCCCTTGTCGCGGAAATCTTATCCGAAGCAATTTGCCAAGTTAACTGGGGAAGAAAGCCTATTTCAGGCCTCGGCCCTTCGGTTGACAGGGGATGGGTTTGCGGCCCCAACGGTCATCGCGGGATCGGATTTCCGCTTTATTGTTCTAGAGCAACTGGCAGGCGTCGAAATCGCGCCCGCCGCGACACTTATTGAACCTCAAGGGCGCAACACGGCGCCCGCAATTCTTGCCGCCGCCCTTGTTCTTGAGGCGCAAAACCCCGGTGCTTTGATGTTGGTCGCGCCATCCGATCATGTGATCCCTGATGCCGAACGCTTTGCCAGTGCCGTTCACGCGGCCGCTGAGGTGGCGCAAATCGGTCAGATCGTAACTTTTGGCATTCGCCCGACACGCGCCGAAACAGGCTATGGTTGGCTGGCTTTGTCGCAAAAACCAGATCCTGATTTCGCGCCAGTCCCGCAGCCGCTTAAGGGGTTTGTAGAAAAACCTGACGCCGCAAGTGCAGCAAAGCTGCTGGCCGGAGGAGAACACCTGTGGAACGCAGGTATCTTCCTGTTTTCGACGACCGTGTTGATCGAAGCCTTTCAAACATTTGAGCCGGAGATGTTGGCTCAGGCGCGTCTTTCAGTTGAGGGGGCCGAGAAAGACCTTGGCTTTACCCGGTTTGAACCGAAGGCGTGGGCCGAACTTGCCGATATTTCGATCGACTATGCGGTGATGGAGAAGGCGACGAACCTGACGGCTGTTCCTTACGGTGGTGAATGGTCCGATTTGGGGGATTGGGGGGCGGTCTGGCGCGATTCAGAGCCAGATGCGCAGGGCGTTGTGACCCGCGGCCCCGCGACGGCTTTGGATTGCGAAGGGACATTGCTGCGCGCCGAAGTTCCAAGCCAGCAATTGGTTGGCATTGGCTTGACGGATATCATCGCAGTGGCGATGCCAGACGCTGTGCTTGTCGCTCACAAGGATCGGGCCCAAGACGTGAAGAAGGTCGTGGCGACGCTTAAGGGAAAAGGCGTTTTGCAGGCCGAAACACTGCCGCGCGATTACCGCCCGTGGGGATGGTACGAAAGCCTTGTCGTGGGCGGGCGCTTTCAGGTGAAACGTATCCATGTCCTTCCCGGCGCGGCGCTGTCTTTGCAAAGCCATCACCATCGTTCGGAACATTGGATTGTGGTTGAAGGCACCGCCAAAGTGACCATCGACGACGAAGTCAAATTGGTCGCCGAGAATGAATCCGTTTATATCCCACTTGGTGCAGTGCACCGGATGGAGAACCCCGGCCGCATGCCTATGGTGCTGATCGAAGTTCAGACGGGCAGTTACTTGGGCGAGGACGACATCACGCGTTACGAGGACGTCTATGCGCGCGGGCAGGGGGCTAAGGGCTAGCTGAATTGCCGGTTTTGGCGGATCGCTATGGCCTCTCGACGGTGGATTGTTTTGCACGTCGCACTGGCTTCATCAGGCGACGGATTGTCACAAAATCCGTGGGTTCGCGAATCGCTTTGCTAAGCGAAAGGGCATAATTGCTGCCTAAGTTGAGGGTGAAAATGTCGCCTTCACAGCACAAAACCGGTCCAAAACCAGTGAAACCGGTCTAAATTTGCCTCAAGTCCGACTAATTCTTGCCACAAAGTGGTTGCGCCGGGTACGAAGCAGGTGGGGGTTTGGGCGTGTCATGTCTGCACATGGGGATGTGTTGGCATGCAGGATAAGGTCGAAAGACGCTGATCTTGCACACGCTTCTGCTTGAAAGGATATGATCTGATGCGCTGCTCAGAAGATCACACGATGAAGACAATCAAAGTGGAACGCGGCTGTGACGCCGAAGCGGGCCTTGCTGCTGGTGGTGTTTTGCGGTTTGAACGCGGGTCCGGCGCCATGACCGGGCAAGCGATGCTTTCGGTCGAGGACGGTGGGCTGGCGCTGCACTATGCAGATGGGTCTTCGGTTCTGATCAAAGACTAAAGTTTGACTGATCAGTTGGACAGGTCACTGTCCAAAGACCACGCGATGACGCACGTCAACTTCGGCGAAGGACGTGCCGCGCCGGAATTCGTCGTAGTACACAATTAGGTGCGGCTTGGCCGCGTCCTGCGTAGAGGCGCGCCATCTTTTGTTAAAGCTGGAAAAAATACCGCGTCGATGATGGGGGTTGGCCGCCGCTTGAAGGCTGGTCTGACTGCTAAGGGGGCCGGCATAGTCGCAGACCTGCTGCCCGTTGATCCAGACCTTTAGATAGCCGTCGTTGCCTGCGCTGAAATTGGTGTTCAGGGTAATGTCGACCCAACTGCCGCGCTGCTCGACCATGTCGAACAGCCGACACACATAACCATCGTTCTGCGCCTTGCCCCATCCATTTGCATTCGCGATATCGGCAAGCTGAACGACAACATCGCCATGGGTCGTGTTCGGACCAACACAGACGGAAGGGTCGCACGCAGCAAAATTGCCTTCGTCCTCGCCAAGCTGGATAAAACGGAAAATCGGGCGATGCTTGCCGCCGACTGTCCATTGCCCAAAGACAAGGCGCAATGAATTGTCTTTGCGAAAGGAAGGGACGGTGGCGTTGTAAAAACTATACCCGTACCAGGTGTCCTGCCCAATTCGGTCGGCAGTGGCATCATCCGTCACGCGAATTTCCGCGCGGGACCGGGGTTCAAGGCAGTCGTTGCCCCCACAATCCCCTTCGCGCAATTCGAACCGTTCAGATGTTTTGCCCGCGCGCACCGGGTCGCCTGCGCTCGCACGACCCGTTTGAAAATTGTGGCTGGCGGGGCTTAACAGTCGAACATATCCATCCGGAGTCGCCTGTAATTTGGGTTCAGAGCGCACGTTCAGACGGCTGGCCGCTTCGGGTGAACACCCGCTCAACAGTGCCATCGCAGCCAGCGCTGCTCATGTTTTGATGACCAGCATCATTGCCTCTTTGCCCCGTCTTACGCGAGAGTTGTGCGGTCCGTTGCCCTATGATCCGTTCCCTGTAAGGTGCGGAAAATGTGGCGAAAACAAGGCGCACACCGTTGTTCGATTATGTAAAGTGAACCACAGTTTGTGGCTCGCGGCAAGTTTGCTACAAGTCGCGTGACCAAATTAACACAAACAACTTTGTATCTCAGGATAAGCGGGATGCCGCACTTGGTGAAAGCACAACCAAAGGCTTAACAAATAATTAATGAAAGGCCGCAGGCACTCAAAAAAAGCGGCACATTATGAGGCAGAGCAGAAATGGCAAAGATTAGCGTCTTTGGCATCGGGTATGTGGGCGTTGTTTCCGCCGCGTGTTTGGCACGTGACGGGCATGATGTGATCGCAGTCGATGTCGATCTTGGAAAAATCAAAGCAATCAACGAGGGCCAAAGCCCCATCGTCGAAGAAGGTATCGACGAGTTGGTGGCCGAAGTCGTCGCTGCGGGCAAGTTGCGCGCAACCGATGATTTCCGTCAGGCAGTGTTGGACACGGATGCGTCCTTTATCTGCGTTGGCACGCCGTCGGCCCCGGATGGGTCGGTTGGCCTGAAATATGTGACCTCAGTTTGTGACAGCATCGGTGCCGCCTTGCGCGACAAACCCACGCATCACGCGGTGGTGGTCCGTTCGACCATTGTGCCCGGATCAACAGTAGATGCCTGCATTCCGGCCCTCGAAGTGGCGTCTGGCAAAAAGGCGGGCGTCGATTTCGGTGTTGGTTATTACCCTGAATTCCTGCGCGAAAGCACGGCAATCGCGGATTATTATGACCCCGGCTTGATCGTCTTTGGGTATATGGACGAAGGCACACGCGACATCTTGCATGGTCTGAACAAAGACCTGCCTTGTGAAATCCATCAGGTGGATATCCGTACGGCCGAGATGGTCAAATACACGTCGAACACATGGCGTGCGGTCAAAGTGACCTTTGCCAACGAGATCGGCAACATCGCCAAAGCCAGCGGCATTGATGGGCAAACCGTCATGGAAATCCTGTGCAGCGACGACAAAATCTCGATGAGCCCGTACTTCATGCGTCCCGGTTTTGCCTTTGGTGGCTCTTGCCTACCTAAGGACGTGCGCGCATTGCGGTATCTGGCCAATTCAACTGGCACGCCGCATCACATGCTAAGCGCCGTGCTTGAAGCCAACGAGGCGCAGATCGCCAAGGCCGAGAAGATGGTCATGGAAAGCGGCACCAAAAAGGTCGGTTTTGTTGGGATTTCCTTTAAACCCGGAACAGATGATCTGCGGGAAAGCCCGCTGATTTCATTGGCTGCGCGTCTGATCGACAAAGGCGTAGATGTGAACATCTATGACCCCTTTGTGCAGGAAGCCTATGATACGGCGACACCGGGTGCAGGACGTGGCAACGAAGAGGTTCCAGATTTGGAAGCCCGCATGGTTGCAGATCTTGACGAGCTGATCGAAAGTTCGGGCACTGTTTTGGTTGGTAACTTCTACCATGAAACGGTGGAACGCCTGAAAACAGCGGCCAAAGAACGCCCCGTGGTTGATTTGACCCGTCTCAATCGCGAGATGACGTCGGACGACCATTATCAGGGCATCTGCTGGTAATCGTGACTGTAAAGGAGCGTTGCCCGTGCTGATGGCATTGACCCATCTGGCGTACTTTTCCGTCGCCCTTCTGCTTGTGTGCGCAGTGCCCCGAGGTTTCCTCGGGGACCTGCAAGGTGCGCAAGGGACGGTGTTGGTTATTGGTACGCTGGGTCTTTGGCGGTACAGTTGGGCTGCGCTTAATTTTACGCGCGCGCTTTACTTCAAGCTCAGAGTCTACCCGCGCTGGCGCAAGGCGCGGGATATACGATTTGCGGGCAGCACGGCCCGGCATCACTGTTACTTTATGGTCACCAGCTACATGGTGGATCAAGATACCACCTTACCGGTCTACCGTTCGATCTTTCGTGCAGCCATGGCGGCACGTGATGGGGCGACGATTGTGGCTTCGGTTGTGGATGGCATGGATGAACGGTTGATCCGCGACATCTATCGCAACATGAAGATCGATCCAAACCACGTCGCGTTAGAGATCGACCGGATCAAGGCCAATGGCAAACGCGACGCGATGAGCCAAGCCTTGCGTATCCTTGCGAGCTTTTCCCCCAATCACAACGACATCCTTGTGTTTGTCGACGGCGATACGTTGGTTCCCGAAGACGTTTGGGCCAGATCTGCGCCAGTATTTATGGATGGCAAAACGGGTGCCCTAACGACCGACGAAGCGGCGATCATCGACACGGAAGGTTTGTTCAAAGACTGGTTCAAGCTGCGTTTCAATCAACGCCAAGTGATGATGTGTTCGATGGGCCTGTCCAATCGTGTGCTGACCTTGACGGGACGGATGAGCGTCTTTCGCGCTGATCTTGCGACAGACCCCAGCTTTGTACGTGCTGTTGGGCAGGATTTCTTGGATCATTGGCGCCTTGGGCGCGTGAACTTTTTGACCGGCGATGACAAATCGACGTGGTATTGGCTGCTCAGCCGCGGTTACGAGACCGCGTATTTGCCCGATGTGCAAAGTCGCAGTTACGAGACACAGCCAAGCGATTCATTCTTTGACAGCTCAAAGACCCTGATGGTGCGTTGGTTTGGAAATATGATGCGCACCAATGGCCGTGCGATCCGCCGCGGCCCGCGCGACATGGGTTTTTTCACGTGGTGGTCTATCCTTGATCAACGTGTTAGTTGTTGGACAACGCTTGTTGGTCCGATTTCAGTGGCAATCGCGGCGGTTTTGGTCACGCCATCTGTGATCCCGCTTTACATCAGCTGGGTCATGCTGACGCGATATATGTTCTGTACATATATTGCTGTTTTTAATCGTGAATGGTTTCCTGTTACCCATCCCTTTATTTTGTACTTTGGCCAAGTGTCGGGTGCGATCATCAAGACATTCGTGTTGTTCAGGTTGGATCGGCAAAAGTGGACTCGGCAAGGGTCGAGTGGCGGATCGGGCAAGGTCATGGCTTTTTATGACCGTTTGAAGATGGCCGAAAGCACAGCCCATCATGGTCTGGCTTATGCGTGGCTGACTTTGGCTATCCTGTTCCTGAATACCTTAGAGTAGGCGCAGCGAAATGAATGACGACAAAAAAAGCACAGCGCCTGCGGCCGCACCCTCACTTCCGATTGGCTTTGGCCTTGAAAACGAGCACCCGCTATTGACGATGCCGTTTTCGATGCGCGTTGGTGGTCAATGGTTTGAAGGCAAACGCGTTTCAGTCACAGAGATCGAGATCGCAGTTCCTAAGGGTGTAATAGCACCGGGGTTCAAAGACCTTGCGACACTAAGCTTCCCGTTCGAAGATTTCGCTATCACGATGATGGCGAAGGTCACGGCAACAGATCGTGGCGACGACGGGACAACGGTCTTGTTGTTCTCTGAACCCACGGGCGCGCACTTGGCGCAACTGCGCTATATTCTGAACAGCTTTATCGCGGGCGACTTGGTCAGCCTTAAGGGGATGATGGCCTATACGGGGCCGACCCAACCTAAAGCGCCAAAGGCCGCTAATCCGACGTCGATGGGCGAACGCGTGCGCTCTGTTGGGGTCGCGATGGCGTCGTTGCTGATTGTTCTCATCGCGGCGTGGGCCGTCTTTTCGCGCTATACCAGTGCCTATGAAATGCACCCTGTCTTCATTGACCGGGCAGGGTTTGCAATGCAGGCCACCGTGGCGGGGCAGGTCACATATCTTAATCCGCAGGCACCTGTGGGCGAAGTCGCCTATACCATCGCGTCAAACACTGGTGATGTGCTTAGTTTTCAAATGCCTCAGGACGGAGAAGTCGTTTTGGGATCAAGTGTGTTTGAAGGCGCGACAGTTCTTCCTTCCGACTTAATTCTGACAATTTTCGAAATTAACCATTCTTTAAGGTTAAGGACATTGATCAGCATCGAAGGGCTGGCGCGGGCTTTGCAAGGGGATCTTGCAACGATCGAATTAAACGATGGGCGAAAATTGCCTGTATCGATCGACGTTCGCGACACCACCCGCGCTGCGGCTCTTCGGGGCGAACTCTTTGTTCCAATTGACCTGACGGTGAAGGGAGACCCCCTCTCGCCGTCCGATGCAAACAAGTCGGCGCGGTTGCGGTTGTCAAAGACACTGCTAGGCGCGATCGGCCTCGGGCAGGAGAACGGGCAATGACACGGATCACACCACTGATCATCTGTGGAGGCAACGGCACACGATTGTGGCCGATTTCACGCAAACACAGCCCAAAGCAGTTTCAGCGCATCGGTGGCCCCGACAGCATGACGTTTTTCCAGGCTGCGGTGCAACGCCACCGTGCCAGTATTTTTACCGATCCGGTCATTGTGACAGGGCGAATTCATCAAGGGACTGTGGCCAAGCAGTTGCAGGATTTGCAGGTCCGTGCACGTGTGATTTGTGAACCGATGGGCCGTAACACTGGCCCCGCCGTTTTGGCCGCTGCCGAAGTGATGTTGGCCGAAGACCCAGACACCATCTTTGTTGTGGTGCCCGCTGATCACGTGATCGACGGCGATCTGGCGACACCCATGGAAAATTGCCTTTCGGCAGCGCAAGCTGGGCATATCGTAACCTTTGGCATTGCGCCGCGTTACCCCGAAACCGGATTTGGCTACATCGTCGATGGTGGTCCATTAGCGGATCATACCGGTGTGCGCAGCGTGGATCGTTTCGTTGAAAAGCCCCCCGTTGGGGATGCAACGGCTTTGATCGAAGCGGGCGATGCCTATTGGGCGTCGGGCATTTCGATGTTCTCGGCCAAAACGATCCGCGATGAATATCACAAGTTTGACCCTCATACGGCTGGCCTTGTGGCAACGTCTGTTGAGAAGGCCGCCTTTGAAGAGGGCGCGTTGCAGTTGGATTCTGGCAGCTTTGGAGAGGCGGCAAGCCTGCCCACTGAGAGTGCTGTGTTCGAACGGACCGACCTGATTGCGATGGCTCCTTTGGATGTCACGTGGGACGATGTTGGCAGTTGGAAAGCGATGTACGGCATTTCCCGCCCCGATGCGGATGGCAATGTGCTGCAGGGCGACGTGATTGCAAAGGATGCCCAAAACACAATGGTGCGCGCAGACAGCCGCCTTGTGTCTGTCGTTGGCCTGTCGGACGTCATCGTGATCGACACGCCGGACGCTTTGTTGGTGGCACGCATGGATCAGACGCAAGACGTCAAAGCCATCGTGGACGAGTTGAAACGCACAAGCCGATCAGAAACCGAACGCCATCAAGAAGCCAAACCAGCCATGGTTCCCATGGTGGACCGCGAAACCGTTTCCGCCTTGGCGCAAAGTGACAACTATCAAGTGGGTGCTGCTGAAATCGCAGTGGGTCGCGCCTTGACCTTGGAATCCGGGGATGCCCGCCAAGCGCTTGTTGTACGTGGACGCGTTCATGCCTCTGGCCCTGCTTGGCAGAAAACAGTGGGAGAGGGCGGCCGTATCTATACCGACCCGGACGGGACGATCACCATCACTAACCTTTCCGATGAACCGGCCGAGTTGTTGTTTGTGACGCTGGCTTCGCCCGATTTCCAGCCCAAGTCGCTGGGTCAGGTCGTGAATGGCTAGGGGAATGTCCCATAGTTTACGCAGTTTATTGACTGCTATTGTGGTGGCAGTGACACCGCACACCGCGCTTGGGGATCCCAGCGCGGTGAACCTGTCTGAAATGCGTGCGACCCTTAATCAGATCAATGCCGAACTTGGCGATGATGTGAAAACCCCTGTCGACGTCGCGGCCCTATGGACGCGGCTTGGCCGTGGGGCGGGCGTTCTGGATCAGGCCAAAGCCGTGACACCACTGGCAGCACAGACCACACCGCCGGCTGTCAATGGTAGCCTGTTTGGCGCTGGGCGGTCTCAGGATGCGGAACCAAAGGACGCGGTTACACCTGCGCCGATTGGGCTTCTTAGCCCCCTGCTTGGGACACATGTTGCAACGCCGTTGCGCGGTGTGCCGCAGGACGTCGGCACGACAAATTTCCGTCTGATGCTGGCAAGTTTGGCCCAAACCTATACCGGCAAGAATAATACGGCTGTGGTCAATGCGCAGGGCGCGCGCGGACCTGTTGCACTGTCGATCCAGTCTGGCACAGTTACTTTGGCTGATATTCAAGCCTATTCTGCGGCTCAAGGCATGCCGCCCTTGGCGGATGGTACGATGACGATGCCGGTGGTGATCTGGCCTGACGCAACCCTACGCCTTGATCAAGGCGAGCGGCTGGCGTTGGCGCGCGATGCTGGGGCTTTTGTGTTGGCGATGGGCACATTGATCGTTGATCGCGCTTTGATCGAAGCGGTTGGCCCTGAAAACCAGCATACGCCCAGTTTTAACCCATTTGTGAGCGTCATCGGTGGCGGTTCGTTGAAGATGACAGGGGCAATTTTGCGTGATCTTGGCTTTGGTCAGACGCCCAAGTTTAGCGGCTTGTCGGTTGCGGGCAATCTGTTGAACCAAACACGCGGTACGGTCACGATCCGCGACTCGTTGTTTGACAACCTTAAAGGGGTTCAGATCGCAGGCATGTCCGGTGCGGAAATCACTGGCAACACATTCGGGCATCTCAAGGATGCGGCCGTAACGCTGACGATGGCGCCGGGATCATCGGTGGCAGGAAACCTGTTTTACGGCACTGCACGGACCAATGCGATCCGTGTCACGGCGGGCTCGGGCCACAGTCAGATTGATCGAAACTTGTTTTTGGACGGCGAACGCGTTGCCGTTTTGGTGGATGGCCAATCTGACAACGTGCGTGTGCGCGACAACGTTGTGTGGCGTCGCGACGGCGGAGGCATCAAATTTTCGCGTACACAGTGCGGATTGGTCGCTGGGAATGTGATCCTTGATAACCGGCAAAAGGGCATTGAGGTGCGGCGCAGTGACGGGACTGTATTGCGCGACAACCTGATCGCAGGCAATTCTAGCGCGGGCATTTGGGTGTCGGCGCAAGCCAGACAGGCGCGCACGGCTTTGAATGGCAACATTTTAAACGCCAATGGTGCCGGTCTTTCCACAGCGACAAGCGCGGAAATACTGTTGGATAACAATGACTTTTCTCGCCAACTGCCGAAATTGTTGGATGGGGACGTAGGCCGCCTAACTCATAAGATGGTGGCTGATTTGCGTGGGAGCGTCCCATTGCGCTTCAAAGACGGTCAGGCCGAACATGTATCAACAGATGCGACGCTGTGCGGGGGGGCCTGGTAATGCGGCGCGTTGCTGTGGCTTTGATTTCGCTGTTGAGTACGGTGTTTGGGCTGCCTGCTTTGGCACAAACGCAAACCTCGCCCATCATTCCCAATCTGATTGCGCCAGACGCCTCAACAAATTTAGTCTCAGTCACTGTCGATCGTGGCCTGACCAGTGCCAAGCAACTGCGCAGTGCAGATTTGCGCCGGTTACGCACCAGATTCCACGAAGGTGGGGATGTTTCCAGCAGTGAACTGCGGGCTTTGGCCAACGCAGGGGATGGGTTAGCGGCCCAGCGGTATGTGCGAATTTTGCAGACCAATGATGGTGCCAATGCTTCGGATATTGCGTTCTTTTCTGCAATTGCTGTTGGGACAGGGCGGATTTGGACCATGGGTCCGATGATCGAGGCCATGCACCTATTGGACCCAGCCACAGAACCAAGCGATCGGGTTCGCAAATATATCAGCGTGTTGTATCCTCATGCTTGGGCGGGGAATGCCCGCGCGCTCGAAGCTGTGGTGGCCTTTAACGGTGAGGGTCGTCTGTTTGGACCATTGTCACAAAACACGCGCGACAGAATTTCGACCGAGCTTCAGAAAACGGGCGACGGGCGTATTGAGCTGGGAATTGCTATGGGGTTGTTGGAACGAATAGCAGCCTCGGAAAATCCGGAACCGGACCTTCAGGAACAGGCACGCGACTTGCTTGAACGGGCGGGTGGATCAGGGCACCTTGCCGTGGCCACAACTGCACAAAACCTGCTGCGTCTGATAGATACACCAAAGGTCGACGGCGGCTAAGGCATTCGATTGAAAATAACCGGACAGCAGCGGGGGCTTGCAATGACACCGGAGATCAAATCAGCAGTCAAAGGCGCACTGCAATTTGTGTGCGCTGGCAGCGTAGCTCTTATCACGAGCCTTGCAGCAAGCGGGGCACAGGCGCAGTCGGCCTATGGCTGTCGCGCCCTTGAAACCCATTCCGCGCTTGCGGCCGTCGAAGGTAAAAGTGGTACGTTTTTTGCCATCCGCCCAGAATTGCAAAGCCACCACGGCCTAGGCGATGCAACGATCGATCACCTGTCCAAGTTGACCGAAGTGTTGCGAAGCCGTGGCACAACGCTGGTGTTGATGCCTGTGCCAACACGGGCGCAGGTCTTGTCGCATTTGCTGCCGCCGATGGCGACCCATCTGGGCTTTGATGCAGATGCCGCGACTGCGGTGCATTTAGGCATGATTGCGCGGCTTCAGGCCGCTGGGGTGAATGTCGCTGATGCGCGTGCCGATCTGCGCCGTGCCAGTCTAAACGGAACCCCGGTCTACTTTGGGACAGACACCCGGCCAACAAATACCGGCGTGCGCCTGCTGGCCAAAAGCGTGGGCGCGGTTCTTGAGGATCATCCCGACCTGAGTGATACCACGCGGGCAACGTTTGTGTCTGCGCCGGGTAAGGTCATTGCATTGACGTCAGATATGCGGGCCCAATTACAAAGCGGGTGCCAATCCGAATTGCCAGCGGTGCGCGTGCAAACCCAAACGATCACCCGTGCAGGGGATGTCGCAACCGAACCTCTTGTGGTGGTCGGTACTGATATCACGTCCACCGACGCCCTGAACATGACAGGTTTCCTAAGCCAATCCACCGGGCTTGACGCTGTCGGGTATGGGGTGCCGGGCGGTGGCGTGTTCGCAGCGATGTCTTCCTATCTGACCTCAACGGCGTTTCAGGACACGCCGCCGCGCGTTCTGGTGTGGGAATGGCCAGTGAGCGCCCCGTTTGCCGATAGGGGTCATCAGCCGATGCGCGAACTGATCGCCGCGGCAAGCACCGCATGTTCCACAGTATTGCCAATGGTGGATGCCCGTGCAGACCTGACGGGGCTGACCATCAATGCCGACACTGCGCTTGCGTTTGATGCGGACGGTGCCGCACTTTCGTTTGTGCGGTTTCACTTCACAGATGCGGCAGGATTGGTGCGGACGCGCAGTATCTACCGCCACGCAGACCAATCTTTGACGGGGCGGTTTTATCTGTCGCTTTCGGGTCTGGATACGCAATCCCTTGCCTCGGTCCAGATCGAAGCGCCAACCGCCTTGGGTGCGCAACCGCGCCTGAACGCCTGTTTCTAGAAAGGACCGCCAGATGTTTCGCCCCCTGATCTTGACCGCGGCCCTAGCCTTTGCGCCGGTGATTTCGCAGGCGCAGGCCAACACCCGGCTAAGCCTTGATTTTTTGCCCCCTATGCTTGAGCCGCAGGATGTGTGTTTTGCAGCACCGGCCACGGCGGGTCCTGATGACTTGTCCGTCGGTGGTTCCACCCAAGAATTGAGCGACGAAGACCGCATCGGCTACCTCCGCCGCGACATTCGCACCTACACAAACGAAGACGCCAACGGGTTTTACCCCTTTATCGAAGCGTTGATTGCGCGCCGAACCCAGATCGATGAAACCTTTACCGAGGTCGACGCGATCTTTGCGCGGATCGAGCTGATGTTACGGGCGGGGCGAACCGATCAACTGGTCAGCGAAGGGTTGGTCAATTCCTTGCGCGACCGCGTCGATGATTTGGACAACGGCCAACAAATGGCACTGGCTAGACACTTTTCTGACGGCACAGGGGTCGTTGCAGACCAAGCCTTTGCCCAAGAATTGATCCGCGAGGCGGCCTACGGCGGTAATGCAACTGCTCTTTTGAACATCGCGCGCCTTGCGCAAGAAGGGGTCTTGATCGAGGGCTGGGATGCGCCGTTGGATTTGACGATCACCATGGCATTTGGTGGCATCTTGGGCGCGTTGGACAGCGGTGTCTGCGCGCGCGCGGAACGGATCGCACAGGAATACATCAAGGGCGATCTTGTTGCACCCAATCCGGCGCTTGCCTTGGCGTGGTTTCGTTTTGCTGCTGATATGGGCGGGGCAGAGGCCGCTTGGAAAGTGGTGGAATTTCACCTGAACGGAGACTCCGAAACCTCAAACAATGTCGAACTCCGCCGGTACTTAGAACAAGCTGTGCGCCTTGGTGTTGCCATTGATGAGGTCGCGACCGAAGCTTTGGTGTCTTCGGGTGCTGTTTTGCGAGATGAGCTGACACGTATCCTTGGGTTCAATTACCCCCAAGACCAGCGTCGCACGCGGTCTGCGATTGGTCCATTTTTGCAGTTGGCCGTCAACATCGATGCCACCGAAGCCAACGAAGGCGGGTTGTTGCTGCAGTATTTGGGCGAAATCGTTCAGATGCCCGAAGCCCCGGGTCGCATTTTTAACCGCCTTGCGGGCGAAGTTCTGGTGCGTAAAGGGCGTTGGGCGGGTGAAGCCGACGCGCTAACTCTTCTCGAAGAAGCGACGGCGCGTGGTGACGGTCCGGGACAACGCCGCCTGGCACGAATGTTGGTGCGGTATCGGGATGACCCGGCCCAAATCGCGCGGGCCGATAGTTTGTTGTCTGACGTCGTGTCGCGTTTTGCGATGCCGGACGCATTGCGCGATCTCGATACGCTTTACCGTTGTCAGGTGAACGATGCGCCGCGTTTGGATATCGCCGACCCATGGGCAAGGGCCTATGCTGCATCGGGGCGGGCAAATGTTCAGGTGTCTGCGACGGACTTGTTGGCCTTGTCGCCAGATCGCGCACCCGAAACAATCGCACAAATCCAATCGCTTGCCTTAGGGAACCGCGCCCAGATGGTCGCATCTCATGCGCACCGTGTGCAGTCTGATCCTTTCGCGGCAGAGGCGGCCTTGCGGTATTGGGCTGGCGTTGTGAACCAATCGGATCAAACACTAGAAGCGTTTGCCGAGCTGGAATTCGAATTGGCCACCACCCCGGCGCAGCGGGATCTGGCGATTGAATTTTTCCGCCGTGTCTATTTGAATAATGGGGTGACGACGGCATTGGATTTGGCGATTGCGCTGGTGGAATACGATGCCCGCGACCCCAAGGTCGCCGCCGAGATCGTGAATTTGCTGACTATGGCAGGCAATCGTGGGGAAGGGGCGGCGATCCGATTGCTGTCCCGATTGCAGGCTGACACACGATCCGAAGCGGCAGTGTTTGCCGAATTTGCGGATAAGATCGAAGCGCGTGGCGACTTTTTGGCGCTCATGTTTGCGATCCCTCATATCAAGGCCGAAAAGATCGATGACTACATTGATCGTGCCGTGTCGTTGATGAGTTGTGGGACAAAGGACGCAGCCGAGTTGGGCGACGCCTACGCCATCCGCGGTGATGATCAAATGAGCCACCACTGGCGCGAGGTCGGTTTGCACTTTGACGGCGGCCATGTGTTGTCAAAACTGCGCTTAACCAACTTACAAATGCGATCATTTGACGGTGGGGTTGCACCTGACCCGGTGGCTCGTGCCACGCTGGCGCTGGCAGAAGGCGACCGGGGCGCTTTAGTGCGTTTGATCCGGCTGACTTCCAATGCCGAACTGCCGACATATGACGCCGAAGCGGCGGTCGGGCATCTCGTGACGGCACTGCAAACCAGCACGGCTGATGCCGCGGCACCTTTGGCCGCGCTTTACCGTGCAGCACCCGAAGAAATTCGACGCGACGTCGATCTGCGCATTGATATTGCCACTGTCCTGCAACAAGGGGCAGAATTCGGCGATGCGGCCTCGGCTTTTGAACTTGGCATGTTGTTGCGTACCACAGCCACGGACGCAGCCGGGTTGGCACAATCGCTGGTCTGGCTTGAGGCCGCTGCCGCCAAAGGCCACAGGGATGCGATGTTTGAAGCAGGCTATGCGCTTGGCTTTGGGCTTGGTCATGTGCCGGACGCAGTGGCGGCCATTGCGTGGCTGGACCAAGCCGATACGGTGGGCCATCCGCGTGCGGCTGCATTGGCGCAAACCTTGCGTATCAAGGGTGGCTTGTAACATGCGCCCTTGGATTGCGGCGCTTGCATTTTGCACCCCATTGCCTGCAATCGCGGCCTGTGACGTGGTGCCAGACCCTGTTATCAGCCTTAGCTTTGACAGTCGCTATGCGGCCGATGATCCGTCCCGCAGTGAAATCGACATTGAGGCCGAAGCTGCGGCGAAAGAGGCGCTTGCTGACCTCGATGATTTTATAACTTACCTGACCACACGCACAGACGCCGCTGTTGGTGCAGGTGATCGTGACGCCGCCAATTGCGTCATGGCGGCATTGGCCACATGGGCGCGGGCCGACGCTTTGTCTGACTTGGGCAGTCAAACCGCACAGTTGACCATTGGATCACGCCTTGCTGCGTTGGCTTTAGTTGCGGCGCAAGTGGCACCGGCTGCACCTGTCGGCGATACCAGCGTTGTATCGGCTTGGTTGGGTCGGCGCATGGACAGTCAAATGACGTTTTGGGAAACGGCCTCGGATGGGGCGGCGTCTGGCAATCTGCGCGCTTGGGCCGCTTTGGCGGGCGCGGCGACGTCTTTGTTGACCCAAGACCCTGTTACCCTTGGATGGGCCGGTTGGTCGCTTGGTTATGTGGCGTGCACAGCATCCCAAGACGGAAGTTTGCCGCAAGAAATGCAACGAAAGCAGCTTGCATTGCACTATCAGGTGCACGCGGTGACGCCGATGGTGGTCGCAGCGGCCCTGCTTGAACAACAAGGTGTTCCGGTCATGAACCGGTGCGGAAGAGCGCTGGATAGAATTGTCGATTTCACATTGAAAGACCTCGCTGCCGGGGGCGTGGCCAGCGCCGCTTATGCCGGGGCACCACAAACGCTGGACGCAGGCGTTGAGGGGTTGAAGGACTTTCAACTGGCATGGGCGGAATCGTGGTTAAGCCTGCGTGCGAACCCCGAGTTGGAAGCCCTTGTCGCGCCGCGTAGACCGCTGCGGTATTCTAAGCTGGGTGGAAATCAAACCCGCCTTTGGAATGCGCGCTGAAGGTAATTTCGCTGGGGGGGCATGTGCCCGACAGATTGCTCTTTCGCCAATCGAAATTGCTTTGACAGGGTCACAAATTTTGGGTGTTTTGCAATTCGGGCCAATAAGTCCGGCCCTGAAATATCCCACGGGGCAATCAAAAACGTATCGCCCGATTGGGTAGAATGGGCCGTATTATTTCAAACACGGCCCAAATTGTACGTTACTCAAAGACGGACGCGATTTGATCGACGTCGACGCCTTCTTTGATTTCACGCAGGCGCGCATACACTAAAGCCACGGCAATGCCGCCCAGTGCATAGGCCAGCCCTGTGATCATGGCCAAACCAACTCCGGCAATAAATTGCCCGCCGACGGCCGCGATGACCCCAACCAGAAATGTGCCAATGAGCTGCAAAATCATCGTAACAATCAAAACCAGAATAAAAAGGCCAACGATCGGCCAGCGGTATTCTTTGGTCAAATTTGCGCTGCGTCCCATTGAGCCAAAGCCGCCACGTTCAATGACAGCGACCGGTGCGGTAACGTAAAAAACCGCATAGACCCATAGCGCACCAATCAACAAAGCAATTGCGCCGATAGCTGACAAGATACCAATGACAATACTAAGTATTGCGATGGGCAAAACTGCGGGTAAAGCGGACTTGAAGTAAGTGCTAAGGCTGTTTTGACGCCCCAATTTTGCATCATAAGCCAGCTGGATAAGCAACGCGGTAATCAGGCCGTAAATGGCCATGTTGATTATGATTGAACCAAGCGATCCCAAAAGGATTGTCGCTGTGTCGCCGTTAAGATTTTGGTCCGATCCTGTTGCGGCATCAAAGCCTAAAAAAAGGAAATTGATGACGAAACCCAAAAAAGCGCCAGCAAAACCCAGCAAAAAGACCTTGCCGAAATTCCCGAACATGATGGAAAAACTGTCGGATATGATCGCGCCGACGCCGAGTGGTGCCTTCGCAGCTTGAGCTGAAGTATCTGTCATCGATTTTTGTCCCTGTTTTATCGTATTTTGGTTTCTTTGCTGGTCTATTCATTACATGCAAAGTTGCGATTGAATGAACCTTATGGCCGGCACTGTTTCAAGTTATTTTAAAGAGTAGCTTTTGATTGTAACCTATTGCCCACTATTTTGCTTCGTCATTGGCCGCAAAATGCTTGTCACTGCGTCTGTCCCCGAACAGTTGGCGTTGTTCAAGATAAGCGCGCTGGGCATTATAAAAGGCTTGTAAGAAAGGCAGATGATCGACCTTTGAAATCGCCTCGGCATAGCCGATTTTCTTGCGGATTCGTTCGACGATAGCAGCAAGCGTTTGGGTGTTGCTTTGATGGTTTTGGCGGGTCGTCCCTTTTTCTTGCGCCCGCAAAAAGCTCTCGAGTGTTTGCAGCTCAAAGCGACCGTAGTGGTCTAGCTGATGGGACAAAAACGCAAACCCCGTTTGATCCGTCGCAACAGGTGCCGGGTTTTCGCGTGCGAGGTCTGACAGCAGGATCGGATGGGGCAGATGCACCACATGCGTGCCCGCAAGCATATCGCCCAAGCGCATGCGATGCGGGTTTGTCAGCGGGATCGCGAAGGCCATCATAACCCAGATGAAACTGATCCAAGACGCAATGCTGTTGTCTTGCTGAAGGGTCAGAACAAGTGTGCCCGGCAGGAAAACCTCGGCCTCTTTCATGATGTTGCGCAGCACCAGCGCGTGTGTCGTCAGTGACCCGCCCGTATGCGAGACGACTTTTATTTTCATCAACCTTTTGCCGATGGTCTGACCATTCCAGGCAAGTTCGGAAAGAATGTAATAGGGAATGCGGATCGCAAAAAACAGCAACGACCCCAAAGCCAAAATAGTCGACGTCCCGATAGCGCCGCTGACGCTCAGTATGATCAGGATCGATCCCGCAAAGCCCAGCGTAATCAGAACGTCGGTGATTTGCGCCACCATTCGCACGCCGACGCCTGCGATGTCTAATCTAAGCGGTACGCCTTCGGGGGGCATAATCTGGGCTGCGGCCTCATGGCGTGACTGACGGCGTTGCTTTAGGGTGCTGGTCTTGTTCATGATGCGCGCCGTCCCACCATTGAAAACCAAGCCAGCCACAAAACCCCAACACCCCAACCAATTACGTAGCGCGTGGTTCTATCTTGCACCAATTGGCGTCCGAACCCTTCCAACAAGGCGGCGGCGACAAGCATAAGTGCGGCCACAATGGCCAGTTTGACGGCATCACGGCCCGCCAATCGCAACGCTTCTTTGCGGCTGTTTTGACCGGGAAACAGAACCGCAAACCCAAGCTGCATGCCACCACCGCAGGCGATGCAAATCGCCGACAATTCGGTCACGCCATGGATCGACAACCAGCCGCCCAAATCCCAGCCCAAACCGCGTTCCACATGCAACGCATAGAACGCACCAAGGATTAGCCCGTTGTAAAACGTCAAAAGCACGGCGGGCAGGCAGGCAAAAACCCCTAAGCCAAAGACAAAAATCGCGATCCGCGTATTGTGGGAAAACAGGTAGGTGGCGAAACTGCCCAACCCATCCGCGCTTGGGTCTGCTTCGTAAAGGAAGCCGCGCAAAAATTCGGTCGATGCATCGGGCCCGCGCCCATCGCCAAGCCCCGGCGGCATAAAGACATAGAACCAGTCGGCATTCTCAAGATACAGCATGAACCCAACCAAAGCGCCCAGACCCATGCACAAGAAACCAAGTGCGATATATCCCGCAGATCGGCGCATGGCCTGTGGCGCACTGCGTGTAAAGAAACGGCCAAATACCCCGCCCAATTGTTCTTGGGGCGCGTAAACGCTTAAATATGCGCGCGCGGCCAGCGCTTCGAGGTAATTTAACAGCGCCTTATCGAGAGAGATTTCTCGCGCGATAGCCAGCGATGTTGTGGCTTGGCGATAAAGTGCAGCAAGGTCACGCGCTTCGGAAAATTCCAACGATTGCGCGCCGCCGCGTTCGGCTTTGGTGACCAAGGTCTCAAGCCGTGTCCAATCGGCCTCGCGTTCGTGACGAAACCGGGCAGAGCGCATGAGGGTGGCAGTATCAACCATCAGAGCAGTTCCCGATCTTTGATATCAAGATAGGCCGAAACCAGCCGCGCCGTTACTTGCGTTGGCTTGGCATCGATCACGGTCACGCCCAGCCGGTTGAGCCGTTCCAGCACCACGCGGCGTTCCGATATGGATTGATTGGCCGCGACCAATGTTGCGACTCCAGACAGGTTTTCTGATGGGTCATCAAGGATGCCTTCGACCTCGGGATCGCGGATGGCAATGAAGATGATCAGGTGCCGTTTTGCCAAGATACCGATGTTTTCGATCATCAACTCGGCCGAGGTGGTGTCGACGAAATCGGTGAAGATGACGATGAGGCTGCGCTTTGGGGTGCGCGCGTTAAGCTCGGTCAACGCAAGCGTGTGATTGCTTTCGCGGCTGACGTAATCCAATTCGGCGGCCCAGCTGCGCAGCCGCACAAAAGCGGCGCGTCCGGGTTCGGGTTTGGCAAAGGTTCGCGGGCGCACATCATAGGCAAAGTGACCGACCAAATCCCCCCCAAGTGCGGCGGCCCATGCCAGTGAAAGCGCGGCTGTGACCGCATGATCGATTTTTGGCAGACCGCCAATTTCTTCGCGCATCAAAAATCCGTTGTCGATGGCAAGGATGACGTGGTGATTGCGTTCGGCCCGCAGTTCTTTGGCCACAAGGGACCGTTTGCGCGCTGAACGTTTCCAGTCGATGGATTTGACATCCATACCGGGCACAAAGTCGCGCAGTTGGTGAAATTCTGACCCGTCCCCGATGGCACGGTTTTCTTTTGACCCGAACAGCGTGCTTAGGACCGTTGTCGTCAGCGCACCTGATTGCACAGCGCGAATGTTCGGCACAACCCGGATTTCTACCCCAAGGGCGACTTTGGGTACGAATTCGAACAAGGTCAGGCGCGACGGCCAAAACAACCAGACGTGGGGCAGGGGCCAAACCCCGCGCCGCGTTGCGCGTACCGCCACATCAATCATGGCGTGCCCCGTGGGGTCTTGGGTAAAGGCGACCTCGTTTGGCCCATCAAGCCCTTCGGGCCAATCAAACCGGGCAAGCTGCCCGAGCCGGTTGGCGCCGTCTTGAATTGTTAGGGAAAACGTGTCGCCGACAAAGGCCTCAAGTGGTGCGGTATGTTGCAAAGGCACAGCCCGCCGGGTCGACACGATCAGGTCCGCCGCCGCGACGCAGGCCAAAATGGCCCACGGCAATATGGCCACGTCCTGAAAGGCACGGCTGAATGCCGACCCAAGTACGGTGAACACCAGCAAAGCCAAGGCGATCAGCAAGAATTTGCGCGAAGGACGTATCAGCGGGGGGCCTCGATCTGGTTCAGAATATTTTCAAGAACTTTGTCCGAAGATTGCCCCTCGATTTCGGCCGCAGGGCCAAGCACGACACGGTGACGCAATGCGGGCCCAAAAAGCCGTTTGACGTCATCAGGGATGGCAAAGTCCCGCCCGCTTAACGCCGCAGTCGCGCGTGTCGCCAAGGCCAATGCATCCGCCGCCCGCGTCGAGGCACCAAATGCGATATCTGACGTTTCGCGCGTGGCGCGGACCAGGCGCAAAATATAGGCCAGAATGTTCTCATCCAGAATGATGCCGTCAATCACCGCTCGCGCCTCGGCCAATGCGGCGGCATCCAAAACAGGTTCAACACCGTCCGTGGCACCGGCGGCGTTCACGGGTTTTGCGGCGTGTTGTTTCAAGATCGACATCTCGACGTCCTCGGGCGGGAAATCCAAGATCACTTTGAACAAAAACCGATCCAACTGCGCCTCTGGCAACGGATAGGTGCCTTGCTGCTCGATTGGGTTTTGCGTGGCCACAACGATAAAATTGTCGCCAAGGCTGTGATCATTGCCGTCAATCGAAACCGTCTGTTCGTTCATCGCTTGCAACAGGGCCGCTTGTGTTTTTGGCGGGGCACGGTTGATTTCATCCGCCAGAAGAACCTCGCTAAAGACAGGCCCTTTGGTCAGAATGAAGTCATTGGTTTGAAAATTGAAAATCGAGGTCCCCAAAACATCGCCGGGCATCAGATCAGGCGTGAACTGAATGCGGCCAAAGTCCAAAGACAAGGCCGATGCAAAGCTGCGCGCCAACAGTGTTTTTGCGGTGCCTGGCGGCCCTTCCATCAGCACATGGCCCCGCGCAAACAGGGCGATGATCAGCATATCGACCACGTCTTCTTGTCCAAGAACGGTTTTGCCGATTTCGGCGCGCAATTTGTCTGCTTGAGCGCGCAGCGTTTCAAGTGTCATGGGTGATTTGCTCCAGTATGCTGTCAAGGCTTGCGACCGCCGCCATGGCATGGGTGGCTGATGCGCTTGGTGGTAAAGCGCTGATTGTGTTGAGCGCCTTGGTTAAGGCGGGTGCGTGTTTGGGGTGGCGACGTTGGGTATAGGCCAGAAACGTGTCGGGGTGCGAAATGTGGTTGGCATGTGCCGTGCCCACAAGCGCTGTCGCAGTGGCCGCCAATCGCGCTTTGCCATAATCGGCGACCAACGCCCCATCGCGCCCTGCAAGGCGCATCAGGCGGGCGCGTGCGCCGATCGCCATCAGTTTGCTGGCTCCCAATCCACTTCCCGTTGCGATCAGCGGCCCAAAGCGCATGGCAGCGCGCCACAACACCAAGGCCACGGCAATCGCCAAACCCACCCACATCAAGGTGAAGGGCGGTTCAAGGAAACGCTTTAAGTCCGCCCATGTCCGTTCGCGCTGCGGCTCATCGGAATCGCGCGTCAGCCAACTTTTGCGACTGTAGTCGATTATGATCTGTTGATCGTTCGCCGTTTGGGCGATGAAATCGTTGATAATGAATGCGTTGTCCCCAAGGGTAAGGCCGTGATTGTTGATCAGGTCCGGATCGGACAGCACAAAAACCTTTGTACCGGATGGCAGTTCGCAGGCCCCAAGGATCATTGTTTTTGAGGTGCCCACAATGGGTTTGCACCCTTTGGCCGTGAACATTTGGGCGGCATAAACGGTTGCGGATAGGGGGTCTTGGGCTGTGGTTTGATAAGGGAACGTCGAAAAGGGCGTCCGCCCGTAGTCCAGCCGCACGTCATCTGTTTGCAACACCGCTTTCAACGTATCTTGGAGCCGCGTTTGTTCTGCCAACAGCAACGGATGCGCCAGCCCCGTTAGCCGCATTCCGCTGCGCCATTTCGGGAGAACAAGCAATGTTGGTACATCCGCGATCTTTGCTAAGATCGGAGCGGTGTCCAGATCGTATTCATCTTGCTGGGTGATCCAGTCTTCTTTGGATCGTGCCAAAGTGCGCGCTTCATCAAGGGCCGTGTCGTAAATCGGCAAAACCAGAAGCCCGACTTCGTCGATATTCAACGGCCAACTGCCGGAAAAGTTTCGCGCGGTTTGCCCTTCAGAAGCTAACCAGACCTGTAAGCCGTTCAAACCCGTAGGCGAGGTGCGCAGCTGTTGTTGGCGTTGCGAAGAGACATAAAAAAACGCACCTATCATTAAGATCGCCAAAGCCCCAAGGATAATTTTGTCGGCCCCAATCCGAGGGTGGGCGGCAGGCGTATGATCAAATTGGCTCATGACGGAGTGACGGCCCAAAGGGGCTTTAGACGGGTGATGTGATCATCAAATTCGCTTTCGGACACGTCTCGCCCGCCAAATTGCACTTTCTCGCTGGCGAAAACGAGCGCCTGCAAGGCCTCGCGTTGGGGCAGGCCTTGCGGCACGCGGCGCAGCGTGTCCCTGTCTGTCCAACTGTCTTGCAGCAAGACACCTTCGGCTGTCATCACGCGCGCCAGCAGGCTTTTGCACAAGGCAACAAGCGCTTGACGGCGGTCTTTCATCCGCAACACAGCATCGATGCTAAGGGGTATTTGTTCGCCGTTGGGTTTCGCACCGTTTAGGGTGCGCCCCGAGGTGGTGCCATCTTCGGGTTTGCGCGCGAAAGACACCGGCAAACGCCCACCAAACACGATGAATAGGTAGGCGATGCCAATCAATATGATGCTGGCGATCAGAATGGATATGGTCTTGCCTTCAGCGGACGGGACGTTGACGTCAAGCCCGTCATTGTCGACTGGGCTGTCGCGTTGCGCGGCTTGGTTCGTGTCAAACGGGGGCGGCGGTCGGGTCGGGTCAAAATACAAGACCTCGCGATCAATCCCGCGCAATCGGATGGCCTTGGTATAGGCCTCTCCGGAGCTTTTAAGTTCCAGTGCATCCAGTTCCACATGCTGTGCAGACACTGCTTGTGTCAGTCCAGCGAACAATATGGAACAGATAAAAAAGCACTTAGTAATCATATCTTTAGTTTAGCCATCGTGCCCGGTGCTGACAATAAGGCGCGTCCAAGTATTTCGCCACATGCGTGCTTTTTGCAGAAGCTCCACAACGTCATGGGTAGCACCCGGATGCATTTTGCAAAGGACTGCGATGCCCGGGCACGTGGGTCAGCTTGAGATCGCGTTCAAACTTAAAAGCGTTTGGCGGTCTTCTTCAGTTCGCGCGGTGATGGCCAGAAACGCGTCATTGGGAATTTCGGGTCGCCCAAGCGCGTGCAAAACCTTGCGCCCAAAAGACCCAGACAGCAATGCGATGCCTTCGGGTTCAAGCACACCGCGCGCGCCTTGGTTTTTGCGAAGACGTTTGAGCGGATCCAATTGATCATGCAGCAAGGCTTGGACCACTTCTCTGGGCACTACCTTATCGATGTTCGACCTGAAAAAATCGGCGGCACGCGTGGTTCCGGGCTGCACTTTGCGCAAACGGTTGAAATGCCCCATGTCAAAGTCGCGCCAGACAGAAGTGGGATAAGGCGCCCCTTCGACCAGCCATAGAATATTGCGAACGGCATCCGATTTCACGCCGCGCTTTCCGTCGCGATTGGGGGCGTTCAGGTAATCCATCCGCGCCAGCATGACGCCCATCCAACATGTGCTTTCTTGTTCTTTTGAGGTGATGACAAGGCAAGGATCAGCATCTGCGTAGGTTTCGGGCGGGATCATCCAACTGTTATCAAGAGTGTTTTTAATATCAACGTCTTGCCCGGCGATCACCAAGTCCCTCATTCCTTTGGGGGCACCCAAAAAGTCGCGGACATAGTGTTCAATTTTCAAGCCAACAAAGGTCTTTTCGACGTTGTCCAATTGGTGAAGCTCGGTGCGCCCTGTGCGCACAGGGTCCAGCACAAAATCGATGGCATCGCGGATCGCACCGGGGAATGCCTGATGGACATGATCGCCCCCGCCCGCAAGGGCCAAAACCCCGTCACGCACCTTGGCCAAGGCATCGTAATCTGGGTGACCGGGAATCACGTTTGAGGGCAACATACGCATGCGCCAAAGCTGCACCATCAGCCCCGAAAGGTGGAGTCACTGTTTGGCGGTCTGGCGATATGATTTAGGCGACAGCGTACAGTTTTCGCACTGAAAGGGCCGCGTTCAACTGCTTTCCGACGGCCTCTGCGACCGGTGGCGGAAAGGCATTGCCGACTTGGCGATATGCGTTGGTTTTTGCGCCTGTGAAATGCCAATCATCTGGGAACCCTTGGATCTTGGCCACCATGGGTACGGTCAGGCGCGGCATGCCTTCATGGTCCGGCATCGGCGCTTCGGGCGCAATTGTACGGCCCTCAACGCCAAGGGACGCCCACGCTTTGCGCGCGCGTGTCGGGCCAAGGTCGGGACCGCCGTGTTTCTTGCTGCCACCCACGATGGTCGGCGCGATTTCGTTCGCTTGCCCGGCCCACGCTTTGGCCCCCGGCCAGCCGTTTTCCTGCATCATAGGAAGCAGCGTTTCGCCCACCGTTTTGGGTTTGATCAACCCCGGTTTTGGCCATTCAAAATGTTCGACACGGTTTTCTTCGATGGCCATGATCACAACACGCGGCCGCAACTGAGAGACACCAAAATCAGACGCATTCAGCAGTTTGGCCTCGGAATAATATCCAAGTTTCTTCAGTTGAGCCTTAAGATGCATACGGTAATCTTCAAACACCGCATCCAGAAACCCCCGGACATTTTCGATCATCACGGCACGGGGGCGCATCACGTCGATGATGTCGATTGCGTCATCAAACAGGTTGCGTTCGTCGGCTTGACCCAATTGCTTGCCCGCTTTCGAAAACGGAGGACAGGGCAATCCCCCCGCTAGCAAGTCAACACCCTGATAGGTATGCGCGTCATTTTTAAAGATGCGCATGTCTTCTTCGCGTACGTTCCATTCGGGACGATTGTGGCGCAGCGTGTTGCAGCAATGCTTGTCAATTTCCACCAATGAGACATGCTTGAACTTCGCCCGTTCCAGCCCCAAAGCCTGGCCGCCCGCGCCTGCGCAAAGTTCGAGTGATGTCAGCATGTGGTGCGTCCTTTTGACTGCAATACAACAGTTTGGCTTTGGCTAAGCAACAGGATTAGCCGAACCCTTTGATGTTCACAAGATGTTCTTGCCGGTCGTACGCCTAACGTTCGCCGCGTCGGTAGGGGGCCATCAGGGCTTCGGGCACCTCGGCGCGGCGCGCAACAAGGATCAGCGCGGCGATTGAAAGAACGTAAGGGGCCATCAGGAACAGTTGATAGGGCACGCCTTCGACCACGTTTTGCAGGCGCAGTTGGTAGGCGTCGAAAAAGGCGAATAACAGCGCGCCCAACAGGGCTTTGCCCGGTCGCCACGATGCAAATACGACCAGTGCGATGCAGATCCATCCGCGCCCCTGTACCATTTCCGGAAAGAAGCTGTTGAACGCGGCAGTGGTCAAAAATGCACCGCCGATGGCCATCAATGCAGACCCTGCCACCACAGCGCCAATGCGAATGTGGTTCGGATTAAGCCCTTGGGCTTCGACCGCATGCGGATTTTCTCCGGTCATGCGAATGGCCAGCCCCAGCGGTGTGCGCGCCAGCACATAGGCCATCACAACAACAAAGAACAACGCAAGATAGGTCGGCATCGTTTGCGAAAACAAAATTGGTCCAAGGATCGGTATGCCGGACAAAACAGGGATGTCGAGCGGGCGAAACGGTTCAATTGTTGGGGGCAGATCACCGACGACCACGATCAACCGATACAGATAGTACGACAACGCCGACGCAAACAGCGTGATCCCCAACCCCGAAACATGCTGCGACAGCCCAAGCGGAACCGTCAGCATCGCATGAAGCAATCCCATCATCGCGCCACTCAAAGCGGCCACAAGCAGCCCAGTCCAAAGGTCGCCGCCCATATAAACGGTCAGCCAACCTGTCATGGCCCCCATCGTCATGATCCCCTCGATCCCGAGGTTCAAAACACCGGACCTTTCGCAAAGCAACGCGCCAAGCACGCCGAAAATCAGCGGCGTCGCAATGCGCAATACTGCGGCCCAAAGGCTGGTGTTTCCCAAAATTTCTAACGCATCCATCATCGCCGTATCCGGTATGTTGTAAACATGAGGGCCACCAACATCGTCAGCAAGCACAGCGCGACGATCACGTCCGCGATAAAGCTGGGCACGCCGCTTGCGCGGCTCATGGCGTCAGCGCCGACAAATACTGTGGCCACAAAAATTGCGGCGGTCACGACCCCGGCCGGGTGCAATGCCGCCAGCATTGCCACGACAATGCCCGCATAGCCAAAGCCGGGCGACATGGTCGTGGTGACCCCAGCTGTGACGCCAAGAACCTCGACCGATCCGGCCAATCCGGCCAACGCGCCTGACAAAAGTGCGACGCCCATCAGGGTTCGCGGCAGGGAAATGCCTGCAAAAGCGGCGGCAGTTGCGTTCAACCCGGCGGCGCGCGTTTCAGCCCCGAAAACCGTCCGGGCAAGGACCAACCAAACAGCGCCCGCCGCTGCAATTGCAAAAACGAACCCGATATGAAGTCGCGTGCGTGGCACAAGGTCTGGCAAGCGAAAATCGCCATCCACGGGCACCGAAGACGGCCAGCCAAAGGCTAAGGGGTCGCGCAATGGTCCTTCGACCATCATGCCGACAAACAGAATGACAATGAAATTTAGCAGCAAGGTCGTCACGACTTCGTCCACACTAAACCGCAAACGTAAGTAGGCGGGGATCGCCAGCAGCAACGCGCCCGCCACCATGCCCATAGCCATTAAAACCGGAATGCCGATGGGGCCGGGCAGGGCCAGTGAATGACCAATCCACGCCGTCACAAGGGCTCCGATAAAGAATTGCCCCTCGGCGCCGATATTCCAAAGGCGTGCGCGAAAGGCAACGGCGGCGGCCAGCCCCGTCAGGATCAAAGGCGTCGCGCGGGTCAGCATTTCTGTCACCGACAGGCGCGATCCAAAGGCCCCGCGCAGCATTTCACCATAGGCGGAAAGCGGGTTGACCCCAGCGGCCGCAATCAGCCCACCAGCAAGGATCAAAGCAACGGCGATAGCAATCAGCGGCGCGATAATCACAAGGTGTAGTGGCACATGGGCGCGTCGTTCAAGCCGCATCGCTGTCGTCCTCCCATACTCCGGCCATCATCAGCCCCAACGTTCGCGCATCGGCGTCATCCGCCGCAAGTGGCTGGGACAAGCGCCCCTTAACGATGGCCTGAATGCGGTCAGACAGTGCGACAGCTTCTTCCAATTCTTCGGAAATCAACAAGATCGCGGCCCCTTTGGACCGTGCGGCCAGCAATTCCGCATGCACGGCCGCGATGGCCCCTTCATCCAGACCTCGGGTCGGTTGGTTGGCCAAGACAAAGCGCGGACCAATTGACAAACATCGCCCAAGGATCAGCTTTTGCATATTGCCACCGGACAACAACCGGGTGCGGGTGTCCGGTGTGGCGCCGCGAATGTCAAAACGTTGGATCAATTCGGCTGCGCAGGCTTTGCACGCGGCTTGGCGCACAAACCCTTTGTGCGAAAATTCGGGGCTGCGCAGGCGTTCCAGCACGGCGTTTTCCCAGACGGCCAGCTCGCCCACAGCGCCTTCGGCATGGCGGTCTTCGGGGACGCGGCCAACGCCTGCGCGGATCATGCCGCGCGGTCCTAACGGCCCCACGTCCTGACCGGCCAAGGTCAGCGTGCCCGAAACCGGGGCAGTCAGGCCCGACAGCAGTGCGCCAAGGGCGGCCTGTCCGTTGCCGGATACACCGACGATGCCCAGAATTTCGCCCTCGTTCACTGTAAAAGATACATCATCCAACTGCGCTTGCCCGTTGTTTTCGACGCGGACTTTGTCGGCAATCAAAACGGGCGCACCGATTTGATGGCTTTGTCGCTTGGGGCGTTCCACTTTGCGGCCTACCATCAGCTCAGCCAATTCCGATGAATTGGTTTGTGCTGTTTGACGTTCGGCGACCATCTGTCCGCCCCGCAGCACCGCCACGCGATCCGAGGCGGCCATGACCTCGTGCAGTTTGTGGCTGATAAAGATTAGGGACAGACCTTCTTTGGTCATGTCGCGCAGGGTTTCAAACAGGCGTTGCGCTTCGGGGCGGGCAAGAACGGCGGTGGGTTCGTCAAGAATCAAGATGCGGGCGTCGCGGTAAAGCGCCTTGAGGATTTCGACCCGTTGGCGTTCACCGACCGAAAGTTGGCTGATCTTGGCCTCGGGGCGGACAGGCAGGCCAAAGCGGTCTGCGATCTGCATCAGTTTTTTGCGCGCGGCGGCACGGGCTGACGTCATCGACAACAGGGATTGCGACCCCAACATGACGTTTTCCAGTACGGTCAGGTTGCCCGCCAACGTAAAATGCTGGTGAACCATGCCAACCCCGGCGTCGATCGCAGCACGCGGTTTGCCGGAGGGCAGTTCGTTGCCAAACACCCGTACCGTGCCTTCGTCTGCGGCGTAGTGCCCAAACAGAATATTCATCAGCGTGGTCTTGCCCGCGCCGTTTTCGCCCAAAAGCGCGAGGATTTCTCCTTGGCCTAACGACAGCGTCACATCGTCATTTGCGGTCAAAGCGCCGAACCGTTTGGTGATGCCTTGCAGTTCTAGAACAGGGGTCATGTGGGCAATCCCGCAATATCAAAGGGATAGGTAAGCGCAGGCGCGCGGGCCTCAATTTGGGCTGCCAAGTGGCACAACAGGCCATCCGCGCCGTGTGGCCCCCAAAGCTGCACGCCAACAGGTAGGCCTGCGTTCTGCATCCCAAAGGGCAGGGCAAGTGCAGGCAGGCCAGCGACATTGGCGATGGCTGCGTTGGGGGCGAAGGCCTCCATTTTTGCGAAATGGGCGTCGGTGTCGGTGTGGTCGAGGTCGAACGCGTCTAAGGGCGGCGGGGGCGTGGACAAAACAGGGCTTAAAATGGCGTCAAAGTTGGTGAACATCGCGGCTGCGCGGTCTGACAGGTGCGCCATTCGGCGGGTAAGGGCAAACAAGTCTGTCGCTTGCATCGCACGTCCTTTGCTGGCTAACGCGGCAGCGAGTGGGGGCACTTGGTCATCGGTGATCTCAAGCGCCAAAAGCCATTCGGCAAGGGAAACAGCAAGGATCGTTTTTACGGTTGCGTGGGCTTCGGCCCCCATCTGATCTGGGGCGGCAATCGCTGTTACGGCGCAGCCTGCGGCGGTCAAGGCGTCGGCAGCGGCGCGCGTGGCGGCGATTTGGGCCGCGTCGCAACGTGCGGGAAGGGCCAGTGCGATGCGTGGCGTGTTGGGCAAGGCTGCCGGTGCGCGCGTTGAAACGTTAACGGCCCCAAAGGCTGTGGCGACATCGCGCACAGATCGCGCCAGCACCAGTTCGGACGCAATTCCCATCAGGTGATTGTTGAAATCTGGCCCGGCGGGGACGGCCCCTTGTGACGGTTTCAATCCGACCAGCCCACAGCAGGCCGCGGGCACGCGTATCGACCCGGCAGCGTCTGTCGCATGGGCGATGGCGACCAATCCGGCTGCGACGGCCACCGCTGCACCGCCCGATGAACCACCGGGTGTCAACGATGGGTTCCAAGGGTTGCGCGCAGGTGGCAGCCCTTCGGGCGCGGCATCAAGCGCAAGCCCGAAAGGAGGGGAGGCGGTTAGACCAAAGGGCAAGAACCCTGCCTGGCGGAAGGCCGCAAAAAGATCGCTGTCCGCTTCCGGCGCTGCGACGCGCGTCCGCATGGCGGCGGCACCAGCGGCGACGGGCAGCCCTTTGGCGGTGGACCCAAGGTCTTTGCCCAGAAAGGGCACACCATGAAATGGGCCGCGATCATTGCGCGCGGTGTGATCAGCAGCGGCCGCGCCAGTGCGCGCGACTGCCTTATCAATGAAAACCACGGCCCCCAATTCGGCATGGGCCTCGCAGGCCGCAAGGCTTGCCTCCATCGCCGCGCGCGCAGTTGTACGCCCGTCGGAAATGGCGGCGGCTAGGGCCGTGGCATCGTTCATGTCTAAAGACCCCTTAGGCGGGTTCTTCGTTGTTGATAGGCACATCCCATGCGCCGGATTGAATGGCCGCTTGTTTTTCTAGCATCGGTGCAACTGCGTCGGCAGGCACGTCATCGGCCACATAGATCAGTTCGTTGCCACCGTGGGACATAAAGGAATATTCGGTGTAATCGCGTCCCACAGGTTTGCCTGCTTGAATGTCGGCAACGATGGCTTCGATCGTCGGGCCGTAGTTCCAGATTGCGTTGGCAAACACTGTGCCGGGATAGCGCGGCGTATAGTCGATCAACGATCCGATGGCTTTAACGCCACGCTCTTGGGCCGCATCAGCCGTGCCGATCCGTTCGCCAAACAGAATGTCAGCGCCCGCATCAATCTGAGCGATGGCGGCTTCTTTGGCACGCGCGGGGTCAAACCATGCACCGATAAACCCGTTCAGGAAGGTCGCATCGGAGTTCACTTCGTTTACACCTGCGCGGAAGGCGTTGATCAACAAGTTGACCTCGGGGATCGGATAGCCACCGACGGAGCCAAAGGTGTTGGAGGTCGACATTTTACCCGCCAACATGCCCGCAAGGTAAGCTGCTTCGTGGTTGCGTGTGCCAAAGACGCCGAAATTGTCGTCCTCTGGTCCACCAGATGATCCCATCAGAAAGGCCGTGTCGGCATAATCGGCGGCCACTTCGCGGGCCTCACGTTCGACGGCATAAGATTCACCCCACACAAGCTGCGTGCCACTTTCAGCATATTCCCGCATCGCTCGGGGATAATCGGTTGGGGTAACGCCTTCGGAAAATTCATATTCGATCAACCCACCGGCTGCGGCCTCTTGAAAGGCAAGGTGAATCCGGCTGTTCCAGGCGTTTTCGACGGGTGACATGTGCACGCCTGCGACCTTGACGATGCTTTGCGCATTGGCACGGCGAATATAGGCGGGCAGGGCCAATGTGGCGGCGGCCCCTACGATCAATTGGCGACGGGTTGAGGTGAGCTTCATCAGATTTTTCCTTTTTCGGTTTAGCAGGCTTCTTAAGTGTTCTTTTTGTCGCCCTTTGGCGCGTAATCAGCAGGGTCAAGCGTGGTGGGACGGTTAGGCAAATCAAGGGTTGCTGTTCGCGGTGCCGTGCGGGCCAGGACCTTGCCATGTTTGATCACGGCCAACCGTGTCGCCTTAAGGCGGACCGCCTCAATCGGGTCGCGGGCTTGCAGCAAGACCATGTTCGCAGGTCCGCCGACCCGCAAGGTGGGGTCGGGCAAGCCCATCGCGCGCGCGCCGTTTTCAGTGACGGATGTGAACGTCCACGCCATCGCCTCGCGCGAGGTCATGGGGACAGCGTGCACGCCCATATGGGCGACTTCCAACATGTCGCCCGAACCAAGCGAATACCAAGGGTCCATAGTGCAATCTTGCCCGAAGGCGACATTGACACCGGCGGCGCGCAGTTCTGGCACACGCGTCAGACCGCGCCGTCGCGGATAGGTGTCGGATCGGCCTTGCAGGGTGATGTTGATCAGCGGATTGGGGATCACGTTCATGCCACTTTCGGCGATCAGCGGGATCAGTTTGCTGGCGTAATAGTTGTCATAGGAATGCATCGCGGTGACGTGGCTTGCCGACACTCGGCCACCTAGCCCTAGGCGTGTCGTTTCAGCGGCAAGGGTTTCCACATGGCGCGACATCGGATCGTCGCTTTCGTCGCAATGCAAATCAAGCATCAAATCGCGTTTCGCTGCGATCTCGCACAGTCGCGTAACAGAATGCGCGCCATCGGCCATCGTACGTTCAAAATGCGGGATACCGCCCACGACATCCACCCCCATATCAAGCGCCCGCAACAGGTTGGCTTCGGCAGTGGCTGAACGGTACAACCCGTCCTGTGGAAAGGCGACCAATTGAAGGTCGATATAGGGCGCCACACGTTTGCGCACTTCGATTAAGGCTTCGACCGCCGTCAGGTTGTCGTCACAGACATCCACATGGGATCGAATGGACAACAAGCCCTGCGCCACGGCCAAATCGCAATACCGCAAGGCGCGTTCCATCACGGCGTCGGGTGTCAAAAGTGGTTTGAGTTCACCCCACAGCGCGATGCCTTCCAACAACGTGCCCGACACGTTCATGCGTGGTGACCCAAGGCTAAGGGTTGCATCCATGTGAAAATGTGGGTCGGTAAATGGCGGCGCGACAAGGCGTCCAGCGGCGTCGATGACTTCGTGTGCTTCTGCGTCAACCAACGGCGCGATGGCGACAATCTTGTCCCCTTGAACCGCGATGTCCAGCGGTCCGCGCCCGTCCGGTAGACGCGCCTGTTTGAAAATGAGATCCAGCACGCGTCGCCCTCCTATTCTTGATCATATGGTAAATAAAATATCCGCAAACGCCTACATCTTTCGAAGAAAGTGCTCACGACATATGTATTGATCCATTTTTTAAGCGTATTGAGCTTACTTGTCTCGTGACGCTGCCTGTTATTTTGGCAGCCTTTGGTTGGGGGTACACGCATGTTGTGTGCGATTGGTTTTGAGCTGAGTTCAAACCCCCGATAAGCCTGCAATGGCCACAAAGTGTGTTTGTAGGCGTTGAAAAACTGACCGAAATTGAATGGAACCCTGTGGGAGAATTACGTTTTTTCGTTAGGGTTCAATGCCGACGTGGGGTGTAGGCAAGGCCACTGTCAGATTTGGCTCGGAAAACCGGCAAGACCTTTCAAAACCGTTGTTGACACAAATTTATCCATACTAGTATGGTAGTATGGCAGCCCGGAATCACGGGCGTCAATTCTGGGAGGAATTCATGATTAACTTTGGTTCATTCGCACGCATGAGCGTCGCGGCCATCGCATTGTCAACTGTTGCAGCCGTTTCTGTATCCGCGGAAACAGTCGCATTGCGCGGGGCAAGCTTGTTCGATGAAGAGCATGCCTACACCAAAACACTACGTAAACTCGAACAGCTGGTTACTGCCGGCTACGACGGTGACGTCACATTCGAGATGAGCCTGAACGGCGAACTGGGCGACGAGAGCGACTTTGTTACGTTCTTGCAGCAAGGCGTTGCCATCGACTATGCCATCATGGCCCCGTCGAACATGGCTGTTTTTGCCCCGTCGATCCCTTTGATGGATATGCCATTCTTGTTCCGCGATCTGGATCACTGGAACACAGCACTGTCCAGCGGCGTTATGGCGCCACTTGAGGCAGAGCTGCTGGCCAAGGCCGACATCCGCGTTATCGGTTATGCTGGGGGCGGCGTTCGCAACCTTGCATCAGCTGAACCTATCAGCAACATCGAAGAGCTGACAGGCCACAAAATGCGGGTCATGGGTGCACC
Source organism: Tateyamaria sp. (assembly GCF_039940735.1). Taxonomy (GTDB): domain Bacteria; phylum Pseudomonadota; class Alphaproteobacteria; order Rhodobacterales; family Rhodobacteraceae; genus Tateyamaria. Next base: position 69,751 of record NZ_JBDVGB010000066.1, read on the forward strand.
TATTCAGGCGCAAATCTTTGACGCGATTAAAGCGGCGCCATCGGCGATTGCCTACAACGAAGTCTACAACGCGATCCAAACTGGTGTGATTGCTGGCTTTGAAAACGAAGCGGCGTCGATCCAGAACCTTAAGTTCTACGAAGTTGCACCAAACATCACTTTGACCAAGCACGCCATTACAGTGCGTCCAATTGTGATGGCTGAAAAAACGTTCAGCAAATTGCCAGAAGCTTTGCAGGCTGCAGTTCTATCCGCAGGCAAAGAAGCTGGTGCTTTTGGTCGTGACCTGGAAAGCAGCCAAGACGGCGAAAAAATGCAGGAAATGATCGATGCTGGTCAGGTTCAAGTGCAGGAATTTGCCGGTCGCGAACAACTGCTTGAGCTGGTGATCCCTGTTCAGGACGCTTACGCAGCCGAGCTTGGCGCAACCGATTTGCTTGAAGCAATCCGGGCTAAGTAAGTAAACCACTTACGACATTGATCCACCGGCGGGATAGTCCTGCCGGTGGACGCTTTTACTGAATTGGCGCATCCCAAATGGAACGAATTCTTGACAGATTTTGCGACGCGTTTCGCCTGCTTCTGGGTGTCTTGATCGCGACATTGGCCATTCCGGTCGGCATGCAAGTTCTCGCACGCTACACCGGGATCATCCCCGTCTATCTTTGGACCGAGGAACTGGCTACGTTCATTTTTGTCTGGGCTGTCATGGTCGGTTCTGTTGTTGCTGTCTGGGAAGGTACGCATTTCGATGTGCGCGTGCTGCCGGATGCAAAACACCCCCTTCTAAAGCTTTTGCAGGATGGTTTTGTTCTGGTGATGATCACCGGGTTTGCCATTCTTTTTGCGATCTACGGGATTGAATATACCAAATTCGGCTATATCCAAAACTCTCCCATGATGCGCGCCAACATGGCTATCACACATATTTCGGTTCCCATTGCTGGAACACTTTGGACGCTGTTCGCAGGCTTCCGTTTGTTCCAAGCGATTGAGACGTATCGAACCGGCCCGAAAGAAACCTCATGATTATTCCAACGGGCCTTGCCTGTCTTATCCTAGTCGGGTTGTTCATCCTGCTGGTGCTTATGCGCATCCCCGTCGCCTTTGCGCTGGGTCTGGCGACGATCCCCATCGTGGTGCTTGATTTACGCCTGACGCCGTTCATTTTGCTGGACCGGATGTTCCAATCCTATAACTCGTTTATTCTGCTGGCTGTGCCGTTCTTTTTGTTGGCCGCCAACTTGATGAACTCAGGCAAGATCACCGATAAGCTGATCGATCTGGCCCGCGTACTAACTGGATGGATGCCAGGTGGGCTGGGCCATGTGAACGTTGCGGTGTCTATGCTGTTTGCAGGTATCTCTGGTTCTTCTACAGCCGATGCTGCGGGTTGCGGCAAGATCTTGATCCCCGCCATGGTCAAAGAAGGCTACGACCCGCGCTTTGCCGTTGCGCTTACCGCGTGTTCGTCGGTCATGGGGGTTATCATCCCGCCATCGATCTTGATGATCGTCTGGGGTGGGGTGATGCAAACTTCGGTCGGTGCGTTGTTCTTGGCGGGCGCCACGCCGGGCATCATGATCGGTCTTGCGCTGATGGGAACGGTTTATGGTTATGCCAAGGTCTATGGCTATCCCACGATCGGCACACCAACCATGTGCGATCTGTGGCGCGCGTTCAAAAGCTCGTTTCTGGCGTTGCTGACCCCGATCTTGGTGGTGGGTGGTATTGTTGGCGGGGTCGTAACCCCCACCGAAAGTGCCATCATCGCTGCGGGCTATTCGCTGATCTTGGGTCTGTTTGTCTATCGGACTGTGACGGTCAAAGACCTAGGACACATCTTTTACGACACCGGGCGGTTCGCTTCGATTTCGCTGTTTGCGATTGGTACGGCCTCGGCCTTTGGCTGGCTGCTGGCGTTTTATAAAGTGCCCGCGTTGATTGTTGGGCTGATCGTTGATCTGCACCTTGGCACATTTGGTACTGCGCTTATCATTGCGGGGCTGTTCTTGTTCTTTGGGCTATTCATCGATGCGATCCCAACGATCATCATTCTAGGCACCGTGCTTTTGCCGGTTGCGCAAGCGGCTGATATCCATCCAACGGTCTTTGCGATCATCGGGATTATCTCGTTGGCATTTGGGTTGGTGACGCCGCCATATGGGTTGTGCTTGCTGATCTCTGCTGCGATTGGCGGGTTGAACGTGGTGCAGGTGATGCGCGACGTGGTGATTATCTTGCTGCCGATGTTGCTGATTTTGCTGCTGGTGATTTTGTTCCCCGAAATCGCTTTGTGGCTGCCAAAACTGCTGATGCCAAAGACATTCTCTTAGGATGCTGCGGCCTTCTTATTCTCAATTGCAAAGCTGCCCATGCTGGGCGCTGCGCGTCAAATCGAACACAAACCACTATTTCAGGAGTGCACCATGACAAAGCCCGTAATCGGATTCATCGGCCTAGGCCTAATGGGCGGCAACATGGCCGAATGCCTGCAAAAAAATGACTTTGACCTTGTGGTCATGGGCCGCAACAAAGACGCTGTAGGCGCTACTGTGGCGCGCGGCGCAACGGAGGTCAGCACACCTCGTGAACTGGCCGAAGTCAGCGACATCGTAATGTTGTGCGTGACCACGTCGGACGTCGTCGAGAGCCTGATCTACGGTGATGACGGCATTCTGGCGGGCATCAAAGACGGCGCTGTCGTGATTGATTTCGGAACTTCGATCCCGACGTCGACCCAAAAGATCGGCGCTGCTTTGGGTGAAAAAGGTGCGGGCATGATCGACGCGCCTTTGGGCCGTACACCTGCACACGCCAAGGACGGTTTGCTGAACATCATGGCCGCGGGCGACAAGGACACCTTTGAAAAGGTCAAGCCAGTGCTCGATGTACAGGGCGAAAACGTGTTCTATGTTGGCGCACTTGGGGCAGGGCACACCACGAAGTTGATCAACAACTTCATGGGTATGACCACTGTTTGCGCCATGAGCCAAGCCTTCGCAGTCGCAGACCGAGCCGGAGTAGACCGCCAGCAGTTGTTTGACATCATGTCAGCGGGCCCATCCAATTCGCCTTTCATGAATTTCTGTAAGAACTACGCTGTGGACGGTGTCAGCGATCTGGGTTTCTCGATTGCCAACGCGACTAAAGACATCGGTTATTTCGTCAAAATGGTCGAAGACCTTGGAACCCGCGCGCAGATTGCGGAAGGCACGTCAGCAAACTTGCAAGCAGCATTGGCCGCCGGTCAAGGCGACGGAAATGTTCCCGAGATTTTCGACTACTTCCTGAACCTGCAAGAGCGTTCTTAACAAGCGCTCAAGTCACGTGTTGCGGCCTTGTCGAGGCCGCAACACGACAACGGAAAACTGGTTTTCAGTGTCCGTGATCCATTTGCCAATGCGCCACTCGGCGGCATTGGCGAGATCGCCCAAAGTTTCGGCGGTGTATTTACGCGATTGGCTGATCGCCACTCGTTCTCCTGCCTGAAACAAGATCGCTTGACTGACCAACATCGCCGTTTGCGACTCGGTCGAAATCAGTGCCATTTCGATACGTGGCAATGCGGCGTTCCACTTGGACTCGTAGGCGAACCCAGACAGATCAAATGTTGCGTTTAATTCGGTGTTGAGCCGGACAAGAATATTGCTGATGAACTTTGCGGTCACGCCCGCGCGGTCATCATAGGCCTGAACCAAAACATACGGATCTTTAATTAGATCGACACCAAGAACAAAGGCGTGAACGTTCGGCTACGCGCGCACCAGCGGCAACCGAAATTAGGCGTCATCCGGTGGAAGTTTACCCAAAGTCGAGCCGGGAAAGAACACGATTTTGGGCGTGCTAGACAGATGTTCAGGCAGACGAACGGGGTTTAGAAAGTCACCTACAACCGGTTCGAAGGACAAGAATGGATAACGGTGACGCAAATCGATGGCCGTTGCGTGCAGAAAGTCGATTGAAATGTCGATGGGAACGTACGCGCCGATGTGGCCCATATTCGAACGCCGTTCGAATGTTGCAACCCTTGGTTCTGCCGTGTGAAAGGGTGCGCGCTAACCGGTGGAATCGTTTCGTTTTGCTTTTCGTCGACGCAGCATCCACCAAACAATACCGCCGATGATGAGTGCCGGCACCGCGATCAACGCGACGATGTGCAGATGCTCCAAAAGCCACGGCAGCAGCGCCGTCAATTCTCCGAAGCGCACCCCGATCCAAGTCCAGATGGCCACCCAAAGCGTCGCGCCCAAGACATTGGCCACAAGGTAGCGTGGCCATGGCATATCCGTTGTCCCAGCGACAAAACCGCTGACTTGACGCACCAGCAATATGAACCGGGACACGATTAAGATCAGGGCCCCGTGGCGCGCCATTTTGTCCTCGGCCATGGCAAAACGTGGTTCGGACAGACCAAAACGTGCGCCGTAGGTCAGGATCACTGGCCTGCCGAACCGCCGCCCGATCATGTAGGCGGCCCCGTTCCCAAGCACAGCCCCGCTCCAGGCTGCCAAAACAATGTGCGTCAGCGAAAGGCTACCCGTTTCGCGCAGCGTGATAATTGCGATCAGAACGCTTTCAGCAGGCAGAAAAAGGCCAACAGACTCGCCAAAAATCGCGAAAAACAGCGTCGTCAGCCCAGCGGTCTCTATCAGATGCGAAAACGCGTCCATCCCACGACCTTTCCAAAAGCAGCGATCCGCGACCCTAGTCTGGGCTGGGCTGCGGGTACACCGCAAGTCACTGAATTGCTATCTGTTTTGAGCCTTAGAAACCGTGCAGATGGATAAATAGGCATAGCGCGCAATCTTGGGTCGCGCGCCATGCCTGTTCTGAAAGGGTTATCCTTGCAAGGGCTTGACGCCCACATCGCCCTGCGCTTGTTCACGGATCGCAAGTGTGGCGGCGTAAGATCCGGCAGCGGTCGTGAAATATGGGATTTTATCGTAAAGGGCGATGGAACGGATGGATTTGGAATCCTCAACCGCTTGCGTGCCTTCAGTGGTGTTCAGGACCAACTGTATGCGCCCGTCTTTCATCATGTCGGTGACGTCCGGGCGCCCTTCATAGACCTTGTTCACAGTTGCGCAGGTCACACCTTGATCTTCGTACCACGCAGCGGTGCCGCTTGTGGCGACCAGCGTAAAGCCAAGTCCGGTCAGGATTTGTGCCGCTTCCAGCATATCGGGCGTCTTGTCAGCATCTTTGATCGAGATGAACGCACAGCCAGAGTCTGGCAATACCATGCCAGCCCCCATCTGCGCCTTAAGGAAGGCGCGCGCAAAGGTGCGATCCCAACCCATAACTTCGCCGGTTGATCGCATTTCAGGGCCCAAAATCGTATCCACACCGGGGAAACGGGCAAAGGGCAGAACCGCCTCTTTGACCGAAAACCACGGCATGTTCGGATCGGCCAAAGTCATTGGATCACCCAAAGGCAGCACCGCGCCATAGCTGGCATCGGCGTCATAGGGCGCGCGCAACGGGAAGTTCGTCAGTGGCTCGCCCGCCATGATGCGCGCGGCAATCGATGCAATCGCGGAATCGGTCGCCTTGGCCACAAAGGGCACAGTGCGCGAGGCGCGCGGGTTGACTTCGATCAAGAAGATATCGTCGCCCTGCACCGCAAATTGGATGTTCATCAGGCCCACAACATTCAACGCGAGTGCCAATGCGCGGGTTTGGACTTCGACCTGTGCGATGATGTCTTTGGACAGCGAGTAGGGGGGCAGCGAACACGCACTGTCGCCCGAATGCACGCCGGCCTCTTCGATGTGTTGCATGATACCGGCCACGTGCACGTCCTTGCCGTCACACAGCGCGTCCACGTCCAGTTCGACCGCGCCCGCAAGGTAGCTGTCAAGCAACACAGGACTGTCGCCTGACACCACAACCGCCTCGGCGATGTAGCGTTTCAACTGGCCCATATCGCGCACGATTTCCATGGCGCGCCCACCCAAAACATAGGACGGGCGGATCACAAGTGGAAAGCCGATGCCTTCGGCGATTTCAAGCGCTTGGGCATCAGAACTGGCGATACCGTTATTAGGTTGCTTCAGGCCCAGATCTTGAACAAGCTTTTGGAAACGCTCGCGATCTTCGGCCAAATCAATGGCGTCGGGCGTCGTGCCAAGGATTGGGATACCGGCCTCTTGCAAGGCGTTGGCCAGTTTCAGCGGCGTCTGCCCGCCGAACTGTACGATGACGCCGTGCAGCGTGCCGTTTTCCTGTTCGACACGCATGATTTCCATGACATGTTCAAACGTCAGAGGTTCAAAATACAAACGATCCGAGGTGTCGTAATCGGTCGACACTGTCTCGGGGTTGCAGTTGATCATGATGGTTTCGTAACCCGTGTCGGTCAGCGCGTAACAAGCGTGACAGCAGCAGTAATCAAATTCGATCCCTTGCCCGATCCGGTTCGGACCACCGCCAAGAATGACAACCTTCTTGCGATCAGATGGGCGGGCTTCGCATTCCACGTCGCCGAATACGGGCGCTTCGTAGGTGGAATACATATAAGGCGTTTGCGCCTCGAATTCCGCGGCGCAGGTGTCGATGCGTTTAAAGACGGCGCGCACGTTCAGATCGTTTCGAGCAGTACGGACCTGGGTTTCAGTCTTTCCTGTCAACGCGGCCAACCGGGCGTCTGCAAAGCCCATCATTTTCAACGCACGCATGCCTGCCTCATCGGCGGGCAGGCCACCAGTGATGACTTGAGCCTCGGTTTCGATGATTTCGCGGATGCGAGCAAGGAACCAAGGGTCAAACATGGTGACGCCGTGGATTTCATCGTCGCTTAGCCCGTGGCGCATGGCCTGTGCAATCAAACGCAGACGGTCGGGTGTTTGGGCGGCGATGGCCTTGATGATGGCGGCCTTGTTTTGTGGCGCGTCAGTCGGCACATCGGCGTCAAATCCCGGAATTTCGATGTCATCCAGACCGCTTAGACCGGATTCCATGGATGCCATCGCTTTTTGCAAGCTTTCGTGGAAAGTGCGGCCGACGGCCATGATCTCGCCCACGGATTTCATGGCGGTGGTCAGCGTTGCCTCGGAACCGGGGAATTTTTCGAAGGCGAATTTTGGGATTTTGGTGACGACATAGTCGATAGTCGGCTCAAAACTTGCCGGCGTGACCTTGGTGATGTCGTTATCAAGTTCGTCCAGCGTATAGCCCACGGCCAGTTTCGCCGCGATCTTGGCGATGGGGAAACCAGTCGCCTTGGACGCCAACGCAGACGACCGCGACACGCGTGGGTTCATTTCAATGACGACCATACGCCCGTCGGCGGGATTGATCGCCCACTGCACGTTCGACCCACCGGTTTCCACACCGATTTCGCGCAAAACGGCGATCGAGTGGTTGCGCATGATTTGGTATTCTTTGTCGGTCAGGGTCAGCGCCGGGGCCACAGTGATGGAATCGCCTGTGTGTACGCCCATTGGGTCCACGTTTTCGATGGCACAAACGATGATGGCGTTGTCGGCGGTGTCGCGCACCACCTCCATTTCGTATTCTTTCCAACCGAGCAGCGATTCATCGACCAGAATTTGGCCTACGGGCGACGCATCCATGCCTGAGCGGCAAATCGCCATGTAATCATCACGGTTATAGGCAACACCGCCGCCCGTTCCACCAAGCGTAAAGGCGGGGCGAATGATGGCAGGCAGGCCGATATCTTCGAGGGTTTCCAGCGCGATAGAAACCCCGGCGGCAAGGTCTTTCTTGCCGTTGTCGTCCTTGGGGGCCGTTACAATGGTGGCGCGCGGGTTTTCGATGCCCAAACGGTCCATCGCGTCGCGGAACAGTTTGCGGTCTTCGGCCATCTCGATGGCGTCGCGTTTGGCGCCAATCATTTCGACGCCGAATTTGTCCAGCACCCCCATTTCTTCAAGGGCAAGCGATGTGTTCAGGCCTGTCTGGCCACCCATCGTTGGCAAAAGCGCGTCAGGGCGCTCTTTTTCGATGATTTTGGCAACAACTTCGGGGGTGATGGGTTCGATATAGGTGGCATCGGCCATGTTGGGGTCGGTCATGATCGTGGCGGGATTCGAATTCACGAGAATGACGCGGTAGCCTTCTTCGCGCAGGGCCTTACAGGCTTGTGCGCCAGAGTAGTCGAACTCGCAGGCTTGGCCAATCACAATGGGTCCCGCGCCGATGATCATGATCGACTTTATGTCGGTACGCTTTGGCATCTCAGGCCCCCGGGTTTGTGCAAATTATCCGCGTTATAGGCATGGCGCGGAAAGGTGCAAGGGGGTGTGCGCGCTTATCAGGCGCGGGATGCGAAATGGGCCATGGACCGCGCGGGCAAAGGCCGTTGTGACCCGTCGCAGTTGGTGACGTCAGTGGTTTTTGGGCTTAGCGGCCAATCAAGCGGGACAACAACGAACGCGATTTGACGGCGGGCGATGTTTCTTGTGTCAATTCAACGCTTGGGGTGGGCGATGTGGCTGCCTGACTTAGCGCAGGATTAATCACCGCTTGCATATTTTGCATATGGGGTGGTTGTTGCAGGCCGGAAAAATCCGACGTTGCGGCGCTGGGCATACTGCGGGGCGGCATTGTGGCTGCTTCGCTTGAGGATTCGAAGTTTTCGGGATCCAGCAGATGCTCTTGACCCTGCGTTTGCAGAATCTCGCGGACAGAACGCATCATCATCGTTGTGCCTTCGCCTGCTGGCTCGCTTTTTAGCTCTTCGCGGTGACTATATTCCACTGTGTCCATCCTCCATTCGAAAAGGGTCAGGAGGCAGAGACCTCCGTTACCCATACCGTTGCAATGTAAGATGGCGGAAATGTGGTCAGAACGAGGTTTATGCGTGCTGTTTATCCCGTTTTGGTGCGGTTGCGGCGGGTTTTGCCGTCGCGTCCCGAGGGTGTAAGTAATCGCGTGTCAGCGGCACTGCATTGCGTTGGTGCGCAAGTTGAAAGTGGTACACAGCTTGCATTTGATGCTCAAAGGACAAGATGCAAACGGTCAGGTAGTAGCGGAACATGCGCACAAACCGGGCGTCATGCATTGCTTCGATTTCGGCGACATTCGCATCAAATCGATCACGCCAGTGGCGGATTGTTTTTGCGTAATGCAAGCGCCAGATTTCAATGTCACTTTGCCATAGGCCTGATCGTTCCATCGCGGGGGCAAGTTCAGACAAAGATGGGACATAGCCTCCGGGGAAGATGTATTTATTGATCCAGCTCGAATGCGCCATCGGTGGTGCCGAACGTCCAATGGTGTGGATCAGTGCGATGCCGTCGGGGTCGAGCAATTCAGCCACACGACCAAAATAGGTGTCAAAGTTCGGCACGCCGACATGTTCCAACATGCCCACTGACACGATGCGATCAAACGTACCGCTGGTGTGGCGGTAGTCCTGCAAATTGAAATGGATGCGGTCAGACAGCCCTTCTGCATCGGCGCGTTTTTGTGCGGTATCCAACTGGTTCGCACTCAGCGTGATGCCAGTCACGTCACACCCATAGTCGCGCGCCAAAGTAAGGGCCATTCCGCCCCAACCACAGCCAATGTCCAGCACTCGCATCCCCGGTTCAATCCGCAGTTTGTTGGCAATATGCGCCTTTTTGGCGATCTGCGCCTGTTCCAGCGTCATGTCGTCATCGCGGAAATAGGCGCAGGAATATTGCATGTCTTCGTCAAGAAACAGCCGGTACAGATCGTCAGAAATATCGTAATGATGCGCCACGTTTTGACGCGAGGCCTTTGGCGCATTTTTCTGGATAAAGCGGCGCATATGAAATCGCGCGCGGTTCGCCATCAACAACCATGGGGGCAGGCCGCCTTGAAAACGGTTGCGAATGATGACGGTCAACGCATCCTCAAGGGTGCAATTGCGCGGCACGATGCGTTCGTCCATGTAGGCTTCGCCAAGACCTAGATCCGGGTTGACGATCAGGGCGCGCAGCGTCTCTTCGTCTGTGACTGCCAAGTGAACATGCGCACCACTGTCGGGTCCGTAGTCACGCGTGTTTCCGTCGGGATAGGTAATTGTTAGTCGATCTTCGACCATCATTTCGGTCAGAAAACGATCAAGCAGCTTGGCCCACATGTGTGCACTCTCCTTTGGTAGTCTGTCTGATAAAGTTGGGGGTTCAAGCAGGCTTACGTCAAGTGTGCCCCCGAAATCGTGTTCAGATAAGAGGTCAGGTTTTGTTCAAACTCGCGCGGTTTTTCGGCGTGTAACCAGTGGCCGGCACCGGGGATTTTAGCGAATTTGGCCTGTGGGAAGAGGTCCAAAATTTTGGGTCGATAGCTGCGGTCGACATAGTCTGACGCGGCCCCGGACAGAAACAGAACCGGCCCTTCGAATGTGGTTGATACCTCGGGAAAACTCAGGATCTCTGGCATGTTTTGCGCCAGCACATCGATGTTCAATCGCCAGCGCTTTTCAGCCACATCAAGCGATTGGGTCAGAAAACTGCACAGGGCGGGTTCGACCCCAAGGGCGGCCAGTTGGTCATTGGCCTGCGAACGGCGCGTGACCTGCGCCAAGTCCACAGCGCGCATTGCCTCAATGTATTGCATTTGGCTGTGGCTGTAGGCGACAGGCGCGATGTCACCAACGACGAGGCTGCGCAACGTATCAGGCCGCGTCAGGGCCAACATCATTGCGGCCTTGCCCCCCATCGAATGCCCCACCACATCCATCGGCGCGCCGATATGGTCGATCACCTGCGCCAGATCATCGGCCATAGCAGGGTAGGTGTGATCATCTGACCAATCACTGTGGCCGTGATTGCGCATGTCGACGGTGATTACGCGCCGCGTGGCGGACAGTCGCTTGGCAATAACGCCCCAATTGCGTCCAGACCCGTAAAGCCCGTGTGCGATGAGGACCGGAGTGCCGGATATATCGCCGTGAATGGTGTGTTCTAACATGCTCAAATCCTAGACCGTAACCGGTCGATGAACCAGAGGGATTGAACGGCGACCCTCAACCAGAGTAAAGCGTGAGGCATGGAAACCGAAGATAGCATCAAACTGCGCAGTGATCGGGTGCAAAAAGCGCTGGAAGACGCATTTGGCGTGCGCGCCAAGACGGTGTCGCGTGCCGTGCGCAAGGCAGGTCGACGCCTTCCGCGTGGGTTGCGCGCAGAGGCGGCACGCATTGTTGCGGCCGAAGGGTGCGGCGGGAATCCCAAGCTCTTGCGCACCATAGATGGTGCAGCTTTGGACACGGCGGCGGATCGATTGGAAGTCTGGCTTGATACTGTGGACCGCGCAGATGCGCGCCGCGGGTATTGGACCGGAATCGGTGCGATGATTGGATTCAATATTCTACTGATTGGCGGGCTTGTGGTGCTCTGGATGTGGTGGACGGGCCGCGTTTAAACGGCCCGTGTTCCAAATTCACAGGCACTTGTTATGGCATATGCAGGCCGTAGTAGGGCCTGACCACATAAAGTGAGGAACAAGCAGAGGGTTTGCGCGTGAACGATCAGACCACAAGGGCGAAACGGCAGATTGAAATACGCGCTTTTGTGCGCATGCACTTTGGTCTGGTCGGCACCTTGCGGCTTCATCGGTTGGCTTTCGGGGCGGACCTTTTGCGCGCGCCCGCAAATGTTCTTTTGGCACCGCTTTTTGTCATTGTGAAATTGGCAGGCCTCTTGGCCAAAGTGTTGCGATGCCACAAAGCGGCAAGGTGGCTATCTGGTCGGAAAATTCTGTTGCAAACCAGCGTCTCTCGGCAAGTGGCTGTGGGCATCATGGCCTTTTTCACAAACCTTGAAACGCAAGGTGTCGGCATAACAGTGCCCCAAGCCGTGTTGGAACGCGAAGTCGCGGACTACACAGGTGTGCGCAATGCCGTGGGCGAAATTACAACGACGATCTTGGTTTTGATGGCAGGTTTTGCCCTGTTTAAAACCGCAACACCGGGTCTGATTTCGCTTGTTGGGCCGATTGCTGAACTCAGGGCATACAATCTTGCGGTTGCGGAATTCCCTTTGGGTCAAGGGATGGGGAAAATGTACTATGCTGTCTTTTCGACCCAACTCGATACGTGGCAGGTGGTGATCACGGGGCTGGTGTTGGCGATGTTGATGTCGGTTGTGACGACCTTTGCTGGTGTGATCGCTGACCCTTTGCAGGTCGTGACGGGCACGCATAGGCGGCGTCTGTCCCGACTGATTGATCGCCTAGACACCTATCCAGACCGCGCCACCGGACTTGCCAAAGAACACATCACGGCAAGGTTCGCTGATCTTACGGACATGGCGTTGAATATCTGGCGGTTTATTCGCGGATAGCCCCGATGGGGGGCAAAAAGGCGCGAGATCAAAGGCGGGAACCCATCGCCAAAGATCAACAAAAGAAACTCCGGGCGGCGCGTCGTTGCCGCCCGGAGTTTTAACGTTATGCGACCAGATCGAAGCGGTCGTTCATCATCACTTTGGTCCAAGCTGCAACGAAATCACGCACGAACTTTTCGGCGTTGTCGTCTTGGGCATAGACCTCGGCATAGGCGCGTAGGATCGAATTTGATCCGAACACCAGATCGGCGCTGGTGGCAGTGAACTTAGGTGTGCCTGACGCACGATCCCGCAGTTCATAGGTGCCACCCTCAACAGGTGCCCACGCCAGATCCATGTCCGTCAGGTTGACGAAAAAGTCTGTGGTCAACTGACCCACACGATCTGTTAACACACCGTGCGCGGCGCCACCGTGGTTGGTGCCCAGAACTCGCAGGCCGCCAACCAAAACGGTCATTTCAGCGGCTGTCAGGCCCATCAATTGCGCGCGGTCCAGCATCATCGCCTCGGGCGATACGGCATAGTCCTTGAGCTGCCAGTTGCGGAACCCATCCGCGACAGGTTCAAGCACCGAGAAGCTGTCCGCATCGGTTTGCGCATCAGATGCATCACCACGACCGGGGGCAAAGGGCACAGCCACATCCATCCCGGCGGCTTTGATCGACTGTTCCAGCCCGACGTTGCCAGCCAAAACGATCACATCCGCGATGGATGCACCGGTTTGGGCGGCGATGGGTTCAAGAATACCAAGCACCTTGGCCAGACGTTCGGGTTCGTTGCCGGCCCAGTCTTTTTGCGGAGCCAGACGGATACGTGCACCATTGGCGCCGCCCCGTTTGTCAGACCCACGGAAGGTGCGTGCAGAATCCCAAGCGGTTGTGATCATTTCGACCGTGCTTAGGCCGCTGTCGGCGATCTTGGCTTTGACGGCATCGACGTCATAACCGGTTGCGCCTGCAGGAATTGGGTCTTGCCAGATCAGTTCTTCGGTCGGCACAAAAGGACCATAGTAGTTGTCGGTTGGCCCCATATCGCGGTGCGTCAGCTTGAACCAAGCGCGTGCAAATGTGTCTGCGAAATAGGCGGGATCAGCTATGAATTTTTGGCAAATCTCGTTGTAGATCGGGTCGACCTTCATCGCCATGTCCGCATCCGTCATCATCGGCAGGCGGTGCGTGCCGGGGTCCGTCGGGTCAACAGGCATTTCGGATTCAGGCATGCCAACAGGTGCATATTGCTGCGCGCCAGCAGGGGATTTGGTCAGTTCCCATTCATACCCGAACAGGTAGTCGAAATAACCCATGTCGAACTTCAGCGGTTCTTTGGTCCACGCACCTTCGATGCCTGATGTGAACGCGTTTGTCGCTTTGCCGTCCAGATCGGGGTTGGACCAGCCAAGGCCCTGACCGTGAACGGTGCAACCTTCGGGTTCGGCACCGATTTTGTCGTCGCCCATGGCGCCGTGCGCTTTACCAACCGTGTGGCCGCCACAGGTCAACGCTGCAGTTTCTTCGTCGTTCATTGCCATGCGGGCGAATGTTTCGCGTATGTGCAGCGCTGTGCGGGCTGCATCGGGGTTGCCGTTCACGCCTTCTGGGTTGACGTAAATCAGGCCCATGTGGACAGCGGCAAGCGGGTTTTCCATGGTGTCCGGTGTATCCAGATCGCCATAGCGGTTTTCAGACGGCGCAAGCCATTCGTTTTCCGAACCCCAATACACGTCTTTTTCTGGGCCCCAGATGTCTTGGCGACCAAAGCCAAACCCAAAGGTCTTTAGACCCATGGATTCATAAGCCACGGTGCCGGACAGCAAAATCAAGTCAGCCCATGACAGCGCGTTGCCGTATTTCTTTTTCACAGGCCACAAAAGGCGGCGTGCCTTATCGAGCGATGCGTTGTCAGGCCAAGAGTTCAAAGGTGCAAACCGGATGTTGCCGGCACCACCGCCCCCGCGACCGTCGCCCAAACGGTACGAACCCGCCGAGTGCCAAGCCAAACGGATCATCAAGCCGCCATAGTGACCCCAGTCCGCAGGCCACCACTCTTGGCTGTCGGTCAGCAGGGTTTCGACGTCCGCGCGAACGGCATCAAAATCCAAACCCTTCACCGCGTCGCGGTGGTTGTAGTCTGGACCCATTGGATTGGTCTTGGCGTCGTGCTGGTGCAGGATGTCGAGGTTCAGCGACTCGGGCCACCATTTGGTCACCGCATTGTCGGTGCCTGTGTTGCCGCCGTGCATGACGGGGCAGCCGCCGCCTGATTTGTTGTTGGTCGGATTGCCGTCCATGGTTTTTCTCCTGCAGTTGATCTGTGGGTGAGGTCTGACATTGCAGATATCGAGGGCGATTGATAAGTTCCAATTCAATTATCTAATCGTCGCGATAGGTTTTTCTTATGAAGTCTTTGACGCTCAAACATCTCCGATATTTCGGGGCTTTAGCGGCGCATCGCCACTTTGGTCGTGCGGCAGAAACCTGTTCGATTTCGCAGCCGGCATTGTCGTTACAGATCAAAGAACTTGAGGGAATCATGGGTGGCCCGCTTGTCGAACGTGCCGCCCGCGAGGTCAGGCTTACGGCGATGGGCGAGGATTTACTGGCGCGAGGGTCTGAAATTCTACAACAAATCGATGACCTCAACGGTCTTGTGCGCCGACAGGCCGGGCCATTTTCGGGGCGATTGCGGCTTGGGGTCATTCCGACTGTTGCGCCCTATCTATTGCCGGGGATCATTCATGCGTTGGCAGATCGGTATCCCGATTTGAAACTGGAGCCCAAAGAAACCATCACGCAATCCCTTGTGCACGAAATTCTGGCGTCCCGCCTTGATGCGGCCATTGTGGCCTTGCCCGTGACCGAACCCGCCTTGCAGGAATTCACGCTATTTGAAGAAGAGTTCCTGCTGGTTCGCCCCGCCCATGATGCAGGGTTGCCCGTGCCCACAGCCGCGGTTTTGCCGACGATGGAATTGCTGTTGTTAGAAGAAGGGCATTGTTTTCGCGACCAAGCCCTGTCGTTTTGTGACGCCTCTGTGCGCCCACGCCAGATCATGGAGGGCAGTTCATTGTCGACTTTGGTGCAAATGGTCAGCGCTGGAATCGGTGTAACCCTGATCCCAGAAATGGCGCGCGCTTATGAAACGCGATCGGCAGATGTTGCGGTGTCGCGGTTTGATGTCAGCCCACCTAGCCGTTCCATCGGGATGATCTGGCGCAAAACCAATCCGCTTAGTCAGGAATTGATGGAAATGGGCGCTATCATTCGCAAAACGGCCGAACGTTAGGCCGCGCGTGCAAATTTAGTCATGTTTGATTGTGAAAACTCTGCCGGGGCGATCTTGACCCATTTGACAGCGCGCGCCTGATCGTGGTTTGCAGGCAAGACCGTGCATATGCACGGCTGATGTCCGGAGACCATATGCGCAAACTGATTGACCTAGACCACGCGTTCTTTGCCCGGCCTTCACGGCGCTACATAACTGTTGCAGTATGCGCCCTGTGGGGGCTGTTTGAACTGTCGATGGGGGCGACCCTGTGGGCGGCATTGTTTTTTGGTATCGGGGCGATTGCGATTTGGCAATTTCGCCAAATCGATTGGTCGAAATACGACGGCGGGTCTTAAGGCGGCACATTTTCCTATTGGCTTGTGATCGCGAAGTATCTTGCAACCGGTTGCAAGGTCGCTATCGTCTCGTTCAACGCCCAAAGGAGCCGTGCCCATGCTGACTGTCGAATCCACACACATCGACCCCGCTGCCATCTGCGAAGAGCTTTTGAACGGCGGTGGGGCGGTCAAGATCAAGGGCCTTTTTACCCCAGACCAGATTGCCCAAGCCCGCGCGATCATCATGGAGCATTCCAACGCTGAATCTGAAAAAGTCACACATTTTCAGGGCGCCGCCATGGAGGACGGGAACGCCAACCTACAACGACGGGTGTGGAATCTGCTGGCCAAGGGGCCGGTCTTTTCCGAAATGGCCGCGCATCCGGTCATCATGCAGGTGTTGTCGCGCTGGTTGGGAACCGAGTTCATCATGGGTTCAATCGCCGCCAATCGCATCTTGCCGGGCGGACCGGGACAAGAGCCACATATCGACTTTCCCTATTGGGATTTTCATGGTGTCGAAACGCACCCTATGGGGCTGAATGCCAGCTTTCCAATGAACGCGCAGATTACCATTGTGCTTGATCCTTTTACCGAAGCAAGTGGTGCTACGGCCTATTTGCCCGGCTCGCAAACCGATCTGCGCTATCCCACATCAGACGATCATGCGGGGTTCTATGCTAATTGCGCGCGGATGACGGGCGAACCGGGCGATACGGTGCTGTTCTTTGGGGCCGCGTGGCACTGTGCGATGCCCAACAACAGTGATCACGACCGCAATGCCGTGCTGATCAACTACATTCCGAAATGGGTGAAACCGCTTGAGGACATGCCCGGCGCGCTGCCTGCCACCTTTATGGAGGCCGCAAGCCCTGAAATGCGCCAGCTTTTGGGCTTGAACTATCGCTATCCTGAGGTGTTGGATCGCGCCGATGCCATTAACGCCGAAGGCATCAAATAAAATTGCGACTTATCTAAAGTTGCTTATCGCGCCTCGATTGATACGCAGGTGCGGCGAAAAAAGGATAAATCAGATGCAAATCAATCGTCTTGATCACGTCAATCTGCGCACCATGCAACTGGACACAATGATCGCGTGGTACGTGGACGTGTTGGGCTTACACAACGGGGCACGCCCAAATTTTGGCTTTCCCGGTGCGTGGCTTTATGCGGGTGACGCGGCTGTTGTGCACATCACGCAAGTCGAGGACGACGCGGGTGCCGGATCAGAAGCCGCGTTGAAACTTGAACATTTTGCTCTGACGGCGACGGGTAGTGCTGAATTTGAAACGCGGTTGAACACGCATAATGTGACATTCAAAAAGTCGATCTTGGCCGAACTTGGAATCACCGCATTTAATATTTGGGATCCCGACGGCAACCATATCCACGTGGATTTCACGGACGCAGAATAAGGGGCAGGTGGGTTAGGTTTTGACGAGGGCTTTCTGAGTAGCGCCCATGACGATGCAAATGGCGTAGTTTAAACCCAATGAGGCCGCCCAAAATGCCACCGCAAAAAACGTGCCCGATTCACAAAAAGCCTGCAACGCAGCAAACCGACCGTAAGCCAAAGGCGTCAAAACAGAAAAAGGCCGGGTCAATCACACCCACGCGGACCTTTTTTGTGTTTGGGTGCGCGTGCCATTCTTGACCCTCCTCGGCGGGTGGCATATGCACCCCTCACTGCGCGGGCGTTGTGTAGTGGTAAGACCTTAGCCTTCCAAGCTAATGACGCGGGTTCGATTCCCGCCGCCCGCTCCACTTCCCTTCTTTGTGAATTGACGTGTTTCGGGTGGCTGATCCCTTGACGTTGTTGCGCGGTTGCGGCCATGTGCGGTGCAAACCAAATGCCGGAGCGCGCATGACTGATACCACGACACAACCGGTGCCGCCGGCGTCTGCTACAAAAGAACGCGAAAAGTCTAAAAAGATTGGGGCGTTAGGTGCCCTTTTTCCGTTTATCACCCCCTATTGGAAACTGGCGATCGCCGCGATTTGTGCGCTGGTTGGGACCGCAATTATATCGCTGACACTGCCTTTGGCTGTGCGCCGGGTGATCGACAATTTCGGCTCAACCGACCCGGGTATCCTTGATTCCTATTTTCTGGCGGCGATTGGTATCGCGGGCCTATTGGCGATCGGAACCGGCCTGCGCTATGCGCTGGTGACGCGCTTGGGTGAACGTATTGTCGCTGACATTCGCAAGGCAGTGTTTAATCGGGTGATTGGAATGTCGCCCAGTTTTTATGAAAATATCATGACGGGCGAAGTTCTAAGCCGCATCACCACGGACACCACCTTGATCCTAAGCGTTGTGGGGTCGTCCGTTTCGATTGCCTTACGCAACTTGCTGATTTTCATCGGTGGGTTGGTTCTTATGATGCTGACCTCGGCCAAGTTGACGCTGATGGTGTTGTTGATCGTGCCGGCTGTGGTTGTGCCGATTATGGTGCTAGGGCGGCGGTTGCGCGGCCTCAGCCGTGAAAATCAGGATTGGATTGCAGCGTCTTCGGGGCGGGCCTCTGAACAGTTGAGTGCGGTTCAAACGGTGCAGGCCTTTACCCACGAGACGGCCAGTCGCGCAATGTTTTCTGATGTGACCGAGGCCAGCTATGGTGCAGCGCGTCGGCGCATCACCACGCGTTCGGCTATGACGGTGATTGTGATTTTCCTGACATTTGCAGGCATCGTTGGTGTGCTGTGGATTGGGGCAAATGATGTGCGCGCTGGCGTGATGACTGCGGGGGCGCTGATCCAATTTGTGATCTACGCGGTGATGGTCGCAGGCGGTGTTGCTGCTTTGTCTGAGATCATCGGCGAATTACAACGCGCAGCGGGTGCAACGGAACGGTTGGTGGAATTGCTGCACACGCGCGATGATGTGCAAGATGTGGCGAACCCCGCCCAACTGGCCGCGCCTGTGCAGGGACAGATCAGCTTTGAAAACGTGCAATTTTCCTATCCGGCGCGCCCGGCGACCAATGCGCTTGATGGGGTCAGTTTTGACATCCAACCGGGTGAAACGATTGCTTTTGTTGGCCCTTCGGGTGCGGGCAAAACAACTGTGTTTCAGATGTTGTTGCGCTTTTATGATCCGCAAAGTGGCGCGATCAAACTGGACGGCATGGATGTCGCCGGCCTAGAGCGCGAAGCGTTCCGCAAGCACATCGCCTTGGTGCCCCAAGACCCAATGATCTTTGCCACGTCTGCGGCCGAAAACATCGCCTTTGGTCGGCCCGATGCGACGCAGGCCGAAATTGAAGCCGCCGCGCGCGCCGCTGCGGCCCATGATTTCATCACGGCCTTGCCGCAGGGCTATGACAGCCCTTTGGGTGAACGCGGTGTGATGTTGTCGGGCGGCCAAAAGCAACGCATCGCGATTGCACGCGCCATTTTGCGCGACGCGCCAGTGTTATTGTTGGACGAGGCGACAAGTGCGTTGGACGCAGAAAGCGAACGCGCCGTGCAAGACGCCGTTGACGCATTGTCCGAAGGACGCACGACCTTGATCGTCGCGCACCGCCTGGCAACGGTGAAAAAGGCCGATCGTATCGTCGTTCTGGATCAAGGACGCGTTGTGGCGCAGGGGTCGCACGACGCTTTGGTGGCCGAAGGCGGGCTTTATGCGCGGCTGGCACGCCTGCAATTCACCGACGGAATGGCGGCTGAATAACGCCAAACGCGGTTATTTCCTTTCTTTCGTCGCAGCGCGTGACCCAAGGTCACAGCGTTTTACGCGGCGTCCCTTGGCCTTTGGCGAAAATGCAATGCTTGAACAATGCGCGCCGTGGCATCATCTTGGTTTCAAGGGAAAAGAGCCGCGCGCCATATTTGGCTTGCGCGTCAGGGAGGATGCCAATGACGACCTTTGCAGGGATCGCAGATCGCGACGCTATCGAAAACGAGATGCCGTGGACGCAGCGCGATGTTGCCACAACACTTTACGGCATGCTTTCTGACACAACCGCCAAGTTTCCCACACATAAGGCGATCAGCTATCAGATATTTTCGGACCCGACGTCCAAGGCCGAAACCCTCACGTGGTCGGCGTTAAAGGATCGCACCACGCAGTGCGCCAACATGTTGCGCGCCCTTGGTGTTGGGCCAACAGACGTGGTCGCTTATGTGCTGCCCAATGCGACGGAAACCGTTGTGACTTTACTTGGTGGCGCGGTTGCAGGGATCGTAAACCCGATCAACCCGTTGCTGGATGCTGAACAAATCGGGTCTATCTTGCGCGAAACCAACGCCAAAGTTGTTGTGACCCTGCGCGCCTTTCCAAAGACCGATTTGGCCGAGAAAACAGCAGAAGCCGTCTCTCTTGCGCCAAGCGTCAAAACCGTACTTGAGGTCGATCTTTTGGATCACGTGTCGGGGCTGAAGTCATGGATTATCCCCTTGATCCGACCCAAAGTCGCAAAGGCCCCCGGCGTCACCTACAAGGCGTTCAATGCTGAGGTGGCCAAACAACCGACCACTTTGCAATTTGAGGATGTGCAAGAGGACCGTGTGGCCTTCTATTTCCACACAGGCGGCACGACGGGCATGCCAAAGGTTGCCCAGCATAAATATTCTGGCGCGATCTATAACGGCTGGTGTGCGGATACTGTCTTGTTCTCGGAACAGGACGTTGTGATGTGCCCGCTGCCATTGTTTCACGTCTTTGCCTGCCACCCTGTCATGATGGGGGCCATTTTCAGTGGCGCGCATGTGGTGTTCCCAACACCGCAAGGGTATCGCGGCGAAGGGGTGATGGACAACATCTGGAAGCTGGTTGAACGCTGGAAGGTCACGTTTATCATCACGGTACCCACGGCCATTTCAGCCAAGATGCAAAGGCCCATTGATGCCGATATCAGCTCGATCAAAAAGGCGTTTTCCGGATCAGCACCTTTGCCGCAAGAACTGTTTAAACGGTTTGAAACGGCCACTGGCGTTGCCATCATCGAAGCCTACGGCATGACCGAGGCGACCTGTGCGGTCTCGGCCAACCCGCCGGATGGTACAAAAAAGATCGGGTCGGTTGGTATCCCGCTTCCTTACACGCAGGTGAAGATCTTTAAAGGTACGCCCGATGGTTCAATCGAGGCGGACGTGGATGAGGTTGGTGAAATCTGTATCTCGAACCCCGGTGTTGTTGCTGGCCATACCTATACCGAAGTCGAAAAGAACGCGGACCTTTATTATAACGATATCTATCTGCGCACTGGCGATCTGGGTCGTGTGGACGCGGATGGCTATGTGTGGATTACAGGGCGCGCCAAGGACTTGATCATTCGCGGTGGCCACAACATTGATCCGGCCGAGATTGAAGAGACGTTGATGGGGCACGAGGCCGTCGCCTTTGCTGGTGCCATCGGTCAGCCGGATGCGCATGCGGGTGAAGTGCCGTGTGCCTATGTGGAACTGGTCGAGGGGGCCTCGGTCACAACGGACGAGTTGATGGCGTTCTGTACAGAAAATGTGCTTGAACGCGCAGCGATGCCCAAGCACATGACCATCATGGATGAACTACCAAAGACGGCTGTGGGTAAAGTGTTCAAACCCGATCTGCGTCGCGAGGCGATTACGCGGGTGTACAACGCAGCCTTGGCTAAAGCCGAGTTGGAGGCGCGTGTGGTTTCTGTGATCGATGACAAAAAGCGTGGACTGGTGGCGCAGATTGATATGGGCGAAGCGACGGACACGTCGGTGCAAACTGTACTTGGGTCTTTCGTGCGTCCTTGGGACGTTGCAAAACCTGCGGTTGCGGCGGAGTAAGTCACTTTCCCACCCCATGGCGGTATTGCAATGTAACGGGATCGTGAGACATATGAAGCGCGGCTCGATTTAAAGTACGCAAAACCAATTCAGTTACATGTGAGTACAAATGTCAAAGTCCCGCAGCAAAGCCCGCAAAGCCAAAGCCAAAGCGCCGGTTGCACCAGCGCCAAGAACGCGCCGTGACATGTTACGGTTGGGCGGATATGGGGCCGCGGCCGCTGTTGGGGTTGTCGGTGTTGGGTTTTGGGGGGCGAGCTCATTTAGCGCCTACGGTAAGGAACACGATCTAAGCCGTGTCGGCGAAGCGCCGATGACCGTTGTACAAATCCATGACCCGCAATGTCCGACCTGTACAGCTTTGCAAAAACAGACCCGTGCTGCTTTACGCGATTTTGACGAGGGAGAGATTACTTACCTGATCGCGGACATAAAGACGCCTGAGGGTGCGGCGTTTGCACGTAAATATCGCGTGCCGCATGTGACGCTTTTGTTGTTTGATAAGGACGGGGAATTGCAGCAAACTATCCAAGGTTTGCAACAAGCCAGTCAATTGTCCGAAACGTTTGCATCGCAAAAAGCGGCCCTAAGGTAGAGGCACCATTTTCCGACACGGAAAATGACCGGAAACCGTATCGGTTTCCGCGCCCGCCACTCAGGGTTAAGCGGTATTTAAGCGGTGCAGTAACGGGGTGATTTTTCTGTTGTTCACAGTCAGTTGTAACAAGGTTTTGCCATCAAGCACTTGAAAGAACGCGTCTTGTGCCTCTAGCAACGTTGTCGTCAACTCGCATGCCGGTGCAAGAATGCAGGTGCCACCGTCTTCTCTCAGGCATTCGACCAGCCTGTGCTGGCTTTCCAACGCGCGGATCACTTTCCCGATGTTGATCTCGGCCGGATCGCGGCGCAGTTGCAGCCCCCCTGAACGCCCGCGCGTCGCGGTGACATAACCCTCTCGTACCAACCATTGTGTGACCTTGGTCAGATGGTTGAATTTGGCCCCGTGCATGTCCGTGATTTGCCGGGTTGTGAGTTTACGATCTTGTGCCACGGCAAGATGCATCAGCATCCTTAATGCGTAATCGGTAAATGTGGAAAGCTGCATGGCAAGGCTCCGGTCTGGAACGAAATTTCTTTATGGGCCGCGTCAAGATCAGCCGCCGCGCAGGTTTGGAATTGATCCCACGGGGCAACGTGCGTCAGTGACGCCAAACGACAGGCCGCGCCCGATGCGATGCGCGAGATGGGACCATTGTTCGCGCTGTGGCGGGGCGATCAATTCGGCCAACGTCTCGTCAAACAAGGCGAGCCAAGGTTCAAAATGCGCAGGAAGCACGTCGCCTGTCTGAATATGCACCTGCATAGGATTGCCGTCGTAAGATCGTTCAAAAAGGATCGCATTGGCCCAAAAACAGGTGATCTTTTCTTCGTGTGTTGGCCAGTCATCGACATGGGCCGCAAATATGGGGCCAAGCACCGGGTGCACACGCACGCGGGCGTAAAAGGCTTTCACGACGTTGGCGATATCCTGTCGGCGCAGGTCAATTCTGGGTGGCATCACCGTACGATGATCCACATCACACTGAGTGATATGATTAAATAAACCAGCGTGTTGATCATCCAACGGATCATGCCGGCGTCTGCTTCTGGGTCTATGCCCATGAGTTTGCAGACTTTGGTTCCTGGCCACAATATCATTTCCGAGACAGACATGTTTTTCATCCTTACCAAAGATGTTTTTTGGTATCACAATAATATGCTTTTTCAATGCATATTATCGGCACTATGAAAACGATCATTTATTTCAGGAAGGAACACCATCATGTCATGGTTACCCACGCTTATCACTGCAACGCCCGAGGAAGGGTTCAATTTGGCCATCAAGTTGTCTCGTATGGCGGTGAAGACCACGCAGCCAGATGACGAAATACGGGCGAAACTACGGGCCGTTTACGAACAGGATGCAGACGCATTGACGGCCGCCAGCCATGTGGTTGCCGTCAATTTTCAGACAGTCGCCGCGGCGAACGGATATTGGCAGACACAATCGAACTAACGATTTAATGCATCGCGACAAAAGAAATGGATCGCGCGGCTTAGTTGCCAGCGCTTTCCATTTTGCGATGCGCGATCACCTCTTCGAGCCAGCCAAGTTTCATTTCAGGCACAGAACTCAGTAGCAGGTCTGTGTAATCGTCAAAGGGCGGTGACAGGACTTCGGACTTAGTCCCATAGCGCTGCACGCGGCCCTGATACATCACAGCGATGCTGTCGGCGATGGCGCGCACTGTGGCAAGGTCATGGGTGATAAAGAGGTATGCCACGTCTTCGCGTTTTTGCAGATCAAGCAACAGCTTTAGGATGCCATCCGCGACCAGCGGATCAAGCGCGCTTGTGACCTCGTCACAGATGATCAATTTGGGTTTGGCGGCCAATGCGCGTGCAATGCAGACGCGTTGTTTCTGCCCGCCCGACAGTTCGGCCGGATAGCGGTCTTGAAAGCCGTCGCCCAGCTCAATCTCGTCCAGCAATTCCTGAATACGTTTTTGTTTTTCTGCGCCTTTGAGGCCAAAATAGAATTCAAGAGGGCGCCCAATGATCGTGCCCACAGTTTGACGCGGATTCATGGCGGTGTCGGCCATTTGATAGATCATTTGCAATTCACGCAGGTCTTCGAGGCTGCGTGAGGGCTGATCTGGCGTCAACGTGCGCCCGGCAAATTCAATGGAGCCATCACGCGGTGGCAAAAGCCCTGTGATGACACGGGCAAGAGTGGATTTGCCCGAACCAGACTCGCCCACCACGGCCAGCGTTTGACCGGCGCTGATGTCGACGTTGACATCATGCAGCACGTCGAAACTGGTGCCCGCATAACGTGCTGTGATGCCCTTAACGCTGAGGATCGGATCATCGGTGGGTTGTTTCTCGATATGTTTGATCGATCGGACAGAGACGAGCGCTTGGGTGTATTCTTCTTTTGGGTGGTTGATGATCTGATCTGTTGTGCCATATTCGACCATCGCCCCTTGTTGCAGCACCATGATATGGTCTGCGACTTGAGCCACCACGGCCAAGTCATGGGTGATATAAAGAGCGGCGACGCCGGTGTCGCGGATCGCGTCTTTGATCGCTTTGAGCACGTCGATCTGAGTGGTGACGTCCAGCGCAGTCGTCGGTTCATCAAAGACCACAAGGTCAGGTTCAGGGCATAGCGCAAGGGCCGTCATGCAGCGTTGCAATTGCCCGCCGGATACTTGGTGGGGATAGCGGTCGCCGATGTTTTCGGGGTCGGGCAGGCCAAGTTTTTCGAACAGTTCGACAGCGCGTTTTTCGGCGTCAGACTTGTTGAACTTACCTTGTAAAACGGCCGCTTCGATCACCTGTTCCATGATCCGTTTGGCCGGGTTGAACGAGGCCGCCGCAGATTGGGATACATAAGTCACCTCGGCACCGCGCAAGTTGCGCACATCGCGCACAGAAGCTTGCAGCACGTCGCGCCCGTTGACTGTGACAGACCCGCCCGTCAGTTCCACGCCACCGCGCCCATAGGCCATAGCAGCAAGCCCGATGGTGGATTTACCTGCGCCGGATTCCCCGATGAGGCCAAGGACTTTGCCCGCTTCGACGTCGAAGTCGACGCCGTGCACGATTTCGATGTCATGTGGTTTCTCGCCCGGTGGATAGACGGTTGCGCCGATTTTAAGGCCACGGACTTGAAGAAGAGGTGTGGTCATAATGGCTTCCTCCCGGGGGCTCCGCCCCCGGACCCCCGGAGTTTATTTGGCAAGATGAATGGGATCAGAGTCATCCGCGTCCACCCTTGAGTGAGGTCGTACGCGTTAGGATCCAGTCGGCGATTAGGTTCACGCTGATCGCCAGTGTTGCGATCGCGATGGCCGGGTAGAGGGCCGCGCCGATGCCGAAGTTGATGCCTTCTTTGTTTTCTTTCACGATGCCGCCCCAGTCTGCCAGTGGCGGCTGTACGCCAATGCCAAGGAAAGAGAGTGTCGAGATGAACAGCACCATAAAGATGAACCGCAGCCCCATTTCGGCCACCAGTGGTGACAGCGCATTGGGTAGGATTTCGCGGAAGATGATCCATTTCAGTTTTTCGCCGCGCAGGCGGGCAGCTTCGACGTAGTCCATGACAGAGATATCGACAGCCACAGCGCGTGCAAGGCGGTAGACGCGGGTGGAGTCCAGCAGTCCCATGATGATCACCAGTGTGACTACGGTTGCTTCGATTGAGGACAGGATCACGAGGGCGAGGATCAGCGAAGGGATCGACATGAACAGATCGACAAGGCGGCTCATCACTTGGTCAACCCATCCGCCGGAAACCGCTGCGATGAAGCCAAGCACAGAACCCGTGGCGAAGCTGAGGATTGTGGCCAGTGTCGCGATCAGGATCGTGGTTTGTCCGCCAAAGATCATGCGCGTCAGCAGATCGCGCCCGATTTGGTCGGTGCCCAGCCAATGTTCCGCCGACGAGGGTTCCCACACGTCGCCCACGGCTTCGGCCATGCCGTAGGGGGCGATCCAGCTCGCAAAGATTGCGGCAAGGAAATAGGTGGCTGTGATAGTTAGCCCAACAAGGGCGGAGAGGGGGATGTTTCTAAGCATGTTTAGGCTCCGCTCACTTGGGGTGGCGAAGGCGCGGGTTGGCCAGAATGGACACCACGTCTGCGACGATATTGAGGATGATATAGACGGCCGCAAAGATCACGCCGCAGGCCAGCACTACGGGCACATCGCGTTTCACAACCGCGTCCACCAGATATTGACCCATGCCGGGATAGGCGAACACGACCTCGACCACCACGACGCCCACCACCAGATAGGCGAGGTTGATCATCACCACATTCACGATCGGTGCGATCGCGTTTGGAAAGGCATGTTTGCGGATCACAGCAAAGGTGTTCAGCCCTTTGAGTTCTGCCGTTTCGATATAGGCAGATTGCATCACGTTCAGGATCGCAGCGCGCGTCATGCGCATCATATGTGCCAGCACCACCAACGTCAGGACCATCACAGGCAGCGCAATGGCGTAAAGCTGTGCCGACAATGGCATGCCGGGAGAGACCGAGGCGAAAGATGGAAAGGCGATTGGGCTCATGCCAAACCATCCCCAGATGCTCCAGCTTAGGCTTTGCACAGCGAAGAAAAAGATCAGCACGTAGGCGATCATGAATTCAGGCAGCGAGATCGAGGCGAGTGTTACCCCAGAGATCAGCTTGTCGGGCCAGCGGTTCTGGAATCGCACAGCGATCAGACCCAGCAGAATGGCCAGAGGTACAGAGATGATTGCGGCCCAGAAGGCGAGGAACAGTGTGGCGCTGAGGCGCCGGCCGACCTGTTCGGCAATGGAGAGTTTGTTGATCAGCGAAGTGCCCATATCCCCGGTCATGATACCGCCAATCCATTCGGCGTATCGGGTGACGGCGGGGCGGTTCAGGCCCATTTCTTCGCGCAGGTTTGCAAGGTTTTCCGGTGTCGCGGCTTGCCCCAATTGGGACAGTGCCGCATCGCCCGGCAGCACCTCTGTCAGCCCAAACAAAAGGACCGACGCGGCAAAAAGAAGAACGACGCCCAGCGCAAGGCGCTGGGCAACAAGTTTTAAAATCGGGTGCATAAAACCGACTTACGCCTTCCAGGTGTACTTGGCAGTTTTCCAGTACATCTGTGGCCCGTTCGGGTTGGCTTCCCAACCTTTGACGCTTGTCGACATCGCATCGACAAAGTCGTTGAACATGGGCACGATCACGCCACCTTCTTCGTTCAGCAGGCGACCCATTTGGGAATAGATTTCCTTGCGCTTGCCTTCATCGATTTCAGCACGTGCCTCAAGTAGCATGGCATCAAAATCTTCGCGCTTCCAACGTGTGTCGTTCCAGTCCGCTGTGGACAGGTAGGCAGTGGTGTACATCTGATCCTGCACAGGGCGACCGCCCCAATAGGAACAGCAGAACGGCTGTGCGTTCCACACTTCGGACCAGTAACCATCGTTGGGTTCGCGCTTGATTTCCAGCGGGATGCCAGCCGCTTGGGCCGATTGCTGGAACAGGGCAGCCGCGTCAACCGCACCGGGGAAGGCACCATCAGCCGTGCGCAGAACGATGGGCGATCCGTCGTGGCCAGATTTTTTGTAGTGCTCGGCCGCTTTTTCGAGGTTGAATTCGCGCTGTGGGATTGCTTCGTCATACAGCGGATAGGCTGCGTTGATCGGAATGTCGTTCCCAAGCGAGCCATAGCCCTGCAGGATTTTGTCGACCATTTCCTGACGGTTCAGCGCGTATTTCAATGCTAGACGTAGGTCCAAGTTGTCGAACGGTGCTGTGTCGACGTGGGCGATGAACACATAGTGGCCACGACCGGATGTCGACAGAACGTCGATGTTGGGTGCGCGGTCAAGCAAGGCCGCAATCTTGGGCTCAACGCGGTTGATCGTGTCAACCTGACCAGATTGCAGGGCCGCTGTACGTGCTGTCGCATCGTTCAAAACGATGACTTCGACAGTGTCGTAGTGCGCCACTTCGTCTTGGCTGCCGCCCCAATAATCGTCTTTGCGTTTGAAAACCATACGCACGCCGGGTTCGTCGCTTTCCAGCGTGTAGGGGCCTGTGCCAATCGCCGCTGCGGGGTCGTCAAAACCACCACCGGGCTGAATGATCAGGTGATAATCGGCCAAGAGATAGGGCAGGTCAGCATTGCCGACACTCAGCGTCACTTCGAATACGTCGTCCACTGTGCGCATGCTGCCGATGCCTTGCATGATGCCCAAAGCGCCGGATTCAGAATCTTCGTTCGAGTGGCGTTCCATGGTTTTCAGAACGTCATCGGCGGTGACGTCTGCACCATTGGAAAACTTCACACCCGAGCGAATTTTGAAGCTCCAGACGGTTGCGTCGTCGGACCCTTCCCAGCTTTCGGCGACCAAGCCCTTAAGGCTGCCGTCTGAGTTCAATTCAACCAGTGGCTCACCCCAAAGGAAACCGCCCTGAAGCGGTACATCAGAAGCCCATGTTGCGGGGTCTTGGCTGTTGGTGGATTCACCACCTTGGATGCCCATTTTGAACGAACCACCAGCGACAGGTGTCGCAGCTTTGGCGTCGCCAGCCAGAATGGTCGAAGCCACGGCGGCGCTTACGCCCAGTGCGGCGGCTTTGCTCATGAATTCGCGGCGCGTCATTGAACCTGCGGCAACGCGTGCGGACAGATCTTTGAGTTGGTCTGACATAATATCTCCCGGTTGTTGTGACCGCGTCTTTGGCGCGGATTGTTTTGAATGTGTGCCAGAGGGTAAGCATTTGAAGCCGTGTCGCAAGCGTTAATGACTCTTGAAGTCAGGGACGTGGCGTGCAGGGGGCTACAAAAGATCGCGGGAAATCTTGTCCTCGACTTCGCGTTGATAAATGCATTTTCCGTTCTCAAATGCCTGCACTTCGGCGTGTAGATGGAAGTGCTCGGCATCCGACCACATCTCGCAGGTGGTTTCGGTGCGCAGGGCAATCCCGTCGCGTTCTAGCTCGTCGGTCCAATGGCATGTGCCGCGCGCTGACAGCGGATCATCGGGGTGAATTTCCCAAGCCTCGCGCGCGATGGACCCATTGATAAGTCCATGTTCAAGGTCACGCACCTTGCCAAAATCGTCTTTGATCAGCAGTGACGTGATGCCTGTGGTCATGTCGGTGATGTGCTGACGACTGTGGGCTTCGGGGCGCAGTTCTTCGGTTTGCCAAGGAGCAGCGGCATCAGGTGGCGGGAACGTCCAAGTGTCAGCGTTTTTCAGGGTTTGCAGGCTGAGTGAACCGGCGAACAACGTTAACGCGACGGCATTTGGGGCAGGCCAGATCAGAGGCCAATAGGTCGGTGAAATCGACACGCGAATGCGGTGCCCAGCGGGCACTTTATAGGCGATATGATCAAGCGATAGGCGAATGTTCTCTTGTTGGCCGGGCACCAAAGGGCGCCCCAAATGACGCGCGATGTTCAACACGCCATATGTGATACGCGTCGCCGCGCCGTCCGGATGGATGTGGTTCAGCCGGACCGCCACATGCGCGATGGGTTGGTCGGCGGCGAGGGTCAGATTGATTTCTGGCGCATCAGTGATCGCCAAATCAGCGGGCAAGGCTGCACTGTCAAAGGTTGCGCTGAATGCATCATCACGGCGTTGATCGCCCGGCAGTTCCGGACCCAGCCAAATCGCGCAATATTCACCCGCATCCGCGCCGGTGTCTTGAGGCGAGGCAACAAGGCGTTCAAAAGTCTGTGAAGACGCCCCCAACCCGTCTTGGTTCAGGTGCCATGTTTGCGCCTCGCTTACAGCGTTCGCAAGCCAACGCCCATTTCGTTCGGTGTACCAAGTTGCCGGGCGCACACCATCCATCAGATAGGTCCGTAAATCGGGGTCTTTTTCTACGCCGGTATCGACGCCTTTCAGCCACTTATCCCACCAGCGCAACGCCTCTTGCAGAAAGCCGATTCGCGGCTCGGGTACTGCAAAATGTGGGTATTTATGCACCCAAGGTCCAAGGATTCCTTTGGCGCCGGGGATGTTATCAACGATTTGTGGCACCGTGTTTTTATAGGAATCACCCCATCCCCCCACGGCCAACACACGCGCTTTGATCGTGTCATAGCTTTCGCACACCGACCCGTGTTTCCAATACTCATCCCGTCCTTGGTGGCGCAGCCAGACGGACGGCAAAAAGGGTTCGTTTTCCAACCGCTCTAGCCACATCTCGCGCCAATCGGGGCGCAGGGCAGGGTCGGGCGCGCGCGAAGAATAGCTCCACATGGTCGCGCCCCAGCCAAGGTTTTCGTTCAGCAGGCAGCCGCCTTTGTAATGGATGTCATCGGCATAGCGATCGACGGTGGAACACAGCGTCACAATCGCCTTGAGCGGTTCGGGGGTCATTGCGGCCACCTGAAGCGCATTAAACCCACCCCAGCTGATGCCCATCATGCCGACAGACCCATTGCACCAATTTTGGGCGGCGGCCCAATTGATGACCTCAACCGCGTCATCAAGCTCTTGTTGGGTGTATTCGTCTTCCATCAGCCCATGGCTGTCGCCATTGCCGCGCATATCAACGCGCAAACAGGCATAGCCGCGTTGGGCGAAATACACATGCGTCAGCGCATCGCGTGCGCAAGTGCCGTCGCGTTTGCGATAGGGCAGGTGTTCAAGGATCATCGGGACCGGGTCGTCGCCTGCATCTTTGGGCCGCCACATACGGGCGGACAGGCGTGTGCCATCGGACATGGTGATGCCAAGGTCGGGAATTTCTTCGATGTCGCGTAGGTTGTTTTTCATGCGGGCACGGTTGCGATACGTGCCCGCACTGTCAAGCCGCGCCCTAATCTTTCATGGCAATCAATAGATCAGCGACGTTGGTGCCTGTCGGCCCGCTTTTGATCAACGCGCCATGTGCATCAAGCCACGTGTATGCATCTGCACGTTCTAAAGCGTCGGCCGCGCTTTCTTTCCATGTTTGGCCGTCAACCAATGCACCCGCCGCATCCGTCGGACCATCGGTGCCGTCAGTGCCCGCTACCAGAATGCGCAGGCCTGTTGTGCCCGCGATTTCGCGGGCCAGCCCAAGGGCCAGCGCCATGTTGCGCCCCCCCTTGCCGGGGTGTTCTGGCAGAACGACAACGGGTTCCCCGCCCAAGACAAACAGACCAGACGGCGCGGCCGCCAGTTCACCAGCAATGCGTGGGATCAAATCATTGATGTCACCGTACAGTGTTTCGGCGTTCATTGTGACAGGCACGGGGCTGGCCGCGGCGACAGCGTCCCGTGCAATCGTGTTGGATGCCACGATATGAGGGTGGAAATCGAAGACAGGCTTTTCTGGCGCGTCTCCTATCCCTGATCCGATGGTTGCAAGTGCGTCGCCTTCTACATCCGACAGGGCAAGGGTGGTCACTTGCGCGCCTTTGAACCCGGCAAGCAATTTCCCCCCTTTGATTTGCGAATTGGCTGTGCGGAGGGTGTTCATTTCGCCAATAGGCGCACCTGTCGCCAGTAACGTGTTGGTGCTGTCTTTCAGGTCCGACAAGGTCATGCCGTCGCGCGGCACTTCGGCGAGGGCCGAGGCACCACCAGACACAAGCATCAGCAAATGGGTGCCCTGTAAAAATGACGAAACTGCGGCCTGCAATGCGCGCCCCGCTTTCAAAGACGCGTCATCCGGAACGGGGTGAGCGGCCTCGATCACGTGGGATGTGGCGGGGGCCTCATTTGCATGCCCGTATTTCGTCACCACAAGACAAGATGCGTCTGGAAACGCCGAACACGCCGCGCGCGCCATGGCGCCTGCGGCCTTGCCAATGGCGATGATATGATCAGGTCGAGCAACAAAACCTTGAGCAATCGCATGGGCCACCGCCACATCGCCGCGCACGGCCTCAACACCCGAATGCCACAGTTCTTTTATGTCTAGAGCGGTATTCATACACACATCCTTGTGGAAAATCGTCAAATTGAGTCCAAATAGGCACAATATATGGCTTGCGCTGCTTCAAATTGTGATTGGGGCGAAAAAAGACTCTAGCCCTTGATTCGCTTTTGAACTATACCCGCATACATAAATATTGGTCAGCACGGCAAACAATGTCGGCGGCGTAGTAACAAATTGGACCGCAACAATGCGGCCAGAGGCGAGAGTGGTGGTGTTATGAAGGCGATTGATTTCGTCGTCCGCGATGGTGCGGGCGCTTTGCAGCGTGGTGTGGTTCCGGGCGAAGGGGATACAGCAGTATCTCTTGGCAGCGGCCAAGAAGTTTCCTTTAACCTTCGGCAGATCGACATGGCTGGCCAAAGCCGTGTTGGGGATGACCTTGTCATTACTCTTGTCGATGGCCGCACGATCACGCTTGAAAATTATTTCAATGATGTGGGTCCAACAAACCGCTTGTTTATTTCGGCGGATGGTTACCTGAACGAAGTCGCGTTTGTTGAGACAACAGACGGCGAACTTTACGCTCAGTTCGGCCCGACCGAACAGTGGGGCAAGTGGAGCCCGTCAGACGATCTTATCTATCTTGGTGGCACGGATTTCGCAGATGCGGGCGCCGTACTTGCGGGCGACGACGAAGTGACAAGCCTTGCAGCCGGTGCGTTGGGCGGGCTTGGCCTGCTTGGCGGCGGTGGCGCTGCTGCCGCGGCAGCTGTAGGTGGTGCCGCGCTTTTGGCTGGCGGCGGCGACGGTGACGATGGCGACGGTGAAGGAACACCTGCTGCGGTGCCAACGGTAAATGAAGTCGGTACGACGACAGATATTGGTGGCGACGACACGACCACGCATACATTTGAAGTGTCTGGCACCGGTGAACCGGGCGATACTGTCGAAGTTGACGCCGGTGGTGTCATTGAAACTGCGGTCATCGGAGAAGATGGCACGTGGACCGTCACCTATGATGAAACAAACCTGCCTGACGACGGCACGGTTGTTACGGAAGTGACCTTTACACACGAAGATGGCACCGAAACCGTCATCGAAGGACCTACCTTTGTTATCGATACAATCGGCCCCGACGTAGAGATTACGTCAGGCGTTGAAAGCGTCGGTCACATTGTGAACGGCGCTGAGTTATCAAGTGGTGTAACGCTGACAGGGACCAGTGAAGCAGGCGCAACCC
This sequence comes from Tateyamaria sp., assembly GCF_039940735.1. Classification (GTDB taxonomy): domain Bacteria; phylum Pseudomonadota; class Alphaproteobacteria; order Rhodobacterales; family Rhodobacteraceae; genus Tateyamaria. The sequence continues at coordinate 103,046 of NZ_JBDVGB010000066.1, forward strand.
TTGAGATCACCATTCAAGACATCACGCGCACCGTCACTGTAGCCGAAGATGGCACATGGTCCGCCACATGGCAGGCGGGCACGCTTGTGGACGGCGAATACACAACAGATGTGACAATTGTCGCAAGCGACGCGTTCGGTAACACCACAACCATCACCGATGGTCTGGTTGTCGACACGATTGCTGATCTGACGATTGACTCCAACATCGAAGGTGACGGCATCATTAACGCTGCCGAGGCCGCAGATGGTGTGACATTGACAGGTACGGCGCAGGCCGGATCTTCGGTCGAAGTGACCTTCAACGGCATCACGCGCTCGGCAACAGTTTCCGCAGACGGAAGTTGGACTGTGGATTACCTCGCTTCTGAATTGCCGACCGGTGAAACAGACGTGGCCATCACTGCCGTTGCGACTGATGCGGCGGGCAACACAGCGACTGCAAACGGGTCCGTCAACGTGGACACGCTGGTCAATGCGCTCAGCATCACATCCTCTTCGGGTGGGGCAGATGGCGTGATCAACGCTGTTGAGGCGACCTCGGGTCTGGTTGTGACAGGTGTCACAGAGCCGGGTTCAACCCTTGTGGTTACTCTGGGAGGCACGACAGTTACGGCTGTTGTTGCAGCTGACGGTTCATGGACTGCCAACTTTGCAAGCGACGCTATCGCGCCGGGCACCTACACCACTGAATTGACAGCTACGGCAACGGATGCTGCGGGCAACACACTGGATGCCACGCAAACGGTCAATGTCGACACCGAAGCCAACCTGCTGACCATCAATGGCCCAGTTGAGGGCGACGATGTCATCAACGGCGTTGAAGCCAGCGATGGTGTGGTTCTGACGGGTAACTCCGATCCCGGTGCGCTGGTTAGCGTTACTTTGGGCGGCGTGACAACGCAGACTGTGACCAACAGTGCCGGTGTTTGGCAGGCTTCCTTTAGTGCGGCTGACATTGCGCCCGGCACCTATGAGGCAGAGATTACTGCGACGTCGACAGATGCCGCGGGCAACACTGCAACAACAAGCGACACTGTGCTTGTTGATACGCAAGTCGACGTTCTAAGCATCACATCGCAAGCAGGCGGAACAGATGGCGTGATCAACGCTGTTGAAGCCACCGCAGGCCTGTCTGTCACAGGTGTGACGGAGCCGGGTTCAACCCTTGTGCTTACACTGGGCGGGGCCACTGTTTCGGCTGTTGTCGCAGCCGACGGCAGCTGGACGGCCAACTTCTCAAGCGATGCGATTGCAGCTGGTGAATACACTTCAGACCTGACCGCCACAGCGACAGATGCGGCAGGCAACGTGCGCAGCACAACGCAAGCGATCACTGTTGATACCGAAGCCGGAATTCTGACCATCAATGGTCCGATCGAAGGCGACGACTTGATCAACGAAGTCGAAGCCAGCGATGGTGTGATCCTGACCGGTAACGCCGATCCTGGTGCGCTTGTCAGCGTGACGCTGGACGGCGTGACCCATCAAACTATCGCCAACAGCGCGGGCGTTTGGCAGTCGTTCTATTCGGCGAATGAAATCACCCCCGGCACCTACGAGGCGCAGATTTCGGCAACCACGACGGATGCTGCGGGCAACACTGCCACAGCCAACGCGACTGTCGATGTCGACACGCAAGTGGACAACCTGTCGCTTGCAGCAGACGTGATCGAGGGTGACAATGTCATCTCCGAAGCAGAACGCGCTGACGGTGTGGTGCTGACAGGCACAACCGAAGTCGGTTCGACTGTGGTTGTGACGCTTGGTGATGCAACAGCCACGGCGATTGTTGATGCCAATGGGAACTGGCAGGCACCGTTCACGGCATCGCAAATTCCGACCGGCGAATATGTGACAGACGTCTCTGTGACGGCAACAGATGCGGCGGGCAACGTCGCGACTGTGACCGACACCGTGCGCGTGGACACATTGGTTAACCAGCTGGATATTCAGGACACTGTAACCGAAGACGATGTCATCAGCGGCGCCGAAGCCCGCGAAGGCATCTCGCTTGGTGGTCAGGTCGAGGCGGGATCGACTGTTATGGTCGACTTCAACGGCACTGTTTTGGCAGCGGTTGTGGATGCAAACGGCAACTGGTCTTTGGAAATCCCACCATCTGCGATTGCACCGGGCACATATGATGCTGACATCACAGTGATGGCGACGGATTCTGTTGGAAACACCGACATGATCAGCGACACGCTGAGCATCGATACCGAGGCCCCAGACGGCCCCGTGATCGCCAGCCTGACACGTGACGGTGACGGTATCCGCGGCATCACAACTGAACTCAGCGATGGCGAGCTTGTCGTTGCCGAAGTTGCGCCAAACGGATCGATCACAGAAGTGCAGGGCGGTCAAAGCGACAGCCAGTTCCGTCCTGAAACGCAGTTTGAATTCGCCAGCAACGTGCCGGATGGATCGAACCTTGTGGTCACATCTTCGGATGATGCAGGCAACACCAGCGGCACCTTTGTTGTCTTGGATGACGAAAGCGCAGGAACAGTGGTCGAATTGTCCAACCCACTTCTGGGCAATTATCAGATCGAAGCTGTCGATCTGCAATTCGCAGAAGAGGCAAGCCTGACGATCACCGAAGCCGCATTGGTCAATCTGTCAGACTCGACAGATGCACTGACCATCCATGGTGGTTCGGACGATACGGTGACCATTGCAGGGGCAACTCTCACAGGTTCTACCAACGTCGGCGGTCAGAACTTTGATGTCTATTCCTTGGGTTCCGAAGGCACGGTAATCCTGGATGACGATATCACGGTGAACACAGCCATCGCCTAAGTCACGAAAACTGTAAGTAAAATTTCACTGGGAACAAAAATAACAAACCTATCGAGACTTCCAGAATGATAAGAGGCGCGGGTCGGAGATCCGTAACCGCGCCCTTCCTCACAACGATAATAACCCGAAACGGGACGTACCATGGGGCAAGGTGTTAACAAGAGAGCGGCGATGTTTGTCGCGGTCTCGCTACAGGCGGGATGTATGGGGAGCGCGGGTGATCTACCATTCGTATCGCGTTTGAATTCAGGGGCAGATGCGCAAGTGTCGACGCCCCAATCGAGCGCGGCATTGCTGCAAACTCCGACCAATAACGATGAAACGCTGAACAGCGAAAGCTCGGTCATTCAGGGTCTGCTGGCCCGTAAATCCGTACTGCCGTCAGGCAGCGCTTATGAACAGGTGACCACATCCGTGCTGGCCGCCAATGCGCGCGCCGCAGAAACCGAATTGCGTGCCGCACGTTTGCGGGCCGAAGCGGCATCCAAGAACTGGTTGCCGACGATTGGGCCCAGCGTGTCGTTGAATTCGCTTGGCGACATCATCAGCCAGATCGTGGTGGAACAGGTCATTTTCGACAATGGTCGCAAAAAGGGCGAACGCGCCTTTGCCAAGGCCGACGTCGAAGTCGCCGCCGTTGCACTGGCCGAAGACACCAACGAACGCGTTGCCACGGGTCTTGGGCTGTATCTGAACGCCGCCGAAGGGCGCGAAACGGCGCAACTGCACCGCGTCACCCAACGCGAGATGGAGCATTTCGAATACATCATGAACGAACGCGTTCGGGGAGGTGTGTCTGACATGTCCGACTTGAACGTGATCCGCCAACAAACGGCTGAAATTCGTGCCTCAATTGCGGCAAGCGAAGAAACTGCAGCCACCGCGTTGGCCGAACTCAACGCCATGTCCATTGCGCCGCAGAACGATGTACGCGGGCATCAAACCTTGAATATCAGCGCCTCTGAGGCACAGCCCTTGGTCGTCACGCGGGCCAATGCGGAAAAAGAACGCACCATTGCGCAATCCTCGATTGATCGCGCAAACCAATTGCCGGGCATTGGCGCGCAAGCATCCATTGGTGAAAATGGTGGCGCAGGGATCACTGCGGGTGGGGCTAATATCGGTTTCGGCACCAGTGCGCGCCTGAAATCGATCGAGGCTGCTAAAGAGGCCGCAGGCCGCGTGGTTGCACAGGCCAACGAGGATTCAAACCGCACGTTGCGCAGCCTTGAAGGGCGTGTTGCATCGACAAACCGTCAGGCACAAGAAGCCCGCGGATTGACAGCGCAGGCGAAAACCAACCTAGATCTGTTTCGCGAACAATACGAGGCCGGGCGCCGCCCTGTCATGGACGTGGTGGGGGTCTACGAAACCTTCGCCGCCCGCCAAAACGCGGAAATCACATTAAAATATGACGCGTTGCGTCTGCAAATTGAACTGGCACGCGTCCAAGGTGTGCTGGCGGATGGAGATCAGATTTGACCCAGAAGCGCCCCTTCACGATGACCATCACGAATGGCAACCGCGCCAAAATTAGCGCGGGAACCGGCACCGGTGCTGTGTCGCCGCCTGCTGACAATGCCAATCACTTTGACGACCGTCTGCGCGCGCGCGCAGACCTTTCGGTCGCTTATGCGGGCATCCTTGGCCTCAATGCCTCTGCCAACGATTTGCACGAATCCTTGCGTGGTCTTAGCTCCAAAGGGGCGACGGACAAAGTCGAGGCGGGCGCCATTGCCAAAAGCTTGGAAACCGCTGGTTTGGTGGCGCAAGTCGTCTCTGCGCCACGTTTGAAACCGGATTTGTGGCCTGCACTTGCCTACATGACCAGTGGTCAAGTGGTGCTGGTGTTGGGGCAAACGCGCGGTGATCTGATCATTTACGACAAGACCTGCACAGATAATCGCGCCCATGTGCCAACGTCCGAATTTTCGCCGTTTTATGCTGGATTGATTGTGCGCGCCGAAGCGCCATTGGCCCGTGTCGCCGAAACGCACAAGATGGCCAGCGTCAAAAATCACTGGTTCTGGGGCGAATTCCACCGCTTCCGCAAGGCTTTGGCCGAAATCGCGCTGGGTTCGTTTGTGGCGAACCTATTGGCGGTGGCCGTGGCGCTGTTTTCCTTGCAGGTCTATGACCGTGTGATCCCGCACCAATCCGAGGCGACGCTTTGGGTGCTGGCCATCGGCGCATGCCTTGCGCTGTTGATGGAAGCCTTTTTGAAGGTTGCCCGCGCCCGTTTGATGGACGGCGCGGGGCGTCAGATTGAACTGAGTGTGTTGTCAGTGTTGATGCAGCGCGTCATGGGCATGCGCAGTGATCTGCGTGGCCAATCGCCGTCTATGACGTTCTCGGCGATGCGCGAATTTGGGTCTGTGCGCGAATTTTTCACAGCGTCGACCATTGGCACCATTGCTGACATTCCGTTTATCTTTGTCTTCCTGCTGCTGGTGGCATCAATTGCTGGCCCGGTGGTTTGGGTCTTGATCCTTGGCGGCATCTTGATGGTTGTGCCGGGATTCTTGATGCAAAAGCGCATGTTGCAACTGACGCAGGAAACTCAAGGTGCGTCCGCCAAATCTTCGCGGCTTCTGCACGAAGCGATCTTTGAACGCGACACGGTCAAAACCCAACGCGCCGAAGAACGCGTGATGCGCCTGTGGCATGAACTGACCACACTTAGCGCGATGAAATCTTCGGATCAACGTCGTCTGGCATCGGTTCTGACATTCTGGTCGCAGGGTATGCAACAGATGACATACTTGGCGGCTGTGGTTGCAGGCACCTATCTGGTTTTTGCCGGGCAATTCACCGTTGGGTCGATCATTGCGGTGGGCATTTTGACCTCGCGCACCCTTGCACCTTTGACACAGCTGGCGGGCACCATGGCGCGTTGGGGCAACGTAAAGGCCGCCCTTGATGGGTTGGATGCCATCGCCGAAGCCCCCCAAGACGTGATGTCTGACCGCACCTATCTGCGTCGCGACAGCCTGCGCGGCAATTTCGAACTGCGCGAGGTGCAATTCCAATACGAAGAAGACGGCGCACCCACAGTCGATATTCCGGGCCTCGCTATCTTGCCCGGTCAACGCATCGCAGTGTTGGGGTCGAACGGGGCGGGCAAGTCATCGCTTCTGAAACTTTTGTCGGGGGTTTATGCCCCGACCAAGGGCCGCATTCTGATCGATGGCACCGACATGAGCCAAATCGAACCGCGCGACCTGCGCCGTTTGGTGGGATATCTGGGCCAAGACGTGCGCCTGTTCACGGGCACTTTGCGCGACAACCTGAACCTGACAATGCTGGAACGCGACGACAATCGTTTGATGGAGGCTTTGGATTTCGCAGGCCTTGGGAAATTCGTCAAAGAGCACCACAAAGGGCTCGATCTTGAAATCCTTGATGGCGGGCAGGGCCTGTCAATTGGGCAACGCCAATCCATCGGTTGGGCGCGCCTTTGGTTGCAAGACCCTGCGGTGTGCCTGCTGGATGAGCCGACAGCCGCGCTGGATCAAAACCTAGAACGCACGCTTGTCAGTCGCCTTGAAAAGTGGATGGAAGGGCGCACCGCCATCATCGCAACGCACCGTGTGCCGATCCTGTCACTGACCAACCGCACACTTGTGTTGAACGGTGGTCGCATGACCATGGACGGACCGCAGGATCAGGTTCTTGCCCATCTAGGCAACAACGGCGCGCCAGTGCAGGTACGGGGTAAAATCGCATGACTGTTGCAAACACAAACCTCAGTGCCCAACTCGAAGCGGACTTGCGAGGCCCGTCATGGGTGATCTGGTTGTGCGGCGGCGCGGTTCTGGTCTTTATCTTGTGGGCGGCCTTTGCGTGGGTCGACGAAATCGTGCGCGGCCAAGGCGAGATGATTTCGTCTTCGCGTCCGCAAATCATTCAAAACCTCGAAGGCGGCATTCTAGCCGAACTGGCCGTTGCCGAAGGCGATACAGTGAATGAGGGCGACGTGCTGGCACGTTTGCAAAGCACGCAGTTTCAAAGCCAAGCGGACGACCTTAACAGCCAAATCACGGCCCTTGCTGTGCGCCAGCTGCGCCTTGAGGCTGAATTGGCCGGACAGTTCGATTTCTCGGTTCCGGCGTCGCTTGAGGGCCGTATGAAAGGCTTGATCGACAGTGAACGTGCTTTACTGAACGCGCGCCAAACAGACTTTTTAAGCCGCCGCGAAGGTGCGCAACGGGTACTGGATGAAGCGGCCAAAGAACGCGCCTTGCTCGAAGATTTGCTAGAACGCAACATCGTCGCCCTGATCGAAGTCACCCGTGCCCGCAAGGCGCATGCCGATGCGCGGATTTTGTTGGACGAGATCATGACGCAGACCGAATTGGAACGCGCGCAGGCCTATTCTGACACGCTCAAAGAACTCAACACGCTACGCCAGAACTATAAAGCGGCCCAAGATCAGTTGACCCGCACCGTGCTGGTCAGCCCCATGCGCGGCATCGTTAACAATCTGTCCGTGACCACCATCGGCGGCGTTGTGCGCCCCGGCGAAGAGATTTTGCAAATTATCCCGCTGGACGAAGAACTGTTCGTCGAAGCCCGCGTGTCGCCCAAAGACATCGCAGGCGTGCGCCCCGGCCAAGACGCGACAATCAAGCTGAGCGCCTATGACTATACGATCTTTGGATCGCTTAAGGGCGAGGTCAAATTGATCTCGGCCGACACCTTCAAAGACGAGCGCAAGCAAGACGGCGATCCGCATTACAAAGTGACCCTGCGTGTGGATGTTGCCAACTTAAGTGATCGCCAACGCAGCATCGCCATACGCCCCGGTATGCAGGCCGAAGTAGAATTGCACACAGGTTCAAAGACGGTTTTGCAGTACTTGATGAAGCCGCTCTATAAATCGCGCGAGGCGTTCCGCGAGCCGTAGGGCAATTCCAGCTTTCGGCTCAAAGTCAGTGCCTTTCTGCATCGCGGAGAAGCGGCCGCCATGAGATTAATAATTCCGAACGCTGCGTGAAAAACGAAGGTCGTCTAAGTTTTTTGCGCTTGGACCTTATCGCTCTTTCGCGCATGGCTGGGGCTCATTCCCAAGGCATCGCGAAAGGCGCGTGAAAAGGCACTTGCTGATGAATACCCATGATCATGCGCGACTTGATCGATTGTTTTTCTGCCGTCTTGAAGCGCTTGCCGAGCTTTAAGCAATCTCCAGGTCAAGGCATATTCACCGGCTGTTTGGCCAACATGCTGTTTGAATTTATTGGCAAAAGAAGATCGCGACATTCCAGCGATTGCGGCTAAGTTGGATAGTGAATGTCGCCAACCGTCCGCTTCATGGATCGCGGCAATAGCAAGAATAATGCGGTCGTTGCGTAACCCCGCGTAGAAACCGATCTTTGTCACGTCTTGCTCGAAATGAACCCGCAAGATTGAAGCAAAAAGCGCTTGAGATAGATGCTTTGCGACGATCCGCCCGCCAAGCGGGGTGGAATGCGTTTCGTTCACAATCAACGGCAAAAGGGCGGACATCAAAGATCCGATTTCAAGGTCATTGGAACGCAGCAGGATACAAGACGGAAGATCGCGCATAAACGGGTGTCGGTGTGTGAGGTCATATTCGAAGTGACCACAGATCATGCGTGTGGTTACCTCGCCGTCAAGAAAGGGTTCTTTCCCGCTTTCCATAGCGACAATGACGTCCTGCCCACGCATGGCGGGCGTATTGGGGTGGTCGCTTATGGCGTGCGTTGCCCCTTTGGGGAACAAAACCAAGTCCCCGACGCAGAGTTGTTCAGTACGGCCATCAAATTCGACAAAGGCATTGCCCCGCACGATGAAATGAAATTGGGCAAAACCGGTATCTGCGATGGACATTTTCCAATGACCGCAAAAGTTCTTTTGAAAGTAGATCGAGCTTTTGAAGCCGATAAGTTCCAGAACATCGCTTAGCGGATCCAAGATTTTCTCCGTCAGGTCATTGGGTTAGAAAGCCCCGGCGGTGTGGAGTTATCCGCCGGGGATTGTGAGGTAGCTTAGGACACAGAAACCGGTGTGTACAAGAAGCCATCACCGTTGACGGACATCCGTCCGATGCCTGGGAACGGGAAGTGGTAGCCCGCGACCAGCAGATTTTGTTCTGCAGCCATTGTGAACAGTTTGCGGCGTGTTTCCACGGCTTGTGCCGGGTCATGTTCAATGCCCAAGGCCCATTCAGGTTCGTTGGTCCCGACAATATAGTGCACCGACGTATCGATCAGGTGCAGCAGGGATTCTTCGCCACTGGTCAGTTGAACGGCCATGTGGCCCAACGTATGGCCCGGCGCATCAAGAACTTTGATGCCTGGGACAATCTCGTCACCGTCTGCGACGGTCTTGATCTTATCCTTGATTGGGTTGAGCTTATCGTTGGCGATGCTCAGCATCAGGTTGCCAAAGTTCGCCTCTGCCGTCGGCGCTGCTGTCCAGAACTCAAGTTCTGCCGCGTTCATGTAATGAGACGCGTTCGGGAAACAGGCGACACCGTTCTGGGATACACCACCGATGTGGTCAAAGTGGCCATGCGTTAGGAACACGTGTGTGATGTCGTCAGGCGACACGCCTACTGCCTTGAGACCGGCAAATAAACGACCATTGTCGACGTCTGCGTCAGGCAAAGTCACGTCACCTTGGCCCGTGTCGATCAGGACTTTTGCGTCGCCCGTTTCAACGAGCAGGACCTGACCTTGCATATTCGCGAACTCTTGCGGCAGGCCGTATTTCGCAAACAGTGTATCAACGCTTCCTTCAGGTTGGTTGGCGCCAAAGATTGCGGTTGGGACCGTGAACAACATGTCGTCGATGACAGTCAGGCGCATATCGCCCAACGAGAATTGTTGAACCGCGCGCATTGGCAGGTCTGAAGCACCCGCTGCGGCGGCTGGGTTTGCAGAGGACAGAATCGCCGGAGCGGCGACAGCAAGGGCACCCCCCATCAAGGCGGCGCGGCGGTTGATTGTAAGATAGGACATGAAATTCTCCCTTTGAACATTATGTCCATCGACTATTGCGCAGGGAATTTGGCACCTGAATGCCTGTAAGTCCAAAATACGATACATATCGTACAATCATTTATCAGGAGCCCGTTTGGTCTGAGCGGTATCATCCCCCTACAGGAAAGGCTTGCCAACGCCCGTCAAGGACTGCGCTTAGCTCTGCCGGGTAGGGACGTTCACATAGGAAACGGTCATTGGCGTAACTGCAGTGATCGTCGGGAGGGGGCCGTTATGTCGATCTTTGCGGCTCATCCTGCGTCCGTATCCAACCAGATTGTCACCGGTCCGTCATTGCAAAGCGATACATCCATATCCGCGCCAAATTGACCCGTTTCTGTTGCAATCCCAAGACCGCGTAAAGCGTGGGCGAATTGCAGATAAAGCGTTTCAGCCTCATCCGGTTTGGCCGCCCCTGAAAAACCCGGACGATTGCCGCGCGAAGTGTCTGCCGCGAGCGTGAACTGGCTCACGACCAATGCACTGCCTTCGGTTTGCAAGATCGATAGGTTCATCTTGCCCGCGTCATCCTTAAACAACCGGAGTTTGGAAACTTTTGCAGCCAGCGCACGCACCGTGTCAAAATCATCGTCGGGCATTGCGCACACGAGGATCAGCAAGCCTGCACCGCATTGACCAACAACGGCCCCGTCCACAGCGACTTGAGCGTGGCTGACACGTTGCAACAAAGCCCTCATGCGTCACGCCAGTCGGTGATGTCATCCACTTCGGCCCGGTCGGTACGGAAAGTGTTGGCAGGGTGATCGGGGTCTGCGTATCCGAATGAAATGGCGCACAAGACCATGCGATCTTCGGGGATGTCGAAATGATCGCGCACAAATGGGGCTTGGGCTGCGACGGCGGCTTGCGGGATGGTGGCAATGCCAAGCGATTGTGCGGCCAAACAAAAGGCGGTCACGAAACCGCCCGTGTCCATCGCGCCGTAGGCCCCAAGAACGCGGGGTGACGTGATGATCGCCACATGTGGTGCACCGAACAGGCGATAGTTTTCCATCATCTGCGCAGTGGTCGCGGGACGGTCCCCTTTGGTGATACCCACGGCGTCATAAAGCTGAAACCCGCACGCGCGGCGGCGCTGGCCATAAACGCCCGGATAGCTTTCGGGCCACGGCAAGTCGGGTGTGGGCGTCGTCGCGCTGGCACTTTTGTAAAGAGCGTCACGAAAGCGATCTGTCGCCGCACCTGTTGTCACGATGACCTGCCAAGGCTGCGCGTTGCACCAACTTGGCACGTGGCGCGCGGCACGCAAGATCTGATCGATTGTGTCCTTGGGCACGGCTGACGGCAAAAACGCGCGGCAGGAAAAGCGCCCGGTTAAACTGTCTAATACCGCGTCATAGGCCGTCATTGTTGCATCGCCAGTACAAAGCCAATGGCCCCGGCGATTAGCAAACCAGCCAACACAGCCAAGGCGATTTTACCCTTGGAATAGGGGCGTTCACCCTGCACGCGGCCGGTGCGTCCGTTGACCACAAAACGGTAGGTTTCGCCCCTGTATTTGTAAGCGGCAAGCCAGACGGGCAGCAGCACATGTTTGAAGGTCACTGCGCCCATTTTTGTGTCGACTGAGTGAATGCGCTGACGATCGCCGCCAATGTCAAACCGAACATCGCGGGCGATCACGCGGTCCATGTGGGCGCGGGCCTCGACAAAACCGGTCTCAAGATCGACAGAATATCCCTCCGCTCGGAAACCGGCCAGAAATTCAGGGGCATAGGGTTGTAAAGCGCTTAGGTCCCATGGTTCCAACGCGTCGGTAAAACGCTTGGGCAACGAGGTTGAGGCCAATACCAGCACATCGTCAAAGAAACGCGCCACCTTGCCGCGCGCACGGTTCCAGCGGACCTTGGCCACTTGCACTTGGGTACGTTTCCCGTCGCGCATGACGGTTTT
>NZ_JBDVGB010000067.1:0-23547 GCF_039940735.1 Tateyamaria sp.
GCGATCCGCGAAGGTGGCCGCACAGTTGGCGCCGGCGTGGTCTCCAACATCACTGAGTAAGTCGCACCTTTGTGTGATTGGTAAGGCGGATCATGATCCGCCTTACGCGCTATAAAACGCAGGTCGATATCCAATACGACAGGCGAAAAGTGGTTTCTAAAAACGGTGCTACAATGACGCAGCTTTTCCTTCCCAATTAACCTCCCGTTTTTGGGGCGACCAAAGCAGACAAGACCGGAAAACACCCCCACTTGGTTAGGAAATGGACGTGGCATGCGCCGTCGCGTTGCAGGATGTCATTGCTCTTCGTTGCCCGCGGGATGTGTGGCCTTCGATATATGTTCCGCCAAGGCCGCCTAAGCACGTAATTCGCCTATTTCCGGCCTTGCATTGTCTTACGTCCCCGCGTAATCACCTCGCAGTCTTAGGGGTATAGCTCAGCTGGTAGAGCGACGGTCTCCAAAACCGTAGGTCCCGGGTTCGAACCCTGGTGCCCCTGCCATTTCTTCTTCAATGCAAAATCGTGCGAATCGCGTTTCCCATGGGGTGACCGTGCTTTGTTTTCGTGCCCTGATTTTGCTGGCTTTCGCCATGCCATTGTCACACAGCATTCTGGATTGCGAACAATATCAGTCACACCTTTTGTATTGTTTCACACTCTGACACAGTGCCACAATTTCGCCACTCTCTTGCCATCCATCCCACAAAGTTCGGCCTTTAATTCGCCTCAACCGCTCGTCGCAGCGGGGTTCGTGTAGTCAGGATCATGGGGCCGACGGCATCGGCTGCGAAAGTTAAAATTGAGGATGTTATTGATGAAATATGAACCTATTCCCGGCCAAACGCACAACCCTAGCGAAGAAGAGACAATGTCGGTCATCCGTTCTGTTTTGACCGAAACCGCAGAGCCGACGCCAAGCCGAAGCACGACCCGTGCAGAACGCAAAGCCGAGCGCAAAACCGCATCCGATGACTGCATAACGAATGACAATACCGATGGTTCAAAACTGCGTGCTTTCGTTGAACGTAACTCTGAAACGCATCCTCAGCGACGGGCAAGTGATCTGCCTGAACTGCACCCCCAGGTCGACGTCGTGGAAAAACAACGGTTCCAGATGCCGAAACTCGGCGCTGCAGTGGTTGGTTTCTTCGCGCGGATGATTTCCAAAGTCCGCAGCTTCAAACCTTCAACGCGTCTTGTTGCTTTGCTTAGTATGGCGCTGTTGGTTGCCTTACGACCGCATTGGTTCGTCATCACCGGCGTTCTGGTTGTCGCGCTTTTGGTCGCATCATTTCTGATGCTTGGATCGCAGCGCATATGGAGGATGGCCGTTGGGTGGCTCAACCGTGTAGAGGCGCGCGACCCTGCCCGCGCCGAACGGCTGCGCGTTAGCCTTGACGGGTTTGCGTGCCGTTGGGATTCGATCCTTGATGTGTTCCCAGATGGCATGGTGGACGGTCTTTACATGCCGGACCTTCAGGCCATGCAGAATGCTGAAGAAGCGCATACTGCGGCAGTGGACGCACGGTTGAACCAGATGGCTCAGGAAAGCTAATCCTTTGATTTCACACCCCGCGCAGCACTTGCGCAGGGTGTGTGGTGGCGTGCGTCGGGGGCGTGCGCGGATCCGACCTTGAAATCAGGGCGCCGTCTCGCTACATCCTTCCCATCCGCAGACAGGGACGCGAAAACACATTATGGCCACCACCAACCCACTTCAGTTTATCCAGCAAGTTCGCTCGGAAGTCTCAAAGGTCGTGTGGCCCACACGCCGCGAGGTCCTGCTGACCACTGTGATGGTCTTCATCCTTGCAGCGCTGACGGCTGTTTTCTTTGCGATTGTCGACATTCTGATCCGGGGCGGCCTTGAATTCATTCTGACGATGTTCGGCTAGCACCTGATTGTGGCAAAGTTCGGCGAACGCTACGCGTCACTTTCCCTAGCACTTGCACTTTGAAAACCTGCGGAGTATTCCGCAATCCTGACCTAAGTTAAGGCGCGCGGCGATTCTAAGCCCCGCGCCGATTTTTATTCAGGTTGGCGCGTGCATGATGTATGTGCACGGTGACAGACTAATTAATCGGGCAAGGGGCCGCAAAAACATGGCAAAACGGTGGTATTCGGTCAGCGTACTCTCGAACTTCGAAAAGAAGATCGCAGAGACGATCCGCACTTCAGTTGCTGAAAGTGGTCTTGAGGACGAAATCGGCGAAGTTTTGGTGCCGACCGAAGAGGTCATTGAAGTGCGCCGGGGCAAGAAGGTCACGACCGAACGCCGCTTTATGCCCGGCTATGTGCTGGTTCACATGGAAATGTCTGACCAAGGTTATCACCTGATCAATTCCATCAATCGCGTCACTGGATTTCTTGGTCCACAAGGTCGTCCGATGCCGATGCGTGACGCCGAGGTGAACCAGATCCTGAACCGCGTCCAAGAAGGCGAAGACAGCCCACGCACTCTCATCCACTTTGAGATTGGCGAGCGCGTCAAAGTCAACGATGGTCCTTTCGAAGACTTCGATGGCATGGTCGAGGAAGTTGACGAAGAAAACCAGCGCCTCAAGGTGACTGTGTCCATTTTTGGTCGCGAAACCCCGGTCGAGTTGGAATTTACTCAAGTCAACAAGCAGACCTAAATTCTTCGCCATTGAGTTGTGAAAATGTAGGCCGGCCCTTTACGGGGGCGGCCTTTTTCTTATTCGATAGGTACCTGTGCGCGGGCGCACAAAAGATGCGTAAATCCATCGGCGTCAACCCAGCAAAGGGTTATTGGCGTTCTCTGTACCACCTATGCGCGTTTTTGAGCTTTTCTTGATGTTTGCGTTCAGAAACTGCCTGTTTTTTGGGCTGCTTGCTGTTGACGGGACCATAAAAATCAAGGCATTTTATATGATAGGGCACAAAATAAAGTGTCGTTGCCACATTGGACCCGCTTATCTGGGGGATAAGCCGTCAAAAGTGGTTTAGTGTATCTGGGGAATATGATGGCATTTACGAGTTTAAGAAAAACCCTTCCATGGTTGGTTCCCGCTGCGGCAATTGCAATTGCGGGGTCTGGTTTTTTCACACAATCGGATACGACATCTTCTGAGATGAGCGAGGCTCCGAAACGCGCCACGGCCAATGCGAGCGCAACAGTTGTTTCTGAGCCGACGCCTGCAGCTGCACCTGCGTCTTCGGCTGCCGAAGAACAGATCGCGACTTTGCAGGCCGCGTTAGAGGAAGCGTTAAAGGAAAAAACCGTAGAGGAAGAGGTCGTGGCCCGTCAGGCAGGCGCTTCGGCGGATCTTAGCAGCTTGCAACCTGCCACACCGGTTGCAGAGCCCGAAGTGGCGGTCGTCGCGGAACCTGTCGCAGTTCCAACACCTGCCCCCGTGCAAGATGATCGCCAAGCCGCGCTGACCGCACCACATTCGGCAGCCAAATTGTTTACATCTGGTCAGGCCGCCATCGAAGACGCGGAGCGTTGCGCGGATGATCTGCGTAACCTCACCAGCCAAGCGGTTGTGTATTTCCCCAGCGGTGGTGTGACGGAGGTAGACGGTGGCATCGAACAGGCACGTTTGATTGGTCAGGTTGCGCAATCCTGTCGGGGTGTGCAAATCCGCGTTGAGGGGCACTCGGATGCGTCGGGTGACCCCGCTGCAAACCAGCGCCTTAGCGAACAACGCGCGCAATCGGTTATCCAGCGCATCGCGGCGTCAGGTGTCGACACGAGCATGTTCTTTGCTGAGGGTGTCGGTTCTCGGACCCCTTCCGACGTCATCGGCCCAGAACCACGTGCATTCTATGACCGCCGGGTGGAATTCTCTGTGGTGGACGAGGTGACCCGTGTTTCTGCGCGTGCGCCCGGTGCTACACAGCTTTGGGCCAACGAAACATGTGTGGTCGACCTAGAACGCGCTGCTTTGAACACAACGCTGTTTTATGCACCGCGTTCGGTGTCGGTGCCCGGCCAAGATTTGGAAACCGCGATCGACATCGCTGTACTTGCATCGGCTTGTCCGCATGCGCGCTTGCGTATCGTTGGGCACCATTCGGGCGACGTGCAGGATCGCGAAGATGTCAGCACTGGTCTGCTACGGGCCAAAGCGCTGATGGCGTTGATGATCGGCCGCGGAATTCCATCTGATCAGATTATCATTTCCGCACCTTCACGTGCATTGAGCGACGCTGGCTTGCCTGGCGGCCGCGTGAATTTTGACGTGGTCCTTGACGAGTAACGCGGGCCGCACCAACTTCGGCTGCTTTCCTAAGGAAATTCGGCCTTGATTATAAAGCAGGGGCGCTGTATTCGGCGCCCCTGTTGCTTTGTGTGACACCAATGTGGGAGGCGAGGGCAACGCGTTGCCTAACCCGGACCACATCAACCATATCCCGGCGTCGCGACGTACGGGAGTTGAAAAGGAGAATGGCTCATGGCCAAGAAACTCGTCGGGAAGATGAAGCTGCAAGTTAAAGCAGGTCAGGCAAACCCGTCCCCACCCGTCGGCCCAGCACTGGGTCAGCGCGGCATCAACATCATGGAATTCTGTAAGGCCTTCAACGCCAAAACAGCAGATCTGGAGCCCGGTGCGCCGTGCCCAACCGTGATCACCTATTATCAGGACAAGTCCTTTTCGATGGATATCAAGACGCCACCAGCGTCTTATTACCTGAAAAAAGCAGCCAAAGTGAAATCCGGCGCCAAGACGCCTTCACGCGAAACCGTCGGCACAGTGACCGCTGCGCAAGTGCGTGAAATCGCCGAAGCGAAAATGGCCGATCTCAACGCCAACGACATCGATGGCGCAATGAAGATCATCCTGGGCTCTGCCCGCTCTATGGGCATCGAGGTGAAGTAAGATGGCAAAATTCGGAAAACGCACAACCGCGGCCCGCGCAGCATTCGCAGGCAAATCTGACGTCACAGTCGAAGAAGCCGTGGCTTTGGTCAAAGGCAGCGCGACAGCCAAGTTCGACGAAACTGTCGAAATTTCGATGAACCTTGGTGTTGACCCACGCCACGCCGACCAAATGGTCCGCGGCGTTATCGGCCTACCCAACGGTACTGGCAAAACAGTGCGTGTCGCTGTATTTGCCCGCGGCCCCAAAGCTGAAGAGGCCCAGAAGGCCGGTGCAGACATCGTCGGTGCCGAAGACCTGATGGAAATCATCCAAGGCGGCAAAATCGACTTTGACCGTTGCATCGCAACGCCGGACATGATGCCTATCGTTGGTCGTCTTGGTAAGGTGCTTGGCCCTCGTAACCTGATGCCGAACCCGAAAGTTGGCACAGTGACGATGGACGTTGAAACGGCTGTGAAAGCCGCCAAAGGTGGCGAAGTTCAGTTCAAAGTCGAAAAAGCCGGCGTGATCCACGCAGGTATCGGCAAAGCATCCTTTGACGAAGCTAAATTGTCTGAAAACGTCCGTGCCTTTGTTGGCGCCGTCGCAAAGGCAAAGCCTGCCGGGTCCAAAGGGACTTACATGAAGAAGGTGTCCATTTCTTCGACTATGGGTCCAGGTGTCAGCGTCAACGTTGACAGCGCTCTGGCCGAGTAAGCTACACCCTAAACGAATTGAAAAACCGGGTTGCTGCGCAGCCCGGTTTTTTTGTGCCTTGTCGCCGGTTTTGGACGCTGCGTTATTTCACTCGTATTCAGATATTCATGTAGGGTCGTGTGAAATCAGATCGCGGGGAGGCAATCGAGATGGTCACAGAACAACCATGGAATAAGTACTTTTCAGAAGAGGCAAAGCAGTTTGACGCGCACAAGATGCCTGCGCAAACTTTGCCGCAGATGCTGGAACAAGCGGTGGGGCGCTTTGGCGACAAGCCAGCGCTGACCACCATTCTGCCCACTGGGGCTGAAACGACCATCAGCTACAATCAGTTGAACACCCATGCCGCCGATTTCGCGACATACCTACGCGAGGAATTGGGCTTGGGTACAGGTGACACCGTTGCCATTATGGCACCCAATTGTATTGGCTTCTGTGTGGCTTCGATGGGGCTGTCGCTGGCAGGGTGCATCGGCACCAACGTCAACCCGCTTTATACGCCAGCCGAGCTGGAACATCAGCTGAACGACAGTCAGGCTAAGGCCATCGTTATTATCGATCTGTTCGGAGATAAGCTGGACAAGATCATCGCCAATACGGGCGTCAAACATGTCATCACGCTGTCTATCGTTGATTTTTTTCCGGCGTTGAAAAAGGCGCTCCTTGGGTTTGTGTTAAAACGCGTGCGCAAAGTTATCCCAACGATGACAAGCCAGCACACCAAGCTGTCGGACGCACTGGCGATGGGGCGCAAACGGGCAGGTGCACGCGATCTGGCGTCTTATACCAAGGATATCACGCCGCAATCTGTTGCGCTGTATCAGTACACAAGCGGCACAACGGGGCGCAGTAAGGGCGCGGCGCTGTCCCACATCGCGATTCTCGCCAATGCAGAGCAGGGGCGTCTGATGACGACCGGTATTCTGCACGACGGAGAAGAAGTCGCGCTGGTCGCATTGCCGCTTTATCATATCACCGCATTCAGTCTGATTTTCGTATCGGGCCTTGTTGTGGGGGGGCATGGCATTCTGGCGCCCAGCCCACGCCCGCCTTCCAACCTAAAGGCAGCTTTTGAAAAGCACGACATCACCTGGTTCACCGGCATCAATACGTTGTTCGCAGGTCTCATGGCCGAACCGTGGTTCGACCCCAAACTGTTTTCCAATATCCGTTTTTGCGGCTCAGGCGGCGCAGCCCAGCAGACGGGTGTGGCGCAGAAATGGAAGGAATTAACTGGTGTGGAAATCTTGCAGGGCTACGGCATGACCGAAGTGTCTGGGATTTTGACCTTCAATCCGCCAAGTGAAAACCGCCTAGGTAAAGTCGGCGTGCCAGTGCCGGGCGCGCATGTTCGTATCGTCGACGATGCTGGGCAAGACGTGGCTATTGGTGAACAGGGCGAGGTGATCGCCAAAAGCCCTTCGATGATGGAATTGTATCTCAATAATCCTGCCGCCACCGATGAAGTTCTGAAAGATGGCTGGTATTATTCCGGCGACATCGGGGTGATGGACAAAGACGGATTTCTTGAGATCGTCGACCGCAAAAAGGATATGATCCTTGTGTCCGGCTTCAACGTCGCGCCAAACGAGATCGAGGACGTGATTTCGACCTTGCCAGGTGTGGTGCAGGTGGGTGTCATCGGCATCGAAGACGAAAAGACCGGCGAAACGCCTGTTGCCTTTGTCGTGGCGTCTGACGAAAATCTGACTGCGGACGACATCACGGCGGCTTGCCGTGCGCAATTGACCAATTATAAAGTCCCCAAGCAAATCCGTTTCGTTGACGACGTCCCCGTGACCTTGTCGGGAAAAGTACTGCGCCGGCAACTGCGCGAGGACCACTTTGGTTAACGGTTGTACACCGTTTCACGCTTTTTGCGGGAATGGGCCTTGGCGTTTACGCACAAAACCTCTAAGTCAACCCTAATAGGTCGGCCGCGATTCGCAGTCGGCCTATTATTTCGTCCGAGACGGCGGGTGATTGGGTTAGTCCAATCATAATTCCTGCTTGAGACGGGAAGAGACATTCCTGTCTGGTGTGTTCCAGGCTTTGGGCTGCGACGACCCGTTTGGACCCGATTGCCGCGCAAACATTTTGCGCGGTGAAAACGAGCCGGAGGGGTCCGCCCCTCCAATAACTGGAGTGAAACTGTGGATAGAGCCCAGAAAGAGACAGTGGTCGAGGAACTCGGCCAAATCTTTGAAAGCTCTGGCGTCGTTGTGGTTGCCCACTACGCCGGTCTGACAGTTGCTGACATGCAAGATCTGCGTGCACGTGCAAGTGCAAACGGATCAAGCGTGCGTGTTGCCAAAAACAGGCTCGCCAAAATCGCCCTGGATGGGAAGCCATGCGCAAGCATCGCTGAGTATCTGACGGGTATGACCGTTCTAACCTTTTCTGAAGACCCTGTGGCAGCTGCCAAAGTGTCCGAAGAATTCGCCAAGGAAAACGACAAGTTCGTTATTCTGGGCGGCGCAATGGGAGAGAACGCTCTGGACCGGGCCGGTGTTACGGCTGTGTCGAAAATGCCTTCGCGCGAGGAGCTTATCAGCACCATCGCGGGCATGCTTGGCGCACCTGCATCGAATATCGCCGGGGCCATTGGCGCACCTGCAAGCAACATCGCATCCATCTTGTCCACAATCGAGGACAAGGCGGCCGCGTAAGCAAACGTCTGAGCGGCGTGTGAAAATCTCACGCGTTGGAACACATAAATCGAAACGGAAAGAGCTGATAAAATGGCTGATCTGAAAAAACTCGCGGAAAGCATCGTCGGTCTGACACTGCTGGAAGCACAAGAACTGAAAACAATTCTCAAAGACGAGTACGGCATCGAGCCTGCAGCCGGTGGCGCAGTTGTGATGGCTGCTGCAGACGGTGGCGGTGACGCTGGCGAAGAGAAGACAGAATTCGACGTCGTTCTGAAGAACGCAGGCGCATCGAAAATCAACGTCATCAAAGAAGTCCGCGGCATCACAGGTCTTGGCCTGAAAGAAGCCAAAGACTTGGTCGAAGCCGGTGGCAAGATCAAAGAAGGCGTCGACAAAGCCGAAGCCGAAGACGTCAAAGCCAAGCTGGAAGCAGCTGGCGCCGAGGTCGAACTGGCCTAAGTCCCCTTGGGACGGGGGCGGTTTCCGAAATCGGAAACCGGCTCGGAAAACGTTTCGTTTTCCGCACCCCCCTTGAAAACACTGGGCTGGATGCGCACCTTGCGTGTCCGGCCCAACCTGTCTTGGAAAAGGCTTTTGCGAAAGCCTTTTCCAAGGTGTGGTTTGAAACGGTCGGGAGGTCATCGGTGGGACGATGGCCATGAATTGACCTCAGATCCATCATCTCACGGGGGCAGCGTGCCGGACCCCACGGCGCGTAAGCATCCAGAGAAACGCTGAAAGGTGACTTATAGTATGGCGCAATCGTTCCTTGGCCAGAAACGTCTTCGTAAATATTATGGCAAAATCCGTGAAGTTTTGGATATGCCAAACCTTATCGAGGTTCAGAAATCTTCCTATGATTTGTTCCTGAATTCCGGCGATGCTGAAACCCCCACGGATGGCGATGGCATCCAGGGTGTGTTCCAGTCGGTCTTCCCGATCAAAGATTTCAACGAAACTTCCGTTCTGGAATACGTCAAATACGAGCTGGAAAAGCCCAAGTATGACGTGGAGGAATGTCAGCAACGTGACATGACCTATAGCGCGCCTCTTAAGGTGACGCTGCGCCTTATCGTGTTTGATGTCGACGAAGACACAGGCGCAAAGTCTGTGAAAGACATCAAAGAACAAGACGTGTTCATGGGCGATATGCCTTTGATGACACCCAACGGGACGTTCATCGTGAACGGCACCGAGCGCGTGATCGTATCTCAGATGCACCGCTCACCCGGCGTGTTCTTTGATCACGACAAAGGCAAGACGCACTCTTCGGGCAAGCTGTTGTTTGCGTGCCGGATCATCCCATATCGCGGATCTTGGTTGGACTTCGAATTCGACGCCAAAGACATCGTGTTCTGCCGCATCGACCGTCGTCGCAAATTGCCGGTAACGACGTTGCTGTATGCGCTTGGTCTTGACCAAGAAGCGATCATGGACGCCTATTACGAAACCGTCACTTTCAAGCTTGAGAAGAACAAAGGCTGGGTCACGCCGTTCTTCCCAGAACGTGTGCGCGGCACCCGTCCGACCTATGATCTGGTCGACGCTAAGACCGGCGAAATCATCGCCGAAGCGGGCAAGAAAGTTACGCCACGCGCCGTCAAAAAGATCATCGACGAAGGTAAAGTCACTGAACTGTTGGTGCCTTATGAACATATCGTCGGTAAATTTGTCGCTAAGGACATCATCAACGAAGAAAACGGCGCGATCTATGTCGAAGCCGGTGATGAACTGACGTTGGAATACGACAAAGACGGCGATTTGATCGGCGGTACGGCTAAGGAATTGGTTGATGCTGGCATCACCGAAATCCCCGTGCTGGACATCGACAACATCAATGTCGGCCCCTACATGCGCAACACAATGAACACCGATAAAAACATGAACCGCGAAACCGCGCTCATGGATATTTATCGTGTCATGCGCCCGGGTGAGCCGCCCACCGTTGATGCCGCGTCAAACCTGTTCGACACACTGTTCTTTGACAGCGAACGCTATGACCTGTCCGCCGTTGGCCGTGTGAAAATGAACATGCGTCTGGCTTTGGATGCCGAAGACACCGTGCGCACCCTGCGCCGCGAAGATATCGTGTCTTGCATCAAGGCCCTCGTGCATCTGCGCGATGGCAAGGGTGACATCGACGACATCGATCACCTCGGCAACCGTCGTGTGCGTTCGGTTGGTGAACTGATGGAAAACCAGTACCGTGTTGGCTTGCTTCGGATGGAGCGCGCGATCAAGGAACGCATGTCCTCTGTCGAAATCGACACAGTGATGCCGCAGGATCTGATCAACGCCAAACCAGCCGCTGCTGCTGTGCGTGAATTCTTTGGCTCTTCGCAGCTGTCGCAGTTCATGGACCAAACCAACCCGCTGTCTGAGGTCACGCACAAGCGTCGCCTTTCTGCGCTTGGGCCCGGTGGTCTGACGCGTGAACGTGCTGGCTTTGAAGTGCGCGACGTGCACCCGACCCACTATGGTCGGATGTGCCCGATTGAAACGCCTGAAGGGCCAAACATTGGTCTGATCAACTCGTTGGCGACATTTGCCCGTGTCAACAAATACGGTTTCATTGAAACCCCGTATCGTGTTGTGAACGACGGTCACGTGACTGACGAAGTCCACTACATGTCTGCGACCGAAGAAATGCGTCACACTGTGGCGCAGGCCAACGCCTCGCTAGATGTGAACGGTAAGTTCAACAACGACATGGTCAACACGCGTAAATCGGGTGACTACACGTTGTCCCCGGTTGAAAGCGTGGACTTGATCGACGTTAGCCCGAAACAGTTGGTTTCGGTTGCTGCGTCCTTGATCCCGTTCCTTGAAAACGACGATGCGAACAGAGCCTTGATGGGTTCGAACATGCAACGTCAGGCGGTTCCACTGCTTCAAGCTACAGCACCGCTAGTCGGTACCGGCATCGAAGAAGTGGTTGCACGCGATTCCGGGGCGGCCATCATGGCCAAACGTGCTGGTATCATCGACCAAGTTGACGCGACACGTATCGTGATCCGCGCCACGCATGACCTCGAATTGGGCGACGCGGGTGTGGACATCTACCGCATGCGCAAGTTCCAGCGGTCTAACCAAAACACCTGCATCAACCAGCGTCCGTTGGTCAAAGTGGGTGACACGGTCATGAAAGGTGAAGTGATCGCCGATGGTCCGTCCACCGATATGGGCGAACTGGCTTTGGGTAAAAACGTGGTCGTCGCGTTTATGCCTTGGAACGGCTACAACTACGAAGACTCGATCTTGATCTCGGAACGCATCAGCCGCGATGATGTGTTCACCTCGATCCACATCGAAGAATTCGAAGTCGCCGCGCGTGACACCAAGCTTGGGCCAGAAGAAATCACCCGCGACATCCCGAACGTCGGCGAGGAAGCCCTGCGCAACCTCGACGAAGCGGGCATCGTCTATATCGGCGCTGACGTCGAACCGGGCGATATCTTGGTCGGTAAAATCACCCCCAAGGGCGAAAGTCCAATGACGCCAGAGGAAAAACTGCTGCGCGCCATCTTTGGTGAAAAAGCTTCTGACGTGCGCGACACCTCGTTGCGTGTGAAGCCGGGTGACTTTGGTACGGTCGTCGAAGTGCGCGTCTTTAACCGCCATGGTGTGGAAAAAGACGAACGCGCGCTGCAAATCGAGCGTGAAGAAGTCGAACGTTTGGCACGTGACCGTGATGACGAGCTGACCATTCTGGACCGCAACATCTATGCCCGTCTGGGCGACATGCTGCTGGGCAAAGAGATCGCTAAAGGGCCAAAAGGTGTGTCCGCTGGCAGCAATGTCGACGCGAACTTGCTGGAAACCTTCCCGCGTTCCGCTTGGTGGCAAATTGCCCTCAAAGACGAACAATCGGCGCAGGTGATCGAAGCGTTGAATGAGCAGTACGAGGCGCAAAAACGCACCTTGGATGCCCGTTTTGAGGACAAAGTTGAAAAAGTCCGTCGTGGCGACGATCTGCCCCCGGGTGTGATGAAGATGGTCAAAGTGTTCGTGGCGGTGAAGCGCAAGCTGCAACCGGGCGACAAAATGGCTGGCCGTCACGGCAACAAAGGTGTGATTTCCAAAGTCGTGCCGATGGAAGACATGCCGTTCCTCGAAGATGGTACTCCGGTTGATTTCTGTTTGAACCCGCTGGGTGTTCCGTCACGGATGAACGTCGGTCAGATCCTTGAAACCCACATGGGTTGGGCCGCGCGCGGTCTGGGTCTGAATGTCGATGAGGCGCTGCAAGAGTACAAACGCTCTGGCGATCTGACTCCTGTACGCGAAGCGATGAGCCTCGCCTACGGCGATGATGTCTATCAAGAAGGCATCACCGGCATGGAAGAGGATCAACTGCTTGAGGCCGCAGGCAACGTCAAAACGGGTGTGCCGATTGCGACACCAGTATTTGACGGCGCAAAAGAGGCGGACGTGAACGATGCGCTCGAACGCGCGGGCTTCTCGACTTCGGGTCAGTCGGTGCTGTTTGACGGTCGTACAGGCGAGCAGTTTAGCCGCCCTGTCACAGTTGGCATCAAGTACTTGCTGAAACTACACCACCTTGTGGACGACAAAATCCACGCGCGTTCCACTGGTCCGTACTCGCTTGTCACACAGCAGCCGCTGGGTGGTAAGGCACAGTTCGGTGGTCAGCGCTTTGGTGAGATGGAAGTTTGGGCCCTTGAAGCTTACGGCGCCGCCTACACCTTGCAAGAAATGCTGACGGTGAAATCGGATGACGTGGCTGGCCGGACCAAGGTCTATGAAAGCATCGTTAAGGGTGAGGACAACTTTGAAGCCGGTATTCCGGAATCATTTAACGTTCTCGTCAAAGAGGTCCGCGGTTTGGGCCTCAACATGGAACTCCTGGACGCTGAGGAAGACGAATAACGGAAGCCACGTAAGGCGGATCATGATCCGCCTTACCCGTTCGTACCCTTTGCTCCCCTTTCAAGGATTTGAAAATGAACCAGGAACTGACAAACAACCCGTTTAACCCGCTCACACCCCCAAAGGTGTTTGACGAGATCAAGGTGTCGCTGGCATCGCCAGAACGTATCCTGAGCTGGTCTTTCGGCGAGATTAAAAAACCCGAAACCATCAACTATCGGACCTTCAAGCCCGAGCGTGATGGCCTGTTCTGTGCCCGTATCTTTGGCCCGATCAAAGACTACGAATGCCTGTGCGGCAAATATAAGCGTATGAAATATCGCGGCGTTGTCTGCGAAAAATGCGGCGTCGAAGTCACTTTGCAAAAAGTGCGCCGCGAGCGGATGGGCCACATCGAATTGGCCGCACCGGTTGCGCACATCTGGTTCCTGAAATCGCTGCCGTCCCGTATCGGTTTGATGCTGGACATGACGCTGCGCGATCTGGAACGTGTTCTGTATTTCGAAAACTACGTCGTGACCGAGCCTGGTCTGACTGATCTGTCTTATGGCCAGATGCTTTCGGAAGAAGAATACATGGACGCCCAAGACGCGTTCGGCATGGACGCCTTCACCGCCAATATCGGTGCCGAAGCGATCCGCGAAATGCTGAGCCAGATCGACCTTGAGGCCGAAGCCGATACCCTGCGCGCTGATCTGAAAGAAGCGACAGGCGAGCTGAAGCCCAAGAAGATCATCAAGCGTCTAAAGGTCGTTGAATCTTTCCTTGAATCAGGCAACCGCCCTGAATGGATGGTTCTGACTGTGATCCCTGTGATCCCGCCAGAATTGCGCCCTCTGGTGCCTCTGGATGGTGGTCGTTTCGCGACGTCCGACCTCAACGATCTGTATCGCCGCGTGATCAACCGGAACAACCGTCTGAAACGTCTGATCGAACTGCGTGCGCCTGATATCATCGTGCGTAACGAAAAGCGGATGTTGCAGGAATCTGTGGATGCGTTGTTTGACAACGGCCGTCGTGGTCGCGTGATCACAGGCGCCAACAAGCGTCCGTTGAAATCGCTGTCTGACATGCTGAAAGGTAAGCAAGGTCGCTTCCGTCAGAACCTTTTGGGTAAACGCGTCGACTTCTCGGGCCGTTCGGTCATTGTGACGGGGCCAGAACTCAAGCTGCACCAATGTGGTCTGCCGAAAAAGATGGCGCTCGAACTGTTCAAGCCGTTCATCTATTCTCGTCTTGAGGCCAAAGGCTTGTCCAGTACGGTCAAGCAAGCCAAAAAACTGGTGGAAAAAGAGCGTCCCGAAGTTTGGGATATCTTGGATGAAGTCATTCGCGAACACCCCGTCATGCTGAACCGTGCGCCTACACTGCACCGTTTGGGCATTCAGGCGTTCGAACCGGTTTTGATCGAAGGTAAAGCCATTCAGCTTCACCCGCTGGTTTGTTCCGCCTTTAACGCTGACTTTGACGGCGACCAAATGGCGGTACACGTGCCGCTGTCGCTCGAAGCACAGCTAGAAGCCCGTGTTTTGATGATGTCGACAAACAACGTTCTGTCGCCAGCCAACGGTGCGCCGATTATTGTTCCTTCGCAGGATATGATTTTGGGTCTGTACTATGTGACGCTGGAACGCGAAGGCCTTAAGGGGCAGGACATGGTGTTCGGCTCGATCGAGGAAGTACAGCACGCGCTGGACGCTGGCGTTGTGCACTTGCACACCAAGATCAAGGCACGTTTGCCGCAGATCAACGCCGAAGGCCTTGAGGTCATGGAACGCTTTGACACGACACCCGGTCGTGTGTTGCTTGGCGCGCTTTTGCCGCTGAACAACAAAGCACCGTTTGAATTGGTCAACCGTTTGCTGCGCAAAAAAGAAGTGCAGCAGGTCATCGACACCGTCTATCGCTATTGCGGTCAGAAAGAGTCGGTTATCTTCTGTGACCAGATCATGACCATGGGTTTCCGCCACGCCTTTAAGGCCGGTATTTCCTTTGGCAAAGACGACATGCTGATCCCTGAAACCAAATGGCCCCTCGTTGATGAAACGCGGGAACAGGTGAAGGATTTCGAACAGCAGTACATGGACGGCCTGATTACTCAGGGTGAAAAGTACAACAAAGTTGTTGATGCTTGGTCGAAGTGTAACGACAAGGTCACTGATGCGATGATGGGGTCGATTTCGGCCGCAAAAACGGACGATGACGGGTCAGAAAAAGAACCGAATTCGGTTTACATGATGGCCCACTCTGGTGCGCGTGGTTCTGTGACGCAGATGAAACAGCTGGGCGGTATGCGTGGTCTGATGGCCAAGCCGAACGGCGACATCATCGAGACACCGATCATCTCGAACTTTAAAGAAGGTCTGACCGTTCTTGAGTACTTCAACTCAACGCACGGTGCTCGTAAGGGTCTGTCTGACACCGCTTTGAAAACGGCGAACTCGGGTTATCTGACCCGTCGTCTGGTTGATGTTGCGCAAGACTGTATCGTTCGCGTTCGCGATTGCGGAACTGACATGGCGATCACAGCCGAAGCAGCGGTCAACGACGGTGAAGTCGTTTCGCCTTTGTCCGAACGTGTGCTGGGCCGTGTCACGGCCGAGGACGTGTTGAAACCGGGCACAGACGAAGTGTTGCTGGCCAATGGCACGCTGATCGACGAACGCATGGCAGATTCCGTTGACGAATTCGCGGTACAATCGATGCGCATCCGTTCGCCTTTGACTTGCGAAGCCGAAGAGGGCGTTTGCGCCACATGTTATGGTCGTGACCTTGCACGCGGTACGATCGTGAACACCGGTGAAGCGGTCGGCATCATCGCCGCGCAATCCATCGGTGAACCGGGTACACAGCTGACGATGCGGACATTCCACATCGGCGGCGTTGCTCAAGGTGGTCAGCAGTCGTTCCTTGAGGCCTCGCAAGAGGGCAAGATCGTCTTTGAAAATGCGCAAACGTTGAAAAACAGCAACGGTCAGGTCCTTGTTATGGGCCGGAACATGAAGCTGATCATTCAAGACGAAAACGGCGAAGAACGTGCCAGCCACAAACTGGGCTATGGTACGGCTTTGTTCGTGACCGAAGGTCAAGACGTCAAGCGTGGCGACAAACTGTTCGAATGGGATCCGTATACTCTGCCGATCATCGCCGAGAAATCGGGTACAGCCAAATTTGTTGACCTTGTCAGCGGGATTGCTGTGCGCGACGAAACCGATGACGCGACAGGTATGACCCAGAAGATCGTGATTGACTGGCGTTCGGCTGCTCGTGGCAACGAACTTAAGCCTGAAATCATCCTGGTGGGCGAAGATGGCGAACCGCTGCGCAACGATGCAGGCAATCCGGTGACCTATCCGATGTCTGTTGATGCGGTTCTGTCGATCGAAGAAGGCCAAGAGGTCGCCGCAGGTGACGTTGTGGCCCGTATTCCGCGCGAAGGTGCCAAAACCAAGGACATTACCGGTGGTCTGCCACGTGTTGCGGAACTCTTTGAGGCGCGTCGCCCCAAAGACCACGCGATCATCGCGGAAATCGACGGCTATGTGCGCTTTGGCAAGGACTACAAAAACAAGCGCCGTATCGCGATCGAACCAAGCGACGAGTCCATGGAAAAAGTCGAGTACATGGTGCCTAAGGGCAAGCACATCCCAGTGGCCGAGGGCGATTTCGTCCAAAAAGGCGACTACATCATGGATGGCAACCCGGCGCCGCATGACATTCTTGCCATTATGGGTGTCGAAGCGCTTGCCGATTACATGATCGACGAAGTCCAAGACGTGTATCGCCTGCAAGGTGTGAAAATCAACGACAAGCACATCGAAGTCATCGTGCGTCAGATGCTCCAGAAATGGGAAATCAGCGACAGCGGCGACACCACGTTGCTCAAGGGCGAACATGTGGACAAGCAAGAGTTCGATCACGCCAACGCCAAGGCTCTGTCCAAGAAAGGCCGCCCTGCACAGGGCGAACCGATCTTGCTGGGGATCACCAAAGCGTCTTTGCAGACCCGGTCGTTCATCTCGGCTGCGTCCTTCCAGGAAACCACTCGCGTTCTGACCGAAGCATCGGTTCAGGGCAAAAAAGACAAGCTGGTGGGCCTGAAAGAGAACGTGATTGTGGGCCGTCTGATCCCTGCCGGGACCGGTGGTGCGACGCAATCAGTTCGCAAAGTGGCAACCGATCGCGACAACGTCGTGATCGAAGCCCGCCGCGAAGAGGCCGAAGCCGCCGCCGCATTGGCCGCGCCCAAGCCCGAAGACATGGTTGGCGGCGATGTGTTCAACACTGTCATCGACACAACCGAGGAAAGCCGCGACTAATCCGGTTCATCCTGACAAGCATTGGAAACCCCCGCCCATTGAGGCGGGGGTTTTCGTTTCTGGCTGAAGGGTCTGTCGATCGCCCGTGGTCTTGGAAAAAAATCATGCCTAAGCGTTTTTGGAAAACCAGTGCGGTACACGCGAACTGAAAACGGATTTTTCAGCGCGCGTTGTCAAAATTACATGTTCGATGGTTTAAAAAATGCTTAAACGTCACCATGATCCTGGCGTGAAAGCTCTCTGATGTCCCCCAATATGACCGGCGCTATGCTGATGATGGCTTCTATGGCCTGTTTCACGTTCAATGATGCGCTGTTGAAATTGACGGACGGGGCGTTGCCTTTGGCGCAGCTATTGTTCCTACGCGGAATACTGGCATCGGCCTTGATTTTCGCCTTGGCCAAGCGGCTTGGCGCGCTTCGTTTTTCCATCGCTCGCGGCGATTGGCTTATGATCGCGATCCGGTCGAGCTCCGAGGTCGGGGCCGCCTATTTCTTTATCACGGCGTTGCTTAACCTACCGCTGGCCAATGTGACCGCCATTTTGCAGGTACTCCCTTTGACGGTGGCAGTCGGCGCGGCACTTGTGTTTCGCGAACCTTTGGGCTGGCGGCGGGCGTCCGCGATTGGCTTGGGTTTTATTGGTGTTCTTTTGATCGTGCGACCGGGCCCTGAGGGGTTCAGCCTGTGGTCCGCCTACGCCTTGGCTGCCGTGGTGTGCGTAACCGTGCGCGATTTAGCCACGAAGCGCCTGTCACCCGATGTCCCATCGATGACGGTGACGCTGGTTTCGTCCCTGACCGTCACCGTTTGCGCCGGGCTGGCATCAAGCACGGGGGACTGGGCGCCCGTCACGCCTCGTCTGGGCCTTCTGATCACTGGGGCGTCCTTTTTCATCATCGGGGCCTACTTCTTTTCCGTGCGCGTTATGCGCGTGGGAGAGATCAGTTTCATCGCCCCATTCCGCTACACAGGCCTGATCTGGGCCCTGTTGTTAGGTTGGTTTGCCTTTGGCGACTGGCCGTCCCCTGTGACCCTTCTGGGGGCGTCTATAGTTGTCGCAACAGGTTTGTTCACCCTCTACCGCGAACGGTTATTGGCGCGGGACTAATGCGTGTCCTGTGGGGAGTACGTCTGAGCGTCTAAGTCGCGCCAAAGACCTGTCGCACCGTGTCTACGTCCACTGCAAAGCGATCGCGAAATAGATCTTCTTGCTGAGGGCCTAAAGGTTCGACAGGGACTTGCTTTACCTTCTTTTGGCGGCTGTCATTGTACCCATTGTGGGTGCGCATAAACATGTCCGGATCGGCAAAGCTCACGCAGGGCATAAATTGCGGAATGCGTTCGTGCATGAAGTTGTGGATGGTATGCGTGCAATCCCCAGCGATGTGAACGCCGAGCGCTGAAACATAGTAGGGCCGGTGAATTGGTGTGGCTGCCACACCCTGTTCGCCCACTTCGGCGACGTACCCTTGATTCCAATCCAACCCGACGGTTTTGTGTTTTTTCAGCAAAGGGCGCACATCACGTGCTGCCGTCCGCAGTTTTTCGATGAAATCAACGGCACAGGCGTCGTCATCGTCATGGCGGAATTGGATGCATGGTTTTGATGGGTCACGCCGCGCGTTGTTTAACAGGTGTTTTGACATATGGCGGCTGGGCGCAGGAGGTTCGGCAATGATCTGCACTTGCTTAAGGTCAGCCGTCAGATCGTGGAGGCGATCGACATGCTGTTTGGGCATCGCGTCACCAATCAAGATGAGCAGGTCAAAGTTTTGATCTGTCTGCGACCGCATGCAGGGCAAAGCCACGCTTTCAAGCAGCCGGTATCGCTCTTCTAAGCGATCATGATCCCACAGATAGGCCATGCGATCTTCGATGGTTTCATGTTCCACTTGAAAGCCACCCTCAGCAGGGTAGGAAAACCGACAAAGACCTATGATTTGCATCCGCCAAGCGCCTCAAAACGTTATGTGCATTCGGCGTCACTGTGCCCCAGCCAGAAGGGCGCGTGCAAGCGGCGCGTGACTGTTGACACCACCTGCGACTCCCCCTATACGCCCGCTATCTCGGACCGGGTTAACGCCCTATACCGAAATCACAACTGAAGTGGACACGATCCGACCCCGCATTGGTCCGATCCTCTGGAAACCGACCGCGTCGTCCTGATAAGGAGCGATGTGGTTTTTGCGCTTTCGTGGACGCACGGAGGTTGAAGAATTGAAACCGCGGGAATGACCCCGCAAGACACATGTGTTGATGAGACGGGGAACATACCTGCAATGCCAACGATCCAACAGCTGATCCGCAAACCGCGCCAGCCTAAAGTCAAACGCTCAAAGTCGCTCCACCTTGAGGGCAACCCGCAAAAACGCGGCGTTTGTACACGCGTTTATACAACCACACCCAAAAAGCCGAACTCGGCCATGCGGAAAGTCGCCAAAGTGCGTCTGACCAATGGCTTTGAGGTCATCAGCTATATCCCAGGTGAAAGCCACAACCTTCAGGAGCACTCTGTGGTTCTGATCCGTGGCGGTCGCGTAAAAGACCTTCCCGGTGTGCGTTATCACATCCTGCGCGGTGTTCTGGATACCCAGGGCGTCAAAGATCGTAAGCAGCGTCGTTCGAAATACGGCGCCAAGCGTCCCAAATAAGGAGAGCAGCAGATGTCACGTCGTCACGCCGCCGAAAAACGCGAAGTCCTACCTGATGCCAAATATGGCGATAAGGTACTGACCAAGTTCATGAACAACCTGATGATTGATGGTAAAAAATCGACCGCAGAAGGCATCGTTTACAGTGCCTTCGATCGGGTTGAGGCCAAAATCAAACGCGCCCCTGTGGAAGTTTTCCACGAAGCGCTGGAAAACATTCAACCTTCCGTCGAGGTGCGTTCGCGCCGCGTAGGTGGTGCCACATATCAGGTGCCCGTCGAAGTTCGCCCCGAGCGCCGTCAGGCCCTAGCGATCCGCTGGTTGATCATCGCTGCACGTAAGCGCAACGAGAACACGATGGAAGAGCGCCTCGCAGGCGAGCTGATGGACGCAGTACAGTCCCGCGGCACCGCTGTGAAAAAGCGCGAAGACACACACAAGATGGCCGACGCGAACAAAGCGTTCAGCCATTACCGTTGGTAAAACTGATCTCCTGAGGACACAGCCCCATGGCACGCGATTATCCGCTCGACCGTTACCGTAACTTTGGCATCATGGCTCACATTGATGCCGGTAAAACCACATGTTCCGAACGCATCCTGTTCTACACAGGAAAGTCCCACAACATCGGCGAAGTTCACGATGGCGCGGCGACCATGGACCACATGGAGCAAGAGCAAGAGCGCGGTATTACTATCACGTCTGCTGCGACAACAACGTTCTGGGAACGCACAGAAGACGGCCAAACAGCCGATTCTGAAAAGCACCGCATGAACATCATCGACACTCCGGGCCACGTTGACTTTACTATTGAAGTTGAACGTTCCTTGGCGGTTCTTGATGGCGCGGTTTGTGTTCTTGACGCAAACGCTGGTGTTGAGCCTCAAACTGAAACTGTTTGGCGCCAAGCTGACCGTTACAAAGTTCCACGTATGGTCTTTGTTAACAAAATGGACAAAATTGGCGCCGACTTCTTCAACTGTGTTCACATGATTGAAGACCGTACAGGTGCAAAAGCTGTTCCAGTCGGCATCCCAATCGGTGCAGAAACAGAGCTCGAAGGTTTGCTTGATCTCGTAACCATGGAAGAATGGTTGTGGGAAGGTGAAGACCTTGGCGCGTCATGGGTCAAAGCTCCTATTCGTGACAGCTTGAAAGATATGGCTGACGAATGGCGCGGTAAAATGATCGAAGCTGCCGTTGAGCAGGACGATGACGCCATGGAAGCCTACCTGATGGAAGGTACTGAACCAGACATTCCAACATTGCGCGCGCTTTTGCGTAAAGGTACTTTGGCAATGGCATTCGTCCCAGTTTTGGGCGGATCTGCGTTCAAAAACAAAGGTGTTCAGCCTTTGCTAAACGCTGTTGTTGACTACTTGCCGAGCCCGCTCGACGTTGTTGACTACATGGGCTTTAAGCCGGGCGACGAAACAGAAACACGTGACATCGCACGCCGCGCTGACGACGACATGGCATTCTCTGCTTTGGCGTTTAAAATCTGGAATGACCCGTTTGTCGGCTCGCTGACATTTACACGGATCTACTCAGGCCAGCTTTCCAAGGGCGACACGTTCTTGAACTCTACCAAGGGTAAAAAAGAGCGTGTTGGCCGTATGATGGTCATGCACTCCAACGACCGTGATGAAATCAGCGAAGCTTATGCTGGTGATATTATCGCGCTGGGTGGTCTGAAAGATACTACAACAGGTGATACGCTTTGCGCCGTGAACGAACCTGTCGTTCTCGAAACCATGACGTTCCCAGATCCTGTGATCGAGATCGCTGTAGAGCCTAAGACCAAAGGCGACCAAGAAAAGATGGGCCTCGCCCTTCAACGCTTGTCCGCCGAAGATCCATCCTTCCGTGTTGAGACTGACCTCGAATCCGGTCAGACGATCATGAAGGGGATGGGCGAACTTCACCTCGACATTCTTGTTGATCGTATGAAGCGCGAGTTCAAAGTTGAGGCCAACATTGGTGCGCCTCAGGTTGCTTATCGCGAAACCATCGGACACGAAGCCGAAATCGTCTACACTCACAAGAAGCAGTCGGGTGGTTCGGGTCAGTTTGCCGAGGTCAAGTTGATCATTACACCAACAGAGCCGGGCGAGGGATACTCGTTTGAATCCCGCGTGGTCGGTGGTTCGGTGCCCAAGGAATACATCCCGGGTGTTGAAAAAGGGATCAAATCGGTCATGGACTCCGGTCCTTTGGCGGGCTTCCCGGTCATCGACTTCAAGGTTGCTTTGATCGAGGGTAAATACCACGACGTTGACTCCAGCGTCCTTGCCTTTGAAATCGCCGCTCGTATGGGGATGCGCGAAGGCATGCGGAAAGCGGGCGCCAAGATGCTCGAGCCCATCATGAAGGTCGAAGTTGTGACGCCCGAAGAGTACACCGGTGGCATCATCGGCGACCTCACATCGCGTCGCGGTCAGGTTCAAGGTCAAGATACACGCGGCAACGCGATTGCGATCGACGCCTTTGTTCCATTGGCCAACATGTTCGGCTACATCAACACGTTGCGTTCTATGTCTTCGGGTCGTGCGAACTTTACGATGCAGTTCGATCACTACGAAGGCGTACCGCAGAACATCAGCGACGAAATTCAAGCCAAGTTCGCTTGAGTTCGGCGATAGGATACGACCTATGACGATGCATATAT
Organism: Tateyamaria sp.; assembly: GCF_039940735.1. Taxonomy (GTDB): domain Bacteria; phylum Pseudomonadota; class Alphaproteobacteria; order Rhodobacterales; family Rhodobacteraceae; genus Tateyamaria. The sequence continues at coordinate 22,731 of NZ_JBDVGB010000067.1, forward strand.
CAAAGGCGAACGTGACTTACGTCAGTGTTCCGAAGTGCGCATGCTCCACTCTCAAACACTTCGGTCACGAAGTGGAGAATGGAGTGGCGTACGATCCTGAAGCTAGCGGTAATGATGTTCATAGCTTGTATCGATCGATCAACATGACGGTCCTGCAGGACGGCAATACGAACGTTGAAAACATGTTTGCCGTCGTGCGCCATCCTGTGGATCGGATTGTGTCTGCTTATTCTGACAAGATTGCACGGCGGGATCTCTTGACGAAGAACGAAAAAGTCCGCGGGAAACTTGTGGAATTGGGTCTTTCAACCCAGCCTGATTTCGATTTGTTCGTCGAGCGTCTTGCCGATTATCGGGCGTCCAGCCCGATGATTAACCACCACACGCGTCCGCTTTCTTTCTTCTTGGGCACGTCGCCTGAAAAGTTCGAAAAGATATTCGGGATGCACCAAATTGCCGAATTCTGTGCAGAGGTAAACGCACGTGCAGGGACGTCCGTTGATGTGAAACATGTCAACAAAAAGAAAAACGTCGCGAAGAAGTTCGAAGTGACGGACAATGCCCGCAACGTCATCTCGCAAGCTTACGCCGAGGACCTCAGTGTCTTCGGAGACTATTTTGGAACTGTCGCATAATTTTTCAAATTTGCGAAGCTGAGTGAAAAGGAGCCAATACCATGGCAAAGGAAAAGTTTGAACGTAACAAACCGCACGTTAACATTGGCACGATTGGCCACGTTGACCACGGTAAGACAACGCTGACAGCGGCGATCACGAAGTATTTCGGTGATTTCCAAGCGTATGACCAGATTGATGGC
>NZ_JBDVGB010000068.1:0-62252 GCF_039940735.1 Tateyamaria sp.
TGCCCCATCTTGACCTTTTCAAACCCTGCGCTGTCGATAAAACGCTGCACGGCGCCTTTGGTCAGACGGTTGGCGCGACGTGCCGCCGGCCCCATCTTGCCATCCGGCGCGACGATCACGGCCAAGCGGCCAGTGTGTGCGGCAAGTGCCTCGATATCAGTTGCAACAAAGCTTGGGCGCGTCAGGTCAGTCATTTGGGGCTCCGAATTTTTAATATTTGTGACAGAGGTAACGCGCCAATCCGCCCATGACCAGCAAATCAAGGCACGTTTAGGAGTTTTCCCGACGCCCGTCATAATGTAGCCTGACCCTGAGGCTTAAGCGCACGAAAGCGGCGCACGACAGGAAGGGACGCGCAGTTTGCTCAGATTCGACCGCTATATGCTGGCGCAACTGATGTGGCTGTTTGGCTTTTTTTCATTGGTGCTGGTGGCTGTGTTCTGGATCAACCGCGCCGTACAGCTGTTTGATCGGCTGATTGGCGACGGACAGACAGCACTGGTTTTTCTTGAGTTTTCGGCCCTTGGGCTGCCGAGATTGATCACAACAGTGTTGCCAATCGCGACCTTTGCAGCCGCCGTATACGTAACCAACCGGCTGAATACCGAAAGCGAATTGACGGTGATGATGTCCACGGGGGCATCACCTTGGCGCATTGCGCGCCCGGTGGCTGTGTTTGGGCTGGTGTCGGCCCTGATGATGTCGCTTTTGTCGCATGTGCTGGTGCCAAGCGCGAACCAGCAATTGGCCGAACGCGAATCCGAGATTTCGCAAAACGTCACATCCCGGCTGTTAACTGAAGGCGAATTTCTAAGCCCCGGCGCGGGCGTCACGTTTTACACCCGCCTTGTGGATGCCGACGGCGTGTTGCACGACGTGTTCTTGTCAGACCGACGCGATCCGGCGGAACGGGTCATTTATACGGCGGCCACGGCCTATCTGGTGCGCAATGGTGAAGGCACATCGCTGATCATGGTCGACGGTTTGGCCCAACGATTGCGATCGTCGAATGCGCGTTTGTCGACGGCCAAGTTTCAAGACTTTTCCTTTGATATCTCGCCCCTTGTGAAGCCCGAAGGTGACGTCATTCCAAGGCTTCCCTTCATGACCAGTGATCGATTGCTTGTAGATTGGCCCGGCGTGGCGCGCGACACCAAAACCGATCTTGGGTCAGTGGCCGAAGAACTGCACAGTCGCGTGGCGCGCGCTACGTTTACCTTTGTAGCGGCGATGATCGGTTTTGCCACTTTGCTGGTTGGTGGCTATTCGCGCTTTGGCGTGTGGCGCGAGATCTTGATCGCATTCTTGATGTTGATTGCTTTGGATGGCATGCGCGGCAGTCTGTCTGAGCCGGTGTTTGAAGATGTACGGATGTGGCCCATTTTATACCTACCCTCGGCACTGGGTGGAACCATCGTGTGCGCCATGCTTTGGACCGCATCCGGCCGCTTTAGACGGCTCTTTCGAAAGCGGAGTGTCGCATGATTTTGCACCTCTATTTCGCGCGCCGCTTTGCATTAAGCCTGACCGTCATCACAGCCGTCTTGGGTGCTTTGGTTATGCTGGTCAATTTGATCGACGAGACGCGCAGGTTTGCTGAATATGGTGTAAACTTGATGGCCCGTTTGGGGCTAAGCTTGTTAAACTTGCCCGAAACCCTGAACCAGATTTTGCCCCTGATCATGATACTTGGAACCGTCAGCCTGTTTATCAGTCTTGCACGGTCTTCTGAAATGGTGGTCACGCGGGCCTCTGGGCGGTCTGCGATGCGGGCGTTGATTGCACCCGTGATGGTCGCCGCACTGATCGGCGTCTTTGCCACAACGATGCTGGGGCCAATTGTTGCCGCCACGGCCAAACGTTATGCCGCATTGTCCAGCGATTACCGCGCAGGTGGAATTTCTGCATTGTCCGTGTCCGAGGACGGGCTGTGGTTGCGTCAAGGCGGCGAAACCGGACAAACCGTGATCCGCGCAGGGCGCAGCAATGCCGATGCCTCTGTGCTTTTTGATGTGACGTTTGTGGCCTATTCCCCGGATGGTGGCCCGGCACGCCGCATCGAGGCCGCAAGTGCAGCACTTGGCAACGGCGCGTGGTCTTTGCGCCTTGCCAAAGTCTGGCCTTTGGCCGCGGGGATAAACCCGGAAGCTAACGCGGTTGAACATGAGACACTAAAACTGCCATCGACCCTGACCCTTGATCGGATTCGCGAAAGCCTTGGAACCCCCACCGGTGTGTCGATCTGGGAGATGCCCGATTTCATCGCGCAACTTGAACAGGCCGGCTTTTCGGCGCGCAAACATCAAGTGTGGTTGCAGGCGCAATTGGCACGCCCATTGTTCTTGATCGCGATGGTTCTGGTTGCCGCAGCCTTCACGATGCGCCATACCCGGTTTGGGGGGACAGGCACTGCCGTGCTGTCCGCAGTGTTGCTGGGGTTCAGTTTGTACTTCATTCGCAGTTTTGCGCAGATTTTGGGTGAAAACGGGCAGATTCCCGTGTTGCTGTCCGCTTGGGCGGCCCCGATTGCTGCGATCTGGTTAGGGCTGGGTTTGTTGCTCAGAGCCGAAGATGGTTGATGCGCGCAACTGGATAAAACGCGCTTTTCTTTGCGTATTTCTGGCGCTTTGGGGCGTCATGGCTCATGCACAAGGGACACAAAGCGCACCGCCCGCCATTTTGGTTGCCGATGACATCCAGATCAGCCAAGACCGCCGCCTGATTGCCAGTGGCAATGTCGAAGCCTTCCAAGGCACCACGCGCCTAACGGCACAGGCCATCGCGTACAATCCTGACAACGGCCAGTTGACGATTACCGGGCCAATCACACTGGATGACGGAAACGGCGTGCGTATCCTTGCCAGTCAAGCCGAACTCAGCAGCGATCTACAAAATGGCCTGCTAACGGGCGCGCGTCTGGTGTTAAATGACCAGCTGCAATTGGCCGCCGTTCAATTGGATGTGGTCGACGGGCGCTATACCCAGCTTTATAAAACCGCCGTCACGTCCTGTCGGGTGTGCGCCAATGATCCGCGCCCGCCACTTTGGCAAATTCGTGCCCGGCGGGTGATCCACGACAAAGAAGAACGCCAACTGTACTTCGATGACGCGCAACTTTTGATCCGTAATGTGCCTATTTTATACCTTCCGCGCCTGCGTCTTCCAGACCCATCCCAAGACCGCGCGTCGGGCTTTTTGTTTCCCGAAATTCGGTCGGATTCGCAGTTGGGCACTGGGTTAAAGCTGCCCTATTTCATCAAATTGGGCGATCACCGCGACCTGACGTTGACGCCCTATTTGTCCAACCGGACACGCACGCTTGAATTCCGCTATCGCCAAGCTTTTAAACGTGGGCGCATCTTGTTTGAGGGCGCCACGTCGGATGATGACCTGGAGCCGGGTGAAAAACGTGGTTACCTTTTTGGCGCCGGTCGCTTTGAACTTAACAAAGGGTACCGTCTGGAATTTGATATCGAACTGGTGTCCGACGATTCTTACCTCAGTGACTATGACTTTTCGTCAAAAGATCGACTGGACAGCCAAATCCAAATCACACGCACAAAGCGCGACGCTTTCCTCCGCCTGGGCTTTATTAACTACAAATCCCTGCGTGATGACGAAGATGACGACGTGTCCCCTTCGGATGTGCTTGAGGCGCTGTACGAGCGGCGCTTTTTCCCCAAAAGCATTGGCGGCGAAATTCGTTTGGCCGCGATCGCTCATGGGCATCGGCGCGAATCCAGCGTCGACACGGATGCCAATGGCGACGGGATCGTCGATGGACGCGATGTTGTACGCTTTAGCCTAGAGGGTGAATGGTTGCGCACCTATCAACTGGGCGGTCTGCAGGCGCAAACAAGGCTTGGCTTTGCAGGTGATGCCTTTAACATCAGTGATGATGCAACCTCGGCCAGCAGTGACAGTGAATTTACGCCCATGGCTGCGCTAACTTTGCGCTATCCGTTGGCCAAACAGGGCCGCGGGCGCGCGCGCCATGTGATCGAACCCATTTTGCAACTGGCCTATGTTGGCGGCGACAATCTGGACGTTCCCGACGACGAAAGCACGCGTGTTGAATTCGACGAAGGCAATTTACTTAGCCTGTCACGCTTTCCCGCACCCGACAGACGTGAACGAGGTTGGACAACAGCATATGGTGGGACATGGGCCCGTTATGACCCCGAAGGGTGGTCGGCCAGCGTCTCCGCCGCGCAGATCATCCGGCAAGACGCGCAACAAGACTTTACCGTAAGCTCTGGTCTGACGGGTACGGATTCCGACTTTCTTTTGGCCGGGCAAATCCGTTTTGTTGGTGGATTGGCTGTATCGGGGCGCACGTTGTTTGACGACACCTTTGACGTCACAAAGGCTGAATTGCGCGGCGACTGGAGCAACAGTCGCCTTGATCTGAGCGGCAGCTATATCTGGATCGACGAAGACCCAGCCATCGATCAAAACGAACCCATCGGCGAAGTGGCTTTTGATGGCGCTTACCGGATCGACCGATTTTGGACCGCGAGCCTTGATATGCGTTACGATATCGAGGAAGGGCGCGCCGCCACAGCTGGGGCCGGATTGACCTATGAAAACGAATGTGTGCGCGTCGGCGTCAACCTTAACCGCAGTTTTGCGGACTCAACAACTATTGAGCCTTCCACCAGTCTGGGGGTATCAGTGTCCTTGCGAGGCTTCTCGGCCGATACAGGGCAAAGCGTCGTGGCACGATCATGCGGAAAGCAGGCGAAATGAGCGGTAAAACAACTCTGAAACGGATCACTTTGGCACTGGCCGGCAGCGCAATGGCGATTGCCGCGCACTTTGGACAGGCGCAGGCACAAGGATTGTTTGATCCCGTCGCGCATGTCGACCAGGCGATCGTCACCGAATACGAAGTACAGCAACGTGTCCGGTTCCTCCAAGTACTTGGTGCGCCCGGCGGTTCTCGTCAAGAAGTGATCGAAGAGCTGATCCAAGACCGTTTGCGCACACAAGAAGCACGCCAAGTCGGCGCGATCGCAAGCGAATCTGCCGTGCAAGACGGGATGAGTGAATTTGCAGGTCGGGCCAACCTGCCGCTTGATGAATTTATAACCGCTTTGGAACAAGAAGGCGTATCGCGCGAAACGTTTCGCGACTTTGTCGGCGTCCAAATCACTTGGCGCGACTATATCCGCGCGCGGTTCGGATCCCGTGTGCAGATCACAGACACTGACGTCGACCGGGCAATTTCCGGCGCAACTGGTTCCAGCGGGCTTGAAGTTCTGATTTCGGAAATCATCATTCCGGCCCCTCCGCCACGCGCCGCACAGGTGCAGGCGCAAGCCGAAGAAATTGCGCAATCCTCCTCAGAGGCCGAGTTTTCCAGCTTTGCACGCCGTTTTTCCGCCACCGCATCACGGGGCAATGGCGGGCGCTTGCCTTGGACACCTATTAGCGATCTGCCCCCGGTCCTGCGCCCACTTTTGCTGGCGCTTGGGCCCGGAGAAGTGACCGCGCCTTTGCCAATTCCCAACGCAGTTGCTTTGTTCCAATTACGCGCCGTGCGCGAGACGTCGACACCGGAACCCACCTTTTCGGCCATCGAATACGCGGCCTATTACATCGCTGGCGGGCGCTCGCCCGAGGCATTGGGGCGCGCACGCGGCATCGCGGCGCGGATTGACCGCTGCGACGATCTTTATGGAATCGCGCAAGGCCAACCTGAATCCGCACTGGACCGCGGCAGCTTGCCCCCTTCGGAAATTCCGACGGACATCGCGTTGGAATTGTCCAAGTTGGACCCCGGCGAAACCTCGACTGCATTGACCCGTGCGAACGGCCAAACTCTGGTATTGCTTATGCTGTGTGGACGTACGCCCGCGCTTGACACCGAACAAGACGTCAACCGCGATGGTATCTCAGCTGGGTTGCGCAACCAGCGTTTAAACGCCTTTTCGGAAAACCTGCTTGAGCAGTTGGCGGCAGAGGCGAACATCCGCATTCTGCCATGACCAAGGCACCCGTCGCTATTTGCTGTGGCGAACCGGCGGGCGTCGGGCCAGAAGTTGCGGCCAAAGCATGGGCCAATTTGCGCCATGATATAACGATGTTGTGGATCGGTGATCCGCGTCATTTGCCAGATGGCACGCCTCAGGTCGGTATCGATGATCCGGCGCAGGCCGCGTCTGTCTGCCCCGACGCCCTGCCCGTCCTACGTCACGATTTTGCAGCACTCGCCACGCTTGGCACAGCCACCTTGAGCAATGCGCAAGGCGTCGTCGACGTAATCGCGCGCGCCGTAGAGTTGGCGCACAACGGTGCGGTTTCAGCGATTTGCACCGCGCCAATCCACAAAAAGGTGCTGATCGATGGGGCAGGTTTTGCGTACCCTGGGCACACCGAATATCTTGAGGCGCTCACCGACGCGCCGCGCGCCGTGATGATGTTAGCGAGCGACGCATTGCGCGTTGTACCCACGACCATCCATATCGCGCTTGCAGACGTGCCGCGTGTCCTAACACCTGATTTGCTGCGCCACACGATCGAAATCACCGCCCAAGGGCTGCGCAATCAATTTGGCATAGCGGCGCCACGGATCGCAGTCGCTGGATTGAACCCGCATGCGGGTGAAGGTGGCGCGATGGGACAAGAAGAGCTGGCTTGGATTGCGCCTTTGATTGCCGAAATACGCGCTGAGGGCATCGAGGTGAGCGGCCCTTGGCCTGCGGACACGTTGTTTCATGCCGCAGCGCGCGCGACATATGATGCCGCGGTTTGCATGTATCACGACCAAGCATTGATCCCCATCAAGACGTTGGATTTTGATCGCGGTGTGAATGTCACTTTGGGTTTGCCTATCATTCGGACTTCGCCAGATCATGGCACCGCTTTTGACATCGCAGGCCAAGGGATCGCCAATCCCACAAGCATGATCGAAGCCATCAAATTGGCCGCTGCAATGGCTGACCGTTGATGCCTCCGGCGGGCATATTTAAGGAACAATGAAGCCATGAGCACAATTGATGACCTGCCGCCTTTGAGCACCGTGATTGAAGACCATGGGCTAAGAGCGCGTAAATCTTTGGGTCAGAACTTTTTACTGGATCTGAACCTGACGGCCAAAATCGCGCGACAAGCAGGGGATTTGACAGGGTGTGATGTGCTTGAGATCGGCCCCGGCCCCGGCGGGTTGACCCGTGGTTTGCTGTCTGAAGGCGCCCGCCGGGTGTTGGCCATCGAAAAGGATGGCCGCTGTTTACCTGCACTGGCCGAGATCGCCACCCGCTATCCCGGGCAGTTGCAAGTGATTGAAGGCGATGCGTTAGATATTGATCCGCTGGCCCATTTGACGCCTCCCATTCGCGTGGCAGCAAACCTGCCCTATAATGTGGGCACGGAATTGCTGGTACGCTGGCTGACCCCACCTAAATGGCCGCCATTTTGGCAATCTTTGACGCTTATGTTTCAGCGTGAAGTGGCGGAACGGATCGTCGCGGTACCGGGGTCAAAGGCCTATGGTCGGTTGGCGCTGCTGGCGCAGTGGCGCTGTGAAGCGCGCATTGTCATGGGCCTGCCCCCCGAGGCATTCACGCCTGCCCCCAAAGTATCTAGCGCTGTGGTCCATCTGACCGCCCTGCCCGCGCCGAAATTCGAGGCGGATGCTGAGGTGTTAAACCGCGTGGTCGCCATGGCCTTCAATCAACGGCGCAAAATGCTGCGCTCTGCATTGAAGGGAATGGGCGCGGACATCGAAGACCGTCTGAACGCCGCCGGTATCAAACCGACGGAACGCGCCGAACAAGTATCACTGGAAGAGTTTTGTGCGCTGGCCCGCGCGGTGGCTGCGCCCTAAGCACAGCCATGCGTGTTTATTCGGCCGCTTCCGGAGCGGAACCGCTGTCAGCCTGCGGCTCAGTGGCTTCGGGTTTTGGTTTTGCCCGTGGCTTGCGAGAGCGCGTCGTTTTTGGCTTTGGCTTTGGTTGGCTTTCTGGTGTTTCCACCAAGCCACTGTCAGCAGGCGCTTCGACAACATCAGGCTGCGGGGCCGCCGCGGGGTCTGCAACGCTTGCTTCTTGTTGTTGTTCGGCGCGCTGTTGGTTGCGTTCGCGATCACGTTCTGCCTGACGGTCGCGTTCGGCTTGGCGGTCGCGGTTTTGGCGTTCTTGTTCTTCGCGGCGCGCATCGATTTCACGCTGTGCTTCGCTTAGAAGACGCAGGTAATGTTCGGCGTGCTGCTGAAAGTTTTCAGTGGCGACCCGGTCGCCGGAAAGTTGGGAATCGCGCGCCAGCTGATTGTACTTGTCGATGATCTGCTGTGGCGTGCCACGCACTTTTCCTTCGGGGCCAGAACTGTCAAACACGCGGTTGATGACGTTGCCGCCAGAATTGTTGTTTGAGCCGCGATTGCGACTGCCCTTTGACCGTGACCGTGATCTCGAAGATTTCATGAAGATATGTTCCGCTCATTGGCGTGTGCTTTGTGATCTGCCGCGATGCGTTGCCAACAACTGTTGAACTTTCTCGGCGATCGTATGGATGTGACACCTGCATAATGCGGGGCCGTTAGCCTTGGCGTCTGAAGAATGAATAAACATGCCGAGACCGTCACGACAAGAGAAAAAGGCCAATTTTCATCACTTTTGCACTGACTAAGCAGGATTCCGTGCAACAACGACGCGCTTGCGCCCGTCAAGGTCAGGTAAGATGCGCACATCGCCCCATCCATGATCCCGAAAAATGGTTTCGACAGCATCGGCTTGCGTCCAGCCAAACTCGCACATGACGCGCCCGTTGGGGGTAAGGTAACTGCCCGCTGTTTCCGCAATCACGCGGTACGCCGACAACCCGTCGCCTTCGTCCGTAAGCGCCATACGAGGTTCATAGTCGCGCAACTCCGGCGCCACATCGTCCATTTCGCTTTGGGCAAGGTAAGGGGGATTGGCCACGATAAGCTGAAACCGCCCCTCAACCGGGGCAAACCAGTCTCCTTGCGCAATGTCGCTACGATCAGCCACACCATGCATCACCGCATTGGCACTGGCCTGAAGGCAGGCCGCTTCGCTCAGGTCCACGCCAAGCCCCCGTGCCGTGACACGTTCCGCCAAAAGCGTGACCAACAAACACCCCGACCCTGTGCCAAGATCAAGCACTTGTGCGAAATCTTCGGCCAAGGCAGCTTCGATCAAGGTTTCGGATTCGGGGCGTGGGTCCAATACATCGCAGCTAACTTTAAAGTCGCGGCCATAAAACGCGCGCTGCCCGATCAAGTGGCTGACGGGCACGCGCACAGCACGCAATGAAATCAGCTGCTCATACCGTTCAGCGATGTCGGGCGCGATATCTTCGGGGGCAATCAATGTCACGCGGGCTGCATCGACTTGTGCCGCATGGGCCAGCAAAACCCGCGCATCTCGCGCAGGGTCAGGCACACCTGCCGCCCTCAAACGGGCGGTTGCCGCAGCCATCGCTTGCGCCGCAGTCACGTGTTCATCTCGGCCATCATACGGGCTTGGGCATCTGCCGTCAGCGCGTCCACCACTTCGTCCAAATCGCCCTGCATCACCTGATCAAGCTTATAAAGCGTAAGGTTAATACGGTGATCGGTCATGCGACCTTGGGGGAAATTATAGGTCCGGATACGTTCCGAGCGGTCACCCGACCCCACTTGGGCTGCACGATCCGCACTGCGTTCACTGTCCACCCGGTTGCGTTCCAGGTCGTAAAGCCGGGCGCGTAGAACTTGCATCGCGATCTCGCGGTTGCGGTGTTGGGATTTTTCACTGCTGGTCACAACAAGACCGGTTGGCAAGTGCGTGATGCGTACAGCTGAATCGGTGGTGTTGACGTGCTGCCCGCCTGCCCCCGAAGACCGCATGGTGTCGATGCGAATGTCATTGGTTTTGATCTCGATATCGACCTCTTCGGCCTCTGGCAGTACGGCCACGGTGGCCGCCGACGTGTGGATACGCCCGCCGCTTTCTGTGCTTGGAACGCGCTGCACCCGGTGAACGCCAGATTCGTATTTCATTCGGGCAAAAACATTCTGCCCGGTGATGTGCGCCACCACTTCCTTGATGCCGCCAAGTTCCGTCGCTTGTTCCTCGATCACTTCGACCTTCCAGCCGCGCCCTTCTGCGTAACGCACATACATGCGAAACAGATCAGCCGCGAACAAGGCGGCCTCGTCACCACCGGTACCGGGGCGAATTTCCAGCATCGCAGGGCGCGCATCCGCCGCATCCTTGGGCAGCAACGTGACTTGCAAAGCAGCCTCAGCCCCAGGCAGCGCCTCTTTGAGGCTTTGCACTTCTTCGCGGGCCAATTCGGCCATGTCCGGATCATCAAGCATCGCTTGCGCCTCGGCCAACCCATCAACCAAGGCCATATAGCTGTCGATTTGCTCAACCACGGGCTTAAGGTCTGAGTATTCTTTGGCGAGTGCTGCAATATCACTGCTGCCATCGGACATGGCCGCCTCAAGATATTGAAAGCGCTGGGTGATCTGAAAAAGGCGGTCTTGTGGGATCATAACGAGGGTTTGATCCAAGGGGGGGCTTTGGTCAAGAGGGCTACTATGCTATGGTGTATGTTATGAAACGCGCGATATTAATATCATTGCTGATCAGCAGCCCCGCTTTGGCCGATGCGACTTACCCATCGGGCAGAACGATCGAGTGCTTTTGCACAGACAAACAACGCAATCGCGTTGAATTGGGCCAAACCGTCTGCTTGCAAGTCGACGGGCGGATGTTCATGGCGCAATGTCAGATGTCACTGAACGTGCCGATGTGGCGCGAAATGCAAGAAGGATGCTTGTCATCCTCCCTGAGCGCGCCCCAGAACCCCTTGCAATCGTTTGCCGTTGACGCCCAGATCTGAGCGGCCAAATCGCAGCCGGCCATACAGCTTCAACACGCCGTCACTGAATTGCACAGTGGTGTAATCAGGAAATCCCCAAATCAAAGATCGCGTGACGAAAGTGATGCGCCTTTCTTCCTGAGACCCCACGATCTTTCGCGCGCGCATTACCACCTGCGTGCGTGGCAGCGCGCCCATTTCATGACGCACGCGTCTGAATAACTCCAAATCAGCCTGCAAAACGCGGATCGCACCGCCCACAGAATCCACATCTTCAGACGCGGTAATTGGCGTATTCCACAACTTTGGGTCGCTTGGGGCCAAACGCACATAGGCTGAAACAAAAACCGACACGGCCACCAAAAAGACCACCCCATAGATCACAAGGCGCATCCCAACCCTTTCATTGTTCCCAAAATATGCAAACGCCCGCGTTCAGCGATACGCAACGCCGGGCAAGATACACAACATCTCGTAAAGCAGGTTTGCCCCAGTCAGCGCCGTATTTCCCGTGGTATCATAGGGCGGCGACACTTCGACCAGATCACACCCCACCACATTCACCCCGCGCAAAGCACGGATCAACTGCAGTGCCTGTGGCGTGGTCAAACCGCCAATCTCAGGTGTGCCTGTACCGGGTGCAAAGGCCGGGTCCAAACTGTCGATATCATAGCTGATGTATGTGGGTAGATCGCCAATATCACGCCGAATTTCAGCGCCAAGCGCGCTTAAATCACGGCCCCACAACTCTTGCGCCGGAAACTGTTGAAATCCCCAAGCAGCAGCTTCAGAAAAATCTTCGGCGCCATAGCCGGTGCCACGCAGGCCCACCTGATAGGTCTTGTCGGCTTGTATCAAACCCTCTTCATAGGCGCGGCGAAAAACGGTGCCGTGGGTTTCGCGTTCTCCAAACATCTCGTCATTCACATCGCCGTGCGCATCCACATGGATCAGCGCCACAGGCCCATGGCGTTTGGCCATCGCGCGCAGAATCGGCAAGGTAATCGAATGATCCCCCCCAATGGCCATCGGCACGGCATCATAGTTCAAGATCGCCTCGTAACTCTCTGCAATAATGCGTAAACTGTCTGACAACGAAAACGTATTGATCGCCAAATCTCCAATGTCAGCGACCTGCATACTGTCAAAAGGTGCCGCCCCCGTGGCCAAATTGTAGGGCCGGATCATCGCAGATTGGCTGCGCACTTCTTTGGGCCCAAATCGCGTGCCCGACCGCCACGATGTACCAATATCCATCGGCACGCCCAACACGGCAACATCCAGTTTTTGCAGCTCGTTGCTTGTCGGCAAACGCATAAACGTCCCCGGCCCCGAAAAGCGCGCCAAATCATTGCCGCTGATTGGCTGGTTTTTAGGTGTCATTGCGCATTCTCCATCCCAACAGTTGACAGATCTCGACTGCGACATGAGCACCTGCAATTGCGGTGGCGCCGGTGGTGTCAAAGGGCGGCGACACTTCGACCACATCGCCGCCTTGAATGTTGATACCGGCAAGGCCGCGCAGCAAGGCCGACGCCTGCGCTGAACTCAGACCACCCCAAACCGGCGTACCTGTCCCCGGTGCAAAGGCCGGGTCAAGCCCATCGATATCAAAGCTCAAATAACACGGGCGGTCCCCAACAATTTCACGCGCGCGCGCAGCCGCAGCCTCTGGCCCAATGCGGTGAAATTCGGGGGCGTCGATAATATTGACCCCAAGCGTGTCCTCGTTGGTGGTGCGAATGCCAATCTGAACGCTCGTGGCAGGGTCAACCAAACCCATCTTTACTGCCTTGTAAAACATCGTGCCATGATCGACGCGGTCCATATCGTCATCCGCCCAAGTGTCGGTATGTGCATCGATTTGAACCAATGAAATCGGGCCAAATTTTTCAGCATACGCCTTAAGGATCGGAAACGAGATGTAATGATCCCCACCAAGCACCACACTTGCAGCACCCGCCTGCAAAATCCCGCGAATATGCTCCGTCACAGCGCCCGGAAACGCAGGCACATTGGCATAATCAAAAGCCAAATCGCCGTAGTCCACGATCACCCGCTCGCTCATCACATCAAAGGGCCAGCCATAGGGCGCGTCTGGCGCTTGCAGACTTGATGCCTCGCGGATGGCGCGCGGCCCTAGGCGCGTGCCGGGCCGGTTCGTGACCGCCTGATCAAACGGCACGCCCGTCACAGCAATGTCGACGCCAGTCAAATCCTTGGTATAGCGCCGCCGCATAAACGACGTCGCGCCGCCAAAAGTCAGCTCAAACGACGGCCCGCGCGGGTCCTTTCGTGTGAACGCATGATCCATCTGCGTTTTTGCATCTTCCAGCGCCATATCAGTCCTTCATCTTGCCAAATAAACTCCGGGGTGAGGCCAAAGGCCGAGGGGCAGCGCCCCTAGCAGGGGCCGCATCCCTTTTGCCAAGCCCTCTACCCCGTGACCACGCTCTTACCCCACCGGTTGCGCCGTTTCGACCAAGCGCGCAAAAAACGACGCACCAATCGGCGCGATTTCATCATTAAAGTTGTACTTAGGATGATGCACCCCAGCACCTTCGCCCTGCCCCAACATCAAATAAGCACCGGGGCGCGCCTCGAGCATGTAGGAAAAATCCTCCGCTCCCATGACAGGTTCAACATCACTGTCCACGCCCGCATCGCCGGCAACGTCCGCCGCCACCTTGGCGGCAAACGCTGCTTTTGAGGCGTCATTCACCGTGGGCGGATACCCAAATTCGAAATCCAGCTGCGCCGCACAACCATAGGCCGCCGCAGTGCCTGCCGCGATTTCTTCCATGCGGCGCACGACCATGGCCTGTACCTCTTTGTCGAAGGTGCGCACCGTTCCGTTGATATAAGCCGTTTCCGGAATCACATTGTCGGTCGTGCCTGTGTGGATTTGCGTCGTTGAAATCACCAATTGATCCAATGGCTTGTGATTGCGACTGACGATGGTTTGCAGTGCTGTAACAACAGCGCAGGCCGCAACCACCGGATCAACAGTGTCATGTGGGCGCGCAGCGTGCCCGCCCTTGCCCGTGATGGTGATGTGAAACGTGTCTGCTGCTGCCATAATGGGGCCTGCACGGGTGTGAAACTTGCCAAAATCTTTTCCGGGGGCGTTATGGATCGCATAGACGTCTTTGATGTTGAATGTATCCATGATGCCTTCTTGCACCATGACCTCGCCGCCGCCGCCGCCCTCTTCTGCCGGTTGAAAGATTAACGCCACACGGCCCGAAAAATTCCGCGTCTCGGTCAGGTACTTTGCAGCCCCCAAAAGCATCGCCGTGTGACCATCATGGCCGCAGGCATGCATTTGCCCCGGATGGGTCGATGCATATGCAACCCCGGTTTCCTCGGTGATTGGCAGCGCATCAAAATCCGCGCGCAGGCCCATAGTAGGTCCATCGCCCTGCCCGTTGATGATCGCCACAACCCCAGTTTGCGCAATGTCACCATGCACTTCGTCTACGCCAATCTCGGCCAACCGTTCCTTGATAAAGGCAGACGTCTTGGGGCAATCGAACGACAGTTCCGGAATTGTGTGCAGATGTTGGCGCCATGCGGTCATGTCTGGACCAAGGTCGCCGATACGGTTGATGATAGCCATGGGTGGACTCCTTGGGTGGGGATGCGTCAGATGCAGCAAACCGCAAACCCAAGGGCACTGCAATGGCTGACGATCTGATAAACGACCAAAGCGCAGGGATTGAGCGCCTTTTAGAGATCATGCGCCGCCTGCGTGATCCCGAAACGGGCTGTCCGTGGGATATTGAACAAACCTTTCAGACCATCGCACCCTATACCATCGAAGAAGCCTATGAAGTTGCGGACGCAATCGAACGCCAAGACTGGCCCGAACTTGAGGGTGAATTGGGTGATTTGCTGCTGCAATCGGTCTATCACACCGCCATCGGGCAAGAAGCCGGGCATTTTTCGTTTCAGTCGGTTGTCACAAATATTTCCAACAAGATGGTGGCCCGCCATCCCCATGTGTTTGGCGACGAAAACCGCGATAAATCCGCCGCGCAACAAACCCGCGATTGGGAAGCGATCAAAGCAACGGAACGCGCCGGCAAGGCGCAACGCGGCACTCTGGATGGCGTGGCCATGAACCTGCCCGCCTTGCTGCGCGCCTTAAAGCTGCAAAAGCGCGCCGCCCGTGTGGGGTTTGATTGGCCTGACGTCAGCCAAGTCATCGATAAAATCCAAGAAGAAGCTGCCGAATTGGTTGAGGCCCGCGACACCCTTGGCCACGAAGAGATGGTCGATGAAATGGGTGATCTGCTGTTTGTGATGGCCAATCTTGCCCGCCATCTTGATATCGATCCCGAAGAGGCCCTGCGCCGCACCAATGCCAAGTTCACACGCCGCTTTGGCGCCATTGAAACGGCATTGGCCGCGCGCGGCAAACGCCCCGAGGACAGCGATTTGCAAGAAATGGACGCGCTGTGGGACGCGGCCAAAGACGCCGAAAAATCTAGCCGAAGTTAACGCCGTCCATTTGCGATATCTTTTTTAAGTCCATCGTGTAACGCTTTGAAAGTTCAGTTACTTCTTGGGGTGAAAATGCAGCGAACCCGCGTGGTTCTTTATCTTCACCATGCAGATCAATCAGTGTTTTCCACTTACGTCGGCGCAGTTTTTGCCCCCCGACATAGACCTTTTGCAAAGCTTCAAGTGCAGCGTCCGTTGCACTTAGATTGACGATGCGCGCAGGTTCAACCATCGCCCCTGTCGCCAAATCCGGAACAAGCCGCTCAAGCAACGACACGCTGGTGCCGCGATCTTCGTAAGGCAAAACCGTCAGCTTCTCAGGACGCAATGTGTCGCGCAAAATCTTTACAATCTCGGGCCATCCGCGATCCATCGCCATATAGTGGGGTCGCAGATCGTTAAATGGCGGCACCGGGTTGTCTTCGGCCCGTTTGCGAAACCCTGACACGAACAACCCGTCATAGGGGCGGATCACCAATAAAACATGCGCAATGGGGCCAGCCCACGCCGCACGCAGAACTTCGCAGCGCGGCCCAGCCATAGGATAAAACTGCCCCTTCATGAAATGAAACATGCGCCCAAGAATGTTTTCTTCGGACAGGATCAATGGGCGCTCTGCGCTGTGGTCTTTCAATGTCGCCTGCGCGCGGACGTACATTTTGTCCGCAACTTCCATACCGATGGTGCCGGGCAACCGCAGCGCCAAATCACCCGACGGGATACCATCCCGCCCCGGATAGGCCAGTGATAGCCCCACATTGCCCAATGCTGCACGGTTTTCATGCAAACACATTTGAAACGAAGACGTGCCTGTGCGGTGTGCACCGGCATGAACATAAAGAGGTAAACTGGTCATGCCCGCCAACTAATCGCTGGCCGATACCATACGCAAGGTTTTGCGCGCACCAAGGGTCCCATTCTGGACAAGGGGTGCCAAAGCGGCCACGGTGCGTCAAAACTGAAAGGCCCGGCACATGGCACCACGAAAAATCATTATCGATACCGATCCCGGACAAGACGACGCCGTCGCCATTCTGCTGGCGCTTGCCAGTCCAGAGGACGTTGACGTGTTGGGCATCACGACTGTCGCAGGCAATGTACCGCTGGATCTTACGTCGAAAAACGCACGCATTATCTGCGAGTTATCAGGTAAAGTTGATATACCTATCTATGCCGGTTGCGATCGCCCTTTGGGCCGTGATCTGGTTACGGCCGAACATGTGCACGGCAAGACGGGCCTTGATGGCCCTGACCTGCCGGACCCCACACTGCAGCTGCAAGATGGGCACGCTGTGGATTTTATCATCGATACCCTTCGCAAAGAGGCCCCCGGCACCGTCACGCTGTGCCCCTTGGGTCCGCTCACCAACATCGCCACGGCCTTGACCCGCGCGCCAGATATCGCAGAACGCGTACAGCAAATCGTGTTGATGGGAGGCGCATATTTCGAAGTGGGCAACATCACCCCCACCGCCGAATTCAACATCTACGTTGACCCACAAGCTGCTGATATTGTGTTTAAAAGCGGAATAGATATTGTGGTTATGCCCTTAGACGTCACCCACAAAGCACTGGTTACCAAATCGCGCAACGACGCCTTTCGCGCCCTTGGTACACCCGTAGGTGTTGCGGTGGCTCAGATGACCGACTTTTTTGAACGTTTTGACAAAGAAAAATATGGATCCACCGGTGCGCCGCTGCACGATCCTTGCGTGACCGCCTATCTAATCCGCCCTGACCTGTTCACGGGCCGCCACATCAACGTCGAGATCGAAACCGAATCCGAACTTACCCTTGGAATGACCGTCGCTGATTGGTGGGGCGTGACAGATCGCGCACCCAACGCCACCTTTATTGGTGATCTGGACGGCGATGGGTTTTTTGCCCTGCTCACCGAACGTTTAGGCCGGTTATGAGCCTGCTTGTCGCCTATGACGCAAGTTGGCCTGCCATGGCGCAGGCAGAGGCAGCGCGCTGGCGTGAAAACGTGATGGGCCTTGTCACGGTCCACCACATCGGTTCGACCGCTATTCCGGGCATGCCTGCTAAGTCTGTCATCGACCTGCTGCCCGTTTTTGCAGACGCAGCTGCCGCGGATGCCGCCCAAAGTGCGGTTGAGACGATGGGTTATGAATGGATGGGCCCATTCGGCCTTGAGGGGCGGCGGTATTGTCGCAATTTCGATCCCGACACAGGCCAACGCCGCGTCCATGCCCACGCCTATGTACAAGGTCACGCGGGTATCCTCCGTCATTTGGCCTTTCGGGATGCGCTCTTGGGCAACGCGCCCTTGCGGGTCGCCTATGCCTCTGTCAAAGCCGCCTGTGCAGGCCGTCACCCGGATGGCGGTGTCGGCTATCAAGATTGTAAATCTGCATGGATCGCCAAGACTGAAGCCCGAGCATTGGAGACGTTAAAATGAGTGCAGCCCTGACCCTCGCCACGGTTGAGCACGTGGATCGTTTGCTATCTCTTGTCGCGTCGTTCCACGCCGAAGCAAGCATCGCCATGAGCGACGAACAACGCGCCGCTGGCATTGTACCCTTGCTTGAAGGCAGCCCACATGGCGTGGCCTATTTGATTGGCCCAGCCCGCGCGCCCATCGGTTATATTGTGATGTCTTTCGGGTGGTCGATTGAATTTGGCGGCATGGATGGGTTTGTGGACGAGCTTTACGTGCGCCCCGGTGTACGCGGGCGCGGTGTCGCCAGCGAAGTGTTGCTTACGTTGCCACGCGCACTGGCTGACGCGGGCCTTAAGGCGCTGCATCTTGAGGTGCGCACCGACAATGCCGACGCCCGCAGGCTGTATAAACGCGCAGGCTTTGCGTTGCGCGATGGGTATCACCTGATGACGCGCACGTTTTGAAAACCCAAGGCACAGATATGCAAATCCCCTTCGATAATTCCTATACCAAGCTGCCCGATGGCTTTTTCACACGGCTTGATCCGACACCCGTTTCTGCCCCGCAAATGCTGGCTTGGAATGACGCGCTGGCAGGTAATTTAGGGATAGCCGAACCAGATGCGCAGGTGTTTTCCGGCAACATTGTCCCTGAAGGGGCTGCGCCACTTGCGCAACTGTATGCAGGTCATCAATTTGGCCAATACAACCCACAGCTGGGCGACGGGCGCGCAATCTTGCTGGGCGAAGTGATCGACAGCGCAGGCACACGGCGCGACATCCAACTCAAAGGGTCAGGCCCCACACCCTACTCGCGCATGGGCGACGGGCGCGCGTGGCTTGGCCCGGTTTTGCGCGAATATGTGGTCAGCGAGGCGATGCACGCCCTTGGCATCCCGACCACGCGTGCGCTGGCCGCTGTCACCACGGGTGATCCGGTGTTGCGCGAACAAGGTCCGTTGCCCGGCGCTGTGTTGACGCGCATTGCCTCCAGCCATTTGCGGGTCGGCACGTTTCAAGTCTTTGCGCATCGTGGCCAAATAGACGATTTGCGCACGCTCACCGACTATGCCATCGCACGCCACTGGCCGCAGGCCGATGGCCCAATGGGGCTGCTTGCCGCCGTCTGCGCAGCACAAGCCGAGTTAATCACCGCTTGGATGTCAGTGGGCTTTATCCACGGCGTGATGAACACGGACAATTGCACGATCTCAGGCGAAACAATCGACTACGGCCCGTGCGCGTTTATGGATGCCTATTCCGAAGCGCGTGTGTTTTCTTCCATCGATCGAACGGCGCGCTATGCCTACGGCAACCAACCGCGCATCGCAGTGTGGAACATGGCGCAACTGGCGACAGCACTCATCCAACTGTTTGACGACAAAGACCAGGTCATCCAAGACGCCACCAAAATCGTGCACGCCATGCCCGACCTGCTTCAAACTGCGTGGCTGCGCCGATTTGGAACCAAGCTGGGGCTAAACGCAACGCCCGAAGATCAGCCACTGATCGAAGACCTGCTTGCGATGATGCAAAGCCAAGGCGCAGACTTTACCAACACATTCGCCGCACTCGCGACGGATCAAGCGCGCGACCAATTCAGCGACCGCCAAGCCTTTGATACGTGGCGCGACACCTGGCAGGCGCGCAAACCCGACTCAGACCTGATGGCCCGATCGAACCCACTAATCATTCCTCGCAACCACAGAATCGAAGCGATGATCGAAGCCGCCGTAACAGGCGACATGGCCCCGTTCGAACGGCTCAACACGGCACTTGCCCAACCTTTCACCAAAACCGATCCCAACTTGCATCGCCCACCAACAGACCAAGAAATCGTGCCCGCAACATTCTGCGGCACTTAACCTTTCATGGTTCTCAAAATACTCAAATTTAACGGCGCTGCCTTCACCGCCGATTGAACAAGACCAACCCAATCGCGATCAGCACCAATGCAAGCCGAATACTCGATCCAACCAGTTCGCCTGTCAGCGGTCAACACAATACCCCCCGGTTGCCAGCGCCAGATCAAACAAGCACGGCACGGGTAAACGTGCGCCCGGCTACAAAACGTGTGACGCCAACGCCAATCAGATCGGCATTCCATAAAACAAGATCGAGGGGCGCGACGCCGCGGTCAAATCCAACGTTTGAAACAAAAAGGAATTCTACGGCGTACAGCGCTCCCGCAATTATGCCCTCAATACAGGGGCACGAGGTCGTCACCGCGTATAGCCACGCGCCCACACCTAAACCATCAACAACATCGCCGCCCCAACAGACCGCAGTCTGGCCATAAAACGCATACGGGCTGAAACCGATGGCCAGATACCTTCACCACCACGGGTTCAACACCAGTTTGAGGGCAAAAACCCGTCAGGGCCACGGAACCGGCCCGATCATCATTAGGTTTCCGCATCATCACGGCATTTGGCACGCGTCACGAGAACCATGTCGATCGTTCTCAAATATTCCCCGCTGCGTCCCCGTCATTTTGTGCCAAGATGGGCGCAACGAATCTAACGGAACGTGGGAGCATACGAATGAGTTTGATGGGAACCTTGGCCAAAGTGGCTATCGGCGTCGCTGTCGCCAAAGGCGCAGGCGCAATGATGAAAAAAAGCAGCGGCGGCGCGCAGGCCTCCGCCGGAGGTGGACTTGGTGGAATGCTTGGTGGTCTGACCGGTGGTGCACAAAGCGCGGGTGGCCTTCAGGGCATGCTTGGCGGTCTGATGGGCGGCGCGCAAGGTAGTCAATCCGGTGGCGGTATGCAGGATATGTTGGGTAGCCTCATGGGCGGTGCACAAGGTGGCGGCGCAGGCGGATTGGGCGGCATCCTTGAAAGCCTTGGCGGCGGCGGTAGCAGCGCGCAGGGTGGCGGTTTGCAAAGCATGCTTGGCGGTCTGGCTGGTGGTGCTGGCGCGGCCGGCCTTTTGGGCGCGCTGGGCGGCCAAGTGGCGCAACGACCAGCGTCTAACAACGCAAGCTTCGGCGAAGTGCTCAATTCGTCGTTCGATCAAACTCCGCAAGAAAAGATCGAACCAAGCGCCGATCAAGAAGCCGCAGCGGCGTTGATGCTGCGCGCGATGATCCAAGCAGCCAAATCAGACGGTAATTTCGATGACGCCGAACAGGAAAAACTGATGGGTCAGTTGGGCGGCGACGTAGACGCCGAAGAGGCCGCATTTGTACGCGCCGAGATGCAGCGCCTTGTGGATGTTAACGCTTTGGTCGCTGAAGTGCCGCAAGGTTTGGGGCCACAAGTCTATGCGATGTCATTGCTTGCTATTGACCTCGATAGTCAGGCCGAGGCGAAATACTTGCATTCGCTGGCGCAGGGTTTGGGCATGGAAGCCGCTGCGGTCAACGATGTGCACGCCCAACTTGGGGTGCCTTCGCTTTATACCTGAGGGTAGATTTGCATATTTGAAGAACAATGAAGGGGCTGCGCGGTGCGTGGCCTCTTTTCTGGTGTGATGACATCTGTATGCAGTGCAGGACACAATAGAAGTTCGCCGCAAGCGTACCAATGTCCGGCTTGGTTAACCGTTCCAGAAACGGTCGTTTTTGGGAGACTGCGAATGTTGGCTCCGAGCCCGAAGCAGCCTAATTTGACCTTACCTTTGTCCCAATAAACAGCGTTCACATTTGCTGGGCCCTATGCCTAATGTTCAATATGAAGAACTACCGCGAAATGATTTCTGACTGCGAACGTGAGGTTAACCGACTGCATGCAACGCTTTGGGAAACAGCTGAGTACAGAGACAAGTCACCAAATCAACGTGAACAATGGCATCGTGCTGCAGATGCTTTCCGGAACCACCAATCGCCGATAGATGATCTGATCGATCAATGCCTGGAATTCGGTCTAGAACATGACAATGATCTAAGGCATTTTGCCTTTGCCTACATAGACAACGACCCATATTTCTTTAGGTCTGGTTACATACTAGAAAGCCTTTTGCAGCGCGTAAAAAAGCTAACTCTGACAGAACTTGAGAAAGAATCGATCAGGCAAACAATTTTGAAGCGGGTTGAGACGCGAGCCCTAAGGAACTTCCGCCATTTATGTCGATTGATCCCTAGAATTGAAGACGACCAATTCCGCAATGAACTTCGTAGTCGTGCAAAGTCAAAGGACCCTCAAATGAGACGACGCGCAGAATTTGCGCTTTCCTATCTTCGGTAAGTTCGTCTGCATTCGGTTTTTAAAAACGAAATATTGCGGTCGGCCGCAATGTCCCGCACACTGAACCTTAGGCCGGTTCCAAAAACGCTCGTTTTTGGCGCGGTCAAGAAAACCCCTGTTTTCCGCCACCACAAGCCCCATTCAAAAACCAACCAGTTGTTGAAGGTTTTGGGTAGCTTTCATGATAGAGAACATCCGTACGATGCGGACCATCGAACACAATCGGTTCAAAGCAACCGTACATGTTCTTGGCCACCACACCAGATCGGTTCAGATTACGCCTGCGGTCCTTTAGGTTTTGGTTTGCGGCGCCGCTGTCCGGACGGCTTCCCACCACCGGGGGCGCCACCGGGACGACCTTCGCCACCGCCACCGGGGCGACCACGACCGCGTCCCCTGCCCCGACCGCCTCCGCCGGGTTTTTTCTTGGCCGTTGGGTCGTCAATCGGTTCCCATGGGCGGCCTGACGCCACTGGGATTGCGGTTTTTAGCACCTTTTGGATGTCTTTAAGCTGATCCATCTCGTCAGGTGCGCAGAATGCAATTGCCGCACCGTCTTTGCCCGCGCGCGCTGTGCGCCCGATGCGGTGCACATAGGCTTCGGGCACGTTGGGCAGATCAAAGTTATAGACGTGTTTCACATCCGGAATATCAAGACCACGGGCGGCGACATCTGTGGCCACCAACACCTTGACTTCGCTGGCTTTAAACGCTGCCAATGCGCGGTCGCGCTGGCCTTGGCGTTTGTCACCGTGGATGGCCGCAACGGTAAAGCCCTTTTTGTCCAACGCCTTTGCCAGACGGTCGGCGCCGTGTTTGGTGCGCGTAAAGACCAAAGCGCGTTCTTCTTTGTGTGCGCCCATCAATTCGATCAAAAGCGCCGTCTTTTCCGCCTTGGCGATAAAGTGGATGGCTTGGGTCACCTTGTCGGCGGCCTTGCCCGGAGGCGAGACTTCGATGCGGATCGGGCTGCGCAGATAGCTGTTTGCGATTTCGGCCATCTGTTTGGGCATGGTGGCCGAAAACAGCATGGTCTGGCGATCATCGCCCACCATCGACGCGATTTTGCGCAGATCGTGGATGAACCCCATATCAAGCATCTGATCGGCCTCATCCAGCACCAGAAAATTGGTCTGGTCCAACCGCACAGCGCGACGGTCCACAAGATCCAGCAAACGACCCGGTGTCGCGACCAAAATATCAACGCCCTTGGACAGGCGCTGGATTTGAGGGTTGATCGACACACCGCCCACGACGATTTGCACTTTCATATCCGTCAGCGCACGCAGCACAGCCGCGATCTGTCCGGCCAGTTCGCGTGTGGGAGCAAGCACCAAACCGCGAGCGGTCTTGGCCTCGGCGCGTGTGCCTTCTTCCATTAGCCGCGCAATCAGCGGAATGCCGAATGCGCCGGTTTTTCCGGTGCCGGTCTGGGCAAGGCCCATCACATCCCGCCCGTTCATCGCTTGGGGAATCGCTTGGGCTTGAATTGGTGTTGGGTTGGTTAAACCCATCTCGGCCACGCGGCGACGCAACGCGTCGGGCAGGCTCATCATGTCAAAATCGCTCATTTCACCCCATTGGACCCATAGCAGCATGGCGTCAACCGCAATTGAGGTTAGCGAATTGTGCAAGTGGCAATCCTTCGCTAAACCGAACCTTATGAGCAGCAAACGCCCTTCCATCACCGAACGTAGCGAAGCCAAGGGGTTGCGCATGACCCAACCACGCCGGGTCATTGCCGAAGTGTTACAAGACAGCGTCGACCACCCGGATGTTGAGGAACTCTATAATCGTGCCAGTGCCGTGGATTCGCGGATTTCCATCGCCACGGTCTATCGCACCGTTAAACTGTTCGAAGAGGCCGGCATTCTGGACAAGCTGGAATTCGGCGACGGGCGCGCACGTTACGAAGATGCAGAGCGCGAGCACCACGACCACCTGATCGATATGAATTCCGGCGAAGTCATCGAATTTGTTGATCCCGAGATTGAAGCACTACAAGAAAAGATCGCCCAAAAATTAGGGTATGAACTGCGTGGTCACCGCCTTGAGCTTTATGGCGTGCCGCGCAAAGACTGACCTGTACCGCCAACCCAAAAGGAACGTCACATGCACGCGCATGACTGTTTTGTGCTTTCCAAACAGGGGTTTGGAATGGCCTTTCAAGGGTTTTCCGCCCCTCACGCAACGCAATTCATCAACGATCAGGCTGAAACGGTAAACACACATGGATAATTTGCGCGGCGCCTTTGTGATGGTGCTGGCCATGCTGGGCTTTGCCATCGAAGACGCAGTGATCAAACTGCTGGCAGGCGCGTTGCCCGTGAGCCAAATCATCGGCACGTTGGGCATCGCCAGCGCCGTTCTTTTTGCGGGTATTTGCCGGGCACAAGGCAAAGCATTGTGGTCCCGAGACTTTCTGACCCCTGCCGTGATCTTGCGCAATGTGGCCGAGGCCGTTGGCGCATTGGGCTTTGTCACGGCCATCGCATTGATGCCCTTATCAAGTGCGTCTGCCATCTTACAAACCGGTCCGCTTTTGGTGACATTGGGCGCGGCTTTGTTTTTGGGCGAACCCGTCGGCTGGCGGCGCTGGGCGGCCATTGTCGTCGGTTTTGGTGGCGTTTTGTTAATCATCCGCCCCGGCACTGAAAATTTTGACTGGAATTCGATCTATGCAGTGATTGGAGTGATCGGGCTGGCGATCCGCGATCTGGCCATTCGGCGTATCCCGGCACAGATCAGCTCGATGCAGTTAAGCATGTTGGCTTTTTTATCGCTGATCCCCGCCGCAGGCATCCTTTTGATGACAAACGGTGACACGTTGGTCAGCCCGAGCCTTGGACAGTGGGGCCTGCTTGCCGGTATCGTTGGGATTGGGGCACTGGCCTATTTCGGGATCACTTATGCTTCGCGCATCGGTGAAATCAGCTTTGTTGTTCCGTTTCGCTATTCGCGAATGGTCTTTGCCTTGGTCATTGGGATGGCAGTATTTAACGAAAATCCGGATGCGCTGACGCTGCTTGGCGCGGCGATTATCGTCGGTTCAGGCCTTTATACCTTGTGGCGCGAACGGGTGGTGAAAAGCACACCTTCGCCTTAACCCCCTTTTGTTAGCGCGCACATCGCGTTAAACGCCTCTTGAATTCATGCTAAAACAAAGGACTCTCCCCTATGAGCACGATCATCGACATCCACGCCCGCGAAATCCTGGACAGCCGGGGCAACCCAACGGTCGAAGTCGACGTGACGCTCGAAGATGGCACCATGGGGCGTGCTGCTGTGCCATCGGGCGCATCCACAGGCGCACACGAAGCCGTCGAAAAGCGCGATGGCGACAAAACGCGCTATATGGGCAAAGGTGTTCTTGAGGCCGTCACTGCCGTCAACGGTGAAATCGCCGAAGCGCTTGTGGGCATCGACGCGACCGAACAGGTCGAAATCGACATGGCCATGATCGAACTGGATGGCACACCGAACAAGGCGCGCCTTGGTGCGAACGCAATCCTTGGTGTGTCGCTGGCCGTTGCCAAAGCCGCTGCTGAATATACGCAACAACCTTTGTTCCGTTATGTCGGTGGCACCTCTGCGCGCGTGCTGCCTGTGCCGATGATGAACATCATCAATGGCGGCGAACATGCTGATAACCCAATCGATATTCAAGAATTCATGATCATGCCGGTGGCGGCGGACAACATCCGCGAAGCGATCCGCATGGGTGCCGAAGTGTTCCACACTCTGAAAAAAGAACTTTCGGCCGCTGGGTTTTCGACAGGTATCGGCGACGAAGGTGGCTTTGCGCCCGCGATCAATTCCACCCGCGACGCGCTCGATTTCATTATGAAATCCATCGAAAAAGCAGGTTACACGCCGGGCGAAGAAATCTGCCTTGCGCTGGATTGCGCTGCGTCAGAATACTTTAAGGACGGCAAATATGTCCTTGCAGGTGAAGGAAAATCCCTGACATCGCAAGAAAACGCGGACTATTTAGCCGCTCTGGTCGCTGACTACCCGATTATCTCGATCGAAGACGGCATGGACGAAGACGATTGGGACGGTTGGAAGGCCCTGACCGACGCCATCGGTGACAAAGTGCAACTGGTTGGCGACGATCTGTTTGTGACCAACCCGGCGCGTCTAACCATGGGTATCGAAAAGGGGTCCGCCAACTCGATGTTGGTAAAAGTAAACCAAATCGGTACGTTGACGGAAACACTTAAAGCGGTCGACATGGCGCACCGTGCGCGTTTTACCAACGTGATGAGCCACCGTTCGGGCGAAACCGAAGATTCAACCATTGCCGACCTCGCCGTTGCAACCAACTGCGGTCAGATCAAAACCGGGTCTTTGTCGCGTTCCGATCGCCTTGCCAAGTACAACCAACTGATCCGCATCGAAGAAATGTTGGGTGAAACTGCCGAATATGCTGGCCGCAGCATCCTAAAGTGATGCCGCGCGCTTGTGCCATAGCGGCGTTGGATCTGGCTTTTTTGTCCGGACCCGCGTTGGCACAAGACGCTGTTCAAACCTGTGCCAAGATGGATCGCGAGGACCGTCTTGGCCCGCTTACCGTCGCGCAATGCCATTGCAATTATAGCGTCGCTGATCAGGTGCTAGACGCCGACATCCGCACCCTGCTTTTTGACGCGTGGTACACGGGGGCCAACAATATGGCCAAAGTCGAAGCGCTGAAACCTGCGTCTCGTGTGCGTCGGCAATTCTCGCGGCTGCAAAAAGAACTGAAAAAGCACTGTTCATGACAGTGCGCATCCGGTCAGCCACGGCTGAGGATGCCCCCGATGTCGCCCGCCTTTGTTGGGCTTATCGTGATCTTTTGCTAACGCGGTCTTCAGAATTTCCTGAGATGGTAGAATTCTTCTATGGGACTGACAGCTATGCAGCCCTTATCAACGACCTGCCTCGCATCCATGCCCGCCCCAAGGGCGACATTTTATTGGCAACTGTTGATAGCAAAGTCATCGGTTGCGCCATGTACTACCCGTTTGAAATTAAAGGCGTGACAGAAATCAAGCGCGTGTTTGTTGACCAAACAGCCCGTGGAACGGGTGCTGGCAGCGCACTTTTGCGTGCGACGATGCAGGCGGCGCAAACAGATGGCTACACGCGCGTTGTGCTTGATACAATGACGACACTCACCGAGGCAATTGCGCTTTATGGGCGCGTTGGGTTTCAACCTTGTGCGCCCTATTATGAAACCAACCCGGATTTCATGCCCTACTTGCGTTTCTTCGATCATCCACTTTGAAATCGATCCGGCCCAAAGGGTGTAACCAAGGCCGCTTGCGCGTTGCTTAGTGGTTGATCCAACACTTGCGGGGCCAATGATTCCGCGGCGATAGCCGCAAGGGTCACCCCCGAATGCATCACCGCCACGTGCAGTCCCGCAGGCCCGCACGCGCCAATGACCGGCAAACCATCTTGCGGCACGGGCCTTTGCGTCAACGTTACACGATCCCACGTGAGCGGATGATCCGGAAACAAGGTCTGGATCCGAGCCAACGCAGCATCCGCAAGCAGATCAGGGCGAGTTGTGACCTTGGTCGTTTCATCGCTTTGATGATTGGCAACTGTTGGCGCCCAAATGTGACCGTGCGCGTCCTGCCTAAGTTCCTGCCCCGGCGCGACCAACACGTGGCGCAAAATCGGCGGCACAGGTGCGGTGCGCATCATCAATCCGGGACGTTTGAGCATCGGTAAGGACACTCCGACACTGTTCAACAACGCCGTGCTGCCAATGCCCGCCGCCACGATCACCCGGTCGGCCGACACATGCCCTTGCGCCGTATCTATGCCGGTGATGACACCCGCACGCGCGCTTAAGCCCAAAACCTGCACACCACTGACGCGCTTGATGCCGCGCATCAAACGTTCGGTGGTTTGAACAGGCTCTGCGATCCCTTCTTGCTTGAAACGCAGCGCGTGTTGCGGCGCAACATGTGGCTCTAACAAGGCGAATTGCGCGGGCGAGACTTCTTCTGACGCATATCCAAGGCTTGATAACTGATCCCGTTGCGCTTCAAGCGCTGCACCTTGTTCTTCCCAACACAAACACCCGATCCAATCCACGTGTGCGCCCAAACGCCGCCATGCCGCGATCCCTGCCGCGCGCAGGGCAAAGTGATCGTTATTGAGGTAAAAGCTTGCATTGACCCAACCAAAGGATGCGTGCGTTGCCCCCGGCGCGCCCTCAAACACGGTGACTTGCGCGCCCGACGATTGCAGTGTTTGAGCAAGCGCCGCCCCGATGATTCCGCCCCCGACGATCACAATTTTCATAGCTCTTGCCCCCTTTGCCGCCTCACCCTACCCTGACCACATGACCGCACAAGAGATCATCGACACCCTAAACCTGTCGCCCCATCCCGAGGGTGGCCATTATCGCCAGACTTGGGTGGCACAGAACGCGGGACGTCCAAGTGGCACGTGCATCTATTTTTTACTGGCGCAGGGTGAATCATCGCATTGGCACAAAGTTGATGCGACCGAGATCTGGCTGTATCACGCCGGCGCTCCGTTGATCTTGTCGCTCAGCGCGACAGATGACGGCCCCGCCATCGATCATGTTTTAGGTCCGGATTTGAACTCTGCCGCTCCGCAGATCATCGTGCCTGAACAGCACTGGCAGGCGGCGCGCAGCACCGGGGATTATACGTTGGTCAGTTGCACCGTCTCGCCCGGCTTCCAGTTCGAAGGGTTCACCCTCGCGCCGCCCGGTTTCGACATTCCACGTTAACGAGGTCGGCTGAGCGCCCCGCCCCCCACCGCCGCACGCACACCCGTGGTGCCAGGGCACGACGTGGGCAAACCGCGTGCCACGCGCACCGCGAGATAGGCAAAAGCCTGCGCTTCGAGCATGTCACCGTTTAACCCAACATCTTCGACCCGGCGCACAGGGCAATCGAGCGATACTTCTAACATCTTCATCAACACAGGGTTACGCCGCCCACCACCTGTGACGTAAACAGCGCTTGGTGGGCGCGGGCAATGTTGCATCGCCTCGGCCACCCCGGCGGCGCACATCGCAGTCAAAGTGGCGGCAGCATCTGCATCGCTGAGTTCATGTACCAACTGCACCATCTCTGCAAAATCGTTACGGTCCAATGACTTGGGCGGCATTCGAGCAAAGAACGGTTCTGCCAAGAACAGTTCAAGCGCGCCAGTTTCCACTGAGCCCTGCGACGCAAGGGCGCCGTCCTTGTCAAAAGGCAAACCAAGGCGCTCTTGCATCAAATCGTTGAGTGGCGCATTGGCCGGGCCGGTATCAAAGGCCAACAGTGCACCATCGTCTTCGGGGTGTTCAAAGTTTGGATCAATCCAAGTGATGTTTCCAACGCCGCCAAGGTTCAGGAACGCGACGGGACCCGTTGCCTTGATCCACTTGGCGCACGCAAAGTGAAAGAACGGCGCAAGCGGTGCCCCCTCGCCGCCCAATTCCACATCGGCTGTGCGGAAATCCCAAACCACAGGCGCACCCAATGCATCCGCGAGTGCCGCACCATCCCCAATCTGCAACGTTCCGCGCGTGCGGGGTGCATGGGCGATTGTTTGGCCGTGAAAGCCCACAAGATCAACGTTCTGAAACTTCGCCAAAAGAGCAGTATGTGCCTGCATCACGACTTCGGACGCAGGAGCAAGCGTTGGCCCATCCCACTGCCCCAAAGCGGCGCGTAACACTTGTTGGTCGGCATTTGAGAACGTCACATAATCATGCGCGCCAAAAGCCGAAATCGTCACACCGTCCGTCGAAATCACCGCCGCATCGACCCCGTCCAAAGACGTTCCCGACATCGCCCCAAGTGCTGTGATCACCGCACCTTTGTCTTTGACCTTATCCATGGCCTTTTCCTTTGCCGCTCAGCCCCTTATAGACTGCGCGCAAAGCTTTCGGAAGGACAAGCCCAATGACCTACACGCCCCGATCCGATTTTTTACATGTGATGCAATCTCGTGGGTTTCTGGCCGACTGCACAGACATGCAATCGCTGGACGAAACACTGCTGGTCCCCGGCCAAGCGGCCTATATTGGTTTTGATGCAACGGCCAAGTCGCTGCATGTGGGGTCACTGATCCAAATCATGATGCTGCGCTGGTTCCAAAAGACCGGGCACAAGCCGATCACATTGATGGGTGGCGGGACAACCAAAGTGGGCGATCCGTCCTTTCGCGCTGACGAACGCCCGCTTTTGGATGGCGCGGCAATTGAGGCCAATATTGCGGGCATCAAAAAGGTGTTTTCCGCTTACCTTGATTACGACGGCGGCGCGCAGATGCTCAACAACGCCGAATGGCTGGATGGCCTGAACTATCTTGATTTCCTGCGCGACATTGGGCGGCATTTTTCGATCAACCGGATGCTTTCGTTTGAATCGGTCAAGTCCCGGCTTGATCGCGAACAGTCTTTGTCGTTCCTTGAATTTAACTACATGATCCTGCAAGCCTATGATTTCATGGAGCTTCATCGGCGTTACGGCTGCATCCTGCAAATGGGTGGATCGGATCAATGGGGCAATATCGTCAATGGTATCGACCTGACACGACGCGTGATTGAGGGCGAAGTGTACGGCCTGACCTCGCCTTTGCTGACCACATCTGACGGCAAAAAGATGGGCAAATCGCAATCCGGCGCCGTCTGGTTGAACCCTGAAATGCTGTCGCCTTATGAGTTCTGGCAATTCTGGCGTAACACGACAGATGCGGATGTGGGTCGGTTCCTTAAGCTGTATACCGAACTGCCTTTGGATGAATGCGAACGCCTTGGGGCGCTTGAAGGGTCCGAAATCAACGAAGCCAAAGCGCGGCTTGCGAGCGAAGTGACCACCCTATTGCACGGCGCTGATGCGGCGGCAGCGGCGGCGGACACATCGCGCGAGGTGTTTGAAAAAGGCGGTGTTGGTGACGATCTACCGACCCTCACACTCAGCGCGGCCGACATTGGGGATGATGGTGTCTCAATTGTGCAGCTCATTGTGAAATCCGGCCTCGCGGGATCTGGCAAAGAAGCCAAACGCCTGATTTCCGAGGGCGGTGCACGCATGAACGACGAACCGCTGACGAATGCAGGGATGATGGTGGATGCCACGGCATTGGCCAGCCCAATCAAACTGTCAGCCGGTAAAAAACGTCACGCATTGGTGCAATTGGGTTAAGGGGTCACCCTGGCAGGACCAAAGCGTTCGACCAAAATCAAAATGTAATGCGCCTGAAAGGCGCGCCTTTGGGTCAGAGTCGGTCTAGAACCGCCCTTGCGGCTCTGACGCCGGGGTCTTCGCCGCCGCGCCCAAGCAGGTCCATCGTTTGTTCCATCGCGTCCGTTTGGGTCGCAGTGTCTGCCAACAACCCTTCCATCGCCGCCAACACGTTCTTGGTGTTGAAAGCATCACCAATCACTTCGGGCACAACACGGGTGTTTGTCACATGGTTGATCAGGCTGCCTGTGTCGGTGGTGATCATGCGGCTGATGATAGCACGGCTCAGCCAATGCAGATCAAAGGCACTGACCATCGGCGTCCCCGCCGCCGCCAGTTCCAACGCCACAGTACCAGACGTCGCCAATGCCACATCGGCCGCTGCAAAGGCTGTGCGTTTTAGTTTCAGCCCAGCCTCAATCTCCAATCCGCGCACATCGATCATTTTAGCCGGTACCGGCCATGTCGCCATCAACGCTTCGACCGCATCTGCGACCGAAGGTGCCGCAGGGACGATCACTTGCATATCAGGATGTTGTCGTACCAGCGCACCCAAGGCCTCACCGAACACCGGACCCAAACGCGCCACTTCGCCGCGCCGCGAACCGGGCAAGACCAACATCAAAGGATCAGCCCCCGTCAGCCAGTGCGCTGCGCGAAAGGCCGCTTGTTCCTCAACAGTGGCACGCGGCGCATTGGCTGCCGGGTGGCCGACAAAATCGCAATCCATGCCAACCGCCTCCATATAAGGCGGTTCAAACGGGAACAACGCAAGGACATGGTCAATCATCTTGGCCATTTTGGCCGCGCGTCCCGGTCGCCACGCCCAAACTGTTGGCGCAACATAATGCACCGTTCGGATGTTGCTTTCGGCCTTTACCAATTTGGCCACCCGAAGGGAAAAGTCCGGGCTGTCGATGGTGATTAGAACATCAGGTTTGACATCGATCACGGCGCGCGCCGTTTCGGCAATACGTCGTTTGAGGTGCAAGTACTTTGGCAAGACTTCCGCAATGCCCATCAGGCTAAGTTCGGACATGTCAAACTGGCTTTCCAGCCCCTGCCCCTGCATCAACAAGCCGCCCACGCCCTGAAACTGAACATTGGGTGTCAGCTGTTTTAGCCCAGCCATAAGCGCCGCGCCCAACGCATCCCCCGAAGGTTCGCCTGCAATCACAAAGACCTTTAGTGCACCCACAGATACATGCCCATTTCATCCAAGATAGCGACGACCTGCGCCCGGTCCAGAACCATGACTCCCCCGGCCGCAATAACGATGCCGTCCAACCCAGCTTCGGCCGCGCGCATCGCGGTTCCCAGGCCAATGGTAGGTAGATCAACGCGGCGGTCTTGATCGGGTTTGGGCGCTTTGAACAACACACCGCCCTTTGCTGTGGCGCGCGCTTTGGTGATCGGCCCCGAAAGCCAATCAGTCATGCCGTCCAAGGCCTCGCCCATCAAATCAACTGCGAAATTCAGCGGATCACCACCGCCCATTTCAGGGCGGGTGTAAGCTTCGCTCATGTCTGCCAGCATCGCATCAGTCCCGCGCGTGTCCTCTTGCGCGATGACCTCATTGCCACGGATCACGCAGGCTTGGCCCACATCTTTTTTGCCCTGAAGAGCCAGAACCGGTGCTGCCAATGCCAGTTGATCCGCGACACCTTTTGGAACAGGTGTTTTTGTCAGTACACCCGCCGCTGGCAGCAAGGACGGCGCCAATTCGTCCGCACCGCGCACTGCAAATCCCGCATCCTCAAAGATCGATAGAACTGCGCGCAGTGCGCTGTCTTCGCCGCTTGCGACGGCCCCTGCCAAGACCGGCACCAAGGGCATCGTGCGCGCATCAATCATTGATGGGTCAATCGCAGGGCGCGTGATCGTGCCGCAAAAGCATACCTCTCGCACGCCACGATTGGTCAGTTTATCCAGAAAGCTGCCCAGTTGTTCGATCCGAAAGGTAATGTCAACGACCAACCGATCCGGCGCGTTACCCAACAGGCTCGTCACCAGTGGGGGCACGTCTTGCTCGGCAGCCACAGTGGCCGACAAGCTGCCGCGCCCTGCAATCAGCGCCAACATCAGCGCGGCGTCAGGAACGATCGGTCACTGTCGCCCATCACAAATGCTACGATTTCACGGACATAGTCGCTCTCGGTTTCGCGGCCCAGCCGTTCGGCGCGATCATGGAACGTCCCGTCCCCTTGCGCCAGCATCTGAAACGCGGCGCGCAACGCAGTGATATCCGCACGCGCAACACCGCGCCGCTTTAGGCCAACAAGGTTCAACCCGTCCAATTCACCCCGAGGCGCTTGCACAAGACCGTGTGGGATGACGTCATTGGTGACCATGGTCACTGCACCAATAATAGCCCCTTGCCCAATGCGCACGAATTGGTGGATCCCCGACAAGCCGCCAATGATGACGTCGTCCTCAAGCACACAATGCCCTGCCACGGCTGCCGAATTTACCACAATCACCCGGTCACCCACATGGGCATCATGGGCGATGTGGCATCCAGCCATGAACAAGCCGTCATCGCCAATACGTGTGACACCGCCGCCACCTTCGGTCCCGCCGTTCATCGTCACGTGTTCACGGATGCGATTGCGTTTACCAATGACCAGATGGCTGGCCTCGCCTTTGAATTTCAAGTCTTGGGGCACCTCGCCGATCACGGCGAACGAGAAAACAACAGTGCCTTCGCCGATCTCGGTATGGCCTGTGATCACCACATGGCTTTTCAACACAACATCCGCACCCAACACGACATGGGCCCCGATCACGCAGAAAGGGCCGACAATGGCTGACGGATCAATCTGTGCGCCATCCTCGATCACAGCAGAGGGGTGAATGTTGGGCGTGCTCATGGGGCGGGCAATTCCATCATGGCGGTGAATTCCGCTTCGCAGGCCATTTCTCCGTCCACTTCGGCCTTGCCGGTGAACTTCCATACTTTCCCGCCGGGTTTACCGCGGGCCGTTTGCAGGTGCAGGTGCAACACGTCGCCCGGAACAACCATGCGGCGGAATTTGCATTTGTCGATGGCCATAAAATAGACCAGCATATTTTTGTCTGCCATATCCAGCGCAGTCCCAACCATGACTGCCGCCGTTTGCGCCATGGCTTCTACGATCGTCACGCCCGGCATGATGGGCTTGCCCGGAAAGTGGCCCTGGAAATGAGGTTCGTTCATCGTGACGTTCTTGATGCCCGTCGCGGTTTGATAGCCGTCAATGTCGATGACTTTATCAATCAACAAGAAGGGATAACGGTGCGGAATGATACGCTGGATCAGCGCGATATCGGCAGCTTTGAGGTCACTCGACATATACTCTCAGGCCCTTCATTTTTTCGGCGTTTTGTTCGTCTCTTGCCTAGCAAGCTGCGCGCGGTGCTGCAAGCGCAGGCACAACAGTTCAATCAGATGCCGCCTTTGGCTCGGCCCCTAAAATCGTGTCGATCTGCTGGATCGCGATCTCGGTAATATCGATAGCATTGGCGCTGATAAAAACACTACGCCGTTCCAAAACAACGGCCGCACCGGCGTCCTGCATAATGATTTGAAGCACGGGAAACGCTACAGATAGAAAATGCTCGCGGTTTTCTTCGAGTTGGGCAGCAATGTCCCTGTTTCGTGCATCGCGTTCCGTTCTGATCGCTTGCACGCGCGCATCAAACGCATCGGCCAACGCCCGAAACTCCTCGGCAGGCAGCGTTTGGCGCTGCTCAGTTAGTGCCCGCTCTTCTTTTTCTAGTTCAACTTCCAAAGACCGATTTTCTTCGGCCAATGCCGTGGTCTGGTTTTCGATGTCCCGCAACACACGCTGACCAAAGGCACTGTTGCGATACAAGGCGTCACTGTCGATTGTCAGGATGGGGCTGCGTATGTCTTGCGCAAATGTGGCGCTGGCCCCCAACAGGGCCAGCGCCACACAGACTGACTGAAGCCAGCCAAACATCACTTAGAACGTCGTCGAGATGGTCAGATCAAAGGTCTGCTCTTCATCGAAGTCTTCTTTGACCAGCGCGTTTGTGAAGTTAAGACGCAGCGGTCCAACGGCCGTGTCCCAAAAGATGGAAAAGCCGATGACATGGCGGAACGATCCGCCCTCGCCCACGACGTTACCCCCGGACAGGTCTACACCGTCAAGGTCCCACAAGTTGCCAACGTCATAAAACAGACCACCACGGACACCCAGTTCCTCGGGTAATCCCAGAGGGAATTCGGCCTCAAAGCGGGCTGCCAAATACAGGTTGCCGCCCAGCGGATCACTGTCACCCGACGTATCCAGGTCACGCGGCCCAATACCGCCGGGTTCAAATCCGCGCAGAATGTTCGGCCCGACTGAAAAACGATCCACGGTACGATTGGTGCCGCTATTGAAGGACGACAAGATGCCGCCTTCTAGGGTCGCACGGAGAGTTACATCATTGTTAAAGGCAAGGCGTTGACCCACCACACGTCCAGTCGTGCGGATATAGGTCGCATCGCCGCCAAGACCTGCAAAGTCCTGACCGAACTCGAACAAGTATCCAGCGTCGGGATCCAGCCCGCCCGTGCGAGAATCGTAGGTGTAGGTGTACCCAATCGAAGATGCAGCCTGATTGCCGACGTCAATCTCGCGTTGCACCACAGTACCGTTTGCCACCGGATCACGCTGCAACATTTCGATATCAGAATAAGAGTACCGCACGCTCAAACGTCCACGTTCACTGACAGGGAACGTCAGGCTTGGGCTAAAGACCAACGACTCGGTGTCGTAGTTAGCGAAAGTGGAATCACTTTCGCTGTACTGAAGGTTCAACCCCAAAGCGACATTACGCCCCAAGAAGGCAGGTTCGATGAAATTCACACCCAGCCGACGCGCTTCTTCCGCAGTCGAGAAATTGAAGCCCAAAGTTTGCCCGCGCCCCAAAAAGTTGCGTTCGGTAAAGCTGACAACAAGCCCGAAACCGTCATTCGCTGAAAACGCACCACCAAAGCTCAACGAACCTGTGGGCGCTTCTTCGACATCAACGTCGATTACGACTTGATCAGGGCGTGACCCTTCACGAGCGTTCACATCCGCATTGCCAAAAAAGTTCAACGCACGAATTCGTTCCGCAGAATCGCGAATTTCACGCGGATTAAAGGGGTCGCCTTCCGCAATTCTAAACTGTTGGCGCACAACGCGGTCCAGCGTGGTTGTGTTGCCCTCAATATCGATACGTTCAACGAAGACGCGTGGCCCACGACTTAGGACCAATTCAACATCAAGCGTCAGATCACGATCATTGCGGGTGACGCGTGGTTCGACGCGCAAAAAGTCTACGGCGTCGCGTTGGCCTAGACGCTCAAGGCGCGAAATTTCATTGTCGACCAGCGTCGGCGAATACACCACGCCGGGACGCACCTTAATCGCATCCTGATAACCCTCGACGTCCACTTCAGGCAGATCACTGCTGACAGTGATTTCGCCAAATTTAAACTGTTGTCCTTCTTGCACATTGAACAACAGGAAAAAGCCGTCCCGTTCTTCCGCGAGTTCCGCGTTGGCGGTGAGCGTGCGAAAATCAACGTAGCCGCGCGAGAAATAAAAGTCCTGTAGAACCTGCTTGTCGAATTCGATGCGATCCTCAACAAGTGTATCAGAACGAACCAAAAGGCGGAACAAACCTGCCTGTTTTGTCTGCAAAACACGACGAAGACGGCGATCAGAAAACGCGCGGTTGCCAACAAAGCTTAGTCGCTCAATCTCGACCACATTGCCTTCGAAAATTTCGAACACCAGGTCGACGCGGTTGTCTTCGCGTCGGATGACACGCGGCGTAACCCGCGCTGCAATGCGCCCCTGTTCAACGTAAGCGTCTGCAAGGTTGCTAACATCACGTTCGACTTGTGCCGGATCAAAGGCCTGTCGTTCTTGGCTTTGGACGATTTGCGCAAGCGCGTCATCGTCAACACGGCGGTTGCCCTCAAAAGAGATGCGATTAATGGTCGGCAATTCTACAACCGCAATCACCAGCGTCGAGCCTTGCGGATTTACGCTTACGGACTCGTATAAACCGCTGTTTTGCAACCTGCGCGAAACATCGTTTACCTGCCCTGCAGTTAACGTTTGCCCCGCAGCGATTCCTGCTTGATTCAGAATGGCGCTGTCGCCGATACGTTCGTTTCCTTCGATCAAAATGCGATTGAAGGTGAAATTTTGCGCTTCAACACTGGCTGCCAACGCAGTCCAAGCCACTGAAACCAGTGCAATAATTTGTAGTGCTCGAAGCGCGCCGCGTTGGCATAGTAAAGCCAGCGAGCATGCGCCTTTTATCCCCAGTTCCATGGTGTTCCCCACGCGTTCAAATATCCATTATGAACGTGAGTAACGGCATTGCGTGGCCTTGTCAAAAGCACAAAACCCAGCCAGTTGGCCGGGTCTCACCACTACATCTGTGGATAACTTTGACTTTTCAGAGACTTCCAAGCCAAGCGCCCGCAGCCAGAGCGGCGGCCAGTGTGGCAACATAAAGCACGCGGTCTGAATTCAGCAACATAAGCAAGCTTAGGCCACGGTATCCGCTTTGAATTGTCTGCATGGGTTCATCCTTTTCTAGGAGGATGGTTACCCAATGATTAAGGCGCGAAATGGGGGGGATTGTGGCAAATTCTAGGCAAGCGACACAAATCCCGCCTTAGGGGCAGAAAATGTCATTGCCTAAAGCGAACACCATCAGTGACAAAACCATCGCCAAACCAATGCCCATCAGGATACGCAGTGCGTTATCGCTGGGCGGTTTACCGCGGACGGCCTCATAGGCGTAAAATACCAAATGCCCCCCATCCAATGCTGGAATTGGGAACAAGTTCAACAGCCCTACGGCGGTTGATAGTACTGCAATAAACCAGATGAAGCTTTGCACCCCTTGGCTTGCCATCGTGCCGGACACCTGCGCGATGCCAATAGGGCCAGATAAGTTACAGGTGCTAATTGCGCCTGTGATCATATAGCCAAGGCCAGAAATCGACCCCGAAATGATGTTCCAAGTTTGCGATACGCCACCGGTGATGGCCGCGCCGATGCCGGGCGCTTGGGTCGCGGGTTCAAACGCGTTGCCGCTGGAGATACCGATACGCCATTGCGTCGCAAATCCGCCTTCGGGTTGCGGTTCGTCGATGCGCTTGGGGGTCAGCACCTTTTCGCTAATGTCGCCATCGCGCCAAACTGTCAAATTCAGGCTGCGTCCGTCAGACCCCTCGACCGCGTCTTTGATCTGGTTAAAGGAAAAAATCGGCGCACCGTCCACTGCGGTGATCACATCGCCACGTTCCAAATCCGCCGCAACGGCTGCACTTTGCGGACTAACGCCGCTGACCAAGGCGGGGCGTAGATATGGCGCTTGCACCACTTGGCGCGCACCATCACGTTCAACAGTATAGGCCAGCACAGGGTTTTGCGGCAGCGCATTCATGAACACACCGTAAGCCGCATCATGAATGCTGGGCACGGGTGTGCCTTCGATTTCCAGCACAACATCACCTGATTGCAATTCCTGCATCTCACCCGGCAATGGACGCAAATCGCCCACCGTCAATGGGTCGCTGACGACACCATTGGAATATCCGACAACTGCAAACACCATAATCGACAGCGCAAAGTTGAACACCGGGCCTGCCGCAACGGTCGCGGCGCGTGCCCACAATGGTGCGCCGTGCATCGTGGCGCGCAAGGCGACAGGATCGGCTTCGACCTCCGCCATTGCTTCCTCGTCCTTGCCAGAGGCTGCGTTGGCATCCCCTGCAAATTTGACATAGCCGCCAAAAGGCAGTGCCGCGATCTGCCAGCGCGTGCCACGCTTATCCATGCGGCTCCAAAGCACCGGGCCAAACCCGATCGAAAACACATCCGCCTGAATGCCGGACCAGCGCCCGACGATATAGTGACCATATTCATGGATCGCGACGATGACGCTAAGCGCCAGCACAAAAAAGAAGATGGTCCATGCGGTGCCACCAAAGGCTGAGATAAGTGCCGAAATATCCAAGGTTTTATCCTGCTGTCTGCTCTATGATCGTCTGTGCGGTCTGTCTTGCAATGTGGTCTGCCACCATCACGGTATCAAGGGTCATTAGGGCATCAATATGGCTGGGGTCGATTTGGTTCAACACCGCGTCCACCACTTCAGCCATCTGGGTAAAGCGCAAATGACCGTCGATAAAGCCGCTTAGGGCGGTTTCTTTGGCTGCATTAAACACAGCACCAGCCAGCCCACGGCGCGCCATCACCTCGCGCGCAAGGCGCAAGGCGGGCCAGCGTTTTTCGTCTGGTGCGCGAAAGGTCAACGCGCCAATGGCGGCCAGATCCAACCGCTCAACAGGCAAGTTTCGCCGCTGAGGCCAATGCAGCGCATAACCAATGGCATGGCGCATATCGGGCCGGCCAACATGCGCCATTAACGCACCGTCATGAAATCCGACAAGCGCATGGATCATGGATTCCGGGTGCACAAGGACTTCGATTTGATCCGGAGAAACGCCAAAGTATTCACGTGTTTCAATCACTTCCAGCGCTTTGTTGAACATCGAGGCGGAATCAATCGTGATCCGCTGTCCCATATTCCAGTTGGGATGGTTTGACGCCTCGGCCAGTGTTGCATTGGCCAACTTGTCCATAGGCCAGTCGCGAAACGCGCCGCCACTTGCAGTGATAACGATGCGTTCAACCGCTTTTAGATCTTCGCCCACCAGCGCTTGAAATACTGCGGAATGTTCGCTGTCGACAGGCAACAAACGTGCGTTGTGCTGTGCTGCTGTGTCCAAAATCAGCGCCCCCGCACAGACCAGCGATTCCTTGTTGGCCAGCGCCAATGTCGCCCCTTGTTCCAGCGCACAAATGCCGGGCCGCAACCCGGCCGCGCCCACAATCGCCGACATCACCCAATCGGCAGGACGACAGGCCGCATCAATCAAAGCACCCTGCCCGGCTGCGGCTTCGACCTGTGACCCCTTCAATGCATCGCGCAAATCATCAAGTCGCGACTCGTCGGCCGTTACGGCCACATCGGCATTCAAACGGCGCGCATCGGCGGCAAGCTGGGCGATATTGGAGGAACCGGTCAGCGCCACAACGTCATAGGCGTCGGGGTCGCGCGAGATCAGATCAATCGTGTTCTGCCCAATCGATCCGGTCGCGCCGAAAATCGATATCTTTTTCACAGTGCCGCCCACGGAAAGCCAAATAGCAGCTCAATCACCAAAAACGCCACCGACGCCCCAAGCATACCGTCAAAGCGGTCCAACACACCGCCATGGCCGGGGATCAGGTTCGAGGAGTCCTTGACCGCCATTTTGCGTTTGATCGCGCTTTCAGCGATGTCACCCATTTGACTGGAAAACGACAACACGATCGATGCCAGCAAAACCGCACCCCACATGCCTGAGTTTACGGCAAAAAACACACCAACCAGCGCGGCACCGACCCATCCTGCGGTCGTGCCGGACCATGTTTTCTTGGGGCTGATTGAGGGCCAGAATTTTGGTCCACCAAATATGCGCCCGGCAAAGTAGCCGGCCACGTCTGTGACCACGACGATCATCACCAACCACACCAACCAGCCAAAACCCAAGTCATCGCGCACATGCATCATGCCGTAACTTGCCGCCAACACCAGCACGGTAAACCCGGCATAAAGTAACTTGTGACGCGGCAGTTGCGTGTACCCAACGATGGCTGGCGCAATCAACAAAGGCGCGACAAATAAAAGCGGCAAGTAAATCGCCAGCAAGACGGCAAGTGCGGCCACACCGCCCAATTGGATGGCTAAGCGACCGTCTTCAGGCAACAGCATGCGCACCAGTTCCCAGACCATCAACCCACAGATCAGGCCAACGACGATGTGAAACACATGGCCCCCCATCCAGATCGCCCAAACGCCCACCGCGACCATAACCAGGGCCGAGCCCAGACGCGCCGCCAAATCTGCCCAGCGTTCGTTCATTTTTTCACTCCTCCAAAGCGGCGATCGCGCACACCGTAGTTTGCGCAAAGCGCTGTAAATTCTTCGCGCCCAAAATCAGGCCACAGAGTGTCGATAAATTCGTA
Organism: Tateyamaria sp.; assembly: GCF_039940735.1. GTDB lineage: Bacteria > Pseudomonadota > Alphaproteobacteria > Rhodobacterales > Rhodobacteraceae > Tateyamaria. Next base: position 41,220 of record NZ_JBDVGB010000068.1, read on the forward strand.
TTCCGCATAGGCCGATTGCCAAAGCAAAAAGTTCGAGATACGGGCTTCTCCGCTGGTGCGAATAACAAGATCTGGATCAGGTAAAACGTATGTATCCAGATACTTAGGCAAGGTTTCTTCATCAACATTTGCGGGATCAAGGCGCCCCTCTGCCACATCCTGAGCAAGCCGTTTTGTGGCGCGCGCCACTTCATCGCGACCGCCATAGTTTAGCGCGATGGTCAAATTCACAGTGGTGTTTTTGGCCGTCAACACTTCCAATTCGTCCATGAGGTCGATCAGCTTTTTGTCCAACCTGACCCGGTCCCCGATAAAGCGCACCCGCGCGCCAAAGTCGTGCAGCGTGCGTGCCTCTTTGGTGATGTAACGACGAAACAGGCTCATTAAACCTGCGACCTCGACTTGTGTGCGCTTCCAGTTTTCTGTCGAAAAGGCAAAGATCGTCAGATATTCCACACCGATGTCAGGACAGGTTTGCACCACTTCACGCACCCGGCGCGCGCCTGCGTGGTGGCCAAACAAGCGCGGCCGGCCCCGTTGCGTGGCCCAACGACCATTGCCATCCATGATGATAGCGACGTGGCGCGGGCCGGTATGTTCGGGGTGTGAAATTGTGATGTACCTTTTACTGTTTGGCGGTGTGTCCCTTTAAGACCGGGCTCCGCCCTTTAACGGGCCGAAAAGGTCCCCCGGACCTTTTTACAAAGTGGCCCGTTAAACCTGCATGATCTCGGCTTGTTTGCTTTCAAGTGCCGCATCGACTGCCTTGATCGACGCGTTGGTCATGTCCTGCACTTCGTCTTCCCAGATTTTCTGATCGTCCTCGGACATATCGCCGTTGTTCTTGGCTTTTTTGATCTGATCCATGCCGTCGCGACGCACATTGCGCACCGACACGCGGGCGTTTTCGGCATAGGTGCCGGCAACTTTGGTCAACTCGCGGCGGCGTTCTTCGTTCAGTTCGGGAATGGGCAGCATAATGATCGTGCCATTCAGCTGCGGGTTTATCCCCAGCCCGCTTTCGCGGATCGCCTTTTCAACTTTGCCAACCAGCGCTTTGTCCCACACGTTAATGGTGACCATACGCGGTTCGGGCACATTGACGGTGCCGACTTGATTGACGGGCGTCATCGACCCATAGGCATCCACCATCACCGGTTCCAGCATCGACGCCGACCCACGGCCCGTGCGCAGTGATGCAAATTCAGTTTTCAGATTGGCCATCGCGCCATCCATGCGGCGTTCTAGGTCGTCTGTATCAAGCATGAAGTCGTCTGACATCGTTTTCCCCGTGTTGTCGCGCGGCCACTTGGCCCGGTTTGATGTCGGGTATAGATCAAGCGTTGTGCAAAATGCCAGCAGGACTTGTGCAGACTAGCCTTGAACCCGCGTGAACGTGCCTTTGCCATCAAGGATCGATTTGAACCCACCCGATGTATCCAGAGGAAACACAATCAGCGGCAAATTGTTATCGCGCGCAAGTGCGATGGCGCTGGCATCCATGACCCCAAGCCGTTTTTGCAGCACCTCATCATAGGTCACGCTGTCATAGCGCACAGCGTCATCATGTTTGGCCGGATCTTTGTCATAGACCCCGTCCACCCCGTTTTTGCCCATAAAGATCGCCTCGCAGGACATTTCATTGGCGCGCAGGGTCGCGGCGGTATCCGTGGTGAAATACGGATTGCCCGTGCCGGCGGCAAAGATGCAAACCCGTTTCTTTTCCAAGTGGCGCACCGCGCGGCGGCGAATATAGGGTTCGGCCACTTCATTCATGGTGATCGCAGAAATCACGCGGGTGAAGACGCCGTGGGCCTCAAGCGAAGACTGCATCGCCAGCGCGTTCATCACAGTGGCAAGCATGCCCATATAATCAGCCGTGGTGCGTTCCATCCCTTGGGCCGACCCTTGCAGGCCGCGAAACACATTGCCACCACCGATGACCATGCAGATTTCAACGCCCATGTCGTGCACGGCTTTGACTTCGCCTGCGATGCGTTCGACCGTTGGCGGATGCAAACCATAGCCCTGATCGCCCATCAGCGCTTCGCCCGAGATTTTCAACATTACCCGTTTAAAGGTTGCTCGATTGTCGCTCTCGGTCATGGCATGCCCCTGCTCTTTCAATTGCCTCGCAACTTGTCCTAAAAGCGGGGGGTTTTCAATGGAACAAACGCCGATGATCCGCGACTTAATCAATGATTTGCGCACAGACTTGCCTGTATTGATCGCAGGGCCCACTGCATCGGGCAAATCGGGGCTGGCATTGGCCATCGCCGAGGCCTGTGGTGGCGTAATTGTGAACGCCGACGCCAGTCAAGTTTATGACTGCTGGCGCATCATCAGCGCCCGCCCGTCAGAGCAGGAAGAAGCCCGTGCGCCGCATTCCCTTTATGGGCATCTGCCATTTGATGCGCCTTACTCTGTCGGGCACTGGTTGCGTGAGGTTCGACCATTGTTGGCAGGTCCGCGCCCCATTATTGTTGGCGGCACCGGGCTTTACTTTGCCGCCCTCACCGAAGGCTTGGCTGACATTCCCAAAACACCCCCCGAGATCCGGACTGAAGGCGACGCGCAAACGTTGGACGCCATGATCGCTGCCCTCGACCCTGACACACGTGCACGGATTGCGATAGACAACCGCCCCCGTATTCAGCGCGCATGGGAAGTACAGCGCAGCACGGGCCGTGGGCTGGCCGCTTGGCAGGATGACACAGCACCGCCGATCTTGGCCGAAGGGCGCTATCATGGCATCGTTTTGGACAGCCCTAAGGATTGGCTGACCCCGCGCATTGAGACCCGTTTTGACGCAATGTTAAGCGGCGGTGCGTTGTCCGAAGCACGTGCCATGCTTGACCGCTTCGATGCCAACCTGCCCTCGTGCCGTGCCATTGGCGCCGCGGAGGCGATTGGTGTTGTCAATGGCGATATCACTCACAAACAGGCCGTAGAATCTGCCACTATCGCCACTCGCCAATATGCCAAACGCCAACGCACTTGGGCGCGTGCGCGGATGGGTCATTGGCGACATATAGACGCGCAGGCGCTGTGCGAAGATTGACAAAAAGCGCTTTTGCGGCCCTGTTTTGTGTGTTACTCAGGCCCAAAGTTTACAGTTTCGAACATAATTGCGCACATGTCCCTACCCTCTATTAACGTCACGACCCTTGCCCAATTAAGCGGATCACAAGAATGGCGGCTTGCGCTAGCTCATGACTGCGCGGCCCATCTGGTAATTTGGATAACGCGTGGTCAGGGACGCATATTGCTGAACGGAACGCGGCGTGGCGTGGGCACGCACAACGCCATTTTCATCCCTCCAAAGACTCTGTTTTCGATGGAACTTGGGCGGCAAAGCATGGGGTTGGTTGCAGTTATTCCAGATGGCACCCAAGTGCGGTTGCCAAACGATCCACGCCAATTGCGCATCCGCGATGGGTCAGCCATTTCTGAACTTAACGCGTTGTTTGATGCAGCGGGCCGCGAATCCACCTCGGCTCTACCTTTGGCTCAGGACGCGCTTGACGCGCATATCGCATTGATGTCGGTGTGGTTGCGCCGTCAAATCACGTTGCCTGAACATTTACCCTTAAAGATGAACGCAGCCGCCCGCCTAAGTGCGGCCTTTGGTCAGCGGATCACCGAATTTCACCACACCGGGCAAAGCATGGCGGATCATGCCAGCGCACTTAACGTGACGCCCACGCACCTAACGCGCGCTTGCAAAGCTGCCACTGGGCGCACGGCTGCTGATCTTTTGACGGAACGTGTTCTTTATGCCGCACGGGTTGCCCTTGTCGAAACGGATGCGCCTATGCAGGATGTTGCGCGCCACCTTGGTTTTGGCTCAGCAGCGTATTTCACCCGTTTCATACAGCAGCATACGGCCCAAACGCCCTCGGCACTGCGCGCGGCGGCTCAGGCATAACACATCACCAACACAGTGTTTTTTTGAACCCAAAGTGCGTTGACGTCGCTTCGGGAACGATTTTGTGTCGTAAAACCTTTGCGAATAGTCTCGGACAACCGTTGACGTACGGGGTGATCTGTTGCCTCATAGGATTAGGGAAAAGAAAAACGCGCCAAATTGCCCGCTGACGTGCAGGACCCATGATTGGGCCAAACGACATGCAGGGTACCATAACAGCGCGAGGGGGGGACGACGCAAACCGGGGCGCACGCCGGCACTTTCACACAGTCGATCCTTTGGGGTCACAGCACGCGAGGCGCAGCCAATGCCGCCCGCTCCATATCACCGGCAGCGCAAGACTGCCCTTAGCCACCAACAGGGGCACACATGGGACTATTCATCCTAAGGCGACTTGGCGTGATGCTGCTGACAGCGCTTTGCCTGACGTTCATCGTTTTCTTTTTGACCAACCTTTATCCGAACTTGGAAAAGCTGGCCAAAAACCAAGGCAACTTTCGCATGTCTGACGAAGCCGTTGCCAGTTGGTTGGGCGATCGCGGATTTACGGACAATACATTTGTCAAATATGGTCGTTGGTTGGGGGTCGCCCCCGGTTGGGTGAACGAAAACGAAGACGGGATCGTTACGGGCCAATGTTTTGCGCCCGACACGCCCGAAGACGAGCGCGACACGTTCTGCGGCGTTGTGCAAGGAGATTGGGGCACGTCGCTGACATTCAAGGACGAGGTAAGTTCACTGATTGCGACCCGTCTGGGGGCGACAGGCAAGTTGATGGGCTTTGTCTTGCTGATCATGGTGCCCATGTCGTTGATGGTGGGCGTGCTTGCAGGCATGCGCGAAGGATCTGGATTGGATAGGTCATTGTCGACCTTTTCGATCTCAACCACGGCGACGCCGGAATATGTGTCTGGGGTCATCTTTATTGCGCTATTGGCGTCTTCTAAGTTTGGCGTATCACCCTTGCTGGCCGAATGGGGCTGGATCGAAGGCAAGACATTGTTCAAAGGATCCGCCACACAGGCTGTCGATGATGCCACCTTTGCAAACTTTACTTTGCCGGTGCTGACCATCGCGCTTTATGGCATGGGCTATATTGCGCGGATGACGCGGGCATCGATGACCGAAGTCATGACGGCGCAATACATCCGCACGGCCCGACTGAAAGGCGTGAGCTTTGGCAATATTGTCATCAAACATGCATTGCGCAACGCGCTGATCGCACCCTTTACGGTGATCATGTTGCAGATTCCGTGGTTGCTGAACGGCGTGGTGATTGTCGAAACCTTGTTTAATTACAAAGGCTTTGGCTGGCTTCTGGTGCAGGCTGCATCGACCAATGACATCGAACTTCTTCTGGCCGTTTCGGTCGTCTCTGTGATCGTGGTTCTGATCACGCAGCTGATTTCTGACATCGGCTATGTGTTTCTGAACCCACGCATCCGCATTTCTTAAGGGAGGGCCAGAACATGGAACCTTTAACGTGGACTGGTGCACTTGGCAGCTTTCTTGACCCAATCTTAATAGGATTGGCCGGGGTCTTTGCCATAGCGGTTGCGGTGCAAATCGTTCTGAGCGTTGTGGCATCGGGTGAGCGCGTGGTCACCAACCCTGATGGCACCTTAAGTTCGTCAGGCGGCCTTTATGGCACATCTTCAAAGGTCACCTATTGGCTGGGTGCGGCGTTGTTAGCCGTGATCCTAATTTACGTGGGCGTCGGGGCAATTGGCGGCACATCCGTTGGCGGCATCATTGGTGGCATGAGCCATCAGCTGTTGCCTGTTTGGGTGGCGTTGATCGCGACATTTGTTGTGTCGATCAAGTTCAAACGCAAGCTGGGCCTGTATGGCAAACTGTTTGACAGCACCGTCGGCATGATCGGCTTTGCGCTTGTGATGTTCTGGATTTTTGCCGGTGTTATGGCGGGTGTGTTTGATCTGATCGTGACGCACGACAGCCTAAGCCAAGTATCCGGCCTAAAGAACAAATTGCCGGGCACGCCCTTGCGCACAGTCGAGGATGGCGAATTTGCTTGGTACTTGTTGGGTGGCGACAATTTGGCCCGCGATGTGTTTAGCCGGTTGTTTAAAGGCGCTTGGGTTGTGGTGCAGATTGCGCCACTGGCCACGCTATTTGCCTTTATGGTTGGTATCACGCTGGGATTGCCAGCCGGGTATTACAGCGGACGTTTGGACACGGTTTTGTCGTTTGTCGCGAACCTGATCCTCGCCTTTCCAGTGATCTTGTTGTTCTATTTGCTGGTGACGCCTGAAATCGCAGCGACCGGCATTCCGAACTACATGGCGACGGTCTTGTTCATCTTTCCATTGATATTTCTGGCCGTGTTGCTGAACGCGCGGTATCACACGCAGCCTAGTTTTCGCACGCCATTGCTGGTTGTAGTGCTGGGCGTGATGGGCTGGATTTATCTGTCGTTGATTTCCTCAGACGGCGCGATTGTATCAACTCCGAGCTATACAATTCCGGGATTGCCCGCAGCACTTGATCTGTTCGATCTTGAGGGCGGCATTCTGATCGTCTTTGTGGCCGTTGTGTTCGTCAACGCCCCGACCGTATTTCGCATCGTGCGGGGCCTCGCGCTGGATATCAAAACGCGCGACTATGTGGCAGCAGCCCAAACACGCGGCGAGGGTCCGTGGTATATTATGCTGTGGGAAATCCTGCCCAATGCGCGCGGCCCACTGATCGTCGATTTCTGTTTGCGCATCGGCTATACTACGATCCTGTTGGGAACATTAGGCTTTTTTGGCTTGGGCCTGGAAAGTGAAAGCCCGGATTGGGGCACGACGATCAATACAGGTCGCCAATTGATCCGCGCCTATGTCCACCCGCTTTTGCCACCTGCCCTGTCGTTGATGACGTTGGTGTTGGGTTTGAACCTGTTGGCAGACGGTTTGCGCGAAGAAAGTCTGAAGGACTAAGTTTTGACGGCGGGACCGGGGGGCCAGCCCCCCGAGACCCCCCGGAGTTTTTTTGGCAAGATGAAGAGGGATCCACCTCTTTGTAGCCAAGCGGGAGAAATGATGATGGCGAAAGCTGATTACGACGGGCCGATCCTTGAGATCGACAAACTTTCGATTTCGTTCTTTACGCGGTTGCGCGAAATTCCTGCCGTCATGGATTTTTCGGTCACTGTAAAACCCGGTGAAGCCGTTGGATTGGTAGGCGAATCTGGCTGTGGTAAATCTACGGTCGCCCTTGGGGTCATGCAGGATTTGGGCAAGAACGGCCGCATCGTCGGTGGGTCGATCAAGTTTAAGGGGCGCGATCTGCAAGAGATGAGCGCCGAAGAGTTACGCGACATACGTGGCAGTGAAATCGCCATGATTTATCAAGAGCCTATGGCATCGCTAAACCCGGCAATGAAGATCGGTAAGCAGCTGATGGAAGTGCCGATGATCCACAGCGGCATGAACGAAAAGGACGCCTATGACCGGGCCTTGCAGGTTGTGACAGACGTCAAGCTGCCCGACCCCAAGCGCATCTTGAACAGTTTTCCCCATCAGCTTTCGGGCGGGCAGCAACAACGTATCGTCATCGCCATGGCGTTGATGTCTGAACCGTCTTTGCTGATTTTGGACGAACCCACCACCGCGCTTGACGTGACGGTCGAGGCGGCTGTGGTCGAACTGGTCAAAGACTTGGGCAAGAAGTATGGCACGTCGATGCTGTTTATCAGCCACAACCTTGGGCTTGTGCTTGAAACCTGTGACCGCATTTGCGTGATGTATTCCGGCGAAGCGGTTGAGCGCGGCAGCATCGAACAGGTGTTTGACGACATGCAGCACCCCTACACCCAAGCGCTGTTTCGTTCGATCCCTCTGCCCGGAGCAGACAAGAACGCACGCCCTTTGGTGGCGATCCCCGGCAACTTCCCCCTACCCCATGAACGCCCCCCCGGTTGTAATTTTGGCCCGCGCTGCGACTATTTTGAGGCCGGGCGGTGTGATGCGGATGCGACGATTCCGATGGCTGCGGCAAACGCTGATGCCAGCCATGAAACCCGTTGCCTTAAGTTCAACGAAATCGATTGGCACGCGCCGTTAGAGCTGGCCGAGGTCAAACAGAAGGGCGAAATTGGCGATGTTGTCATCAAGATGGACAACCTCAAGAAATATTACGAAGTCGCGGCCTCGGCTTTGTTTTCATCTGGCGAAACGAAGGTCGTCAAAGCCAATGAAACCCTAAGCTTTGAGGCCCGCGAGTCCGAAACCCTTGCCATTGTGGGTGAATCCGGGTGCGGCAAATCCACCTTTGCAAAGGTCCTGATGGGTTTGGAAACGGCTACCGAGGGCACAATCACCCTTGGCAACAGCCAAATTCAAGACACCCCCATTGAAGAACGCGACACGCAAACTGTTGCTGACGTGCAAATGGTGTTTCAGAACCCATTCGATACGTTGAACCCATCGATGACCGTAGGTCGCCAGATTGTGCGCGCCCTTGAGATCTTCAAAATCGGCAGCAACGAAGGCGAGCGTTGGCAGCGCATGTTGGAATTGCTTGATCTGGTCAAACTGCCCCGCGAATTTGCCACCCGCATGCCGCGCCAACTGTCCGGCGGTCAAAAGCAGCGCGTCGGGATTGCGCGCGCCTTTGCGGGGGATGCCAAGATTGTGGTGGCAGATGAACCTGTGTCTGCATTGGATGTGTCAGTTCAGGCGGCTGTGACTGACCTGTTGATGGAAATTCAACGCGAGCACAAAACCACGTTGCTGTTCATCAGCCACGACCTGTCTATCGTGCGTTATCTGAGTGACCGCGTGATGGTGATGTATCTGGGCCATGTGGTCGAGTTGGGCACCACTGATCAGGTGTTTTCGCCGCCCTACCACCCTTATACCGAGGCGCTTTTGTCTGCCGTTCCCATCGCCGACACCAAGGTGGAAAAGACCCACATCGTGCTGGAGGGCGACATTCCGTCGGCTATGAACCCGCCATCCGGCTGCCCGTTCCAGACACGGTGTCGTTGGAAATCGGAAGTGGCGGATGGGCTATGCGACCGCGAAGTGCCGCCTGTCCGTCATCTGGCAACCGGCCATCAGGTGAAATGCCACCTTTCGGATGATATTTTGGACCGGATGGAACCCGTGATCAAAGTTGCGGCTGAGTAGCGGCCGCGTCATTCACCACACCAGCCGCGGATGTGTAAGCGCCAACATAATCCCAGAACCCTGGGACGATGACGAACTCGATCAGGTATCGCAGTTCAACGTGGTTCGCCGCCAAAACGCCAGCGCTATAGAACATCCAAAACTGAAATCCGCGTCGCGCCGTTCTGTTAAAGATGAGTGTGAAGATAAACCCGATCGGCGCGAGGGCACAGGCAAGGATATAGGCCGCAAGCGTGTAATCTGACAAAATCAGGCCGTAAAACGTGATCCAATCCAATGACATGATGAACAACAGGCCAAGGTTTTGGGCAAATAACGTTCCTGCAATGCCGCCTCCGACGAGGCCGGCAACCAGCATATCGAAGTAAATAAATTTCTTTTTGCCCGACGTGTTGATCAACCCTTTGCTTGCAACAACCACATCGGCAACATTTTGGGTGGTTCCAGCATTGATACGTATCAAACGCTCATCGAAGGAAGATTGTGCAGGCTTCATCAGGTGCTCGTACATTGTTCACAGTCGAGCAACGCCTAGACAACACGCGTGGCGATACTGTGGCGAGATTAGCGCTTTTTAGGTTCACCCAGATGAATCGTTTATGAACGAGCGGCACGTACGCCAGCGCGCGTTAGCTGCCCCAGATGATCCGCACATAATTGCGCGTTTCCCGGAACGGCGGCACACCTTTGTGCTTTCTTACAGCCCCCGGCCCCGCATTGTAGGCCGCCAACGCAAGGCGCCAGCTGCCAAATGTCAGATATTGCTGCTTAAGGTATTTCGCCCCGCCATCAAGGTTTTGCGCAGGATCACGGTGGTTTACGCCCAGTTCGCGCGCGGTGGATGGCAAAAGTTGGGCAAGGCCGTAGGCCCCCTTGTGGGATTCTGCCGTGGCGTTCCAACCAGATTCTTGCTGCACAAGGCGCAAAAACAGATCGGCCGGCACACCATGACGTCGCGCGGCCTCTTGGGCGACGATCAGATATGGACCAGAATACCGACCACGAAATTTGGGCGTTTTTTCTTTCTCAACATCCCATTTGGTCGGCGTGATCACCTTGGGCGGTTGAAGCCGCACAGAGCTGCTGTATTGCTTGGCCGCACGGGTATCCAAAACTTTTTTCTGAGAACTGAACAACTTAGTTCGATTACGCGACGACAACGTCTGCGCAACACTGGCGTCAGCCACCAATGCTAAAATCATGGCCCCTGCAAGGACTGCTCGCATCCTGTCCCATATCCCCAGTTACGGCCCTTTAGGCCATTGCACACACTATATAAGGTTTTTTATCCAATGATCTAGCCTCTGTCCTTTCACGCGCCATTAACTACGTTGAATTAACCGTGTATAGGCGAGCGACAACATCAAAGCGGGCGTGGAATCAGCGCACGCAAGACAAAGGGGAACATCATGGCAGGATCCGTGAATAAGGTCATTTTGATTGGCAACTTGGGGCGCGACCCCGAGGTGCGTACGTTCCAAAATGGTGGTAAAGTGTGCAACTTGCGCATTGCGACATCTGAGACTTGGAAAGATCGCAACACCGGCGAACGTAAAGAACGCACAGAATGGCATTCGGTCGCCATCTTTCAAGAAGGTCTGGTGCGCATCGCGGAACAGTACCTCAAGAAAGGGTCTAAGGTTTACATTGAAGGCCAATTGCAGACCCGCAAATGGCAAGACCAATCTGGTCAGGACAAATACAGCACCGAAGTTGTCTTACAGGGCTTTGGCGGAACATTGACCATGCTGGACGGGCGCGATGGCGGCGGCGGCGGTGGCGGCAACTACGGTGGTGGTGGTGGCGGCGGTCAATCTGGGTATGATGATCGTGGCGGCAACTACGGCGGCGGCGGTGGTGCTCAACCAAGCCCGGCCCCAAGCCGTGACTTGGACGACGAAATCCCGTTCTAAAATACGAAACGTCAAAAGCGGTGGTGTAACATGACTGAACTTTCTCTTCCCATCACCACCGCTTTAGCCAGTGTATTGTCCATATGGCTGTTGGTTCTTAGCGTCGCAGTGATCCGTCTGCGGCGTGCACATTCTGTATCGCTTGGAGATGGCGGTGTTGAATTGTTAAACCGCCGCACGCGCGCGCAGGCCAACCTGACGGAATACGCGCCCCTATTTGTGATCATGATTGCAGTAGCCGAAGCGCAAGGCGGCAACGCCCTATTCCTTGGCTTGGTGTCGATTGTGTTTGTGGGGGGGCGTTTCGCCCATGGCTTTGCGATCGCGTTCAGCAGACGCAATGTGCGCGCACGCGTTGGCGGTATGATGTGCACATTTGCGGCCCTAGCGCTGGCCGCTGTCTATAATCTGTTGGGTTTGGTGTTTTAACGCAGCGACAACGCGTCGTTTAACACATCAAGCACCACGTCGCCCGACACATCGGATGTCACAAATGCATCGCCGATCCCGCCCGCCATCACAAAATTCAGCGTACCAGCCACGACTTTCTTGTCCTGCCCCATCAGCTCCAAAAGCGCCTCTGCACTGGGTAAATCGCCGGGAATGTCGGATAGGTCGGTCTTCATTCCCATCGCCTTTAGGTGCGCGCGCACACGGCTTGGGTCTTCTTGACTGCACAATCCAAGACGCGAAGACACTTCAAAGGCTAGGCCGCAGCCAATCGCCACCCCTTCGCCGTGCAGCAACCGATCGCCGTATCCCGTCGCGGCCTCAAGCGCGTGGCAGAACGTATGGCCCAGATTAAGCAACGCGCGTTCGCCCTGTTCGGTTTCGTCGCGGGTCACAATCGCCGCCTTCATTTCAACCGACCGTTTTACGGCACGCACCCGTAGGCCCATGTCGCCACCCGCCATGCCAGGCGCATTCTGTTCAAGCCATTCAAAGAAATCCGCATCGCCCAACAGACCGTATTTCATCACCTCGCCGTAACCCGACAAGAAATCGCGCGGCGTTAAGGTGTTCAGCGTGTCTGTGTCGGCCAGGACAAGACTTGGTTGATGAAATGCCCCGATCAGGTTTTTGCCCTGCGACGCGTTGATCGCGGTTTTGCCCCCGACCGAACTGTCGACCTGCGCCAGCAATGACGTCGGCACCTGAACAAAACGCACACCGCGGCGCAAGATCGCGCAGGCAAATCCAACCAGATCGCCAATCACACCACCACCAAGGGCGATCACCACATCGCGTCGTTCGATCTTTTGATCCAACAACCATTCGCTGACTTGTTCAAGATGCGCCCAGCTTTTGGTGGTTTCGCCCGGCGGCAATTCAAGGGCTTCTGATTGGATGCCCGCCGCGGCCAATCCAGCACGCAAAGCATCCAAATGCAGTGCAGCCACGTGGGTTTCCGTCACAATCGCCACGCGCGGACGCGGCAGCATCGGCGAAATCAACGCACCCGCTTGCGCAAGCAGGCCCGGGCCAATCACCACATCATAAGCACGCGCTCCCAAAGGGACATGAACAGTTTCACGCATCAACTTGCTCCAAAACATCGGGACGGTCTGCCAGCAAAGTGGCAATGACCCGGTCTACCATTTCTTCAATCGACAATTCCGGCAAAGAGGTCACGGCAACATCCGCCAACGCATAAAGCGGCACCCGAGCGGTATAGATTTCCGCCAACGTCGCGCGTGGGTTTGCGGTGCGCAACAATGGCCGGGTTTCTTTGTGACGGACCCGTTGCCACAGCAAATCCAGATCAGCATTCAACCATACGGACACGCCGCTGTTGCTGATGTTTTCACGGTTTTCGACGGCAAGGAACGCCCCGCCTCCCGTCGATAAAACCACCCGTTCTGAATCCAGAAGGCGTGAAATCACTTGGGTTTCTTTTCTGCGGAAAAACGGTTCGCCGTCACGGGCAAATATTTCGGGCACTGTGCGGGTGGCTGCGGCCTCGATTTCGGCGTCGCTGTCTAAAAACGCGACGCCAAGGCGTGCCGCCAAAGCGCGCCCGACGGCCGTTTTCCCAGCCCCCATCATCCCCACCATCACGATGGTCTTTTTGACAAGGTAACGTCCCTCGTCGAAATGATTTTGCTGATTTTCGCTCATTGTGCTGTCAATGACGTGATTTTCCGGAAAAGGCCATATATGCTTTGCATCAAAACAAGAAACCAATGGCATATCACCGGGGCAGTCAAATTCATGGGTAAACTTTTCAAGTTGTTGATCTTTCTAGCGATCTTCGGACTAATCGCACTGATAGGCTATGCCTACGTTGGCGAGTATTTTGGCGCAAATTTTTCGCCGCCTCAAGATGAGATGCGCATACCAGTGACCCTTGATGTGGAATAAAACTGCATATTTTCTTTGCCTTTTGAGCAGTTTGCTTGCCACGCAGGGCGCAGCCCAAGATGCCGTCAGCGCGCCGCTCAATGTGATCGACTGGCTGGATACGCAAGAACAACAACCCGCGCCAAAACCAGTTGTCACGTTTAAAGAACCCAGCGTGGCAGAATCAGCAAGCGTTCCACAAGTGACGGTGCAACCGTTAACGCAGAACGCGGCCAAACGCGTCGGGCTGGCCCCGGCCAATGTCACGGGCCTGCCTGACACGCTTTGGTCGGCGGACAATGGACAGGTTTTGGCGCGGAAGTTTGCAACAATGCCTGAACTGCGCCTGCCTGCGTTGCAATCGCTATATTACACGGTTCTACTGGCGGAGGCCCTTTCGCCTGCAGCGGGCGGTGACGCATTTGATCTGGCCCGCGTTGACGCGCTTTTTGACCTTGGCGCTCTGGACCCTGCGTTGGCCCTGTTGGAACAAGCTGGTTCCGACGCCTCCCCGGCCCATTTTTCGCGATTTCTGGATATGTCCCTGTTGGCGGGGACCGAAGCCAGTGCTTGTTCTATTTTGCGGGCCCGGCCAAAGCTGTCGCCCGAAAAAGCGCACGAGGTCTTTTGTGCCGCACGCGCGGGCGACTGGACCACTGCTGCTTTGCAACTGGGCACCGGGCGTGTTTTGGGCTTGATCGACGAACCCACGACTTTGGCTTTGGAACGTTTCCTTGATCCCGACCTTTATGAAGAAGACCCTGCCCTGCCCGCACCGCGCGCACGTAACCCACTGACGTTCCGCCTTTTCGAAGCGATTGGTACGCCGATTCCGACCCGCAGTTGGCCTGTGGCCTATGCCAATGCTGACCTGTCAGATACCGCCGGATGGAAAGCGCAGATTGAGGCCGCTGAACGGCTTGCGCGCACAGGCGCTGTGTCAGACAACCGCCTGCTGGGTCTATATTCGCAACGTCGTCCTGCGGCCTCTGGCGGGGTTTGGGACCGGGTGGCGGCACTTCAACGTTTTGAAACGGCGTTGCGCACCGGTAGTGCCTCGGCGGTGTCCAAAACGTTGCCAACGGCGTGGCGCGCCATGGGAAATGCCCGGCTGCGCGTTCATTTCGCCAACCTCTTTGCCAAGGACCTATCCGCCATGACCCTAAGCGGCGTGACGGCCGACATCGCTTTTGAGGTGCTGTTGTTGTCCCCCGATTACGAAACAGCGGCTACGACCTTTCCGGTGCGCGCATTGCGCCGCCCGACCCTTGCGGCCATTGCCGCCGGTGACGTGCCCACTGAGGTCCAAACCGATGGCACAGCAGGCACGATCCTAAGCGCTTTTCGCGACGCACCTGTGGATGACGCCATTGTTGCGCGTGCCCAAGACGGCCATTTAGGTGCCGCCCTGCTTGAGACTTTGGCGCTGACCATGGAAGGGGCGCAAGGCGACGTCGCCCGTTTGACCACGGGTCTGGCCACCTTGCGCGCCCTTGGGCTTGAGGACGTCGCCCGCCGCACGGCCCTGCAAACGCTGTTGCTGGAGACCACTCAATGAGCAGTGACACATGGATTGCGACCTTTCTCGACGCACAAGCCGCTGAACTTGGTGCCGCACGCAATACGCTTTTGGCCTATGGGCGTGACCTGATCGACGCCCAAGGTTTTCTGGCTGGGCGAGACACCGACTTTGCCACAGCCACCCAAGCAGATGTCGAGGCATACCTGATTTATTGCGACGGCCAAGGATTGGCCAAATCGACCCGCGCGCGGCGGTTGTCAGCGTTAAAACAACTGTTTCGCTTTGCCTTTGAAGAAGGCTGGCGCGCCGAAAACCCGGCCATTCAGATCGCAAGCCCCGGCCAAGACAAACGCCTGCCCAAAACGCTGGACGAAGAAGAGGTCGAGCGCCTGTTGGTGTCGGCGCGCAATTTCGGGCGCAATGAATTGGACCGCGCCCGCGACACTTGCCTGATGGAGCTACTTTATGCCACGGGCATGCGCGTCAGCGAGTTGGTCAGCTTGCCCGTGTCATCCGCACGCGGTGACCCGCAAATGCTGCTAATCCTTGGCAAAGGTGGCAAGGAACGCATGGTGCCTCTGTCGCCGCCTGCCCGTGTTGCGCTGGCGGCTTGGCTGGTGATACGCGACGCGGCTGAAGAAAAAGACGTCGCCAAGGGCAAGTCGACCTCGCGGTTTTTATTTCCCTCGCGTGGGGTTTTGGGCCATCTGACGCGCCACTGGTTTTACGCGCGGATCAAGTCACTTGCCGCCTTTGGAAATGTGGCCCCTGACAAGGTTACACCGCACACCCTGCGCCACGCCTTTGCCACGCATTTGCTGGCCGGCGGTGCCGATCTGCGCGCCATCCAAACAATGCTGGGTCACGCCGATGTCGCCACAACTGAAATTTACACGCATGTTGTCGATGAACGGCTGACGCAACTTGTGCTGGATCATCACCCTCTTAGTAAATCGGACACCCGCAAGTCCTGAGGCAAGATGTCCTCGGACGGCCAATAGCCTTTGGTCAGGGCGGTGTCATAGCCACTGCTTAATCCGGCGGCGCGCATGTCATCGCGGGCACCGGCCGCATTGTAATCCAACACACATATCTGCACCTGCCCTTTATCCAAGACCGCGTAGCGCGTCTGCGATTTCCCATCATGAGGGGGCATACCGACGACGCCGGCGTTCACCCAACGACCACGTTTCAGATCCCGCTCAAAAGGAATTCCGCAGTGGCCAGCCCACACTGTGGTGACTGGTCCGATGTGCGATTCTAAGGCGTCCCATTCTTCTTCAAAACTTGTATCGGGCGACGTCGACCACAAAAAGCGCGCCACATCGCTGACACCGCCATGGATCACCGCGTGGCGTTTGCCGGCATGGGTAAAACTGATCACATCAGGCAATGTGCCCATCCATGAACGATCATTTTGATCCACCTGCGCGGCGGCAAAGCCGTACCAGCCGACCGATAGGATATCGCAGGCGCTTCCGTCTTCAAACCCACAGCCGCAATCAGACGCGCCTTGTGCCAACTGGATTTCGCAATTGCCTGCAACAACGTGGCACCCCGCAGCACGGATCGCGGCAATGGTTTCGACGGGGCGCGCGCAGTAGGCAACCACATCGCCCGTGCAAACCGATGTCGCCCCCAAAATGCGCGCGCGGTCCAACACCGCCTTCGTTGCGTGCAAATTGGAATACGGGCCGCCAAAAAGCACCACAGGACCGGTAAGTTCGCCAATGTCTTGATGTTGCACGTGCGTGTTCCCTTGATTGCGCAGCTTTGCACCCCCATAACCTGAGTAATATCAAAGGATAAATCACGAATGGACGATGTGACCTCAGTTTTTGATGCCGCGTTTTGGACCACCGCTGGGGTGATCCTGTTTTTACTGGTGCTTTCCGGCTTTTTTTCCGGTTCTGAAACGGCATTAACCGCGGCGTCGCGCGGCAAATTGCGCACGCAGGCCGACAAGGGGTCAAAGGGGGCGGAACGCGCGCTTGATATCACCGAAGACAACGAACGCCTTATTGGCTCGGTGTTGTTGGGCAACAACCTTGTGAATATTTTGGCCGCGTCATTGGCAACGTCCCTGTTCACCCGCGCGTTTGGGGAAAGCGGTGTGGCACTCGCGACGCTGGTCATGACGCTGTTGGTTTTGGTCTTTGCCGAAGTGCTGCCCAAAACCTATGCCATCACCAATTCAGAATCTGCCGCCGCCCTAGTGTCGCGCCCCATATCGCTGGTGGTCACGATCTTTTCGCCCATGGTGTCGGCCGTGCGCCTGCTGGTGCGTTGGCTCTTGCGCCTGTTTGGTCTGCAAATTGACCCCGACAGCCACATCATGGCCGTACGCGAAGAAATCGCAGGCGCGTTACAGCTGGGCCATTCCGAAGGCGTGGTCGAAAAAGAAGACCGCGACCGCATTCTTGGGGCACTTGATCTGGGCGATCGCACGGTCGAGGAAATCATGCTGCATCGTTCGGGCATCGAAATGATCAACGCCAGCGATGATCCACAAGTCATTCTGGAACAGTGCCTGAAATCCAGTCACACCCGCCTGCCAGTATACCGCGACGAACAGGAAAATATCACCGGCGTGATCCACGCCAAAGACCTGCTGCGCGCCATGTATGACGTGGTCGGTGGCCCCGAAGGGGACGCCAGCGCGCTCAAGTCTTTTGACATCTCGGCCGTGGCTATGCCGCCCTATTTTGTGCCTGAAACAACAACGTTAGATGAACAAATGCGCCAATTTCTGCGCATTCGCAGCCACTTTGCGCTGGTGGTCGATGAATATGGGTCGTTGCAAGGGTTGATCACCCTCGAAGACATCCTCGAAGAAATCGTGGGCGAGATCACAGATGAATTTGACAGTGACGCCGACCAACCCGTGATCCAAAGCGAGGACGGGCATTACCTTGTTGATGGCTCAACGACGATCCGCGACCTGAACCGCGCAACCGACTGGAGCCTGCCTGACGACGAAGCCAACACAATCGCAGGTCTTGTTATTCACGAAGCGCAGATGATCCCCACTGCCGGTCAAGTGTTCAGCTTTCACGGCTTCCGCTTTGAAGTACGTGGACGGGATGGGAACCGGATCACAGCCTTGCGGATCACCGCGTTGGAATAAGGAACACAGCGCCTTTTGGGCAAACGGCCTAAGCCATTTCGCGGATACCACTGCGCGCATCACACCAAGCGCGTACGTCGTCCTTTCGCCCTCGAGCGACCGGCACTTCAGCTCCACAATCTAGGTAAAGGCAATCGCCTTTGATCGACATTGCGGGATGCCACGCCACCCAATGTGAACGGTGTGTTTGAATGCCGTCTTTCGGGGTGACCTGTTCCAAAAAAGTGCACATGCGTTCACGAATAACTTCAACCGCATCGTCATTATAAATTTCAAGATGGTGCTCAGCAGCTTTGATGCGCGAAATCTCTGACAGCACAAAGCTGCGTCCCGCCAGCGTGACCGTACACCCTTGTTCAGCAGGCACGGTTCTTGCGCGAACCGCAGGTATCAACCACATAAGAACCACAGTCTCAAAGACATGTGCGACCAGAATACTGCGCACATTCATCTGCCAAGACACGATGCTCCATAGATCACGGCCCGGTTCAAACAGCAGCGTCAGCAGCCCGCTTGCCGCATAGGTCGACGCAAGCACCAACGGAATAGACAACACAAACGTAGGTATCGGGCCACCAATCACGCGATCCCAGATCACTTTGATCACCCAAGTGTTCCAGCACATCGCAAGGCAGTAGAACAGCAGTGCAACCACCCAAAAAGCCATACGCAGGCCAAAGCTGTCGAATTGCGGCATCGTAACCGGGTGCCCTGTCGACATGATAAAAAAGCCAACCAAGAACAGCACCCAGACCTGCCAAGTCTTAAAAAGCGCATACACTTCACGTAACGTGAAGTGTATCACCTCGCCGTTTAACACAAAAACGCGGACTTTGTGATCAAGAGCTTCGAAATTCATTTGTCCGCGATATCATGTGACGCTAAATAGAGTAAATGCCTGAATGACATCACAAAACCCACAGAGCAGTAACATTTTTGCGCATGTGGTTTTCACCCATTTCAGCCCGTACCTCGGCCTTAGCAATTCATGTTTTATGCTTATCCACGCAATCGCATTCCGGAAGCGTCAAATGGCGGAGCGTCAAGTATTGTGGCCTTATGGGCCCGCCCAAGGACCATCACATCAACACGATCACCCGCTTTGACGCCCTTTACATACCCAAGCGCCAAACTCATTCCGACCGAATACCCATAGGCACCAGAGGTCACGCGCCCCACACCTTTGCCATCGTGAAAAATGGGTTCTCCGCCCGTCGCATCCGCGTTAGATGCCTGTGTATCGTCCTCATCCAGATGCAGCAGAACAAGTGATTCGCGTGGAGCGTGTGACAAGGTTTCATCCACCACCGCCTTGTTCAAAAAGTCCTTGTCCATCTTGATCAAGCGTTCAAGCCCGACCTCTTGCGGCCAATATTCGGGGCTGTATTCGCGCCCCCAACTGCCATAACCTTTTTCAAGTCGCAGGCTCATCAATGCGCGGCTGCCCACCGGGCCAATAGCCATGTCGCGCCCGGTTTCAATCAATGCCGTATAAAGCGCGGCTTGATCGTCGATTGCGCAGTGCAATTCCCACCCCAAATCGCCGGTAAAGGACACCCGCAATGCCAGAACATCGATCCCTGAAATCGTGATCCAAGCCGAACGCATAAAAGGGAAATCATCATTGGCAAGGGACGTGTTCGTCAACCGCTGCAACATTGCGCGACTGTCAGGGCCAGCCACATTGAACCCGCACATCGCTTCGGTTTGGCTTTCAAACGTCGTCCTTGCAGGCAACGGAACCTGTTTGAAAAATCGTTGGTGATAACGTTCAGCCATGCCCGAGCCGATGATCCAGAACTCGTCTTGCCCAAGCCGCGTGACGGTGAAATCACCCGCAATGCCACCCCGTTTACCGATCAATGGCGCAAGACAAGATCGCCCAACCAGCTTTGGCATTCTGTTGGCAAAAATCGCGTTCAACCAATCTTCGGCCCCCGGCCCTCTGCAGACATATTTAGCGAAATTCGAGATATCAATAATGCCGCCGCGGTCGCGCAGCATCTTGCATTCCGCACCCACAGGTCCCCACCAGTTTTGTCGCGTAAACCCATCTGTATCCTGGGCACCGGGCGTATCTGCAAACCAAAGTGGATGTTCCCAGCCAAAGTTCAGGCCCATCACTGCGCCCATATCTTTTTGCATGTCATGCACGGGGCGCGAACGCACTGGGCGCCCGGCAGCGCGCTCTTCGTTCGGGAAGTGGATTTTAAAGCGGTTGGCATATTGATCACCCACACGCGCCTTTGTGAACGTTTTAGAAGCCCAATCGCCAAAGCGCGCCATGTCCCACGCGAACATGTCGTATTTCGTCTCGCCTTCAATGATCCACTGCGCAGCCAACAACCCCATGCCACCAGATTGCGAAAAACCAGGAATGATGCCGTTGCAACAGAAGTACCCAGTCAGTTCCGGTACAGGGCCAAACAAAACATTGGCATCCGGTGACCAGATCATAGGTCCGTTAATAACGCGCTTGATCCCGGCGGTGCCAACCACAGGCACACGATCAATGGCGCGCATCATGTTGTCTTCGATCCGTTCTAAATCGTCTGCGAACAATTCGTGGCCAAAGCCCTGCGGCGTGCCGTCTTCGGCCCAAAAGCGCATGTCTTTTTCATAAGCACCAACCAGCAGGCCCTGCCCCTCTTGGCGCAGATAGTATTCGCCGTCCCGGTCGGCAACCGACGGCAATCGGCGGTCCATCGCATTGATTTCCGGGATGGTTTCGGTGACAAAATACTGGTGCTCTGTGGGCTGCAAAGGCAAAGTAACACCCGCCATCGCCGCCACTTCGCGGCCCCAAAGGCCCGCAGCATTGACCACCCAAGGCGTTGCGATATCGCCTTTTTCGGTACGCACGATCCAAGTACCGTCAGGTTGCTGTTCAGTGCCAGTGACAGGGCAAAAGCGTATAATCTCGGCCCCCGCAGCCCGCGCACCAGCGGCATAGGCATTGGTCACGCCAGACGGGTCAACATTGCCCCCTTCAGGTTCCCACATAATGCAACGGATGCCATCGAAATCGACCAACGGGTGCAGGCGCTCAGCCTCGGCCCGATCCACCT
>NZ_JBDVGB010000069.1:0-13954 GCF_039940735.1 Tateyamaria sp.
GTCAAAGGCGAATTTGTCGGCGGATGCGACATCATCACCGAAATGACGCTGTCCGGCGAATTGGACACATTGCTTGTTGAAAACGAAGTAGCCTTTGACAAAGACGCCGCAGACAAGATCCGCGAAGCCAACGCGTAAATCAGTAAGGCGCACCTTGGTGCGCCTTAACCGTTTAAACTGACTTTTCTTCGACGTCGGCCGCCAAGGCCTCGGCACGCGCGGCCAATTCGGCCAGTGTTTCCGTCACGGCCTGTGGCACGACGGGAACCTCGATGCGTTCCGGTTCTGGGGCACCCATGGTGCGCAAACCTTCCAACTCAGCCTCGCGTTCGGCCAATTCTGACTGGATCTCAGAAATCCTGTCTTCGATGCTGGCCGTTTTGTCTGCCAGCATCAAACCAGCCATCAACAACATGCGCGCCTCAGGCATACGCCCAGCCTGTTCGGCCAGCACCTGTGCCTCATCATCCAGCATCTTGGCAGCAGAGTGCAGATAGCTCTCTTCGCCCTCCTGACATGCCACCGAAAACGGACGGCCGCCGATGTGTATTGTCACCTCAGGCATTGCTATCCTCCTCGCCCTGCACATCGATCTGGTTCAAAAGCGGCGTCAACGCGCTAATGATGCTGGAGGCCTCGGCCACGTCCGCTGCGCGCGCAGCGCGCAAGGATTCCAGTTCAGACACCATAGATGTGTTAATCAGATCGGGTTCACCGACCCCTTCTTGGTTTGCAGCGCGCAGAGCCACATTGGATTGGCGCAATTGGTCATTGGCCTTGCGCAACCGCTGCAATTCCAAATCAAGCGCGGAAAGTTGCGTTTGCGCTTGTGCAGCCGCCCCTTGCGCTTCGGCCAAGGCAGCCTCTTTGGCGACAATCGCGTCCTTGGCTTCACCCAAGGCAGCATCTTTGGCAGCAACCGCCTCGTTGGCTTCACCCAAGGCGGCGTCTTTGGTCGCAGCGGCTTCATTGGCTTCGACCAGCGCAGTTTCTTGCGTTTCGGTCATTTTACGCACCCGCTCGGTGAGCTGCGCATTCGCCGTTCGCTCGTCGTCCAACGCCACTTGCAGCGCCGCCGTGTCCTCGCCGCCCGCGCTGTTCAGACCGCCAAGCCCTGTCGCGATCCGATCCATGGCTGTGGTCAGCCGTTGTTGTAGTGCATCAATCTCGCTCATCTCGGATGCCTGTCCCCTTTTGTTCCCAGCCACGCGTATCGGCGGCTTATCCCCCCGCAAAGACGAATCGTTTCGCCGCACAGTTGAGGGTTAGTTTATCCAATGCGAAACCGAATTGCGCCCCCCTTTGCGATCAACCACTTGCAAGCCTGCATTGAAGTGCATGCGCGCCGAAAATCAATTGTCGCGGCCCCTATGGACACCACAGCGCCTTGATCTTTGGAACTTGGCTGATATGCAGCCTTAACGCCTATTGCATATAAGGATAACACGCCCGTGGATCTGAACGCCCTTCGCACCAATCATCCTGACCATTGGTCCAAAGCAACCGCCATCCGCGCATTGACGCTTGATGCGGTGGCCGCGGCCAATTCAGGTCACTCCGGTATGCCAATGGGCATGGCCGATGTGGCCACTGTTTTGTTTGAAAAACACCTGAAATTCGATGCCTCTGCCCCGCATTGGCCCGACCGCGATCGTTTCATTCTGTCCGCTGGGCACGGTTCAATGCTGCTTTATTCGCTGCTGCACCTGACGGGCTATGCCGACATGACACTCGAACAGGTCAAGAATTTCCGCCAATCCGGCGCAATTACCGCCGGTCACCCTGAATTTGGCCACGCCACAGGGATCGAAACAACAACCGGCCCCCTTGGCCAAGGGATCGCCAATGCCGTCGGCTTTGCCATGGCCGAACACATCCTGCGCGCCAAGTTCCGCCGCAAGCTGGTCGATCACCACACCTATGTCATTGCAGGCGACGGCTGCCTGATGGAAGGCGTCAGCCAAGAGGCCATCACCATTGCCGGCCGCCATCAGCTGGGCAAGCTGATTGTATTCTGGGACAACAACAACATCACCATCGATGGTCCCGTAACATTGGCCGACACCACAGACCAACCCCAGCGCTTTAAATCCGCAGGTTGGGCCGTGATCGAAATCGACGGTCACAACCCAGAAGAAATCGATGCGGCCATCACCAAGGCCAAAAGCCAGAAAAAGCCCACCATGATCGCCTGTAAAAGCCACATCGCGTTGGGTCATGCGGCACAAGATACCTCTAAAGGGCACGGCGCACTGACGGATAAGGACCAGATGGCCGCCGCCAAAGCTGCCTATGGCTGGACCACCGGACCCTTTGAGGTACCAAGCGACGTAAAATCCGCTTGGGAAGCCATCGGTGCACAGGGCCAGACTGCGCGTTCCGAATGGGAAGGCCGCTTGGCTGAGATGTCAGAAAACCGCCAACGTCAATTCAACCGCGTCATGGCTGGCGAACCCGCCAAGCGGATTGGGGCAACAGTACGCGCTTTCAAAAAGGAAGTGTCTGAGACCTTGCCCAAAATGGCCACACGCGCCGCATCGGAAAAGGCGCTTGCGGTGCTCAACCCGGTTGTGTCCGAAAGCGTCGGCGGTTCTGCTGACCTCACAGGGTCAAACAACACGAAAACGGACGATCTGGGCGTCTTTGACATCAACAACCGTGGTGGCCGCTATGTCTATTGGGGCATTCGCGAACACGGTATGGCTGCGGCCATGAACGGTATGGCCTTGCACGGCGGTATCCGCCCTTACGGCGGCACGTTCATGTGTTTCACCGACTATGCACGCCCGGCTATGCGTCTGGCGGCGTTGATGAAAATCCCCACGACCTTTGTGATGACCCACGACAGCATTGGTCTTGGCGAAGACGGCCCGACCCACCAACCGGTGGAGCACCTTGCCATCAGCCGCGCCACCCCCAACACGCACGTGTTCCGCCCCGCGGATGCGGTCGAAACAGCCGAAGCGTGGGAAATTGCGTTTACGTCGACCTCTACCCCATCTGTGTTGTCCTTGACCCGTCAAGGCCTGCCAACGCTGCGCACCGAACACAAAATGCGGAACCTGTCCGCACAAGGGGCCTATGTGTTGGCCGACGCAACTGAGAAACGCCAAGTCATCCTGATCGCAACCGGATCCGAAGTGCATCTGGCCCTTGAGGCGCGCACGATGTTGGAAGCCGACGGCATCGGCACCCGCGTTGTGTCCATGCCCTGCATGGAACTGTTCGCAGACCAAGACGAAGCCTATCGCCGCAAAGTCCTGCCCGCAGGTCCTGTGCGCATCGGGGTCGAGGCCGCTGTGCGTCAGGGTTGGGATCAATGGTTGCTGGGCGAGCGCGGCAAATCAAACAAAGCTGATTTTGTTGGCATGGACGGCTTTGGTGCCTCTGCTCCGGCGGGCGAGTTGTTCGAACAATTCGGCATCACAGCCGCCAATATTGTCGCCAAGGCCAAAGCGCTGCTGTAAGCGCGTTTCCTAATTGAAAACACAAAGGCCCCTGCACCGACGCGGGGGCCTTTTGTATTTTTGAGAGGTTGATGTGTCCGCTTGAGATAGCGTGACAGCCCGCAGAAGTGGCTGGCACGGTTCGCTAGGCTACAGCTTTTGCAAGATCAGGCCCAAGTTGTTTGCCGGCATCTCACGCGCATCCACAAGGACCAAGCCGGCATCGCTGGCCGCAGATTTGATCCACGCATCGTCTTTGTACCCAATTTCCGGATCAGATGCGCGCAGGCTTGCATCGAAATTGGCATCCCCTTCGCTGGTCAATGTACCGTCCCGCTTGAACGGCCCGTAAACGATCAACTGCCCCGATGGGGCAAGGGCATGCGCCGCTTCTTTGATCAACGTCCCAGCCTCGGGCTTGCTGATCAGATGAAGCAGGTTTGCCAGCAAAATTAGCCCCTTAGGCGCCATTCTTTCACTCCAGCCCGCCTCGGTCGCATTCATAGGTATGGGCGGGGCGATGTTAGAAAGACCGCTATCACGGCGATAGGCTTCGATACTGCGCAAACGGTTTTGATCCACTTCGGTGGGGTGCCAGTGGATGGCAGGCATTGCCTTGGCGAAGGCCACGATGTGCTGGCCCGTGCCGCTTGCGATCTCCAGCGCGTCACCCGTCAGGGGCGCGACGGACGCCACCATGTCACACAAATCCGCCGCATTGCGCGCCGCAGAAGGTGCGTGCAGCTTGCCCGTTTCGTCCGGTGTATTCGTCACAGAGGCGTTGGACGGTGGGGTCCGAAATTTCATGGTGAATTGGTCCGCTTTGAAATGTTTAGGCTACAGAACCTTGATTGGTTGTTGAGATAGTTAGTTCGTCACTCGTCACATGTGAAGACGACGAGATCATCGTTCTGCCTTCCTCGGAACATAAATCAGCTAAACTTTGGCGATAACTTTAACGGGAACCACGAAAGGACTGCACATGTTCCGTTTTACCAAAGCCATTTTTCTTCTACCCGCCGCACTCATGTCTTTGCCACAAGCGGCCCAAGCTGCGGATTTTGGGTTTGTCCGTTGGCCGGGTTATTTGGATATGCCCATCGTTTTGACCGCGGCCATGACGTTCATTTTGTTTCTTGTGTTTAAGACGCAAATGCCCAAAGGCGCGGCAGACTTTGTGTCAGTGCCCAAGGAAGAACGTTCTGCGTTGCTCACGTTAAGCACCTACAGCATGATCGGGTCATTCGCACTGTGCATGGGCATGGTATTTGTCGGCATGGGCTTGGCCCGCGCTGCAGAATGGTAATGTCAGAAAACGGCGTTCTGACCTGCGGTCGTCCGCTTTGAACCATTGAAGCTCCAGAACCTTACAACTAAGGACTGTACGTTTGCTAAATTGGCTCTATTTTCAACCTAACGGAATAGTTCAGTAATTTAGAGGTTATGACCCTGCAATTTTTTGATTTCTTAGCCGACAATGAAGACTATGACGCTTCGATAGTTTCCCGTATGAACCTTCGTCACAAATTTCTAATTGCACCGTTTGAAAATGAAATCCGAGGATCAAGTGTGCTCGACATTGCAGCGCATGATGGACGGTGGAGTTATGCATTGGCTGCTGCGGGTGCGGCTGAGGTCTATGGCGTAGAAGCAAGGCGAGAACTGATTGAGAAGTTTTCCAGCTATCCTCAATCTGACTTCAAAAGTCGCGTAACACTCAAAGAGAATGACCTCTATCGTGAATTGGATCATCTCATTGAGATTGAAGCAACTTTCGACGTAGTGGTTCTGTTTGGTATTTTCTATCACGTGATGGATCATTACGGGTTGCTCGCAAAAGTATCACGATTGAATCCCAAAGTGATCATCATCGACAGCGAATTTATCACGACTGCCAATCCAATGATACAGCTTGTGAAAGAGCGAACCGACCACGTTTTAAACGCAATCGCTCAAGTTCCCGATCAGCAAACCACCTTGATTGGCATCCCGAGCACAACGGCGATGGAACGAATGGCCAATGTTCTGGGGTATGACCACGATTGGTTAGATTGGGATAGCGTGCCCAAGCACCTCAGAATTGGAGTCAAAGACTATTATCGAAATAAGCCAAAGCGCCGAAGGACGTGCGTTCTACGCCCTGCGACTTCGGGTTTCTAAGTACTGAATCACGCTCCATGACTTTTCGGGGCACGGCAACTAAGTCTGCATAGAGCCCCCCTGCCCCTCAGACGGCCTTTGGCGCTAGTTTGCGCCAAAGTGGCGTGATGACCTTTTCACCCAACGGGATCAAGGCAAAGCCAACCGCAAGCCCAAGTACGCCGTCGATCGCCGCTTTAGCCGTCCATTCGATGAAGCCTGACCCACCCGCCACGGACTTCGCAATGCCATAGATCAGGTGTTCGGGGCCATGCCAGCCCATCTCGGCCAATCCGTGCACGATGATCGAACCACCGACCCACAGCATCGCCGCCGTGCCGATGATCGTCAGCGCCTTTAGGAAGTGTGGCATCACATTCACAATGCCCCGCCCCAATGCACGGGTTGCAGCCAAGGGGCTTCGCGATGCCAGCGCAAGGCCGACGTCATCCGCCTTTACGATCAGCGCAACGGATCCGTACACCGCGATGGTGATCATAATCGCGACGGCGGCCAGCGTTGACGCTTCCATCCAAAAGTTGGATTCTGGGATCGCAGCCAGCGAAATCGTCATGATCTCGGCCGACAGGATAAAGTCAGTCTTGATCGCACCTTGTACTTTTTTCTCTTCGAGCTTGGCGGGGTCAATGGCGGCATCTTCTTTGCCTTCGTAATCTTCATGCCCGTGACCCCAGCCCAGCACATGGGCGACCTTTTCGGCCCCTTCAAAACACAGATACCCCCCGCCCAGCATCAACAGCGGTGCGATGGCCCATGGCGCGAAATTGACAAGCAGCAAGCCAACAGGCAGCAGATACAAAAGCTTGTTCTTGAACGAGCCTTTCGCGATGCGCCAGATGATGGGCAATTCGCGTTCGGCCCGAAAGCCTTGCACATATTTTGGTGACACGGCCGCATCATCAATGATGGCGCCTGCCGCCTTTGATCCGGCCTTGGCGGCCTGAGAAATCACATCATCCACAGACGACGCCGCAATCTTGGCGATTCCCGCAACATCATCCAAAAGCGCCAACAGACCACTCATTGCGCCACTCCTTACAACCCTAATTTCACGTTAGCGCATAACATGAGACGCACAGTACGTACACTGTTAGCGCCAACTGCGATTTAACCCCGAAAGTTATCGCTAACACTTTGTTTTTTCGCCATTTTAATCCTTCTCATATGGTGAAGACATGTCTAACACCAAGGCCAGAAAACGTCGTGTGATCAAAAATAAGGACCCAAGGTCATGAGCATCAAAGTCGGTATCAACGGATTTGGCCGGATTGGGCGTTGTACCCTGTCCTACATCGCGACCTCGATGCGCAATGACATAGATGTTGTAGCAATCAACGCGACGGGGCCGCTTGAAACCTCGGCGCACTTGATGCGCTACGACAGCATTCACGGGCGGTTCCCTGGGCAAATCACCGTGTCCAATGATGACAATTCTGGCCCTGCGATGGATTTGGGGCGAGGTCCGATCCGCATGATGTCGACCTACGATATGAACGAACTGGATTGGACGGGTGTGGATGTGGTGCTGGAATGCACGGGCAAGTTCAATGACGGGCAAAAGGCGTCGGTACATCTGGATCGTGGGGCGCGTAAGGTCCTGCTGTCTGCGCCGGGCAAGAACGTCGACAAAACGGTGGTGTTTGGGGTGAACCACAACGCCTTGGCTGCCAATGATCGGATGATTTCAAACGGATCGTGCACGACCAACTGTCTGGCCCCCTTGGCAAAAGTGCTGGATGATGCATTTGGCATCACGGGCGGTATTATGACCACAATCCACAGTTACACCGGCGATCAGCCCACATTGGACCGCCGCCATGACGACCTCTACCGCGCGCGTTCGGCTGCGATGGCCATGATCCCAACCTCGACCGGCGCGGCCGCTGCCATTGGCACAGTTCTGCCGCAACTTGCAGGCAAGCTTGACGGTAGCGCGATACGTGTCCCCACCCCCAATGTCAGCGCTGTGGATTTAACATTTACCGCAGGGCGAGATGTCACAGTGGCCGAGGTCAACGCCGCCGTGGCCAGGGCCGCCAATGGGCCCATGGGCCGTGTGCTGGCCTATGATGCCGAGGCGAAGGTGTCGATCGATTTCAACCACACCGAACAGTCCAGCATCTTTGCGCCCGACCAAACGAAGGTGATGGGCAACCGATTGGTGCGCGTTCTTGCATGGTATGACAACGAATGGGCGTTCTCGGCGCGTATGGCGGATGTGGCTGTTGCGATGGGCCGACTTGGCTGAAGACTTGCGCGCGCAGGCCACCCCTGTCACAACCAAAGCCGTCTGTTACAAGAACACGCGGAACCCATGACCAATTTCAGCGCCTTCGTCCTTGCACTTGTTCTGGTTATCGCCATCACCGTCGATGTGATGCTGTACGGGTCAGATCACATTATTTTTTTAGCGAAAAAGCTGGCTGATTTACTCGAATGGTTGGCGTTTTGGCGATAAGTCGCATGCCAACCGCCTCCCTGCCCGGTTGACATTTCCCAATCAATGCCTTTGTTAGCGGTAACGTCGCACCCCAGCTTTAATGCCCGGCGCGTGACGGTATTTGACATCAGACACGAGGGACACCATGGCCATTAAAGTTGCAATCAATGGGTTTGGCCGTATCGGCCGCAACGTGCTGCGCGCGATCATCGAAAGCGGACGCACAGACATCGAAGTCGTAGCGATCAACGATCTTGGGCCCGTGGAAACCAATGCGCACCTTTTGCAATATGATTCTGTGCACGGGCGCTTCCCGGTGCAGGTCAAAACAAGCGCAGACAGCATCGATGTGGGCACCGGCCCGATCAAAGTCAGCGCAGAACGCAACCCTGCAGACCTGCCTTGGGGCCACGTCGATATCGTGTTTGAATGCACAGGTATCTTCACCTCAAAAGACGCCTGCCAAGCACACTTAGAAAACGGTTCCAGCCGCGTTCTGATCTCTGCTCCGGGTACAAATGCAGATAAAACAATCGTTTACGGTGTGAACCACGACACGCTAACGGGCGACGATGTTATTGTGTCGAACGCATCTTGCACCACCAACTGCCTGACACCTGTGGCCAAAATCCTGCACGACCAGTTCGGTCTGACGCGCGGCTTTATGACCACGATCCACAGCTATACCGGCGACCAACCGACGCTGGATACGATGCACAAAGACCTTTATCGCGCACGCGCCGCTGCGTTGTCGATGATCCCAACCTCGACTGGCGCTGCCAAGGCCGTGGGTTTGGTGATGCCGGAACTGAACGGCAAGTTGGATGGCGTGTCGATCCGCGTCCCCACACCGAACGTGTCTTGCGTTGACCTTGTGGCCGAAGTTGGCAAGGACGTCACCGTCGAGCAGGTCAATGCGGCAATGACTGCTGCTGCGGCTTCTGGCCCGCTTAAAGGCGTGTTGGGTGTGACCGATGCCAAACTGGTAAGCTCGGATTTCAACCATGATCCACATTCGTCGATCTTTGCCACCGACCAGACGAAAGTCATGGAAGGCAACATGGTGCGCATTTTGTCTTGGTATGACAACGAATGGGGCTTCTCCAACCGCATGGCAGATACAGCCATCGCGATGAGCAAATTCCTGTAAAGAACACCTTTAAATTAGAATGTTAGGCACCCTTCGGGGTGCCTTCTTCGTTTCTATCCCTTCGCGGACGCAACGCGTGCTTAACGAAACGCACCAACAATGAATTCTTGGTTCAGTTTCCCACGCGATCCCGCTTTAATTTGAACAGCTGCGGGACGCTGAGCTTGGGTCGTAAGCGTCAAGGCGCAGTTTACCTTTGCACCGGATTGGCGAAACAAAAACGACCACTGATTGCCCTGCGCAGTCGGTGCGTAGACGCAGCCATTGGCCAAGGCAAGATTGCTGCCCGACCGTGTCACAACATCATTTTGTGTTCCTGCCATTGCGGTAGTGGCCGCAGCACATAGGCCTGCCGCCAAGATAATTGCACGCATATACGAATTCCTTCATCAAGCGCCCCCGCTTGCCGCACGTATAATGCGACACATGGGTCGGAGAATGACAAAATTCAGGCAGGACTGCGGCGTTACAAGAAAATGCGGCCTTAGCGCCAGATGGGCACTGTTCTAGGCAAAGCGTGCTTTTAACGCTTCATCCACCAGCGGTGACACGAATTTGCTGACATCCCCGCCTAAGCGCGCAATTTCTTTGACCAGCTTCGAGGCAATGGCCTGATGCTTGGCTTCGGCCATCAGAAACACTGTTTCGATGCTGTCATTCAGCTGACGATTCATGCCAACCATTTGAAATTCATACTCAAAGTCCGCGACGGCGCGCAGGCCACGCACGATCATCTGCGCCCCAACATCAGCGGCGCAGTCAATCAGCAAGTTCTCAAACGGATGGGCGATAATCTCGGTACCAGTCTGTTCGCTCAGCTTGGCGCATTCGGCTTCGATCATGGCCACGCGTTCTTCCAGAGTGAATAAAGGTCCTTTGTCGCGGTTGATCGCAACGCCAATCACAAGACGGTCGACCATTGGGCTTGCCCGCCGGATGATGTCCATGTGCCCCAAAGTGAGAGGGTCGAATGTGCCGGGATAAAGCGCAATGCGCATAGTGCGCCTCCGTCTGTCGTCTTCCGCGCACTGCACCACGTCAGCGCGCGGTTTGCAAGCAGCCTCAGTGGCCCATGATCATGCCTTGTAACGCATCTTTTTCCATGGCGAGCTCAGAAAGGCGCGCCTTGACCACGTCACCAAGGGTAATCAGGCCGACCAATTGCCCGTCCTCGACCACTGGCATGTGCCGAAAACGTCCGTCTGTCATGCGCTGCAGAATGTCGTCGGACGTGTCGTTGCGCCCACAGGTGAACAATTTGGCCGTCATATAGGCGTCAACTGTGTCATTCAGGATCGCCCCGCCCTTTTTGGCCAGCACACGCACAACGTCGCGTTCGGACAAAATGCCTTCGGCTTTGTGGCCATCGGCCGAAATCACAACCGTCCCGATTTTGCGATCCGCAAGAATTTGAACCGCCTCTGAAACCTTGCTGCCGGGCGTAACCGTGACCACGGCATCGTCGGACTTTGATTTGAGAATTTGGTGCACAAGCATTAGCGTAACCCCTTTAATAACATATCTGTGAACTCAGCGTCAGGCGGCAGGCATGAGTCTGTCAAGTACGCCATTCACGCTATGCGGGATTTATTCATGATGCACGTGGCAAAAATAGGTGAAGTTTACGGCGTAATATTTTGAAAAATATCAACATTAAGCGAAATCACGACCATGTACTCACCTCTTGCTCTAACCGAGCAGTTTCGGTGCGCATTCCCTGAACAAGCTGTTCTGCAAATCGACCAAGCCGCCCGTGCCCTTGATCAGAGGCATGTCGAATAAGGAAAAAGCTGCGAGAAATCGAGAATTGATCGGTCAAAACCCGCCGGATCCCCTTTGCCGCTGGCAATGCGAAATCGTGCACCACGCCCACGCCTCCGCCTTGGCGCAACAGGTTCAATTGCACCGCCACAGAGTTCGACGCCAACGGCACGCGCGTCACGCCTACATCCGCCAGATAATCCAGTTCCCTGTCGAAAATCATATCGGGGATGTAACCGACAATCCGATGCGCGTTCAGGTCCTTGAGGTCATTCAATGGCGGCGCCCCTGCAAGATAGGCGTCGCTGGCGGCCAGATGCAGTTTGTAGTTGGTGATACGTTGCACAGTAAGCTGCCCAGCCGTCGGTGCACTGACCCCGATCGCCATGTCAGCTTCGCGCCGCGACAGGTTAAAAACCCGTGGCAAAGCAACGATTTGAATATCAAGGTCAGGGTGTTTTGCCGTCAACGCAGCGCAGACCTGCGGCAACAAAAAGTTGGCGCAGCCATCCGGCGCACCGATCCTGATTTGTCCGCTTAAACCTGCGGATTGTCCCGCGAGGGCCTGATCGCGTTGTGTGGCCACATCATCTGTAGCCCCTCGCATTGCGGCCTCTGCGGCTTCGGCATGGGCGACCAACCTTTCGCCGATTTCGGTCAACGCATATCCCTGAGGGGATTTTATAAACAGCACGGCGTTCAAGCCCTCTTCGAGCCGCGCAATCCGCCGCCCCACCGTCGCGGCATCCAAGCGCACCTGCTTGCCCGCCCCTGACAAGGTTTGGGCGCGGACCACAGCAAGAAAGACACGCAGATCGTCCCAACGCGTTTGCAAACAACCCTCCTTGATTTTGCAAAATGGTCAAATCCACTTTGCAAAACACCATTTCCGCCTTTGCAAAGCGGTTTAAACACATTTAGCTTTGCATAAATGCAAAATGATTTTGCTCAGTTGCCTCTTTTACCACGGAAATTGCAAGGCTATCCTTGCAGCAACACAGAACACCAACCAACCGCACGCAGCCGCGTGACAGGAGACATCATGCAAGACCTCACTCACTATATCGGTGGCAAGCACACACCGGGCACCTCTGGCCGCTTTGCAGATGTCATGAACCCCGCCACCGGAGAAGTGCAGGCACGCTGCCCACTTGCGTCAACCGCCGAGATTGATCACGCCATCGACGTCGCCGCCAAAGCCCAACCAGCTTGGGCCGCTGTGAACCCACAACGCCGCGCGCGGGTCTTGATGAAATTCGTCGACCTGCTGAACCGCGACATGGACAAGTTGGCCGAGGCCCTTAGCCGCGAGCATGGCAAAACGCTGCCCGATGCCGCAGGCGACGTGCAACGCGGGCTGGAAGTTGTCGAATATTGCATCGGCGCGCCACAAATGTTGAAGGGCGATTATACCGACAGCGCAGGCCCCGGCATCGACATGTATTCCATGCGTCAGGCCCTTGGGGTCACGGCTGGCATCACGCCGTTCAACTTTCCCGCCATGATCCCCATGTGGATGTTTGCACCTGCCATTGCGTGCGGCAACGCCTTTATCCTGAAACCATCCGAACGTGATCCATCGGTGCCATTGATGTTGGCCGAATTGATGGAAGAAGCCGGGCTGCCCGCTGGCATCCTGCAAGTGGTGAACGGTGACAAAGAAGCCGTTGACGCGTTGCTGCACCACGACATTGTGCAATCCATTGGGTTTGTCGGTTCAACGCCGATTGCCGAATATATTTACGCCACGGGCTGTGCCAACGGCAAACGTGTGCAGTGCTTTGGTGGCGCCAAGAACCACATGATCGTCATGCCGGACGCCGACATGGATCAGGCCGCCGATGCGTTGATTGGCGCGGGTTACGGCGCTGCGGGCGAGCGGTGCATGGCGATTTCAGTCGCGGTCCCTGTGGGCGAAGACACCGCCGACCGCCTGATCGAAAAACTGGTACCACGCATCGAAAAGCTAAAGGTTGGCCCCTACACATCTGGCAATGACGTCGATTACGGCCCTGTTGTGACGGCCGCCGCCAAAGCCAATATCGAACGCCTTGTACAGACAGGGATCGATCAAGGGGCCGAATTGGTCGTGGACGGGCGCGATTTCAAATTGCAGGGCTATGAAGACGGATATTTCGTCGGCCCTCACCTGTTTGACCGCGCCACCAAAGACATGGATATCTACCGCCAAGAGATCTTTGGCCCAGTTCTGACATGCGTGCGCGCCCAAACCTACGAAGAGGCCATTGGCCTTGCCATGGACCATGAATACGGCAACGGCACCGCGATCTTTACCCGTGACGGTGACGCAGCGAGAGACTTTGCCAATCGCATTAATGTAGGTATGGTTGGAATCAACGTACCAATCCCGGTTCCACTGGCCTATCATACCTTTGGTGGCTGGAAAAAATCAGTGTTTGGTGACTTAAACCAACACGGTCCTGACGCATTTAAGTTCTACACACGGACCAAGACAGTAACAGCCCGCTGGCCTTCAGGCATCAAGGAAGGCGGCGAGTTTTCGATTCCTGTTATGGAGTGATATGCCGCTAGAATTTTGCATAATTCCCCAACGTGGTTTGGTTTTGCTCGAATACGACGGGTTTTCGACCATCGACGAGCTGCGTGACGCCACCGTCGCATATCTGGCACACCCAGACTATGCGGCGGGGCAAAAACAGCTTGTCGACCTGACAAATGTCGTTGGATTTGAAAAGGACTATGTCCGTTTTATGGAATTGCAAGCCGCTAAGACCGAACGGTTGGAAGGCGCCGGCGTGCAATCCCTTGTGGTTTATATTGCGCCGACAGCGATGGCTCAACAAGTGGCGACGTTGTTTACACGCACGTGGGCACCCACCCGCAATGTGATCGCCATGGTCCAAAACACAGAGGCCCAAGCGCTTGAGCTTTTGGGTCAACCCGAACACAGCATAGACGCGTTGCTGGCCGCAACTGGCAAGGCAAGGAAACGACCCGCGGCAAATGAAGGGCAGG
>NZ_JBDVGB010000070.1:0-1600 GCF_039940735.1 Tateyamaria sp.
TCATGGCCTATAAAACTGACATTGAAATTGCACGCGAAGCGGACAAGAAGCCGATCCAAGAGATTGGCGCCAAGATTGGTATCGCAAGCGCCGACCTGCTGCCCTACGGCCACGACAAGGCTAAAGTCAGCCAAGACTTCATCAACTCAGTTCAGGATCGCAAAGATGGCAAGCTGATCCTTGTCACGGCCATCAACCCAACCCCCGCAGGCGAGGGCAAGACCACAACAACCGTGGGTCTGGGCGACGGTCTGAACCGCATCGGCAAGAACGCGATGGTCTGCATCCGCGAGGCCTCCTTGGGCCCGAACTTTGGCATGAAGGGCGGCGCTGCTGGCGGTGGTTATGCCCAAATCGTCCCGATGGAAGAGATGAACCTGCACTTCACAGGCGACTTCCACGCGATCACTTCGGCGCATTCGCTGCTCAGCGCGATGATCGACAACCACATCTATTGGGGCAACTCCCTTGATATCGACACCCGCCGCGTTGTGTGGCGTCGTGTGGTGGACATGAACGACCGCGCGTTGCGTCAGATCACGGCGTCTTTGGGCGGTGTGGCCAACGGCTTCCCGCGCGAGGCGGGGTTCGACATCACGGTTGCCTCAGAAGTGATGGCGATCCTGTGTCTGGCCAAGGATTTGCAGGATTTGCAAAAACGCCTGGGCGATATGATCGTCGCCTATCGCCGTGATCGCAGCCCTGTTTTTGCTCGCGATATCAAGGCCGATGGCGCCATGACTGTGCTGCTGAAGGACGCGATGCAGCCCAACATCGTTCAGACGTTGGAAAACAATCCGGCCTTTGTGCACGGCGGCCCGTTTGCCAATATCGCGCACGGCTGTAACTCGGTTATTGCGACCACGACGGCGCTGAAACTGACGGATTATGTCGTGACCGAAGCGGGCTTTGGCGCTGACCTGGGCGCAGAGAAGTTCATGAACATCAAGTGCCGCAAGGCAGGTCTGTCGCCGTCTGTTGTGGTCTGCGTGGCCACGGTGCGGGCGATGAAAATGAACGGCGGCGTGGCCAAGGCGGACCTTGGCGCGGAAAACGTCGACGCGGTCAAAGCGGGCTGTCCGAACCTTGGGCGTCACATCGAAAACCTAAAATCCTTTGGGGTGCCTGTGGTGGTCGCGATCAACCACTTTGTCACCGACACGGACGCCGAAGTGCAGGCGGTAAAGGATTTTGTGGCCGGGCAGGGGGCCGAGGCGGTACTGTCGCGCCACTGGGAATTGGGCAGCGAAGGGTCGGCTGATCTGGCGACCAAGGTGGCCGAATTGGCGGATGCGGACACGGCTGACTTTGCGCCGATCTATCCTGATGACATGTCGCTGGCCGACAAAATCGACACCATCGCCAAGAAAATCTATCGCGCGGATGGCGCGGTGATGGATTCTAAAATCCTCGCGCAGCTGAAGCTGTGGGAAGAGCAGGGCTACGGTAACCTACCGGTCTGTATGGCAAAAACGCAGTACTCGTTCTCAACCGACCCAACACAACGCGGCGCGCCCACAGGCTTTACTGTGCCCGTGCGCGAAGTGCGCCTGTCAGCGGGCGCCGGGTTCATCGTGGCGGTTTGCGGAGAGATCATGAC
>NZ_JBDVGB010000071.1:0-2974 GCF_039940735.1 Tateyamaria sp.
ATAATCGCCGAACAGGGT
Organism: Tateyamaria sp.; assembly: GCF_039940735.1. Lineage (GTDB taxonomy): Bacteria > Pseudomonadota > Alphaproteobacteria > Rhodobacterales > Rhodobacteraceae > Tateyamaria. Next base: position 19 of record NZ_JBDVGB010000071.1, read on the forward strand.
CGGCTCGACCGACAACGCATAGAACCGGGCCATGTTCCGGTGCGGATCGATGCGCGTCAGAAAGACAGGGTGTCGAAGGCTCTGCATGCCGCCAGTGTGCAGGCAACCAGTGGCGCGCGTCCAATGAAAGACATGAATCGAGATCCGGGGAAGGATTCAAGCCAGTGATGTATCCCGAGGAAATCAGACGCATGGAAATCGCGGCCTGCATCGCCTGAAAATCCCGGAACGTCCGGCCCTTCTCAGCCTGCCAAATTTAACGTGACAACGCCCCTGGGGCGGCATCAAAACGTGACAGGTTCGGTGCGAATCTGACGATCATTGGAAAAACAACCGATCAGCCTAAACCAAAATCATCCCGGAACCGGTCGATCTGATGCATGCGCTCATGCAGGATAGTCACGATCCCGATGTCGCCATTCGAGAGATGTCGCCAGTAGACGAAATGGCTTTCGTAGCGAAAGAAAAACCCCTCAACGCCGAATTCGGCCGGGATAGGTTTTGATGCGACACCGTGGGCACAGATCCTGTCGAACGCCGCGAACAAACCGGTGACATATTTCTCGGCTTGATCATCTCCCCAGCTTTCACGAGTGTAGCGGTAGATATCATCAAGGCGATGGGACGCCCCTTCCTGTATACGGATAGCGGGCATCGGATCAGGCCCGGTTCCGCGCGATCACCTCGGCAGCAGTCAGTGGTTGATACGTCTCCTCGGGGGCTGCGAATGCGTGGGTCAGCTCGCCCTTCAGCCGATTGAAGGCGTCCTGCTCTGCCCTCTCCTTGTCACGCCGGATCAGGTCACGGATGTACTCGCTGACATTCTCATAGGACCCGTCATCGCCTACGTTAGCCGACACGAAGTCACTCAATGCTCCACCAAGGCGGACGGTCATCGTGGTCGTTCGGGACATGACACTTCACCTCTCATCTCATATGTATTCAATATAACCAAAAACACACACAGAACAACAGTGGGTTGCGCACTACAGCCCTGTTGGGGATTGCCAAGTTGTTGACGTGTCTGAGAACTGGTAGATCGCTGTGATGATTCAGAGTTCTGATTTTCCGCGCCTTAAGGGCTTCCGTTTTCCCAGGTCGATCATTTCCTACGCGGTTTGGGCGTATCATCGCTTTGCGTTGAGTACGGCCGATGTTGAAGATCTCCTGGCGGAGCGGGGCATTGGTGTCAGCCGGGAAACAATTCGCAACTGGGTGAACCGGTTTGGCCGGCATTTCGCGCGTTGCATTCGCCGCGACCGACCAAAACCAAATAACAAGTGGCGTTGTTGCATTAATCCGATTTGTGCCCTACGTGCTCGACGTTGTTTCCCTTCTGAAGTTTTGTGAATGCCGTTCAAACACCACGCGTCGCGCCGCCACAAGTTTGCGAAGTCCAGGCATCGTGTGACGAACTGGCCCGAGTACACCGAAAGTCTGCGCCAGCGCGGGGATGTCACGGTCTGGGTTGATGAGAGCGTGGCGCATCACTGGGGCGTTGCGCGCACCGGCAAGCGGGGCCGGCCGGGGACATACTCCGATCTGGCGATCACGGCTTGCCTGGAGCTTCGGACCGTTTTCCATTTGGCCCTGCGGCAAACTCAAGGGTTTGTCCGCTCTGTGTTCCAACTGATGAAGCTGGAACTGGACGTTCCCGACTTTACCACGCTCTCGCGCCGAGCCGGCGGGCTTGAGCCTTTGCCGCGGGTAAGATCGGAGACGCCAGTATCCCTTGACCTGGTATTGGACAGCACCGGCCTGAAGGTCTTTGGGGCCGGGGAATGGCTGGAAACCAAGCATGGCAAGACATCCAGGCGCCGCTCGTGGCGCAAGCTCCACCTGGGGCTGGATCTGGAGACAGGCCAGATCGAATGCAGTGAGCTGACGACAGACGACATCGGTGATCCGTCGGCCGTGCCGGATCTTTTGGATCAGATTGACGAACCCGTGCGCCGCTTTATCGCGGATGGTGCCTATGACGGGGCCGCCACTCGGACCGAGATCATGCAGCGTTTTGCCGATGTGGAAATCATCATTCCACCGCCGAAGACGGCTGTTCCCGGCCCTGAGGCCGAGACCAACCCCACCGCGCGGGATCTGGATGTTCTCGCGATCAAGGCCCATGGCCGCATGGCCTGGCAAAAGAGCACCGGATATAACCACAGAGCGCGGGTGGAAACGCTCATGGGCCGCTGGAAGTCAGTCATCGGGGAAAGGCTAAGATCACGCACCCTGGACAATCAGAGGACCGAGAGCCGGATCAGCGTCTCGGTCCTCAACAAGATGACTTCCCTCGGACGTCCTACGTTCGAGCGTATCTCATGATGCCAAAATTCTGGGTAAGGGACCGCTGCGTGCCGCTTGATGATTTGTGCAACACGGTGCCCCGGATGCCGATCATCGCGCTCACAAGGGGTTGAACAACAGGATTGAGAATTCCCATCGCCCGACACGCAAACGCGAGAAGATTATGGGTCGGTTTAAATCGCCCCAGCAAGCGCAGCGGTTTCTGTCTGCCCACGATCAGATCAACACGATCTTCCGGCCGCGCCGATACACTCTGTCGGCCGCCTCATACCGGCGTGCAAGGGCTGATGCATTCGGCTTATGGAACGACTACACCAGCGAGATGAACGCCTGAAATCCGTCCAAAGTAGGGCTCCTTGCGGGCCCAACAAAACAAGTTGGCAATCCCCCATCAGGAGCTGACAATACCCGCGATTGAGCCGCTTGCAGGGCATGCAAGCCGATGGAGCGGGCGGTATCCGTTTATTTTGCGCGTTTTCGCTTCTGTCCCAGTCCCATTTTCCGCGCAAGCTCCGAGCGGGCTGCCGCATAATTCGGCGCAACCATCGGATAATCCGCATCAAGCTGCCATTTGGCCCGGTATTCGTCAGGGCTCAAATCGTAGTGCGTGCGCAGATGCCGTTTCAGCGATTTGAACTTCTTTCCGTCT
>NZ_JBDVGB010000072.1:0-9257 GCF_039940735.1 Tateyamaria sp.
GCGATCCGCGAAGGTGGCCGCACAGTTGGCGCCGGCGTGGTCTCCAACATCACTGAGTAAGTCGCACCTTTGTGTGATTGGTAAGGCGGATCATGATCCGCCTTACGCGCTATAAAACGCAGGTCGATATCCAATACGACAAGCGAAAAGAACAGACGCGATGAGGGGGGTCGATGCGCGATCCTCCTCCTCTCCGCTCTAAAGACCCGAATAAGGGAAATCGATACATGGCCATCCAAAGCCAAAACATTCGCATTCGGCTGAAGGCGTTTGACTATCGTGTGCTGGACGCGTCCACACAGGAAATCGTCAACACCGCCAAACGCACCGGCGCGTCCGTCCGCGGACCCATCCCGCTGCCGAACAAGATCGAAAAATTCACCGTTCTGCGTGGCCCCCACGTTGACAAAAAATCCCGCGACCAGTTCGAAATCCGCACGCACAAGCGTCTGCTCGACATCGTTGATCCGACCCCCCAGACCGTAGACGCGCTGATGAAGCTCGACCTCGCCGCTGGTGTGGACGTCGAGATCAAGTTGCAATCGTAAGGAGGGTATAGATATGCGCTCTGGAATTCTCGCAAAGAAAGTCGGCATGACCCGGCTGTTCATGGAAGACGGCAAGCAGATCCCTGTGACCGTTCTCCAGTTGGATGGCTTGCAGGTTGTTGGCCAACGTACTTCGGACAAAGACGGCTATACAGCGGTCACATTGGGTGCAGGTAGCCCCAAGGTGAAGCGCGTCAGCAAAGCCATGCGCGGCCACTTCGCCGCTCAGAAAGTGGAACCCAAGCGTAAGCTGGTTGAGTTCCGCGTGACCGAAGACAACATGATCAGCGTCGGTGAAGAAATCATCGCTGAGCACTATTTTGATGGTCAGTTTGTCGACGTAACAGGCACATCCATCGGTAAAGGTTTTGCCGGTGCCATGAAACGTCACAACTTTGGCGGTTTGCGCGCGACACACGGTGTTTCGATCTCACACCGTTCGCACGGCTCGACTGGCCAATGTCAGGACCCCGGCAAAGTTTTCAAAGGTAAGAAAATGGCCGGTCACATGGGTGCTGCCCGTGTCACAACGCAGAACCTGCAAGTTGTGCGCACAGACAGCGACCGTGGTCTGATCATGATCAAAGGCGCCGTTCCCGGCTCTAAAGGTGGTTGGGTGACTGTTAAGGACGCGGTTAAGAAACCGTTCCCTGACAATGCAATCCTGCCCGCTGCTCTGAAATCAGCCGCAAGTGCCGCCGCACCTAGCGACGACGCTGCTGAGAACAAGGAAGGTGACGCATGAAACTCGATGTCATCAAACTCGACGGCGGCAAAGCCGGTTCGGTAGATTTGGACGAGACTCTGTTTGGCCTTGAGCCACGCGCCGACATCCTGCACCGTGTCGTCCGCTGGCAGCGTAACAACGCTCAGGCGGGTACGCACAAGGTCAAAACACGGTCCGAAGTTAAATACTCGACCAAGAAGATCTATCGCCAGAAGGGCACCGGCGGCGCACGCCACGGCGCGCGTTCTGCTCCGATCTTCCGCGGTGGTGGTGTTTACAAAGGTCCAGTGGTTCGTTCGCACGGCCACGACTTGACCAAGAAGTTCCGCAAACTCGGTCTGCGCCACGCGCTGTCTGCCAAATTGGCAGCTGGTGAATTGGTCGTCATCGAAGATGCGTCGACGTCGGGTAAAACCGCTGCTTTGGCCAAACAGGTGAAAAACCTTGGCTGGAAACGCGCGTTGATCATCGACGGCGCTTCGGTAAACGAAGACTTCCTCGCCGCGTCCCGCAACATCGAAGGCTTGGATATCCTGCCAACGATGGGCGCAAACGTATACGATATCCTAAAGCGTGACACTTTGGTGATCACGAAGGCGGGCATCGAAGCACTGGAGGCTCGATTGAAATGAGTGCCAAGGCAGAACATTACGACGTGATCCGCAAGCCGATCATCACTGAAAAAGCGACAATGGCCTCTGAAGCCAATGCCGTGGTCTTTGAAGTGGCGATTGACAGCAACAAACCGATGATCAAAGAGGCCGTTGAGGCGCTGTTTGGTGTAAAGGTTAAGGCTGTGAACACGACCATCACGAAGGGCAAAGTAAAGCGCTTCCGTGGTGCGTTGGGTAAGCGCAAAGACGTCAAGAAAGCATACGTGACGCTTGAAGAAGGCAACACGATTGACGTGACCACCGGCCTGTAAGGTCTCGGTTAAACGTTGAAGGTTTTGAACCCCGGCTGCGAAAGTGGCCGGGTTTTTTTTGTTGTGCGACTATGGTGTGAACTTCTATGTTCGAAATACTATCATATTTCTATCTGGATTTAGGACGGTACAAATGAAGCTCGAACATAATTTCTTTAATCGTTTAAAGACCGTGAGTCCGCTGCTCCACAAAACCTTTATTCTTGCAATTGGAAGCGCAGCTGGCTTTTCATTATTCACGATTGTAAACGGTGAGCGGCCTGTTGGTGAGTTGTTATTTTTCATTGGTTTTTGTGTCGTTCTATATGCCATATCTACCATCTTTGCGGCAGTAACTAAGACGGAACGTGGAAAGGTTATCTTTTCTGCTTTAGTGTTAATTGTTTCATCCCTTGGGTACGTGGTTCTTAATTTTGACACGTTATCAAAAACGTTGTCAGCACCATCAGTTCAAGTCAAAACCACATGGTGTGAATACATGAGTTTTGCGTGTGTGACCCAGAGCGTTGAAGGAAGTGTCGTCTTGGAAACGATTGATCAAACTAACCCAACCGCTGCGGTTTCGCCTGAAGGGAGTAGCAATAGGGTATTTTTTATGTTTTCGGGAAATGTGAGTCGGGATAATGATATTAAGCCGTATCTGATTAAGCTCTTGAAATTTGATTGGAATGGGCAGGAGTTTTTATCAGGAGGGAAGCGAACTAAAGACGCCGATGGGTACAATGAAGTTCGGTATTATTTTGAACAAGACCTAGAGACAGCGCAACAATTGGCAACTGACGTAAATTTTGCTGAACCACCCAAAGGTCTTGGCAAAGACTTGAGGATCGTCAAACTAGACCCCACTGGCTATCCTCTTGCTCGTATTGGCGACTTGGAGATTTGGTTGAGCCAATAAAAGTGTGGTAGTGAAAGAATATTGGCAACGAATCCGCAACTGACATTTTAGATCAAGGGTACGAGGGTGTTTTTACTCAGCGGGAATTAAGTCGCTGGCGCCAGGCGAGCACCTGCCCGTACCTGCGGGTCGGCGCTTTTTCTAGCTTCAAACTCCGCAATGACTAAAGGAAGTATGCAGCTACTATAAAGTGGCAATGCGCTGATGCTATTGCGCCAACACACGGGCAAGCGCGCGCCCGGCTTGTGTCGCTTCTGTTGAAACGTGGGCTTTTTGCCCTGAATCGCTTGACCCCAACCTGCTACCTTTATACACGCAGCCATCGGCAGAGCCCCGGATTCGTCCGGGGTTTTGTTTATGGTCTTTTGGTGCGTGCAAGCACACACCCTACGGCCAACCAAGTCGGGCACCTACGGGGGCCTATAACCATGGCGGGGCAACCCGTCACATATAGCAAAACGGAAGACAGCAAACATGGCACTCAAGTCGTATAAGCCGACGACGCCGGGCCAGCGCGGGCTGGTACTGATCGACCGTTCGGAGCTTTGGAAAGGCCGCCCGGTCAAATCCCTTACTCAGGGTTTGACCAAATCTGGCGGACGGAACAACACCGGACGGATCACGATGCGCCGCACAGGCGGCGGGGCAAAGCGTCTCTATCGTATCGTCGATTTTAAGCGGAACAAAGTTGATGTGGCGGCAACCGTCGAACGCATCGAATATGACCCTAACCGGACTGCGTTTATCGCGCTGGTCAAATACGCCGACGGCGAGCAGGCCTATATCCTTGCTCCGCAACGTCTGGCTGTTGGGGATCAAGTGATTTCAGCCGCAAAGGCAGACATCAAGCCCGGTAACGCGATGCCCTTCAGCGGCATGCCAATCGGTACGATCATCCACAACATCGAACTGAAGCCCGGCAAGGGCGGTCAGATCGCACGCGCCGCGGGCACATATGCCCAGTTTGTTGGCCGTGATGGTGGTTATGCTCAGATCCGTTTGTCTTCGGGTGAACTGCGTCTGGTGCGTCAGGAATGCATGGCCACTGTTGGTGCTGTGTCGAACCCCGACAACTCGAACCAGAACTTCGGTAAAGCGGGCCGCATGCGTCACAAGGGCATCCGCCCATCTGTGCGTGGTGTCGTTATGAACCCGATCGATCACCCACATGGTGGTGGTGAAGGTCGCACATCGGGTGGTCGTCACCCTGTGTCGCCTTGGGGTAAACCGACCAAGGGTGCCCGTACCCGCAACAAGAACAAAGCGTCGCAAAAGCTGATCATCCGCTCGCGTCACGCCAAGAAGAAAGGACGCTGATAGATGTCTCGTTCTGTTTGGAAAGGCCCCTTTGTCGACTCTTATGTGTTGAAAAAGGCCGAAGCTTCCCGTGAATCGGGTCGCAACGAAGTAATCAAAATCTGGTCGCGTCGTTCGACGATCTTGCCCCAATTCGTGGGTCTGACGTTTGGCGTGTACAACGGCCACAAACATATTCCCGTGAACGTGTCCGAAGAAATGATCGGCCAAAAGTTTGGTGAATATTCGCCCACGCGCACCTATTACGGTCACGCGGCTGACAAGAAGGCGAAACGCAAATGAGCAAGGATAAGAATCCACGCCGCGTTGCGGACAATGAAGCAATGGCAAAGACACGCATGTTGCGCACGTCTCCGCAAAAGCTGAACTTGGTTGCGCAAATGATCCGCGGCAAGAAGGTGGACAAGGCCCTGACGGACCTGACGTTCTCCAAAAAGCGTATCGCAGCAGACGTTAAGAAATGTTTGCAGTCGGCCATCGCCAACGCTGAAAACAACCACAATCTGGACGTTGACGAACTGATCGTTGCCGAAGCCTGGGTTGGTAAAAACCTGACCATGAAACGCGGGCGTCCTCGGGCGCGTGGCCGTTTCGGCAAGATCATGAAGCCGTTCGCGGAAATCACGATCAAGGTGCGTCAAGTTGAAGAAGTTTCAGGGGAGCAAGCCTGATGGGAAATAAAGTAAACCCGATTGGCATGCGCCTGCAGGTGAACCGCACGTGGGACAGCCGCTGGTATGCCGACACTAAGGATTACGGGAACCTTCTGCTTGAAGACCTGAACATCCGTAAGTTCATCAAGAAAGAATGCCATCAAGCGGGTGTTGCCCGTGTGATCATCGAACGTCCGCACAAAAAGTGCCGCGTTACGATCCACACAGCGCGTCCCGGCGTCATCATCGGCAAGAAAGGTGCAGACATCGAAGGTCTGCGCAAGAAGCTGGCGAACCTGACGGATTCCGAACTGCACCTCAACATCGTTGAAGTTCGCAAGCCGGAATTGGATGCAGCACTGGTTGGTGAATCCATCGCACAGCAGCTGGAACGCCGGGTGTCTTTCCGTCGCGCCATGAAACGTGCGGTACAGAACGCCATGCGTATGGGTGCCCTTGGTATCCGTGTGAACGTCGCGGGCCGCCTTGGTGGCGCCGAAATCGCGCGGACCGAATGGTATCGTGAGGGCCGCGTGCCTTTGCATACTCTGCGCGCCGACATCGATTACGCCCACGTCGAAGCGACAACGGCCTATGGTATCATCGGGATCAAGACTTGGATCTTTAAAGGTGAAATCATGGAGCACGACCCGCAGGCACGTGATCGTAAAGCACAAGAACTCCAAGACGGCCCAGCACCTCGCGGTGCCGGCGGTCGTCGCTGATAGGGAGGCGATACGATGCTACAACCAAAGCGTACCAAATTCCGTAAGCAGTTTAAGGGCTCTATCAAGGGTCTGGCAAAGGGCGGGTCTGACCTGAACTTTGGGACTTACGGCCTGAAAGCGATCGAACCCGAGCGGATCACCGCCCGTCAGATAGAAGCCGCACGTCGTGCCATGACGCGTCACATGAAACGTCAGGGCCGCGTCTGGATCCGTATCTTTCCAGATGTGCCAATCACAGCCAAACCTATCGAAGTTCGTATGGGTAAAGGTAAAGGCTCGGTCGACCGTTGGGCGGCCAAGGTTAAACCCGGCCGTGTGATGTTCGAAATCGACGGTGTGAATGATGACATCGCGCGTGAAGCGCTGCGTCTGGCCGCGATGAAGCTGCCAATCAAAACACGCGTCGTCGTTCGCGAGGACTGGTAAGTCGATTGCGCCCGTAAGGGCGCAATTAGTGCGCGGCAGGGTATTTGCAAAGCAAATGCACGAGAGCAGCACTCGGTAGACATTGAGAACCCCCGGTGCGAAAGCGTCGGGGGTTTTTGTTTATTTTAACTGTAATTCTGATTCTTTTTTCAGAAACTTTGAGTCAATTGCGGAGTTTACTTGGCGATGTCTACTGGCATTGGTATTTAGCGGAGCAAGGAGCTCATGCATAATTCTATAGCGAGGAATGTGTATGGAGTTCTGGACCACCCTTAGAGAAGCAGAATTGAACCTGTTCGTTATGTCCGGCAGCGGATTGGGCGCAGTGCTTTTAGCTTTGGTTGCATTGGCCATTGTTCTGCGTAGTCGGGGCGGCGAAAGCCTGTCTAACTTGCTCAAGGTTTTACCTTGGGGAAACAAACGCAACGATTGATGAACTGACACAGCGCGGAATCAAGGCCGCAGGCCGCCGCGCCATCGACAGGCCGCCCCCCGGCATGTCGATTGGTCTGCCGTCAGTGCGATGCCCAGAGCGAAGATGTGGTTGGTTATCATAAAGTGCTGCCGTTCATAGGTGGGATCGACACACCGCGGCCTGTCGATGACGCGGCTTGGTGGTGGGTGGCAATCGGCCCCTAAACGGCTAAACTAGGCCAAACGCCCCAACCTAAAGGCCACGCACATGAAACAAGTCCCCAAGCCCACAACAGACGAAGACCTGATCAAAGAGTTCCTTGCCAAAGGCGGCGAAGTCAAAAAGGGCAAGACCAAGCCGATGCCTGACGATTTGGGGCTGTCCAACAACCAATGGGGCAATAAGCTGACCAAAGAGGAAAAGGCCGCCAAGAAAGCCCTTGAGGACGCGCGCAAGGCCGCCCCAAAAAGATAAACGCCACAGAACTGGCCCAACAAAAAAGACCAGCGCTGCAACGCTGGTCTTTGTCTTTTCAAACGAGGCTGTAAATCAGCTGTCGATGTCTGAAATCAGATCTGGGTTTTTGACAAGGTTGCGCACGCCGTGGGCTTTGCGCTCGTCAAAGATGTTGGCTTTCATCCATTCCGCAACGGACCCGATGTACACCTTTTTGACTTCGGGGCGTACGGACCAGCTGACCTGAATAGGCGACGCTTTTTCATTGTACGATGGACCCGTGGTCGAACCGTCATATGTGATTGGCGCGCCTGTGTCGGATGGAATGTTGAGCGCCTGATGATAGCCGTCGACTTCACCAATCTCTGTGAGGTTCACAAAATCCTTGGCCGTTTTGTCGTTGACCAACACATACACTTGCGTCTCAACGCGCAATTGCGGGTTAATGATAGCTTCGCTTAGGCACGCGCCAAGTGTTGGGCCGGGGGTGATCTGAGCAGTGGTGTGAACATAGTGCACCTCGATCGTGTCACCGGGTTCAAGCGCACCTTTTTTGCCTGTGGGGCCGACGGGGTAATCAACGGGGGCCAGTTCGGACTCGGTCAGGTCGCCGTCATAGGCAAAACCGCTGTCATAGCCTTTGCCGTCGCCGTTCCCCCGATAGGTCGTGAACTGACCGCCTGAATGCTCGGCGCCTTTGTGGAAGTGGATATTGCACAGGTTCATTTCACTGGCGGCTGGGGCCGCGTTAAAAGCACGTTGGTTGTCGCCGCCCAAAGTATTTAGGTCGCGTGGCGATTGTGGGCCATACCCTTTGCCAGCGGTTTCCGCTGCAAGGGCCGCACGTTGTGCGGCGATCACATCATCACCGACGGGTTGGCCGGCAGCGGACAATATGGTTGTGGATGCTAAAAGGACTGCGGCGGGCAGGGCCAAGCGCGAAATGAACATGATGTTTCCTCCGATATTTTTCGGGCACAAAGGTGCGCCGTTAAATCCGTAGAAAACTAGCATGTCCCTGCCTGAGCAAGTCAACGTTTTGTTAACTTATTCCCAGCCGTAGTTGAACGACACGGATACACGTTCGTCTTCGCTCATGTTCATGGGCACCTCGTGGCGCAGCCAGCTTTCCCACAACAGCACATCGCCCACAGCAGGGCGGGCATAATGAAAGGTCTGTAAATCCTCGGGCGCGTCCTTGAGCCGAGTAGGGGCGGCCATCATCATTGCCAGCCTTGGGTCTTCCAGCTTTAGCGCATTGGTGCCTTCGGGCAGGGCCACATATGTCGTGCCAGAGATCACCGAATGGGGATGAATGTGGCCGGTGTGGATGCCGCCTTCGGGCAGGATATTAATCCAGATGCTGTCCAATTTCAGCACCTTGTCGCCCAGATCAAAGTGGCATTCTTTTGCAAAAGCCGCGACGTGGGCATCAAGCGCCTTCACCATGTCTGCAAAAATGGGGAAACGCCATGGCAGGTCCGTCAGAGACGCATAAGACGTGTAGCCGGGAAAGCCCTGTGCCTCGCACCAATCTTGGCCTGCCTCGTCGTCTTCGGCAATCGCGTAACAAGACGCAGTTAACTCGTCCGCGTCGACCTTTGGGTCGAGTTCGGACAGGGCGGCATGATAAAGGCGGGTGGCAAAAAGAGATTTGATCATAGCAACCCTATTATCGAAGGCCCGCAACGCTGGCGATAGGCAAGTGATGTGCCGCGTCTTGTTTCTAGACTGCATATCCGTCAAATATGACCTGGTTCGATGATCAGAGGCCTTTGATGACACCGCAAGACCGCCAAGACGCTGCCGCCCTTTTTGTTCTACGCGTTGGGTTGATTTGGTTCATTTTCTTGTGGGCCGCGCACAAGATCATCTTGCCCAATCAATACCGATCGCTTGCGCGCAACTTTGATGGCGTGGATCCGTCGGTGTTTCAGGTCTATGGCCTTGCCGTTGGGCAGATTGTGTTGTGTGTTCTGGCCTTGGTGGGGATCGCGCGGCTGTATTCATACGGTGCGCTATTGATGATGCACGCTTTTACGGTGTCGCGGCGTTGGGAGGGGTTCTTGGACCCATTTGCGCTGAATGAACGCGGCACTTTTCCCATCCACCGCAATCAGGTGATCGACTTGGCTGTACTGGCTGCTTTCATAGCGCTTGTTCT
>NZ_JBDVGB010000073.1:0-94783 GCF_039940735.1 Tateyamaria sp.
GGACACGTCACGTTGATCGGTGAAGTGGGCGGCAAAAAGCGCCATCTTCAAAGGATGTTGCAGCCCTTGGGACAATGCAAAATCCAGCATCTGATGCGCGGAAAAGCTGTTCACGATGCGACTATCGGGGGTCAACCGGAAATCGATGCCCAACGATTGCCCGGTTCTTTGCATCTGAGCGCGGTTTTGGACGGATTGTTCGGGGGTCGTGCCGTATTTCTCTGCGATGTGTTCACCCAAATTCTGCCCTTCGGGTGGCATTGTTGGGTTTAACTCAAACGGATGCCAAAGGATTCGGGCCCCCATATTTGTCACGCCCAGCGCCTGTTCCAATTGGCGAAAGCCGACAATGCACCAAGGGCACATGATATCAGAGATGATGTCGATTTGGATCACTGGGTCAGAGGTGGTCATGGATGTGGCTTTCTATCAAAGGCTTAGTGTCTTTAAATCATGTCCCCTTGGGCAAAATTCAAGCGCAGAGCAGCTTTCCGGTGAAATAGTCAGAAAATTCTGACTTTGCGTATCTCATTCTTGTGGTGTCGTTCCTTCATACTTTAATCATAGGATGTTTTGCATGTTGACGAAAACCGTCACTGCGTCGGGCACTACCCAGCTTTCTGGGCCATGGCGCGCAACCATCGCTGGCGTCACATTGCAACACCGTCTCACTGCTGACCAACACAAATGGCGGCTTTACCACGGCTGCAGCAATGACGGACCCCAACATCGCGCTGAACGAACAGTTTTGCCTTGCGCGGACCTATGCCATCGCCAAAAGCGAGGACATGATCGCAAAAGTGCAGGGATTTACGCCGGATCAGATCGCCGCCCAATGTCAGGGATTCGCGCCCGCCATGCAGCCCTTTGTGACGGCATTGGGTCTAAAGACGCAGCCCGAAGTGGTGCAGGACGTGGCAAGCTTTATTCTGACCACGGGCATGTCACCTGCACAACTGAAGGGCACGGCACAGATTTGCATGGGCGTCGGATACCGCACGGATGATATGGATGTGGCGCTGGGCTCGGCTTTGATGATGTTCGCCATGGGGGATCATGTTTACGGCGAGGTAATGGGTCACCATCTGGCACCAGGCTTTGGAACGTCCCAGCGCGTTGATTCTGCGCGCGCGTGGTACATCGAAGGGCTGAACGCCATTGATCGCGGCGCACCTGCCGTTTTCGCCCCGGGCCAGCCTGAGTGCACAGATCTGTTGCGCAAAGCGTCGCTGTCCCTTGGCTCGACCAATTCGTCGGTGACGCCTGTGCAACCGCTTGTACAACCCGCATCTTTGCCCAGTTTTGGCATTGTAAGCGAATAAGCACTGCCGATGTGAACGCAGTTAAACCGGGGCCTTTCGAGGCTTCGGTTTTTCTTTGCAGTTTCTCTCTTGGCAAGGGGCGCGTTCATCGCTAAAGACGCCACACCAAGTCAAGGCATGCGGCCGTGGCGGAATTGGTAGACGCGCAGCGTTGAGGTCGCTGTGAGGTAACACTCGTGCGAGTTCGAGTCTCGCCGGCCGCACCACGATTCCTTTCATAGCACAAGGGATAACCGTCCGACCGGCTTTGCGCAGGGCGGCAATTGTTCCCAAAAAAATGAGAGCTTCGGTAGATCTGGGTTGCCTATTGCATCTGCACCACACGTTATTCGTATTTGCGAAGACGCGGACGCAATTGCACAATCTGCTTGCTGCACTTGTTTTGAAAAACAACGAAAGTTTCGACGCATATTAGCTGCGCACTTGTGCGCCCGTGATTGATCGTCCGAAGACCCACTTAGGTTCTGCTTTGATCCAACAAAGCGCAGTAAGGTGACGCGTGGGCTTGAACCTTGCCGCATCGTTCTATCCAATTGCCATGACACACGATCCCATGGAGAGAATATGCCGGGTCCGTTGGAAAGCTTAAATGTTGTCGAATTTGCGGGCCTTGGTCCGGCGCCATTGGCAGGGCAATTGCTGGCCGATCTGGGCGCACGCGTTACGGTTATCGACAAGGTGTCTTTGCCGGTCGATCCAAATGACGTGAACCGGCGCGGCAAGCGGTCCATTGCGCTGAACCTGAAATCTGATGACGGAAAAGCAGTGGCGCAGGCGCTGATTGCGCAATCCGATATTTTAATCGAAGGGTTTCGCCCCGGCGTGATGGAACGCTTGGGGCTTGGCCCAGATGCGTGCCCTGACACGCTGATCTATGGGCGCATGACGGGATGGGGTCAGACTGGGCCGTTGGCACAGGTGGCAGGGCACGACATTACCTATCTTGCGACCTCTGGCGCTTTGTCTTTGATGGGCAGTGCGGACATGCCGCCAAAACCACCCTTGAATCTGGTGGCGGATTACGGAGGCGGAACGATGTTCTTGCTGTACGGTGTGTTGGCGGCGATCATTTCCCGCGGCGTGACGGGCAATGGGCAGGTGGTTGATGCCGCGATGATCGACGGGGTGCCAGCGATGATGGGTTTGATCCATGGGTTGATGGGGCAGGGCGAATGGAGCACGCGCCCCGGTTCCAACTGGCTGGAGGGTGGCGCGCCGTTTTATCGTTGTTATCGTTGCGCCGATGGGCGCGACATCGCTGTTGGCGCGTTGGAACCGCAGTTTTACGCACTGTTAATCAAAGGGTTGGGTTTGAATGCTAAGGACCTTCCGGATCAGAATGACCGCAGCGCATGGCCTGCCATGTCGCAACGCTTTGCCGATGTTTTTGCACAGCAAGGCCGCGCCCACTGGGCGCAGGTGTTTGAGGGCACGGACGCCTGCGTTGCGCCTGTGCTGACATTGGATGAGGCCGCAGCGCATCCTCATCTGACCCAACGCGGTACCTATCTTGATGTGAATGGCAGACGCCAAGCCGCACCCGCCCCACGTTTTGGCGGGACGCCGACCTGTGCCACGCCTGTGCCAACCGCTCCGGGCGCAGATGCCGATGCGGTGCTGGGTGGCTTGGGCTTTGACACCGACGCCATCGCGGGCTTTCGCAAAAGCGGGGCGCTGACATGAAGGCCCTTGTTGTTGGTGGTGGGATTGGCGGCTTGGCCTGTGGCATTGCGTTGGCTTTGCGCGGTTGGCGGGTGTCTGTGCTGGAACAAGCGCCTGCATTGATTGAAATCGGCGCGGGTCTGCAAATTTCGCCCAATGGGTTCAAGGTGTTGCAGGCTTTGGGTGTGACAAAAGGCATGCAAGCAACGTTGTTTGAACCTGAAGCGATGGAGATGCGGATGGGGCGATCTGGCCGCTCGGTCTTTCGTCTGCCGTTGAAGGGTTACGCCAAAAACCGGTGGGGCGCGCCGTTTATCCATATCCACCGGGCTGATTTGGTTGCAGCGCTGCAAACGCGGTTGCTTGACTTGCAAGCCGACGCGATCGAGACGGGATGCCACGTCGAAAGTTATACGCAAACCGCAGATAGTGCGACTCTAACCCTTGCGGATGGCAGCACGCGCGCGGGCGATATTGCGATCGGCGCAGATGGGCTGCATTCGGTGATCCGCGCGCAGATGTTGGGGCCGGATCAACCACGCTATACTGGCAATATTGCGTGGCGCGCTGTGGTTCCGGTCACGGCGTTGGGCGACCATGTGCCGCCACCATCGGCCTGTGTTTGGGTTGGGGACAAACAGCATGCCGTCACCACCCGCCTGCGGGCCGGGACGCTGGTCAATTTTGTTGGCATGGTCGAAACCGAGGAACGCGCGCGTGAAAGTTGGGATGCCACAGGCAAGAAAACCCAAGCGCAGGCAGATTTTGCCGAGTGGGCACCGGAAATCTACACTGTGATTGCAAAGGCGCAGACGTTGCACCGCTGGGCGTTGTTTGACCGCGCACCACTGCCACGCTGGCACGATGGTCGGGTCGCCCTTTTGGGGGATGCGGCGCATCCAATGCTACCCTCAATGGCGCAGGGCGCTGTGCAAGCGCTTGAGGATGCATGGGTTTTGGCCGCGAAGCTTGCACAGGAAAATATGCCTGATGCCGCCTTTTCCACCTATTTCGATGAACGGATCGCACGCACGGCGCGGGTGCAAAAAGGATCAGCGACCAATGCAGCCTTGTTTCACAAGGCAACCACCCTTGGGGCGCTTGCATTCTATGGCCCCGTCGGCATCGCAGCGCGTTTGCGCCCCGATGCCTTTCATGCCCGGCAAGATTGGGTGTACCACTGTGACGTGACGGCGTCCGGTTAGGCGGGCACCGCGCTTTTAATCAATCCGCGCAAAGCGGCAGCGACGTCATTGATTTGCCTCATCGCATCGACCCGCGACAACACACCATGCCCATCGTAATAGTCGATCAGCGGTGCAGTTTGGGCGTGATAGGCTTCTAGCCGGGCGCCGGCAGCTTCGACCGTGTCATCCGCGCGGCGTTTCATGTCTGTGCCACCACAATTGTCGCAAACGCCTGCCGTGGCGGGGACTTTGAAGGTGTCGTGATAGCCTTCGCCGCAGCTTGCGCATGTGTAGCGCCCGGCGACACGCGTCACCATTGCGGCATCATCGACATCCAAGCTGATGACGCTGTCGATGCGTTGCTTGCTTTCGACCAAAAGCGCATCAAGCGCCTTTGCCTGTACGGTGGTGCGCGGGAAACCGTCCAAGATGACGCCGGTCGCGCAATCGGGTTCTGCCAAACGATCCCGCAGGATGTCGATAACGATCTGGTCGGACACAAGCCCGCCCGCCTTCATCACGGCATCGGCGGCTTGGCCTGCGTCGGTGCCTGCCGCAACGGCGGCCCGCAACAAATCACCCGTCGATAGTTGGACGTAGCCAAACTGTTCTTCCAGCATGCGTGCTTGGGTGCCTTTGCCGGCCCCTGGGGGGCCAAGCAAAATCAGAACGGGTGGAGCATTGGTTGTCATGCCATCACCCTTTGTTCATGCGGTTTTCGATCAAATCATCAACCACCGATGGATCGGCCAAGGTCGATGTGTCACCAAGTGTGGTGTGATCGTTTTCTGCAATCTTGCGCAGGATGCGGCGCATGATCTTGCCCGAGCGTGTCTTGGGCAGGCCCGGCGCCCATTGGATCAGATCAGGGCTGGCGATGGGGCCGATTTCAGTACGCACCCATGTGCGCAATTCTTTGCGCAACTCTTCGGATGGTTCTTGCCCATTCATCAAGGTGACATAGCAATAGATGCCTTGGCCTTTGATGTCGTGCGGGTAACCAACCACTGCGGCCTCGGCCACTGTGGCGTGTGCGACCAGCGCCGATTCAACTTCGGCTGTGCCCATCCGGTGCCCCGAGACGTTGATCACATCGTCAACACGGCCCGTGATCCAGTAATCGCCATCCTCATCGCGCCGACAGCCGTCACCGGTAAAGTAATAGCCTTTGTAGTCGCTGAAATACGTCTTTTCAAAGCGCTCGTGATCGCCCCAAACGGTGCGCATCTGCCCTGGCCAGCTGTCGGCAATGACCAACACGCCCTCAACCCCGTTGCCTTCGATGATATCACCGCTTGCGGGTTCCAAGACCAGGGGCTTGATGCCAAAGAACGGCTTCATCGCTGATCCGGGTTTGGTCGCATGTGCGCCGGGCAGGGGGGTCATGAGGTGACCGCCGGTTTCGGTCTGCCACCATGTGTCGACGATGGGGCAACGCCCGCCGCCAACGACTTCGTTGTACCAATTCCACGCCTCGGGGTTGATGGGTTCGCCGACGGTGCCCAGCAGTTTCAGGCTGGATAGATCGGCCTTTGCCACAGGGTCATTGCCATGGGCCATCAACGCGCGGATGGCTGTGGGCGCGGTGTAGAACTGCGCCACTTTGTGCTTTTCGCAAATCTGCCAAAAGCGCGATGCATCTGGATAGGTCGGCACGCCCTCAAACATCAAAGTAATGCCGCCATTCGCCAGTGGGCCATAAACGATATAGCTGTGGCCCGTGACCCAGCCTACGTCGGCCGTACACCAGTACACATCACCGTCTTGGTAATCGAATGTGGTTTCATGGGTCAGCGCAGCATAGACCAAATAACCGCCCGTGGTGTGCACAACGCCCTTTGGCTGACCGGTTGAACCCGAGGTATAAAGGATAAACAGTGGGTCTTCGGCGTTCATCTCTTCGACGGGGCAATCAGCAGGAACGTCAGCACCTGCTTCGTGCAACCAGTGATCCAAACCATCGCGCCACGCGATGTCTTGGCCAGTGCGTTGGATCACCAGGCAATGGGTGTCGTGGGCAACGTTGCTTAGGGCCTGGTCAACGTTGGCCTTCAGGTTGGTGGTGCGCCCACCGCGCGGTGCGCCATCGGAAGTAATGACCACCTTAGCGTCACATCCCGTCACGCGAGCGGCCAAAGCATCGGGTGAAAATCCAGCAAAAACAATGGAATGGATCGCACCGATACGCGTACAGGCCAACATGGCATAGGCGGCCTCGGGGATCATCGGCATATACAGAACAACGCGGTCGCCCTTGGAAACGCCCAAATCTTTCAACACATTGGCCATTTTGCAGGTTTCGGCGTGCAGTTGTTTGTAGGTGATGTGCAGCGCGTCATCTTCGGGGCTGTCGGGTTCCCAAATGATCGCAGTCTGATCGCCGCGGGTCGCAAGGTGGCGGTCGATGCAGTTGGCCGACACGTTCAGCGTGCCATCGGCGTACCAATTTATGTTAACGTTGCCAAAGGAATAGTCGACGTCTTTAACCTTGGAATAAGGCTTGATCCAGTCGATGCGCTTGCCATGTTCGTCCCAAAACGTGTCCGGATCCGCAATGGATGCGGCATACATCGCATCGTATTTGGCGGCGTCGACATGGGCGCGGGCGGCAAAGTCTGCGCTTGGGGCATAGGTTTTGGTGTCGGACATGGCAGTTCCTCCGGGTGGTCATGTTCGGTCTGTGTTGGAAACAGCGCGCACCTTGCCCGTCGATTGCGCGGACAGGGTAAATTGTGGCGAGGTCTCCTCCCTCAAGGGGCGATCATACGCAAAGCTGAAAAGAAAGGAATAACAGGTTGGGTTATAACGATTTTGGAGTAAAGTTTTTTCGTAAAATTCGACAATTCTGTAAATTTTTGCGCGATGTTAGTAAGTTTTTCCGTAATTTCGGCGGTTTGTATGTCAACGTGACGTCCACATGTGACGCTTGCATCGCACTTGTGTCGCTCAGCGGCCCTTTCTTGTCCTTGATTGGTGCGGATTCACATATCCAAGGCTGAACCGCCTTGCAGGTTCGGCTGGAGGAGCGTGAGCTCTTCAAACATCGGGCGGACGATGTGACGGACAAGGTTGCCACAATCGTCTGCTCTAGCAGACCGAACGCGGCTTTTCATGACTTCGAGCGCCGAGGTCCGCTGTGCGGATGTGGCGGATGGCTGCTGCATCAAACGGCGTTGCAATGTGCCGTAGTGCAGTTGCTATGAACTGCTTATGAGAGGGGGCATGCCAAGGCATATGACAACAATTCGCCTAGATCACTGACCGGCAGTTGATTGCGCCGCAATCAATGAGAAGGATGGCCAGCGGCCACGTGCGTCGCGCTTACAGGCCGAGCACAAGACTGCTTCTGATTAAAAGACGACCACAAAATTGTACTTGCTCAAAAGGGAGCGTTGATCAGATGTCCGCTGTGCAGACTTAGCGACAGTGCAAGTGCGACTAATCTCAATCTTTTACCGCACAGTTGTTGACGTGTTTCGTCTGCCGGATAGGCTAAGCTCTGTTGGGGCCAGCAGCGTCTAAGGATTAAGAATGAAACGAGTGGAGTGGCAGGATTGTAGGGAGGCATTCTACGTCGATGGTAGTTTGAGAGATATATACGTCCGAGACACGACCCTTGATGATTGGGATTTATTTTTGGGAGCTGTTTCTTCCCTGCTGACCGCAACGTTTGTAGATGGGGAACCGTATCCGTTACCTACACAAGCGTCCGAAATATTTGAAAGAAGTGCTGAGACATCTTTCCTGCTGAAGATAATTTTAGGCCAAGCAAAGATGAACTGTCATTTCTTCACAGAAGAAGAAATTGAGCTGGATATCGACCCATCGGAGGTAACGTCTCAAGTAGAATTTGATGCCATTGTCGATGTTTTGGCCCTAATTGGATCCGCCTTAGGTAGGGACGTTATTTTGACTGACGAAAATGTGCCGACGTCCATCTGGATTGTCTTTGATGCCATCAATGCGGATGTGCGTTTTATGACTGATTAACTAACCCACCTGACGTCAAGAAGGGCTCAAAGTTGACATCCGACGTTGTCGGTCGGGCAATTCCGTTCCGAAAGCGATATTAAGATCGGCTTGGCGGACAACGCGGCCGTTCATGACTTTGTTTTCTTCGACCATGTATCAGCCCAAAGCTGCCGTCGACTTCAATCGTTCATGCTGCATCGCAGCTACTCAAAAGCCATCCCTTGGCGGGGTGCCAACAACAAACCGATCTCGTCTTCGTTGATCCAGACTATCAGATCTCCAGACCCCTCATTGTATTCCGTCCAAATCGTTAACCGATACCACTATGTCAGGATCTTGACACGACGTATGGTTTTGAAGTTACGTTGCATTTACAATACCTTGAATGAAAAAGAGGCCAATCAAACCAACGATGGCGCGATCCGTGCAACAAGGCCCCTCTGGGCGAGGACCACCACCATGCTAAACACACTAACAACTCGCAATAGCCTAACTGTTACCACGGTCATTACCGCCTGCTGCTTGATGTTTGTTACCCCGCAAGGACGCGATCATTTTAACCTTAACCCTACAGCTGAATCCGAATTGATTTACCTAGCCGACTCGTCCCAAGCTCCGAACACTTCGACCCCGCAGACCCCATCAATCGCGTCGCCCAATATTGAGCCAGAACTAAATGACCTCGGGGCTGAGCTCGAAGCGCAAGCTGTCGAAGCATTAAAATTGTTTGCGGCCCCCGTACCTGAAGAAATCCCAGAACCAACTCCGGAAAAACGTTGAAGAAACGCCGCGAGATGATGAATTGGGCCACATTGGAAACTCGGTTTCTGGAGCCGCCGGATTTGTCATTGGCAAGGCCGTAGCTACTTCACATGATTTCGATTCCTAACGCTCCAACGTAGACGGATTCCACTTAGGCGAGGCATCGGACAGCGAAATCTTCGCCAATGACGTCCCGGCACAATGGCAGGGATCAACCCTTGCAAATTCGAACGCGCTTAGGTGAACGGTGCATCCTATTTTATCAGCAGAGATGTCCGAAATGTCCGTGGAGGTTGCCCCGTCTTGGCCTCAAAGGCACGGCTGAACGCGCTACGGGATGTAAAGCCAACCATTTCTGCAATTCGCTTAATTGGTAAGTCAGTGTCGCGCAACAACGTCGCCGCCCGCCGCATGCGCAGATCACGTAACAATTCCATCGGACCAGATCCGTAGGCATTTGCAAAGCGTTTAGCAAAGGCTGCTCGGCTCATGTGGACGCTATCCGCTAAGCTTTCTACAGTGTGGTTGTCGCCTGGACTATCAAGCATCACACGCAGTGCATTCCAAATAGTTGGGTCCGCCAAGGCCGCCATCCAGTGCAAAGCGGTATTGGCTCCTGCCAACCGTTTACGCAGCATTTCGATCATACATTGCTTCAAAAGGGCCCTGATCATGGCACGACTGCCTATGCTGGGATTGGATATCTCGTGCAACAAAGCCTGTAAGGATGAACGCAATCGGCTCGGTGATGAAACATTTTCGACGAGCGGTTCACGTATCAGGTCAATGATGTCAGTCACTCCGCGCAACCCAACATCGACGTGAGAGCATAATGCAATCAATCGACCATCTTCACCGCAATCTGAAGTGGACATCAGATGTCCAAGATTAAGAGCTGCCGGTTTGCACTCTGGCACCGGATCACCGGCAGCGCCAAAGCTACGGAGTGCATGGCTTTGAAGCGCAGGGATAAGGACAAGTGAACCACGCGACACCTTAAAAGGGGCGCGCGACCTTAAGGCGATTTCGCCTTCACCCGACAGGATGTAGTGCAACGTTGTTGAAGCGTCACGCCCCAGCCCAAGATTGCACGCGCCACGCAATTCACAAATGGCGAAGGGTTCTGTCCTAATCTCAAGTTCGTCAAAGACATGGTCAAAGTTCATGAGCTTTTTGTGGCTGAGTTATAGACGATAAGATACCTTTTTTGGATCTATGTCGCGAGTCCAAGACGGAAAAGCACATAGGCGGTCATACCGTGATGATACGTCAAACCAACAAAGGGAATGTTAAGATGTGTAATTGCGATGATCCGAACCACAATCACGATAAAATCTCGCGCCGGACTGCCCTGCGCGGTGGGTTGGCTGCAACGGCTGCGGCGGCAACGACCGTTGCGGCGACAACTGCTTCCGCTCAAACTGTAGATCGGTATGCAGACTCTCCAGATGCGGTTCTGCCACCGTCGAACATGAAATTGGACCTCAGCCGCGCGGCTTTGGTCGTAACGGATCCACAGGTCGATTTTTTAAGTCCCGATGGTGTTACATGGGGCGTTGTTGGCCCGTCTGTGACCGAACACAACACAGTTGAAAACATCGAAAGCCTGTTCAAAGCAGCAAAAGCTGCCGACATCACGGTTGCTGTGTCTCCGCACTATTACTACCCAACCGACCATGGGTGGAAGTTCGAAGGGGCATTAGAAAAACTAATGCACAAAATTGGCATGTTTGACCGCAAAGGTCCATTGGACCTAGACGGATTTGAAGGGTCTGGTGCTGACTGGATGCCGCAGTACAAACAGTACATCAACGATGGCAAAACAATCGTCACGTCGCCTCACAAAGTTTATGGGAACGACACGAACGATTTGTCACTGCAATTGCGTAAGCAAGGTGTTGATCAGGTCATTCTGTCCGGCATGTCGGCGAACCTGTGCACTGAATCCCATATGCGTGAACTGCTTGAGCAAGGTTTCGAAGTTGCGGTTGTTAAAGACGCGACGGCTGCTGCGATCATCCCTGATGGTGATGGCTATTTGGCTGCTTTGACTAACTTCCGCTTCATGGCAAACGCGGTTTGGACCACAGAAGAAGCGGTTGCACTGATGAAAGCCGCTGGCTAATCAAATTGAAAACCCGCCCAGATTTCTTCTGGGCGGGTTTTTTGTTAACTGTTTTAGACGGTGTCGGCATTGCCTTCATAAGATCGGCGTCTAGAAAGACATGGATGTGCCGCACATTTCCATCCAGCAAAAACCTGTCTCGAACCATGCCGTCCAACGCTTCAGCTGCTCCTTAAGGGCGCTGAGTGGTTGCCGAAATTTGTTAGGGTTGCACCCTGATTGTCGGCTTTAGCTGCGTAGCCGAACTTCGCCAGATTGGACATGAAACGGACTTTCGCTGCGCAATGCACTACGGTCTAGCTCTTTATTTCTGGGCAGATGACGTGACGATTGATGTGCGCAGGTGGTCGCCGTAATTTCGGTTAAATCGCTTCGGGTGTGCATTCATCTTGGCAATGGCGCTGCTCCGCGTTAGCCTCTTCCTCAAGCGGACGAACGACGTTCCGCATCTAGGGAGAAAATCAATGAATAAATTTGCAGTAGGCGCTGTTGTCGCCGCTATGTCTGGCACCTTCGCGATGGAAGCCGCCGCAACAGAATGGAACGTTTCCGTCTGGGGCAAGCGCCGCGCGTTCACAGAACACGTCGAAAAGCTGGCCGAACTGGTTGCCGAAAAGACAAACGGCGAATTCACCATGAACGTCAGCTATGGCGGTCTGTCCAAGAACCGTGAAAACCTTGATGGCATCTCCATCGGCGCGTTTGAAATGGCGCAGTTCTGTGCCGGTTACCACGCCGACAAAAACCGCGTGATCACCGTGCTCGAACTGCCGTTCCTTGGGGTTGAGACCCTTGAACAAGAAGTTGCCGTGGCCCGCGCCGTTTATGCGCACCCCGCCGCGACCGAAGAAATGGCACAGTGGAACGCCAAACTGCTGATGACGTCACCAATGCCGCAGTACAACCTTGTTGGTACAGGCGAGCCTCGCGATAAATTGGCTGATTTCGATGGCATGCGTGTGCGTGCGACCGGTGGTCTGGGCAAAGCGTTCGAATCTGTTGGCGGTGTTCCGACATCCGTCACCGCAACCGAGGCTTATCAGGCCATGGAAGGCGGCGTAGTGGACACAGTCGCCTTTGCTCAGCATGCGCACCTGTCGTTTGGCACAATCAACCAAGCGGATTGGTGGACAGCCAACCTGAACCCCGGCACCGTGAACTGCCCGGTTGTTGTGAACGTCGACGCCTATGACTCGCTCAGCGATTCTGAGCGTGAAGCGCTGGACAGCTCGATCCCTGAAGCCATCGCGCACTACCTCGAAAACTACGGCGAGTTGCTGACGCGTTGGGATTCGGTTCTGGAAGAAAAAGGCGTTCAAAAGGTCGAAGTCGCCGATGACGTCATTGCGGAATTCCAGTCCGTTGCTGGCAAGCCGATCCAAGACGCATGGATTGCTGACATGGAAGCCCAAGGCCTGCCGGGCCAAGAGCTGTACGACCTTGTTGTCAAAACACTGGCTGAAGCCAAAGGCGGCAGCTAAACCAATCAAGGGTCGCCTGCTTTATCAGGCGGCCCTTTTTTACAATAATAAAAAACGAGGGGATCGGTCATGGCAGGCTCTGCTGCTGTGCTTGAGGATTCCAGTCTGCTGAGCAGGTTGGACCGGGCACTTTTACCAATCGAAAGATTTGGCGCGCTGTTAAGTGGCCTTGCGATCTTTTCCCTGATGTTTCTGGCTGCCTATTCGGTGACGGGGCGCAAGTTCTTTGCCTCGCCGCTGGCGGGCTATGTCGATTACATCGAAGCGGCCATGCCGATTATCGCCATCATGGGCGTATCTTTTGTGCAGCGCGACGGCACCCATGTGCGCATGGATATGCTGGTTTCTGCCCTCAAGGGGCGCTTGCTGTGGTTCTTTGAACTGGTGTCAGTGTTGTTGATGCTGGTGCTGATTGTGGCCCTGACGTGGGGCGCGTGGGAACATTTTGACCGCTCGTTTGATTGCGCGCGCCCGTTGTGCAGCCGGGACAGTTCCATTGATATTGGACTTCCGATCTGGCCCTCAAAACTGATTGTTCCGATTGCCTTTGGCATCCTTGCGCTGCGGTTGTTGTTGCAGGCGTGGGGTTATGCGCGCGCGCTTGTCCTTGGGCTTGAAAACCCTGTGGCTGTGCCGCTGTCCCTGACCGTGGCCGAACAGGCCCGGATCGAGGCTGAATCGCTGGAAGGGCCCGAATAATGGAACCTATTGATATCGGCCTTTGGGTCAGCGGCGGCATGCTGGTCTTTGTCCTATTGGGCATGCGCGTGGCCTTTGCTGCGGGCATGGCCGGCTTTGTCGGTCTGGTTTGGCTGCGTTGGAATGGGTTTGATTATGATCCGGAACGCTTTTGGAAAGCGATTGAGATCAGCGTTAAAGTCGCAGGACTGACGCCGCACTCCAAAGTGTCGGCGCAAGTGTTGTCGCTGATCCCGGTGTTTATCCTGATCGGATACCTTGCCTATTACGCCAAGCTGACGACGGCGCTGTTTACCGCCGCCAAGCGTTGGATTGCATGGGTGCCGGGGGGCTTGGCTGTGTCGACCGTCTTTGCTACCGCAGGTTTTGCGGCTGTGTCGGGCGCGTCGGTGGCCACGGCTGCCGTGTTCGCCCGCATCGCGATCCCCGAGATGCTAAAGATCGGGTACAACAAACAATTCGCCGCAGGGGTCGTGGCAGCAGGGGGCACGCTGGCTTCGCTGATCCCACCCTCGGCCATCCTTGTGATCTATGCGATCATCGTCGAACAAGACGTGGGCAAGCTGCTGCTTGCGGGCTTTGTACCCGGTGCGTTTTCGGCTGTGGTCTATGCAGGGCTTATCATCGGCATCGCCATGATCTGGAAAAACGTGGGCCCCGCAGTCAGCGGCTTTACATGGCGCGAACGCTTTGAATCGCTGCCCCCCGCGATGCCGATTTTTGCCGTGGTCATCATCATTATCTTCTTTGTTTACAACCCATTCGGAGACGCCTGGGGCACCCCAACCGAAGGCGGCGCCATAGGGGCGTTCATCATCTTCCTTATGGCGCTTTATCGCGGCATGCGGTGGAAAGAACTCAGCCGCGCCTTGCTTGATACCGCCAAGCTGACCGTGATGATCTTTACCATCATCTGGGGCGTGCTGATCTATGTGCGCTTTCTTGGGTTTGCAGAGCTGCCTGCCGCGTTTTCTGACTGGATCACGTCGCTCGATATGTCACCGATGCTGATCCTGATTTGCATCCTTTTGGGCTATGCCGTCTTGGGCATGTTCATGGACGCAATCGGCATGCTTTTGCTAACGCTGCCCGTGGTGTACCCGGCGGTCATGGCCTTGAACGGAGGTGAATTTGTATCGGCAGCCGACAGTGCATTCGGCATGTCAGGACCGATGTGTGCGATCTGGTTCGGCATTTTGGTGGTCAAGATGGCCGAGTTCTGTCTGATCACGCCGCCCATTGGCCTCAATTGTTTTGTGGTGGCGGGTGTGCGCGATGATCTGACGGTTCAGGACGTGTTCAAAGGTGTGACCCCGTTTTTCATCGCCGATGCGGCGACCATTGCGATGTTGGTGGCGTTTCCGGGGATCGTGCTGTGGCTGCCATCGTTGGCGGGATAGATCCGCGATAGTTTGCTGTGCAAGTAGGCCCATGTCGCACTGCAATTGTGCATTGCCAACTTGCGTCTTGCGCGACGCATGCCTACTCATGTCCTCGCCCTGCTTGCTGAAGGAGGCCCAACGATGGCTGCAGACCAAACGCTAAAAACCTACGATCTTTTTGTCATTGGCGGTGGGATCAATGGCACCGGCATCGCGCGTGATGCGGCGGGGCGGGGGATGACTGTGGCCTTGGCCGAGATGAACGATTTGGCTTCTGCCACGTCCTCGGCTTCGACCAAACTGTTTCACGGCGGTTTGCGCTATCTTGAGTATTTCGAAATCAACCTTGTGCGTCACGCCTTGGAAGAACGCGAAACATTGTTGCGCGCCATGCCCCATATCAGTTGGCCGATGCGGTTTGTGTTGCCTTACCACCGCGACATGCGGTTTGAATCCGAAACCCCTGTGTCACGACTGCTTGCGACCGTCATGCCGTGGATGAAGGGGCGCAGGCCTGCATGGATGATCCGGTTGGGGCTGTTTGCCTATGACCACTTGGGCGGGCGCAAGATTTTGCCTGCGACCAGCACATTGGCGTTGCACGGCACAGCCGAAGGCGCGCCGTTGGTCGAAAAATTCGAAAAAGCCTATGAATATTCCGATTGCTGGATCGAGGATTCGCGCCTTGTGGTGTTGAATGCCCGTGACGCGGCGGATCGCGGCGCGCGCGTTATGGTGCGCACCCGTGTGGACGCGGCAGAGCGGCAGGGCGACACGTGGCAGATCACGCTGCGCGACATGGACACAGACGCCACTGAAATCGTGCAAGCACGCATGCTGATCAACGCGGCTGGCCCGTGGGTTGGCGATATCATTCACGGCAAGCTGGGTTTGAACACAAACGAAGGCGTGCGGTTGGTGCGCGGCAGCCACATCGTGACCAAGCGGCTGTTTGATCACGACAAATGCTATTTCTTCCAAGGCACCGATGGGCGCATCATCTTCGCCATCCCTTACGAGACCGATTTTACCTTGATCGGGACCACCGACGCCGAACATCAAGATCCGCATGACGCCCCGACCTGCACACCCGAAGAACAGCAATATCTGCTGGATTTCGCCAACGGCTATTTCAAACAAGATATCAAAGCGGACGACATCGTGTGGACCTATTCCGGGGTACGCCCGCTTTATGATGATGGGGCTGCGAATGCCTCGGCTTTGACGCGCGATTATACGTTGAATGTGGATGCAAATGGCGCGCCGGTTCTGAATATCTTTGGCGGCAAGATCACCACATACCGCAAACTGGCCGAGGACGTGATGGACAAAGTCGCCCCTTTCTTTGACGACATGTCAGGGCATTGGACGGCAGGTGTGGCCTTGCCCGGTGGCGATTTTGCGGTGGACGGGGTCGATGCTTTGATCTCGAAATTGATGGCAGAGTTTCATTTTCTGAACCTGTTTTGGGCACGCCGATTGATCCGCGCCTATGGCACGTTGGCATGGGACGTGCTGGGTGATGCGCAGAACGCGGACGACCTTGGCACGGCCTTTGGTGCCACATTGAGTGCGCGCGAAGTTGAATGGTTGATGAACCGCGAATTTGCCCGCAGCGCCGAAGACATCGTTTGGCGGCGCAACAAGTTGGGCCTGCGGTTAAGCAGCGACGAAATCGCCGCATTGCAAACGTGGATTGAAGCGCAGCAACCCAAGGGCTAAAGCGACGGCCTGTCCTTGACCTCTGGGCGGCTTTGGGCAAAAGCTTGCCTTTCCGTGCGGGGTCATTGGTGGCAAAATTTCAAGCGCGGGCACAACAAAGACGATCGGTTCTCGACAAGATTTGTCGATTATGTTTGATCTGCGCAGAATGCGCCCCTTCGAGGGGCTGAAAATACATCGGATCGGGGGATTTCGTGTCGCTTTTCATTATCGTCGCGTTGCCTTTCTTGGGCGCTTTGCTGCCTGGCATCATGAATTCAGCGGGCCGCGCGGCTTGTGCTGGCGTCACATTCACCGTCTCGCTGGCAGCGTTCATCGGATTGCTGACCAACTTGCCGTCGGTGTTGGCGGGCGAAGTGGTTATGGCGCGCGTCGATTGGATGCCGCTGTTGGGGTTGAATTTTACCTTGATGCTGGACGGGCTTGGCTTTTTCTTTGCGCTGCTCATTTTGGGCATTGGGCTGCTTATCATCGCCTACGCGCGCAATTACCTTAGCCGCGAAGACAACATGGGCCAGTTTTTCACCTATCTGCTGCTGTTTCAGGGCGCGATGGTTGGGATCGTCTTGTCTGATAACATCCTGCTTTTGCTTATTTTCTGGGAACTCACGTCGCTGTCGTCGTTCCTTTTGATCGGCTATTGGAAACACCTGCCCGAAGGGCGGCAAGGTGCGCGTATGGCGCTGACGGTTACGGGCATGGGTGGCCTTGCCATGATCGGTGGCATGCTGATTTTGGGCCAGATTGTGGGCAGTTACGATCTGTCCGTTATCCTTCAGAACCGAGACCTGATCCAAGCCGACCCACTTTATGTGCCAGCGTTGATCCTGATTTTGCTTGGCTGTTTCACCAAGTCCGCGCAGTTCCCGTTCCACTTCTGGCTGCCGCACGCGATGGCAGCACCAACGCCGGTGTCAGCCTATCTGCACTCGGCCACGATGGTGAAGGCGGGTATATTCTTGATGGCGCGCATGTGGCCGGTGCTGTCAGGCACGCCGGAATGGTTTGTGATCGTCACCACCGCTGGCCTTGTGACCATGGTGTTGGGCGCTGTGATTGCGCTGTTCAAACACGATCTTAAAGCGCTGTTGGCGTTTTCGACGGTCAGTCATTTGGGTCTTATCACGATGCTTTTGGGGACCGGAACTGCCTTTGGCGCGATGGCGGCGATGTTCCACATTTTAAACCACGCCACCTTTAAAGCTGCGTTGTTTATGTCTGCAGGCATCATCGATCACGAGGCCCACACCCGCGATATTCGTCTCCTTGGGGGCTTGCGCAAGTTGATGCCAGTGACCTTTGTGATTGCCACTGTGGCGGCTTTGTCGATGGCGGGTATTCCGCTGCTCAACGGGTTCTTGTCCAAAGAGATGATGCTGGAAGAGGCCGGGCACACCGTTTTATTCGACATTCCTTGGCTGGTGCCTGCACTGGCGACGTTCGGTTCGCTGTTTTCTGCCGCCTATTGCTTCCGCTTGATTGGGCACACGTTCCTTGGTCCGGTGCGCCATGATTATCCCGCCCAACCGCATGATCCGGGGGCAGGGTTGTGGTTGCCGCCTGCGATCCTTGTGGTGATGGTTGTGGTGATCGGGGTTGCGCCGTTCTTGGCCGAGCCATTCATCAAGTTGGTCACAGCATCCGTATTGGGTGGCGTGGTTGAGGTGCCGACAGCGCACTTCAAAATCTGGCACGGATTGGTGCCGGCGCTGTTCTTGTCGATCGTCGCCGTCTTGGGCGGTTTGGCGATGCTGTTTCTGTTCAAGCCGGCTTTGCGTCTGTGGGATGCTGCACCGCGCCCCGAGGCCAAAGCGATTTTTGAAGCCATCATCGAGGCCGCCGCTAAGCTGGCGCAAAAGATCATCCTGCCGCTGCACAATGGCGCGTTTTCGCGCTATGCGGCCATCGGTGCTGTAGCAATTATTGCCGCTGGTTTTCATGCATGGACGACAGGCACCGTGGCAACGCCGACACGTCATGCACAACCCGCTGATCCGGTTGTGATTGCAGGGTGGGGGATGTTGGTGGCGGCGACGGTCGGCCTTGTGCTGCTGCACCGCAACCGGTTGCTTTCGCTGATCCTGATTGGGATTGTTGGGCTGATCGTGTCCATCGGGTTCGTGTTCTTTAGCGCACCTGATCTGGCCATGACACAGTTCACGGTCGAAGTTGTAACGATCATCCTGCTGCTGCTTGCGCTGAACTTCTTGCCCAAACACACCCCAATAGAAAGCTCGATCTTGCGCCGTGTGCGTGATGCGGGTGTGGCGGTTGCGGGTGGTTTGGCGACCTTTGGGCTGGCCTATCACTTTTTACTGCGCGACGCGGTTGCGACGCCGATTTCGGAATTCCATCTGGTCAATTCCTACAAAGGCGGCGGCGGCACCAATGTGGTCAACGTGATTTTGGTCGATTTCCGTGGCTTTGACACCTATGGCGAGATCATCGTGCTCGGCATTGCCGCGCTGTTGATCTATGCGCTGACGGATGCGTTGCTGCGCGGTCCTGTGCGTGCGCGTTTGCTGAACCGCAAACCGGATCAGGCGCGGGCAGGCGACATGCATCCGATGATGATGGTGGTGGTGACGCGGGTGATCATGCCTGTGGTTATGCTGGTTGGTTTCTATATCTTTCTGCGCGGTCACAACGAACCGGGTGGCGGCTTTATCGCCGGACTGATCGTGTCGATTGGCGTTGTTATGCAATATATGGCAAGCGGCTTTTCATGGGCCTCAGCGCGTTTGAAATACCCATACCACGGGGTGATCGGGGCCGGGGTCTTGGTGGCGGGGCTGACGGGCATTGGGTCTTGGTTTGTGGGCAAACCGTTCCTGACGTCTGACTTTACCTATGTGACCATCTGGCCGTTCCAAAAGTTCGAAGTGGCCACAGCCGCCTTGTTTGATGTGGGCGTGTTTTTGGCCGTGGTCGGTGCTGTGATGCTGTCGCTTGAAAGCTTTTCGCGACTTGCACGCCGCGCGCACGAACCTGAAACCGAATTTGCGATGGATATCGACCCGTCGCGCGACGACGACGATGCAAAGGAGGCCACATAACATGGAACTACTTGTCGCTTCTGCCATTGGCATCCTGACGGCCGGTGGGCTGTATCTGGTGCTGCGCCTGCGCACTTTTCCTGTGATTATGGGCATTTCGCTGCTGACCTATGCGGTCAACGTGTTCTTGTTTGCATCGGGGCGCTTGACGGTTGGCGCAGCCCCTGTGCTGCGCGATGGCGTCACAGCCTATACCGACCCGCTGCCACAAGCTTTGGTGCTGACGGCCATCGTGATTTCGTTCGGAATGACAGCGGTGGTTGTGATGATCGGCCTTGGTGCGTTTTTGGGCTCTGACGACGATCACGTCGATGATCAGCCTGAACCCAAGTCGGAGGGCACGTCATGACCCATTGGATCATCGCCCCCATCGTATTGCCGGCTCTTCTGGCCCCGTTTATCGTGCTGGCCGCGCGCTATCACATCGGCATCCAACGCGCCTTTTCACTGGCTGGGGTGGCGGCACTTGTTGTGATCGCCGCCGCGCTGGCGTGGGGCGTTTCTGACGGTTCCATCCATCTTTACCAACTTGGAGACTGGGCAGCACCCTTTGGCATTGTGCTGGTGGGGGATCGGCTGTCGACGCTTATGGTGCTGTTGACCGCAGTGCTGGCGCTGTTTGTACTGCTTTACGCGATTGGGTCGGGTTGGGACGAACGCGGGCGGCATTTCCATGCACTGTTTCAGTTCCAATTGATGGGCATTATGGGCGCGTTCCTGACGGGTGATTTGTTCAACCTGTTTGTGTTTTTCGAAGTCCTTTTGATCGCGTCCTACGGCCTGATGATCCACGCAGGTGGCAATGCGCGTCTGCATGCGGGTGTGCAATATGTGCTGTTTAACCTGATTGGATCGACCCTGTTCCTGTTCGCGCTTGGGGCGATCTATGCCGAGACAGGAACGTTGAACATGGCCGACCTTGCACAACGCGTCGCCCTGATTGGCCCAGAAGAAACTGTAGGCATTCGCGTCGCATCTGTCCTGTTACTGCTGGTGTTCGCGATTAAGGCTGCTGTCGTGCCGTTGCACTTCTGGCTGCCATCGAGCTATGCCGAGGCACCAGCCCCCGTGGCCGCATTGTTTGCGATCATGACCAAGGTCGGGGCCTATGCCATCATCCGCGTTTACACGTTAATCTTTCCACCTGATTTGGCAGTGACACAGGGCCTGCACGGGCTGTGGTTGCTGCCTGCCGCGCTGGTGTCGCTGGCGATTGGGATGATTGGGGTGATGGCGGCCAAACGGCTTGATCGATTGGTGGCGTTCGCCGTCATTGGATCGATGGCGATGGTCATGGTGTCGATTGCGCTGTTCACGCCGACCAGTATTGCGGCTGCACTTTATTACATCATCCACTCGACACTTGCCGCTGCCGCACTTTTCTTGATCTGCGATCTGGTGCGCACGGGCAGGGGCAATGTCGACATCACACCTCAAGTGCCCATGGCCGGGGCGGCGCTGACGGCGGCACTGTTCTTTGTGGGCGCGATTGCCATGGCGGGCTTGCCGCCGCTGTCAGGGTTCCTTGGCAAGTTGCTTGTGCTTAATGCCGCCTTCGGAACGAACAAAGTGGCATGGGTTTGGGTAATTGTGTTGGCCTCTAGCCTTATCAGTATTTTGGGGTTCGCACGCGCGGGCTCTGTAATGTTCTGGAAAGCCCACGGAGTCACGCGTGATGGCAACGTACGTACAATGGCGCGCCCTGCCGCACTGTCTTATGTGGCCGTTGGCGGGCTGATTGCTTTGCTGGCCGCGCATACGGTGTTTGCCGGGCAAGTGCATGGCTACACCAGCAAAATTGCTGCACAGCTCTTTGCGCCTGAACCGTATATCTCGACCGTGCTGGACACCGCTGGCAAGCTCAGCAAACCAAGCAAGGAGGCCCACTGACATGATGGCACGCTGCTTTCATTGGCTGATGCCGCATCCGTTTCTGACCGTGCTTTTGGCCGTGGTGTGGATATTGCTGCAAAACGAATTCTCTGCCGGAATGGCTGTCTTTGGTCTGATCCTTGGCATTTTGATCCCGTGGGGCACCTCGATTTGGTGGCCCGACACGCCCAAGGGCTTTCGCATAGGCAAGATGGTGCCTTATTGCCTGATGGTGATCTGGGATATCATTGTGGCCAATATTCAGGTGGCTTGGATCGTGCTGACCGTGCCCAATTCCAAGCTGAAACCGGCATGGGTTGTTATCCCACTGGACCTTGTTCAACCCGAGGCCATCACGGTGCTTGCAGGTACGATCACGCTGACGCCGGGCACCGTGTCAGCAGACCTATCCAGTGAAGGGCACAGCCTGTTGGTGCATGTGCTGCACACCGATGACCCGGACGCCGTGGTGGACGAGATCAAGACCCGCTACGAGGCCCGGCTCAAGGAGATTTTCCGATGACCGAGGCCATGAATTTTCTGAACATCGCGCTGTACCTCGCCTTTGCAGCACTTGCATTGGGGCAAGTGTTTTCCATGGTCCGTCTGGTTTTAGGGCCAACTTACGGCGACCGAATTCTTGCGCTTGATACGATGGTGATCAACGCATTGGGGTTGGTCGTGGTGCTGGGCATCTCGCAAGGCGTGCAAATCTATTTCGAAGTGGCGCTGCTGATTGCGATGCTGGGCTTTGTATCCACGGTCGCACTGGCACGGTTCTTACTGCGGGGGGACATCATCGAATGATCGAAGTGATCGCCATCTACGCCGCCGCCGTCAGCCTGCTGATCGGATCGGCATTTGTCGCCGTT
Source organism: Tateyamaria sp. (assembly GCF_039940735.1). GTDB lineage: Bacteria > Pseudomonadota > Alphaproteobacteria > Rhodobacterales > Rhodobacteraceae > Tateyamaria. The sequence goes on from NZ_JBDVGB010000073.1 coordinate 22,115, forward strand.
GGAGTTATTGGCTTGCTCAAGTTCAACGACCCAATGGCACGCCTGCATGCGCCCACCAAAGTCGGAACTGTTGGCATTGGGATGCTATTGCTGGCGTCGATCTTGCATTCTTATGCCAATGGCGAAAGCTCGGTCCATGCGCTGTTAATCATGGGCTTTTTGTTCGTGACAGCACCTGTTTCGGCCAATTTTATCGCCAAGGTCAACATCCACCGCGGCGCTTGCGAAACTCCGCCAGCGCCACCGCGCGACGACACGTGGTCGACGCTGGATACGCCGGACGCGGACATGGATGCAGAGCCGAACGCGCCCGAATAAGGCTGCAATTTTAGGGGAATGATTGTGTTGGACAAAGATCGCCTGTTTCCGACAGAGCCGCAGGTGCGCGCGCTGGCGCGTGAATTATATGAGGGTGTGTCTGACCTGCCGATCATCAGCCCGCATGGCCACACGGACCCGCGTTGGTTTGCTGAAAACGACCCGTTTCCCGACCCCACCAACCTGTTTGTAACGCCGGACCACTACGTGTTTCGGATGCTGCACAGCCAAGGCATTCCGCTGGAAACGCTTGGCGTGCCCCGTGTGGACGGCGGGGAAAGCGAACAAGACACCCGCAAGATCTGGCGACTGTTTGCGCAAAATTACCATCTGTTTCGCGGCACGCCGTCGCGGTTGTGGGTCGATCACGCCTTCCAAGAGGTGTTTGGCATCACGCAGCGCTTATCGGCGGACACTGCCGATGCGATCTATGACCAGATCGACGATTGTCTGGGGCGCGATGACTTCCGCCCGCGCGCCCTGTTTGAACGTTTCAATATCGAGGCGATCTCGACCACAGAAAGCGCCATCGACGATCTGCGTTGGCACAAGATGATCCAAGGCAGCGGCTGGGGCGGCAAAGTGGTCACGGCCTATCGCCCCGACGCGGTGATCGATCCGGAATTCGAAGGGTTTGCGGACAATATCGCCACCTTTGGCGCAATGACCGGGCAAGACACCAATACTTGGTCCGGCTACCTTGCCGCGCACCGCGCGCGGCGGGCTGAGTTCAAACACTATGGCGCAACGTCTTCGGATCACGGTCACCCAACCGCACGCACCGAAGATCTGCCACAGCCCCAAGCCGAAGCCCTGTTTCAAAAGGCTCTCGCGGGGCAATGCTCAGCCCAAGAGGCCGACATGTTTCGTGGTCATATGCTGACGGAAATGGCGCGGATGAGCCTTGAAGATGGGCTTGTCATGCAAATCCATCCCGGTTCGATGCGCAATCATTCGGGCGATGTGATGGAACGCTTTGGGCGCGACAAGGGCTACGATATTCCGACGCGCACCGACTATGTGACCGCCCTTCGCCCTCTGTTAAACGCTGTCGGGTCGGATACACGGCTGACGCTGATCTTGTTCACGCTGGATGAAAGCAGCTATGCCCGCGAACTGGCCCCATTGGCGGGGGTATACCCGGCGTTGAAATTGGGGCCCGCGTGGTGGTTCCACGACAGCTATGAAGGGATGAAACGGTTCCGCGAGATGACGACGGAAACGGCGGGTTTTTACAACACCGTCGGCTTTAACGACGACACCCGCGCGTTCTGTTCCATTCCGGCCCGGCATGACGTCGCACGCCGTGTTGATTGCGGTTATCTGGCGACCCTGATTGCCACGGGCCGCTTGGATCGCGACGAGGCGCACGAGGTCGCTTATGATCTGACATACCGCCTTGCCAAAGAGGCGTACCGCTTGTGAGCCGCGCCGAAACGGGCATTGTGCATCTGGGCCTTGGTGCGTTTTTTCGTGCGTTCGGCTGTGTCTATGTGGCGGATGCGGTGGCGGCATCGGGGGGCGATTGGGGCATCATTGGCGTTTCTTTACGCAGCCCCGCGACCCGTGATGCGCTGCGCGGGCAGGATTGGGCTTACACCTCGGTGTCACTGGGGGCCACGGGCCGTCAAACGCGCCGCATTGAGGTGCTGAACGACGTTCTAGTCGCGCCCGAAGATCCTGTTGCCGTACTGAACGCGATGGCCGACCCAAAGGTCAAAATCGTCTCACTTACCGTAACCGAAAAAGGATACTGCCACATCCCGGCGACGGGGGCGTTGGATGCGGATCATGCTGATGTTCAGCACGATTTGACCCATGATGTGCCTGTCTCTGCCGTTGGGTATCTTGTGCGCGCTTTGCAAATGCGTTGTGCGGCGGGGATTGCGCCGTTCACGGTACTCAGCTGCGATAACTTGCCTGAAAACGGCGCAGTTGTGCGCGGTGTGGTGCTGGATATGGCAGCGCGGATTGATCCGGACTTGGCCGATTGGATCGCAACCGAGGGACGCTTTCCTTGCACAATGGTTGACCGGATCACACCCGCAACCACGCCGGACGATATCGCAGCTTTGGCGCGCGATGGCATCAATGACGCGGCCCCAGTCATGCACGAACCCTTTGGCCAATGGGCCATCGAGGATAACTTTGTCGGTGGCGCGCGCCCGGATCTTGCTGCTGCCGGGGTCGAATTGGTGACAGATGTTGCCGCCTTTGAGGCGATGAAGCTGCGCATGTTAAACGGCACTCATTCTGCGTTGGCCTATACCGGTTATCTGGCCGGGCACGACACGATTGCGGACACTGTGGGTGATCCGATCTTTGCCACTTATGTTCAGCGGCTGTGGGCTGAAATCATGCCCGCAGTCACCGCGCCAAAAGGCGTTGCTTTGCCAAATTATGCGGAGGCGCTTTTTGATCGCTATGCGAACCCGGCCATACGACATCGTACTTGGCAAATCGCTATGGATGGCAGCCAAAAACTGCCGCAAAGGTTGCTGGGCACGCTGCGCGACAATATGGATGCGGGGCGCGCGTCGCCTTGCCTGATCCTCGCGGTGGCAGCATGGATGCGTTACGTCACTGGCATCGATGAAGCAGGCGCGCCGATAGATGTGCGTGACCCACTGGCGGCACGTTTACGGGCAGCGGCGGATGGCTGTGATACGCCCGATCAGGTGGTGCGCGCGCTTTTGGGCTTTGAAGAAGTATTCGCTAGCGACCTTGCCCCACGTTTGTTGGGGCCGGTGACGGAAGCCGCAGAAGTTATTTGGAAATATGGTGCGCGCAAAGCCGCGCAGGAGATCGTAAGATGATTGAAAGTTGGCGCTGGTACGGCGAATTCGATACGATTTCCTTGCAAGAAGTTGCCCAAACGGGTGCGCGCGGTATCGTCACTGCGCTACACGAAATTCCCTACGGTGAAATTTGGCCACAAGCTGCGATCGAGACACGCAAAGCGCAGGTTGAGGCCGCTGGATTTGATTGGGTTGTGGTCGAAAGCTTGCCTATTCACGAACGGATCAAACGGGGCGAGGGCGATCTGACGCAGCTGTTCGCGAACTACCGTCAATCCATGGTGAATTTGGCCGCGGCCGGCGTGCATACGATTTGTTATAATTTTATGCCGCTGCTGGATTGGACACGCACCGACCTGAACGCGCCTGTGGCCGGGGGTGCAACGTGCTTGCGGTTTGAGGCTGTGAAAATGGCCGCGTTTGAAATCCACATGCTGAAACGGGCAGGGGCCGAAGCTGACTATTCGCAAGATGTCTGCCGCCGCGCTGCGGTGTGGTATCAGCAGGCAGATGACAGCAGGCGCGAGGCTTTGCTTGCCTCGATCATGGCGGGGATGCCGGGCGCGTTTGACCGATACGATGTCGCAGGGTTGCGGGAGGCTTTGCAGGCTTATGCAGGCATTGATCGCACGGTTTTGCGCGCCAACTATAATCGCTTTTTGCAAGAGGTCGGCCCCACGGCAGATGACCTTGGCATGCGCCTGTGCGTGCACCAAGACGATCCGCCGCGCGATATTTTGGGCTTGCCGCGGATTGTGTCGAGCGGAGAAGACCTTGATTGGGTTTTGAACGCCTATGACAGCCCATCGAACGGCGTGACCCTGTGTGCCGGATCATTGGGCGCAAACCCTATCAACGACGTGCCCGCCATCGCAGCGCGCGTGGCAGAACGTATCCATTTTGTGCACCTTCGCAATGTGCGCAAAGACCCAGATGGTGCCTTTGAAGAGGCCACACATCTGGACGATGACACGGATATGGTTGCCCTTATTCGTGTCATTCTGGCCGAAGAAGCCCGGCGCCGGGCCGAGGGGCGATTAGATCACAATATTCCGTTCCGTCCCGATCATGGGCACCACATGCTCAGCGATCTTGGGCGTGATTTGATCCCCGGTTATCCGTTGATCGGACGTTTGCGTGGTCTTGCAGAATTGCGCGGCGTGATCCGGGCACTGTCCAGCTGAGGTCGTGATTTTTTCCTGAAAAGTATCGCAGAATGCGTCGTGTCCCCGATTTGATCAGGGGTACATCAACCGTCGCGCTTAAAATGACCGTCTTGATCGAACGATGACGGTCCGCGCCGCAATTTCTTGATCTTTGGGCATTATATCGGTTGTATTTGTAACTAAGCGGGACATTATGCGGCGTATGGATACACGCTCTGACTTTGATATCTCGCATTTCATGCCTTACCTGCTGAACCAAGCGGCGGATGCATCCAGCGTCGAATTTCAAAGGTTTTACAAAGAGCGTTATGGCATGTTGCGCACTGAATGGCGCGTGTTGTTCCATCTTGGACGCTATGGACAACTGACGGCGGGTGAAATCTGCGAATGGGCACATATCCACAAGACTAAAATCAGTCGCGCAGTCGCAGCCCTTGAGGCCAAACGCTACCTTACCCGCGAACAAGCTGCGCAGGATCGGCGACGCGAATACCTTCACTTGACGGTGACAGGCAAGAAAGTGTTTGGCGAACTTCTTCACGCAGCAGAGAAGTTCGATGCAGATTTGATGTCTAACTTTTCGAACGCCGAAGTTGCCATACTGCGCCGTCTGTTGGCGGCTATTGCGGGGCTGAAACCCTAAGGTTCTAGCCCACAAGCACCAGCCGGATACCATAGGCGACAACCCCCAACAAAGCGACGCTGGCAAGCCAGATCGCCACGAACCACGCCAGCTGCCGAATACCTTTCACACCCATCAGTGATAACCCTCGTCTGGATCAATTTTGCCTCGGAAGACCCAATAGGCATAGGCGGTATAGGCCAAAATCATCGGGATAAGAACAACGGTGCCAACCAGCGCAAACCGCAGACTTTTGTCTGGGGCGGCGGCCTCTGCGATGGTGAGCGATGGCGGAACGATGTGGGGGTAAAAGCTGATTCCCAGCCCGATAAAGCACAACACAAATAAGGTAAGCGTGGCCAAAAAGGGCTGCACGTCTTTGCCAGCTTTTAACCCAGTAAACAGCATATAGGTGGTGGCCAACATTGCAGCAGGCATCACGACGCTAAAGAATACACCGGGGAACTTGAACCAGTTCTCGAAATACTGCGGGTCTTGGAATGGCGTCAGGATGCTGACCAGACCGATAAAGCCCAATGTGCCGATGGCCAACCGCCATGCAAACCCTTGCATACGCGCCTGCAAATCCCCTGTGGTTTTCATGATCAGCCACGTGGCCCCAAGCAGCGCATAACCAATCACGACAGCCACGCCGGTCAGAACCGAAAACGGGCTGAGCCAATCCCACCAGCCACCAGCATAGGCACGATCGGCCACTTCGATGCCCTGCACCAATGCACCAAGGGCGATGCCTTGCATGAATGCAGCCACAATCGATCCACCAAAGAATGCGGCATCCCAGACAGGTTTCCACCGTTCCGTCCGCCAACGATATTCAAAGGCCACACCGCGAAAGATCAATGCCAGCAGCATCAAGATGATCGGCATATAAAGAGCAGGCATGATCACGGCGTAAGCCAATGGAAAGACGGCAAACAATCCGCCGCCTCCCATCACCAGCCACGTTTCGTTGCCATCCCAAATCGGCGCGATGGAATTCATCATCGTGGCTTTTTCACGCTCGTTCGGCGCGGTGGGGAACAGGATGCCAACCCCAAGGTCAAAGCCGTCAAGGATCACATAGGTCAGCACGGCAAAAGCAATGATGCCGGCCCAGATAAATGAAAGTTCAAACATCAGATGGCTCCTATGCGTCGGGCATTGGGGTGGGGCGCGTTACCGGCGCAAGGCCAGAGGCGCGGATTGGGGCGTCTCGCAATCCCAAACGCTTGGTTGCGGGGGCCTTTGACATCATGCGTAGCAGGTAAAAGGTGCCTGCGCCGAACACAAAGAAATAGACTACGATGAAGGCAATCAGTGAGGCTGCAACAGCAGGGGCCGCCACAGGGGCGAGGCTGTCAGAGGTGCGCAATACGCCGTAGACCGTAAAGGGTTGGCGCCCGACTTCGGTGGTGACCCAGCCCGCAAGCACGGCCACAAAACCCATCGGCCCCATCAACAAAGACGTGCGATGCAACATCGGACTGTCGTAAAGCCGTCCGCGCAAGCGTCGCCATACAGCCCAAGCACCCAACCCCAGCATGGCAAAGCCAAGGCCGACCATGACGCGGAAGCTCCAGAACACGATTGCAACGGGGGGTTCGTCTTCGTCCGGGATCGTATCCAACCCATCAAGCGGCGCCGTCCAAGAGTGTTTTAGGATCATGCTGGACAGATAGGGCACCTCGATTTTGTAATCGATGCGCTTTTCTTCAGGGTTCGGGATGCCAAACAGGATCAACGGTGCACCGTCCGGGTGGCTGTCATAATGCCCTTCCATAGCCATGACTTTGGCGGGCTGATGTTCCAACGTGTTGAGGCCGTGAAAATCCCCGGCCAAGATCTGCAAGGGCGCGACAACAATCAACATCCACATCGCCATGGAAAACATCCGCCGTGCCGCCACATCGAGCGTGTCACGCAGCAGATGCAAGGCACCCACAGCGCCCACGACCAGTGCGGTGGTCAGATAGGCGGCCAGCACCATGTGGACAAGGCGGTATGGGAAGGAAGGGTTGAATACGATCTGCCGCCAGTCCTCAGGAATGAATTGGCCTGCGTCATTGATGGAATAGCCCGCAGGCGTTTGCATCCAACTGTTGACCGACAAAATCCATGTGGCCGATGCCAGCGTGCCAAGGGCAACCATCGCAGTGGCAAACATATGCAGCTTTTCGCCCACACGTTCGCGGCCAAACAACATGATGCCAAGAAATCCGGCCTCAAGGAAAAAGGCCGATAGCACTTCGTAGGCCATCAACGGGCCAAGTACCGGCCCGGTCTTGTCCGAAAACACCGACCAGTTGGTGCCAAATTGATAAGACATCACAATGCCCGACACGACGCCCATGCCAAAAGCAACGGCAAAAATCTTTTTCCAATAGGTGAACAGCGTCAGATAAGTTTCGTCGCGCGTGCGCAAATACTGCGCGTTCAGCACAGCCAGATAGCTGGCCAACCCGATCGAAAACGCGGGAAAGATGATGTGAAACGACACCGTGAACGCAAATTGAATGCGGGCCAGTATCTCTGCGGAAAAACCTTCGAACATGCCAAGCAGCCTTTGGTTTGTGTTACAACTATGCAGGTCAGTGCCGGGCGATATTGTCAGCAGATCACCACAGTTGTGATCCGCACCGCGTTGAAAGGGCGTGTACAGCCCTTATGTCGATCAAGCGGTGACGCGCTTAACATGACCTTACGCCCAAAATTAGGGCGTGATGGAGAAAGCGCAATGTGCGCTTTTGTCCGGGCAGACTTTGAGCGCTGCCTTTGTTCTTTGAGTATGGCCAATAGGCTGGCATAGTTAAGAAAAACGCGCACATGCGACAAATGTGCATTCGGAGGAAATACTGTGAACTACCCCGTAGAGATGAACATTAAGCCCGACGTTTCAGCACATTTCGACGAAGCGACCAATACGATCAGCTACATTGTCAAAGACCCCAACAGCCCGCATTGCGCGATCATCGACTCTGTGATGGACATTGATTATGCGGCAGGGCGCATTACACATGATCACGCCGATGCTCTGATCGCTGAAATCGAGACGCGTGGCTTGACGTTGGATTGGATCATCGAAACCCACGTGCACGCCGACCACCTAAGTGCGGCCCCCTACATCCAACAAAAATTGGGGGGTAAAATCGGAGTTGGTGAAAAGATCATGGTCATTCAGGAAACCTTTGGCAAAGTCTTTAACGAGGGCACTGAATTTCAACGGGATGGATCGCAATTTGACGCCCTGTTTCGCGAAGGCGATACCTATATGGTCGGCACCATGCAGGGCTTTGCGCTGAACACGCCGGGGCATACGCCTGCTTGCATGGTGCATGTGATGGGCAATGTCGCCTTTGCTGGGGACACGCTGTTCATGCCTGATGGCGGTTCAGCCCGCTGTGATTTCCCGGGTGGGGACGCTGGTGAACTTTATGACAGTATCCAAAAGGTTCTAAGCCTGCCGGATGATATGCGCCTGTTTATGTGTCACGACTATGGCCCCGGTGGCCGCGCGATTCAGTGGGAAACATCGGTGGCGGCGCAAAAGGCCGACAACATCCACGTGGGCGACGGCAAAACGCGCGAGGATTTCATCAAATTCCGCACAGTGCGCGACGCGCAGTTGGCGATGCCCAAACTGATCATCCCGTCTTTGCAGGTGAACATGCGCGCAGGCAAAGTGCCGACTGACGCACAGGGAAATCCGGTTTTAAAAGTACCCGTCAACGGTATGTAACCGGATGACGTACAGTGCCGATGGGTCATGGATTCGGAGCGTCGAGCAGGGCGTAAAGAAAAGGAAGTCGGTATGAAAAAGAGTGTTGCAGCCATCGCGACCGTTGCGGTGATTGGAGGGGCCTATTGGGCTTATTTCGCGACGCGCGCCCCGTTTTGGGACACGGACATGCCGTTGATCGCGACCAATGGCCCTTTGGATTTCCTAGCGGATCTGGACACGGAAAATGTGGGGCAGGGGTGGAAAGAACGTAGTTTTTTCCGCGTTACTCCCGCACGTTACGAGGTTGCACAAGAAGACGACCGTCATGCCCTGCGATGTTCAACCAACAACAGCGCTTCGATTTTGGCACGTGATACCGACATTGCGCTGAATGATTTGCCAATCCTGTCATGGAGCTGGAAATTGGTGCAACCGATCGAAAGCGACATCGACGAAAGTACCAAGGCTGGCGATGATCATCCGATGCGGTTTTATCTGCGCTTTATCAACGACGCAGGCGATAGCAAAAGCGCTGAAATTATTTGGAGCAACACGAAATACGCTCCGGGTGATTACAAAGTCATCGGTACATTTCACCATCTGGTCGCCAATGGTCTAAATGAAAATGCAGGCAAGTGGCATGATCAAACCGTCGATTTGCGCACTCTTTACGCCGACATCGGCGGAACCGGGATCGCCCGGTTGGACGTGCTGGGGTTTTTCTGTGACAGCGACAATACGGGCGCGCGCAGCGATGGCTTTTTTGGCAACATCACGTTGCGCGCTGAGTAGGGCGATTTCGGTTGGCATTTTGGCTTGCCACGCTGCGCTATAGAACGTGGCCCTCCGATAAAGCCTGCGCGCTCAGTGGCTTCGCCAAAATCAGAAGAACAGCGGCGGGCTTGTTGGCATAGCCCCATCCTACATTCACAAGAATAGAGGTCGCCGTTTAGCTTTGGGTTCAAATGATGCTGGTCGACGACTATCGACCAGCATCACCTTGTGACACGTGAAAGCGTCAAGTGTTTTTGATTGTATTGATCCACCGGGCAGCAATGCAGGCCGGAAGTTTACAGCGCTTTTGCGCGGGCAAACGACACCAGCCGTTTTGAATCTTCGTCCCACAGCTGCAGCCCTGCACATGCCAGGCTTTCGCGAATGGTCATGCGGTTGCTGACGGCCAGGTCGACGTGATCGCGCAGCACTTCAGGCAAACGATAAAACGGGATACGGCTGTAAAGGTGATGCACGTGATGGATGCCGATATTGGCGCTCAACCATTGTAGAACCGGAGGCAACACATAGTGAGAACTGCCATGCAACGCGGCCTCGTGCAGTTGCCAATCACCTTCGTCTTCCCAAGCGGTGGTTTCAAACTGGTGTTGAACATAAAACAACCAAACCCCAGCTGATGCCGCCAAAAGGGTAGACGGCAAGAAAATCAACAGGATCGGCGTGAGCCCACCAAAGTACAACATCCCTAAGATCCAAGTGATGATGACTGCGTTGGTCGCCATCGCGCTAAACCAATATTTTACATGGCGCATGAGACCCAAAGGCACGCGGTTCATGACGAAAAACAAATATCCAGGTCCAAGGCCAAACAGCACGACAGGATTGCGATAAACGCGATAGAAAAACCGATTGAACGGTCCTAATTTCTGATACTCTGCGACGGTCAATGTGTGAACATCACCAATGCCGCGCCGTCCTAAATGCCCAGAAGCGCTGTGGTGGATCGAATGTGTGCGTCGCCACACATCATAGGGCGTCAGTGTGAGCACGCCGATCACGCGCCCCAACCAGTCGCTGACGGTGCGGTTTTTGAAAAAAGCACCATGTCCGCAGTCGTGTTGGATACAGAATAAGCGCAACAGAAATGCAGCATTGATTACGGAAAGCGAAAAAGTCAGCCAGTAACTGACAGACATGGCCCACCATGCCAACGCCCACAACAACAAGAACGGTCCGATTGTAACTGCCAGTTCGATTGTGCTGCGCCGTGGGCTGGAATCGCGATACTGCGATAGCTTTTTAATCCATTCGACTGCAGGCTGCGGCTCGGATGGTGTCCGAGGGGCCTCAAGGTTATCAAACATATGCCTGCTTCTTTTGAGTTATCGATCGCTTGTTATACGATTGCTTGCTGTTCGCAAAGGTAACTTCGCCAACCTGTTCGGGTGCGCGCCGATGACGCACGCAGGCCCTTGCGCTGCGCGTTGACGTTTTATCGCTAGTAATTGTGCGCATTCTGCGTGTTCCGTAGCAATTTTCCCGCTTTTGATGGAATGAAATGTCGCCACGCGCTTAGGGTATCACTTTATTTTGTATCACTGAAGCATCAGTCTGACGAGCGAAACGGTAAACAGGATGCACCCGACCTTGGTTTGCTGAGCACTAAATTGGCTGCTTGAGGCGATTGTGCCGACAATAAAGTCGCATCGACCAAATTTGACTGTCTTTGGGAACCGTTTAGGGGCTTGCCGCTTTGCTGCCATGACTTGGCCAACGCTTTGGATTGGCGGACAGTCAAACATGTTCGACGACGTGGCCCGTATCCGATTCGGGCCCCTAAACGAAGCAGTGGGAAGTGCGTGAAAATCTCGGACGCGTAGGTGTCTAGTAGGTTACGCATTAAATAATCACCGGGGTAGGTACTTTCGCATAGGCACCCGTTGGCCCAAATGACCTGATGGCTTGGCAGCAAAAGAGAATAATATTCGACTGATTTGCGGCCCCGTTGAATACGAATTTTACCCCCCAGCAATCCCTTGGCGGGGGCCAGATATGTGGCTTCGTTGGCGCTTTGGACCAACACGCAATGCTGCGCGGACACAATCAGATCACGCTTAGGTTGATCTTTCGCAATGGAACCGGCAGGGATCAGGACGGGCAAATCTTGGTCGTCGCGCGTTTGAAAATGGCTGATGCGGCTGCGTGTCCAAACAATTGGCTGTGCATCACCATCCAGCGTCGAAATAAGGTCGCCGGGCTTCAGATCTTCGACCGCACGTTCGCCAAATGGGGTGCGGATCAAGGTGGTGCGTGTGAAACAGGGGAAGGCAGCGCCTGCGTCTTCAAATTCTGTGGTTGTGTCGGCAAAATCAAGTTCACCGTCGTTGTCGCCAGCGCTGGCATTCGCAACTTCGTCTTCATGCGCGTATTGGACGGTTTCGGGGCCTTCGTTTAACCCACCGACGTCGATGACAAGTTTTGCATTTCGGATCACCAGATGTTCATCGCCGGCCGCAAGGCCTTGTTCATCATCGGGTTGAACGCCAGTTGGCCCAGCCACGACATTGCCATCGGAATCTAAAATGGTGATGAATTGGCCGTTGGAAAATTCAGTCACGCCGCCATTGACTTGTTGCACGCGAATAGTGAACACATCCGAAGACGAACCAAGTGCAGTGACGTCTGTTAGCGTTAAAACGCGGTCATCGTTATTGCCCTGCCCAGACGCGTTAGAAAAGCTGCCGATCTGATCACCGCGCAAGGTGAATTCATGTGCTGCCATGTGCTGTTCCCTGAGGGTCAGCGCTTCACTACATTCCAGAAATTTAGAAACTGTGAATATTGCAAAGCCCGACGGGACAGTCCCGTCGGGTTGATGGCGTTTTTCGGCATGGCCGCGCGTGCAATGCTAAGGCGGGTGGTGTTGCTAAACAGATGTTTGAAGAAACGGCTAAGGTGTTAGCCTTAAACCGTTCCGCCCAAAGATCCTTCGAGTGTTGCCAGTTCTTCGCCGCCAGCCATCATGTCTTGCAACGCTTCGGGGGTGATGTCGCCGCGCATGGCGGTGCCATAGGTCTTGCCCCGGTTCAACACGGTAAAGCGGTCGCCCACGGCCATCGCGTGGCGCACGTTGTGGGTGATGAAGACCACAGACACGCCCTGTTTGCGCACCTTGTCCACCGTGGCCAGTACGTTGGCTGTTTGACGCACCCCAAGGGCCGACGTCGGTTCGTCCAAGATCAACACCTTGGCCCCAAAATAGACCGCGCGCGCGATGGCCACTGTTTGGCGTTCACCGCCCGACAACGTGCCAACCGCCTGATCGGGACCACGCAGGTTGATGCCCATTTTGCGCATCTCGCTCATAGTGACTTCGTTGGCATGTTCGTGGTCAAAGAAGCGCACGCCCAGTTTGGTGACCATCGGTTCGTTGCCCATAAAGAAATTGCGGCTAACGGACATCAACGGGATCATTGCCAAGTCTTGATACACGGTGGCGATGCCTGCCGAAATTGAATCGCGCGGATCAGCAAACTGCATCGGCTTGCCATCAAACAGGATCTCTCCGCTTGTGGGTTTGTGCACGCCGGACATGGTTTTGATAAACGTCGACTTACCCGCGCCGTTGTCGCCCAAAAGGCAGTGGCATTCGCCGGGGTAAAATTCGACCGTGACACCAGCCAACGCAATGACAGAGCCAAAGTGCTTTTGAATGTCGTTCATTTGAATGATCGGTTGCATCAGCGTTCTCCCGTGATCAGGCGGCGGATATAGGTGTTCAGGATGACAGCCAGCAGCAGGATCACCCCAAGGAACACCCGGAACAGCGAACTTTCGACATTGGCAAAGAACAGGCCTTGTTGCACGACCCCAAAGATCAACGCACCAAGCGCAGCCCCAATGACCGAGCCATATCCACCTGTCAAAAGTGCGCCGCCAATGACCACCGCAATGATGGCTTCGAATTCTTTCAGCAGACCGCGATCAGCCCCGGCTGATCCAAATTCCATCACCTGACAGACCGCAAAGATCGTGGCGCAAAACGCGGTGAACATGAACATCAGGATTTTGACACGCTCGACAGGCACACCGGCATAACGCGCCGCTTGTGCGTCGCCCCCGGCCGCGAAAATCCAGTTCCCAAACCGCGTGCGGTTCAAAAGGATGTGGCCAACAACGACCAGGACAATGGCCCATATGATCAGCATCGGAATGCCGTCGACCACAGGTTCGCCCGCACGATTGCCACGGGTGAATACGTCAATCACACCAATGTCACCCAACCATTGAAACACCGGCCCGCCAACTTTTGCGCCAAACAAAGGCGCCAGAAAATCGCCTTCGGCTGCTTCGCGGATACCACCGATGATGGTTTTGCGTTCCAGTGTTTGGGGGATGAAGATGGTAAAACCGCGCAAGATAAACAGGGTCGCGAGGGTCACGATAAAGCTGGGAAGACCCGTGCGGACCACAATGTAGCCATTCAAGGCCCCAAAGCCGACGCAGATCACAAAGGTGATGATGATGGCGATCCACATGGGCCAGCCCAAGGTGACACCAAAGACGGCGATCATCATGCCGGCAAAACCGATCATGGACCCGACAGACAAATCAAATTCGCCCGCGATCATTAAAAGGCATGCACCCACCGCGATGATCATGAATTGGGCTGATACCGTGGTCCAGTTCATCACGCCTTGCGCGTTGAACATGCCGGAATTGCCTGCAAACAATAAGAAAAACGTAAAGACCGCAGTCGCGCCGACGATGCCGCCCAACTCGGGTCGGATCAGCGCTTTGCGCAGCTTTGACATCTCGCGAACGCGTTCGTCGGTGTGTGTGGCGTCTGACATGGGGGCCCCTCTGTCTCTAAAGTGTTTTCGGAATATCTGCGGGGCATGGTGCGGAAATAAAATTAATACATTTCAGTGCACAGTGCGCGTTTTGCAGGCATTCCGAAAGCGCTGTAGGTACAAAAAAGGCGGCCTCCGCGTGTGGCAGAGGCCGCCCTTGATCAGATCGACTTAGCGGAATTCGCCTGCGAATTCTTCAACTTTACCCAGTGCATCGGCTGTCACAAAGCCGGGACCAGAGTTGATGTTGTTGCCGGGCAGAACGCCGTAGCGGTCGTAGTTGGCCAGAACCACAACAGGCAGGTACGCCTGAAGGAAGGGCTGTTGGTCGATGCCCCACTGGATTGTGCCGTCTTTGATGCCTTTGACGATTTCGGTGCCTAGATCGAAGGTACCAAAGTAGATGTCACCGGCGATGCCCATCTCTTGAACCGCCAGAATGGTGGGATCAGCAGATGTTGGGCCAAGCGTCAGGATGGCGTCCGTTTCTGGGTTGGCCGTCAAATAGGCGGTCACACGGTTTTTGATCTCGGCAGGGTCTTGGCCGGAATCGATCATGCTGTCGCCAAGGTCGACACCCAGGCCGTCAGCGAAGCCGCGGCAGCGTTCGCCGACAACAGTGTTCGAAATCACGTGGTTGACGCAAACAAAGGATTCAACGCCGTCGCCTTTGGCGCGCTGACCGGCCGCAAGGCCCGCGTCATATTCAGGCTGGCCGACAAACATCAAAGCACCCACTTCGCGAGTTTGCTCGGGTGTGCCTGAGTTCATGATGATGACGTCGATGCCTTGATCGACAGCCGCTGTGATTGGGCCTGCCAAAACATCATAGTCTGCCAAAGTTGTGATGATGCCATCGGGCTGCGACGCGGCGGCCTGTTCGATGATGCGCGCCATGTCGGCCAAGTCGCCGGTTGGTGGGTTGCGATATTCAACGGTGACGCCCATCTGGTCGCCCGCAAGTGCGATGCCGTTTTTGATCGTGTTCCACCAGCTGTCGCTGTCTGGTGCGTGGCTGACAAGGATATATGTCAGGTCATCGCTGTGGCCATCCGCAGACGCCATAAATGGTGCTGTGACCACTGCAGCCGTGAGCATCAGTTTTGTAAAAATGGATTTCATGTCTTCCCTCCCTGGAATTTCAGTTCCGGCGTCTGACAGGATCAGCACCAGTTCTGAGGATAAGAAAGCATGGATTCGGATTTTTTGCAACCGGTTGCAAAAGAAAACGGAAAAATTTGTACTGCGCATCGACCGATTTCGCATTATCCAAGGGTAAGTAATGGAAAACGATTGAGAATCTGAAATGGTGGCGACACTCAAGGACGTGGCGATCAAGGCGGGGGTTTCGACCTCGGCTGTGTCACGCACGTTTACCGACGGGGCGTCGGTGTCGGATAAGATGCGGCGTAAGGTGGAAAAGGCAGCGGCTGACTTGGGCTATAGCCCCAATTTTTTGGCCCGCAGCCTGACCACACGCCGCACCAAGTTGATTGGTCTTGTCAGCAACAACTTTCACAACCCGATCTTTTTGCAGGTCTTCGATCTGTTCACCAAGGGGTTGCAGGACAGGGGGTTGCGCCCTTTGTTGGTCAACCTTAGCAGCGAAACCGACCCCGAACAGTCGGTGCAAATGTTGAACCAATATTCGGTGGACGGGGTTGTTGTTGCGTCATCGACGTTGCCGCCTGCGTTCTCAAAGGCGTTTCGCGACAAACGCATTCCGGTCGTGAACACGTTTGGACGTTATTCCAGCAGCCCCGAGGTGCATGTGGTTGGGATCGACAATGCCGAGGCCGGGCGCATGGCGGCGCAGACGCTTGTTGCGCGGGGTTATAAAAGTGTCGCGTTTTTGGGTGGGCCTGAGTCTGCGACGTCGACTCAAGATCGCCTAAAGGGGTTTCTAGAAGGGCTGTCGCAACATCCAAATGTCACTGTAAGTCATTCATTCGCAAAGGAATACTCTTTTCAAGCGGGGCGCAGAGAAATGCTGCGCCTTACAGAATCCGACCTGGCCGAGGCGTATTTTTGCGGCGATGACGTTCTGTCGATCGGCGTATTAAGCGCGATCAAGGATGCGGGTTTGAAAGTGCCGGGCGACATCGGTGTAATCGGTTTCAACGACATGGAAATGTCGAGTTGGGAGAACATTGCGCTGACGACCATCCACCAGCCGATCAAGCAGATTATCAACTCGTCTGTTGAGCTGATGACCGCTATGTTGGATGAGCCGGACCGCTATCCCGAGGCCCGGCTTTTTCCATGTCGCATCATTGAGCGCGAAACGTTGCGCCCGCTGCTTTAGCGGAACATTGGCGGGCGGGCATCCATCCATGCGCCGTCTTCTTTGGCTGATGCGACGGCCGTGTGCACAGCTGCCATTGACCGCACGCCAGCTTCGGCATTTGGCAAACCATCGCGGACCTCGCCTTTGATGGCGTCGGCGAGATCGCAATAAATGTTGGCCACGGCCAGCGGGAACCCTTCGGGGTGCGCGATGGATACGCGCGACAACCGTTCGGCATCGGCATGTAAACCGCCTTCACCCTTTTCGATGATCTGCGTGCGCCCGCCAACGGGCGTATAGATCAGTTGGTTAGGTTGTTCCGAGGTCCAGCGCATGCCGCCGGTTTCGCCAAAGACCTGTATGTCAAAGCCGTGCTGACGCCCAATGGCCACAGATGACGTCCAAAGCCGTCCAACAGTGCCGCCTTGCGTGCGGAAGTTGACCATGGCGTCATCTTCCAGCACGCGGCTAGAGATGGTGGATGCGAAATCGGCAGACAACTTTTCAACCTCATCATCACAGATAAAGCTGGCCATATGCAGCGCGTGAATGCCGCAATCTGCGAACTGCCCCGACACACCGGCCATGTCCGGATCATAACGCCAGCGCACGCGCGGATTGTCCGCGTCTGTGGCATCGCCGTGGTGACCGTGGCTAAAGTTTGTGACCACAAGGCGCACTTTGCCCATTTCACCTTCGCGCACCATGGCACGGGCTTGGCGCACCATCGGGTAGGCGGAATAGCAATAATTCACCGCACAGATTTTGCCAGTGGCCTTGGCGACGCGCACGATCTCTTCGCCTTGTTCGACGGTCATGGTCATCGGCTTTTCGCACAGCACGTTGAACCCGGCCTCAAGGAAGGCTTTGGTGATCTCGAAATGCGTGGCATTGGGAGTGGCGACCGTGACCAGATCAATGCGGTCATCGCGGTTCTTTTCGCCTTCCAGCATCTCTTGCCAATCGCCATAGGCGCGGTCGGGCGCGATGCCGAGTCGTTGGGCATAGTCACGCCCTGTATCGGCGCGGTGGTCAAGCGCACCAGCGGCAAATTCGAACAAGCCATCAGCTTGCGCACCAAGACGGTGAGCGGGCCCGATTTGGCTGCCTTCGCCGCCACCGATCATGCCCCATTTGAGTTTAGTCATCGTCGTTATCCTCAGAAACCAATGGATTGTAGGTATTCGCGGTTTGCACGCGCGTCTTCTAGCGGAGTGCCCGGTATCGAGGGGTCGCAGTCTTGCTCGACCGTGCACCAGCCCTCAAACCCTGCGTCCAGCAGGCATTGGCGCACGGCTTTGAAATCCACATCGCCTTGGCCAAGGTTGCAGAAGATTCCTTGACCGCAGGCCGTATAGAAATCGGTGCGATTTGCCACAACATCTGCTTTAACTGAGGGGTTTATATCTTTGAAATGCATATAAGAAATGCGATCCACATTACGTTTCATAAAGGCGACGGGATCAAAACCTGCATAGGAATGGTGGCCCGTATCAAAGCAGATCTTAAGGATGCTTTCGTCGACTTCACTTAGCAAACGATCAAGTTCAGGTTCAAAGTCCATAAAGCCCGCAGCGTGGGCGTGGATTGACGTCGTTAAACCGTACTCTTCGGTGCCGATTTTGGCGATGGTTTGGATGCGGTCGCGATAGGCAGTCCACTCGGCCTTGTCCATCTGTTCGGCTTCGCTTGCGCGGCCTGCGGTAGGCGCACGGCGCGGCGAAATGCTGTCGATCAGCACCAAATGTTTGGCGCCGTGGGCGGACAATGCCTTGCAGGTGCGTACAGAGGCATCCAACACATCATCCCACATATCGGGGTCGTGAAAGGCGCGAAACACAACGCCGCCGATGATCTCTAGATCGCGTTCAGCAAGGGCGGGGGCCAGCACAGCCGGATCCTCGGGCATATAGCCGATGGGGCCAAGTTCGATGCCTTTGTAGCCCGCGCCCGCGCACTGATCTAGAACGGAAGTCCACGCGGGATAGGCGGGATCGCTCGGGAATTCGATGCCCCAAGAACACGGGGCATTGCCGATTTTGATAGTCATTTTGTTGCCTTTCGAAAGCTTAGATGCTGCGCACGTCGACCCACGCTTTTGAGCGTGAAGATGCCAGTGCCGCAGCGACAACCTGGTTGACGTCCATGCCATCCTGAAAGGTCGGCCAGACGGGGGTGTTGGTTTCAATCGCACGCAGGAAATCGCGTGCTTCGATAATGATTTGATCTTGATACCCGGTGCCGTGGCCGGGGCCCTGACAGAACGGTTCATAATCCGGATGCGCGGGACCCGTCAGGATTTTGCGAAAGCCACGGGTCGCTTCGGGTTCGTCCATAGAATAAAGCCACAAGGCGTTCTGGTCTTCTTGATCAAAGCGAATTGCGCCAGTTGTTCCTGTAATTTCATAGGCATAGCCCATTTTCCGCCCATGGCTGACGCGGCTGAAATACATCTGCCCCATGGCACCATTTTCAAACCGGCACATCATTTGCCCGTGGTCGTCATTGGTTACGGTGCCGCCGGGGCGCGTTGGGTGTACGGTTTCGACTTCGGCAATCAGCGACGTGATGGGGCCGATTAGCGCCAGTGCTCCGTTGATCATATGGGGCGCCAGATCACCCATGGTGCCGTTCGCGTCGCCTTGCGTACGCCATGTGGCGGGGGCGGATGGGTCGGCCAAGAAATCTTCGGTATGTTCGCCGCGAAACCATGTAACGTCGCCAATCGCGCCTTGGGCAACCAATTGACGCGCAAATTGGCTGGCGGGGGTGCGGATATAGTTAAAACCGGCCATGCTGATCTGGCCTTTGGCGGCGGCGACCATGGCACGACTGTCATCAATGGTTGCACCCAAGGGCTTTTCGCAAAACACAGGCTTGTTCAGGGCAAAGGCGGCTTCGGCGATGGGACGATGAAAGGCTTGCGGCGTTGCGATCACAATCGCCTCGACACGCGGATCATTGACCAAAGTCTGCCAATCGCTGGTCGCACGCGCAAAACCAAAGGCCTTGCGATAGGCTTCCGCACTTTCGGGGCTGCTGGCGCAGACCATCTCAAGACGGGGACGCAGGGCGGTATTAAACACCGCGCCCACGGCGGACATTGCGACGGCATGGGCCTTGCCCATATACCCGCCACCGACGATACCAATGCCGATTTCTGTCATCGCTTTGTGCTTTCTCTGAAATTAGGTTTGCAACCGGTTGCAAAAACAGTATCTTCGGATTCGAAAACGCGCAACCATCAATCGTCGTGTCGACGCATTTTGGCTGAGGCGTACCTTGGGGAAGAATGACAATGACGGATAAGACCCTTCGGCTGACGACAGCGCAGGCGATCATCAAGTATCTTGCGAACCAGTACATCGACATTGACGGGCAAGAGATGCGCGTTTGCGGTGGTGGCTTTGGTATTTTTGGGCATGGTAATGTGACCTGTCTGGGTGAAGCACTTTATGACGCGCGCGAGGCACTGCCGCTTTATCGTGGTCAAAATGAGCAGGGAATGGGCTTTGCGGCCGCTGCTTATGCCAAGCAATGGGTGCGCCGCCGTTTTATGTTTTGCACGGCCAGTGCAGGACCGGGCACGACGAATTTGTTGACGTCGGCGGCTTTGGCGCATGCCAACCGTCTGCCGATGTTGATGCTGTGTGGCGATACGTTTCTAACGCGCTTGCCAGACCCCGTGTTGCAGCAGCTTGAACATTTCAACAGCCCGGCCATCGGTGTGAATGATGCGTTCAAGTCGGTCAGCCGCTATTGGGATCGCATCACGCATCCTGCCCAAATCATCCAATCCTTGCCTGCCGCTTTAGCGACCATGCTGGACCCTGCGGATTGCGGGCCTGCCTTTATTGGCCTGCCGCAAGACGTGCAGGGGTGGGCCTATGACTATCCGGTCAGCTTCTTTGATAAGCGAGTGCACCGCATTCGTCGCCAAGCTGCAGATCCGCTTGAGGTTTCTGATGCTGTTGCGCTGCTGTCTTCGGCCAAGCGCCCGATGATTATCGCGGGTGGTGGCGTACAATATTCCGGTGCGGTGGCCGAATTGACTGCCTTTGCAGAGGCGCACAACATCCCCGTGGTCGAAACCATCGCGGGCCGGGCAAACTTGGTGCAGGATCATGCGCTGAACATCGGCCCTGTCGGTGTGACCGGATCGGATAGCGCCAATGCGTTGGCCGAAAAGGCGGACGTGATTTTAGCCGTTGGAACACGTTTGCAAGACTTCACCACAGGTTCGTGGACGGCCTTTTCCAAGGATGCCAAAATCATCGGTCTGAACGTTGGCCGCCATGACGCGATGAAACACTTTTCCTTACCCGTTGTGGGGGATGCCAAACGATCCCTGACGGCGCTGAGTGAGGTGTTGTCATATAAAACGCCCGACGATTGGGTCGCATTTGCGCAAAGTGAGCGCGCCAAGTGGGTGGCCTATACCGACGAAATCACAACCCCCGGCAATGGTCCCAATTCCTATGCCCAAGCGATCCGCATTGTGAACGATCTGTGCGACCCGCGCGACCGTGTTGTTGCAGCGGCAGGGGGGCTGCCCGCAGAAGTCACAGCACATTGGCAAACTAAGGATATCGGCACGGTAGATGTTGAATTTGGATTCTCTTGCATGGGCTATGAAGTGGCCGGGGGCTGGGGTGCACGGATTGCACAATTCGAACAAGAACCAGATAAAGACACCATCGTTTTTAGTGGAGATGGGTCGTACCTGTTGATGAATTCCGATATTTATTCATCTGTGCTGACGGGGCGCAAATTGATCCTGTGCTTGCTTGATAACGGCGGCTTTGCGGTGATCAACAAGTTGCAAAACAACACCGGAAACGAAAGCTTCAACAACCTGATTGCCGACTGCCCCACTGTACCACACCCCTTTGCTGTGGACTTTGAAGCACACGCCGCATCGATGGGTGCGCACGCTGAAACTGTGTCCAATCCGGTCGAATTTGGCGAGGCGTTTAAACGCGCAAAGGCCGCCGATAAGACCAGCGTCATTGTGATGAAGGTCGACGCCTATGACGGCTGGACGACCCAAGGCCACACATGGTGGGAAGTTGGCACACCGCACGTGACCGACAATCCAAAGGTCGCAGAAAAACATGTGGAAATCGAAGCGAGCCGCGCCAAACAACGGAAGGGTGTGTGATGCAATTGACCTTTGACACCCACGGGGACCGACTATGAAGGACGTGCTTCCAGGTATCCGCCAGAACAACTTTGTCGTCGTGGGCCGCGTCGGGATGGATCTGTTTCCTGCCCCCGGTGAAGCCGTCGAAAACGCAGACACCTTTAGTGCGGACATGGGTGGGTCATCTGCCAACATCGCGGCGGGCATTGTGAAATTGGGTGGTGCTGCCGCATTGGTCACGCGGGTTTCGGACGATGCTGTTGGGCGGTTTTGTGTGAACAAACTGCGCCACTACGGCGTCGACACAACCTATGTGACGCCCGTCGGGGGCGAGGCCCGCAATTCGCTCGCGCTATATGAAAGCCGGGTCGAGGGGCACCAATCGGTGATCTATCGCAATGGGGCTGCTGATTTTGAAATGACCGTCGATGATGTCGAGGCGGTGGATTACACAAAGTTCGGCGCACTCGTCACCGCAGGGACGGTGTTTGCTGCCGAACCTTCACGTGCCGCGTCCTTTCGCGCGTTTGAACGGGCCCGGGCCGCCGGGTTGCCAGTGATTTTTGACGTGGATTACCGGCCCTACAGCTGGCCATCGGCTGAAGTGGCAGAACAGGTGCTGTCAAAAGCAGGCGAGATGTCGGACGTGATCATTGGCAACGACGACGAGTTTGGGTTTATGGCAGGCGACAAATCCAAGGGGCTGGACAAGGCCCGCGCACTTGCCGCCTCAACCGCTGCCATCGTCGTTTACAAAATGGGCGAACATGGCGCGATCACCTTTGCCAATGGCCAAGAGTTCCGCACTGGCATTTATCCGGTGACCGCCCTGAAGCCCACCGGCGCTGGCGACAGCTTTATGGCGGGTATGCTGGCAGCACTTGCCGCTGGCGATGATTTAAAAACCGCCGTACTCAATGGGTCGGCTTGCGCTGCAATCGTAGTTGCCAAACCGGGGTGCGCGCCCGCGATGCCATTCCCGCAAGATCTCGAACACTTTCTGGCCGATCATCCCGGCCCCACATCAGTTGACTAAGGATCCATCATGCATATCGCTCCGCACGACAATAAAAATAAACCCATCGTCGACAGTGATGATCCAACGGTTCCGCTGAACTACTTCAACATCGTCATGTTAAAAGCAGGCGAGGCGTTTGAATATCAGGTGCCGGGCTATGAAACCTGCATCGTGCCTGCGACGGGCACGGTCGACGTGTCGGTGGAAGGTGTTGAATTCAAAACGTTAGGCAACCGCACCGTGGATGTTTGGGATGGCGAACCAGAAGGCGTCTATGTGCCCGTTGGCGCCAAAGTCACCATGGTGGCCAGCCGCGATTCTGAAGTGTTCATCGCCGGAGCCAAATACGACAAAGTGCTTGATCCGTTCGATGTGCGCGTGGCCGAGCTGGACAAGGTGCAATACGGGTCGGACGACACCAAAACCCACCGTAAAATCAAACACATCCTTGGCCAAAAGCAGCACGATAAAGTCGGCCGTCTGCTGGTCAGCGAACTGTTCACAGTCGGGCAGGGCGGCTGGTCTGGTTTTCCTGCGCACAAGCATGACACCGACAATTTGCCCCACGAAACCCGCCACGACGAAACGTACAATTTCCGTTTCAAACCCAACCACGGATCGGGCGTGCAAATTCTGCAACGCGAAGAGGGCGTGCCGGGCGATGCCTACCAGCTGATGGATCGCTCCACGATCATGATCGACAAGGGCTATCATGCCTGTGCCGTGATGCCGGGGTATGAGATGTATTATTTCACCATTTTAGGTGGTCTTAGCCAGCGCAGCCTTATCCAATTTTTCCAACCCACCCATGCCTATCAGATTGAGACCATTCCGGGGATCAAAGACATGGTGGCAAAATTTAAATGACGCTGGCAACATTATCTGACGTATTGCAACCCGCGCTTGCGGGGCGCTATGCGGTGGCCGGGTTGGTCACATTGGGCTGGGAAGACATGCGTGCCTTTGTGGCCGCAGCCGAGGCGACAGGTTGCCCGGTGATCTTGCAGGCGGGCCCGTCGTGCCGTGCGCATACGCCGTTGCCGGTGCTGGGCAAAATGTTCCGCCATCTGGCCGAAAATGCCAGCGTCCCGGTCGTTGCACACCTTGATCACGGCTATACCTTTGATGAATGTCGCGAAGCACTTGAGGCCGGATTTACATCACTGATGTATGACGGATCGCGCGCGCCCTTGGCGCAAAACATTGAAGAAACAGCAAGAATTGCGGAAATGGCCCACGCGGCCGGTATCTCGTGCGAGGGCGAAATCGGCTTTGTCGGCTACGCAGATGGCGAAAGCTCGGCCGGGACAGACCCTGACGAGGCGGCGCAATTCGCCCGCGAAACGCGCGTGGATGCGATGGCGATCTCGGTTGGTAATGTTCATCTGCAACAAGACAAAGAAGGCGGGCTGGACGAAAATCGGATTAATGCGATTCAATCGCTGACGGACGTGCCTTTGGTCATTCATGGCGGCTCTGGCGTGCCGGTGGCGCAACGCACGGCGCTGGCGCGTGGTACAAACATCTGTAAATTCAACATCGGCACCGAACTGCGCATGGCCTTTGGTGATGCGATGCGCACGGCAGTGAATGCGGATGCGACGCGCTTTGACCGCGTAAGTATTTTGAAAGAAACCCACGATCCTATGGTCGCAGCAACGTGCTCAGTTCTGGCGGCCATGGGGCATGGGGCAAGCGAGGCATAATATGGTGAACATTGGAATTTTGGGCTGCGGACGCATCGGACAGGTGCATGCGCGGTCGCTGATGCGGTTGGCGGGTGCCAAACTGGTGGCGGTATCTGATGCCTTCCCCGAGGCTGCAAACGCACTGGCCGCGCAAACAGGCGCCGAAGTGCGCGACACCGACGCGATCATCGCCGCTAATGATGTGGACGCGATCATCATTTGCACCCCGACAGATACTCATTTCGACATTATCCAAGCCGCCGCCAAAGCGGGCAAGGCGATCTTTTGCGAAAAGCCGGTGGATATGTCAGCCGATCGCATACGCACCTGTATGGAAGCGGTGACGGCCAATGGCGTTGTCTTTTTGACAGCCTTTAACCGGCGCTTTGACCCGAACTTTGCCAACGTACAGGCCCGTATTGCAGGGGGCGAAATCGGAGCCGTTGAAATCGTCACGATTCTGTCGCGCGACCCAAATCCGCCCCCTGTCAGCTATATCAAAAGCTCGGGTGGGATTTTCCGCGATATGATGATCCATGACTTTGATATGGCACGTTTTTTGCTGGGCGAAGAGCCTGTGCAAGTCTTTGCCGTCGGCGCCGCCCTTGTTGACCCCGAGATCGGCAAAGCAGGTGATGTGGACACAGCAGCAGTCACTTTGACGACGGCCAGCGGTAAAATTTGCCAAATCTCGAACTCGCGCCGCGCTACTTATGGATACGATCAACGCATCGAGGTGCACGGCTCTAAAGGCATGTTGCGCGCTGAAAACATGTTGGAAAACACAGTCGAGGCCGCAACCGAAGCCGGATTTCGCCGCGCCCCAGCGCAGCATTTCTTTCTAGAACGTTACGAGGCGGCATATCATGCCGAGATGGCTCATTTTATTGAAGCTATCAACGCGGGCAGCGTGCCAACCCCGACGATTGCTGACGGTCTAAAGGCCCAGTTGATTGCGGACGCGGCGACGCTTTCGTGGATCAATGGCGCGCCAGTGGCTTTGTAAAACAAGCCGGTGTGAACACAGCGCGATCGTTTTCGTCTTGTTTTCTAGCGTAAAAAACAGGACGCTTGTGCCTATGGTAATCAAGGCAATAGCAACGCTTTCATGTTCGATATCATAGAAGGACTGAAGGCCGCGATTTGGCTGATTATCACGTTTGATCCCGAGCTGTGGGAGATCAGCCTGCGATCGCTGCGCGTGACCCTGACCGCACTTGTTGTGGCGTCGCTGATCGCAATGCCGTTGGGCACCTATTTGGCGGTGCAACGCTTTCGCTATCGCCGGGTTATTATCGCGATGATCAACGCATTGATGGGATTGCCGCCGGTTGTGGTTGGTCTTGTGGTCTATATTTTATTGTCGCGCAGCGGGCCGTTTGGGGTGTTGGATTTGTTGTTCACCCCGACGGCAATGATCATTGCCCAAGTGGTCATCATCACCCCAGTGATTGCATCGATCGCGCACCAATCCATGCGTGAACTGTGGGCGGAATACCACGATCTGTTGATTTCGTTGAACACAACCAAATCCCAACGGATCATGACATTGATCCGCGATGGGCGGCGCAATTTGCTGACCGCAGCCTTGGCCGGTTTTGGACGTGCCATCGGCGAAGTCGGCGCGATTATGATTGTCGGCGGGAACATCGACCAAGTCACCCGTGTTCTGACAACCGCAATTGCGCTCGAAACGGGCAAGGGCGACTTTGCCTTGGCGCTTGGCCTTGGTTTTGTGCTGATCGGCATCGCTGTGGTGGTCAACATCGCAATCCACACCTTGTCGCGCACAGAACGCGAGGGGCGGTGGTGAACATGTTTCCCTTAACCCTTGATCAGATTGTGGTGCGCCGACGTGGCAAAACCATTCTTGGGCCCGTCGATTTGGGTGTCGACCAAGGCGGGCCGCTGATCATTTTAGGGCCGAACGGGTCTGGAAAAACGACGCTACTGCGCGTGATGCATGGGATTGAACGGACAAACGGAGGCAAGGTAAGCTGGGCGCAAGATCGCCCGGAACGCCACGCTTTTGTATTCCAATCTCCGATCATCATGCGCCGTTCTGTGGCTGAAAACTTGGCCTATCCGCTGCGTTTAGTGCGCACGCCAAAAGACGATATTTCTGTAGCTGTTACACATTGGCTGACCCGCATCGGTCTAGGGCACGCAGGACCAAGCCCCGCGTCCCGATTGTCAGGCGGCGAGCGCCAAAAGCTAGCGTTGGCGCGCGCATTGATCCGCAAACCGGATGTCCTGTTTCTGGACGAACCTTGTGCAAATCTTGATGGCCATGCCACGCGCGAAATCGAAGCTCTGTTGGAAGACACCGCGGCAGGTGGCACGCGGATTATAATGGCGACCCATGACATGGGGCAGGCGCGCCGCCTGGCGACAAGCGTCGTCTTTATGTTGGATGGGAAAATACACGAAACTGGCGAGGCGCAGAATTGCTTTGATCACCCACAAACAGACGCATTTGCCGCCTTTCTCAGAGGAGACATCGTGACATGAAACGCCTTGCTGCGGTTTTGCTAACGATCATGTTGGGGCAACAGGCCTTGGGCGATAGCATGCGCCTTGCTGTCACCACGTCCTTTGACAATTCTGGTTTGTCAGACGTGTTGTTGCCCGCGATACGGGACGATCTGGGCTTAGAGGTTCAGATGTTGGTGGTCGGCACGGGTCAAGCCCTACGATTGGGGGCGGCGGGGGATGTGGATGCGGTTTTGGTCCACTCGCGCGCGGCCGAGGACGCGTTTATCGCCGCCGGACATGGCACGCATCGGCGTGAAATTATGTACAACGATTTTGTGGTTGTTGGCCCCTTTGACGACCCCGCTGGGATCGCAGGGGCCGCAAGCTCTGCAGAGGCTTTGCAACGTGTGGCGCGCGCACAGGTCCCGTTTGTCAGCCGTGGTGACGACAGTGGCACACACAAAGCTGAACGCAATGTTTGGGCCAGTGCCGCGCTGGATCCGGATACATTTGGCGCGTGGTATCGC
The DNA here is from genome assembly GCF_039940735.1 of Tateyamaria sp. GTDB lineage: Bacteria > Pseudomonadota > Alphaproteobacteria > Rhodobacterales > Rhodobacteraceae > Tateyamaria. Next base: position 49,463 of record NZ_JBDVGB010000073.1, read on the forward strand.
CCCGTTGGGGCAGGGATGGGGGCCGCCTTAAACACTGCCTCTGCGATGCAGGCCTATGTGGTGTCAGACCGTGCAAGTTGGTTGAATTTTGGCAACAAAGACGGGCTTGAACTGCTATATTCAGGCGATCCGGCTTTGTTCAATCAATACGCGTACCTGCCAGTGAACCCAGACAAAAATGCAGCGATCAAACACGATCAGGCCCGCGCACTTGAGGTTTGGTTGACCAGCCCACGGGCAAAGTCATTGATCAATGGTTATCGGATAGACGGCGAAACGCTGTTTGTTTTCAACGCAGTGGCCGAATGATCAATGGTGGTGCGGTTCGTCATCCAATGAACCGTGGACGGCGAATTGTGTGATATCCGCATCCTGAGCCTCGATAACGCGGTAGGCTTCGCGCACACCTGCGGGCGTCAATTCGCGCGCAACCGTCAACAAAGTGTTGGGCGCATGATCCGCGCACAACTCGGACATCTGGTCGATCTCTTCTTGGGCCACGTTCAACGCCGCCTCAACAGAGGGCGCCCCGTAAATATCGACAAAATGCTGCGCCAAAAGCTGGGCAATTGCGCCCTGTTCTTGGGGCTCTATTTGGGTGACGGCGACAAAGCTTGTCCGACCAAATGTCTCGCATCCCATCCACCCATTTGAAAACGCTTGCCGCGCCTTGCCAATCAGATCGGCCTCGGACCAGTTGGAAAATTCAAAGCCGCCTGAAATGCACCACTCGCCCGTGCGAGCCGGATTGTGAAACACGCGCGTATCGCTGTCGTCAAAATGGATGGCGCGGGCAAGTTTCATAGGGGCCTCGTTAGGTTTTCGGTCAAGGGCAGCAGAACAGTTTTGCCCGCAACCTTCAACAGCAGGCCCAGGTTTTCATCCAGACCGATATAGGTGCCGGTGTGGCCTGCGACGGTGATTTCGCCACTTAAATCATGGGCCAAACCAGCCCATTCGCGGTGCAGTTGCGCAGGGCCATCATCGGCCCATGTGTTGATGCCAACCAAAGCGTGACGCACCCATGCCTCAAGCAGCTCTATCGCGCCAACCTCGGCGCAGCCTTCCGCGTAAAGGGATGTTACATCAGGTGTTTGCCCCGTTTCGTCATCAGCGGGCCAAAGTGTCAGCGAAAGCGATACGACGACCCAATCCGGTTCATCGTTTAGCTGTCCTTTGGCCGCCATGCGCAGTGCGCCGCACCGCCCACCGTTGACAAAAAGATCGCCATTCCAACCCAGATGCACGCCAACTTCTGGCGGGGCAAGGACACCCAAAGCGTTCTGAAAACCGACGCCACAAATCGGCAAAATCGCGGCTACTTGGCCCAAGGGGACATCAGGCGCAAACACGATGGCAGCGCGCAAAATGTCGGGGGCCAAATCATACACCACAAGTCCCGCATCGCACCCCGCATCCGCCGCCGCACAGGCCAAGCGAAACGGGTCATCCCCGTGTGCTGCCTGCCCAGTAAACAGTGGCGGAAATTGCGGTTCTGTCATGCCACCCCCTTGGCAATCAAACCTTGGGCAACAGTGCGAAAACTAAGCGCTTGCGGGCTATCAGGTTTGGAGACCACAATCGGCGCGCCCCCATCTGCCGCCAGTCGAATATCAAGATGCAACGGGATTTCAGCCAACAAAGGCACGTCCAGCTTTTCCGCCTCGGCGGCGACGCCGCCATGGCCAAACAGGTGTTCTTCGTGACCGCATGACGAACAGATATGCGTCGACATATTTTCGATCATGCCGATGATGGGTGTGCCCAATTGGTTAAACATATCAATACCTTTTCGGGCATCCAGCAGGGCGATGTCTTGGGGGGTCGATACAATGATTGCCCCATCAAGTTTCGATTTCTGCGCCAAGGTCATCTGCACATCACCGGTGCCCGGCGGCAAATCGACAATCAGCACATCCAGTGCACCCCATTGCACTTGAGTCAGCATCTGTTGCAACGCGCCCATCAGCATGGGGCCGCGCCACACGACTGCTTGATCTTCGTTTGCCATCAGACCCAGCGACATCATTGTGACGCCAAAGTTACGCATCGGCAGGATGGTTTTGCCATCCGGCGACGCGGGCCGTCCCGACACGCCCAACATGCGCGGTTGCGATGGGCCATAGACATCCGCATCAAGCAGCCCAACGCGCCGCCCTTCGGCTGCCAACGCACAGGCAAGATTGGACGCCACAGTTGATTTACCCACACCGCCCTTGCCAGAGGCAACGGCAATGATCCGATCAATTCCGGGGATTTTTTCGGGGCCAGTTGGGGCGGCACCACGTTGCGGTTTCAAATCGGGTGGGGCGGGTTGCGCGCTGTGTGCGGTCATGACGATGGACACCTGCTCCACACCGTCAAGGGCCGCAATCTGCGCCTCTGCACCATCTTTAAGGGTGGTGTAGGCTTCGGCGTGGCTGCCCGAAACTTCCATAACGAACCGCACACGCCCGTCATCAACGGTCAGTGCTTTGACGATGCCCGCCTCGACGACAGAAGCGCCGCTGATCGGGTCAATGACGTCCTGGAGAATGGCAAGCACGGCTTCGCGGGTGACAGCCACGTCAGGATTGCCCTTCGATAGTGCCAGTCACGACATGTTCGATATCCAACCCGTCGATGGTTAAAACCATCTTGGCTTCAAAGCTGCGCCCCTCGGTTTCTCCGGCATCGCGTAGGGCGTTTTCGATGGCTTGTTGCGATGTCACACCCACCTGTTTGAGGAATTTGCGCATCGACATGTTGTAGGCGTCACTCATTGTTGTTCTCCGATTTCCTTGACCCGTTTGGGTTTCGCCCCCTAGGCTGCACTGAACTTAACAGGGACACAAACGTGAAAATTGCACTTCTTCTGGCGTGTTTGTTGTTTCCGTTGGCGGCACTTGCGCAGGATCGGGATTTCAGCGTGTCCGCCCCCGCGGCCCTTGTCGACACCGGGGTGTTGCGCCACATCCTGCCACGGTTTTCGCTGAAACATGGTGTGCGGATCACTTTGGTCGAGGACGATGGCGATGTCCAATTCGGGGCGGTGGGCACACCGGTTTTTTCGGGTTTGGATACGCTTTGGCATATATCGCACAGCGACGCGGCGGGGCCTGAGTTGTTCATCAATTGGCTGTTGTCCGACATCGGGCGGCGCACGATCAATGGCTTTAAAGTCGGTGATACCGCACTTTTCAGCACCGACATTGCGGTTAAGGTTGTCGTCGCAAAGCCCACGTTTGACGGCGACCCGATCGCAGGCGAAAGGTTGGCTTTGCTTCATTGTGGCCGCTGCCATGTGATCAATGATTCCAACCGCATGAAGGGGATGGGCCAAACACCATCCTTTGCCCTGATGCGCACGTTTGAGGACTGGCAGAACCGCTTTGCCACATTTTATGTCCTCAATCCGCATCCCAGTTTTACGCAGGTTAAAGACATCACGCCGCCGTTCAGCGCGAATTTGCCGCCCGCCATTGTCCCGGTCGAGATCACACAAAACGAGCTTGAAGCCATTTTGGCCTATGTGGCCACCATCCCGCCAGCCGATCTTGGCGCGCCGTTGCAAAATCAGTGATCCTTGCGCTTTGACAAATAGTCATCGGTGGTGCGTGGGCGGGGGCGTTCGCCACCCGCAAAGGGGTTGTTTTGCGAATGGTATTGCGCGTTGATCCGGCAATTGTCGCACATTTGGATCATCCGAATGGCGTCAGGGTTGGCAAACATTGCATGATTGCCTGCCAGCTTTTCGGTGATCTTCTCGACGGTCGATTTAACCCCAAACAATGTACCACACTCAACACAAGGAAAAGGTTCTTCTTCGTTTAGAACGGTTTGGGCCAGCGCAGCGTCTGTTAAATCCAATTGTGGTTGCAATGTAATCGCCTTTTCCGGGCACACATTGCTGCACAATCCGCATTGCAGGCAGGCGTCTTCTTGGAAACGTAATTGCGGTAAATCCGAATTGTCAGCCAGCGCGCCAGAGGGGCACAGCGACACACAGGCCAGACACAGAGTGCAGGCGTCAGTATCTACCAAGACGGCTCCGTATGGAGCGCCTTCCGGTAGGGCAAGCGCGAGGGCGTCGGGGTTCAACGCTTTTGCCGACAGGCGCGCAACTTGGCGCCGTGTCCCAAGGGGCAGAACGGGGGCGGCAAGGGCGGTGCCGCTTGCTTGATCAAACAGATGATCTGACAGCGCGTCGGGGTCTGCGATATCCAGCAAGGCGATCTTGTTGGGTGAAATCGCATCGGCCAGCGCCAATTGCGGATCAAGCGCATCTCGTTCGGTTTTAGGCCCAAGCAGTACATCAACGCGGGCAAAACCGCTGGCCAATGCGCCCAGCATTTCGGCGTGACCAAAACCGGACAGGGTCGACACTTCCATCGGGATCACATGCGCTGGCAGGCCACGGCCAAACCGGGCGGCAAGGCTGATCATATCGCTGCCATGGGCATCATGCACCAGCAGCGTCGCATCCGTGCCGCCCGCTTTACGGTAGGTCGAAGCCAATGTGTTGATACGTCGAAAGATGTGGTCAGGTGTGGGGGCATCATAGGTGATCGCACCCGACGGGCACACTGCCGAACAGGCACCGCATCCGGCGCAGATCAACGGATCAATCTCTACGTGTTCGCCTGCCGATAAAATCGCACCGGTTGGGCAAACATTCAGGCAGTTGGAACAGGCTGGCTTTTCAGCGCGCGAATGGGCGCACAATGACGGTTCCATTCGCACATAAAGCGGTTTTTCAAAGGTGCCGACCATTTGGCTGGCCGCAAAAATGGCGTCCGCAACAGCAGGCTGGCTTTTGGGATCTGCACGCAGATACCCATCGCGTTTTTCGGGGGCAGGAAACAGTGGCGTCGCACCAGTTAAGTCTAGGATAATGTCGCAGCTCGACAACGCGCCATCGCGCGGTTCCGACAGGGCAGGGCTGCCGCGCCCGCCAAGTTTGCTGTCTTGAAAGGCGTCAATGCGCAGCTCGAACCGCCCAAGCGACCCAGTCGCCTGCCGTAAGTTGCCGATCACACAATCATAGGCGGGGGTTGGCATAATCTCAGCCCCCGGTGCCAGCAAGACCGTCACAGCCAACGCGTCGGCCAGTTTGTCCGCCGCTGCGATGGCCACATCCGCGGCGCCGATCACCAAACACGTACCTTCGGTGATGATGTCCAGCGACTTGGGCATGGGTTCAACCAACGCCGCATCCGCAATCAAGGCGGCCATTTTGGGGGTCGCGTCTTGGGGGTCATCGCTCCAACCGGCGCGGTCTCTGATGTCGACGAATTCGGGTAGGTCGGCCTCTAACTCATCGGCGAGGGCTGCAAAGCGGTGGGCCTCTTGTTGGCACGCGATGATCACGTCACCTTGTGCAATCGCAGCGGCGGCCACGTCAATGTTTTCAACGCACAGACTGCTATGACACGGGCCACACGCCAGACCCGTTGCCGCGCTTATGGCCGTTTCATCCAGCGATTGGGATCCAAGGCAATCACACAGTAGCACTGACTTTTGCATATATATCCTGAGGTTGCGCGACATTGCGGGTCATCGGTTAGCTAGGCAGGAAAAACGCGCGCCGTAAACCAAAAAATAACCTAGAGATTCTGTAAGCCTTTACTGTGCAGATGCAGAAAGGCGGGCAGGGTGTTGGACGTCAGTTCGCGCTCAAAGGCAGAGAACCCGTTATTCATATGCTGCTTGCGAAAAAGCCGCAGCGCAGCATTGGCGTGCGCACGAAACGGTGAAAATAAATGCCTTTGAGAATTCGCAGTTTCGGAGGAGTATTTCGCAACATCATTGCAAATTCCAAGGGGGCTATTCTTGCCTAAGAGCTTTCCCAACGCGCAAACAATTCCGGTCGGTGTCGCCGTGCGACGCACGCCGGGTGTGACACGTTGGGCCAAACATGCTTGGCGAGTATCGGCCGTTTTGCCTGGGGCCGGGCCGGCGGATTGGAAGCTGTTGCGGACGGAAGGTGATGTTGCAGAATTTCACGCCGCTACTTTGCCCCTCACGCTTTATGTGTCCGACGCCGAGGCATATGCCCACGAATTACAGACACGCGATCCTTCAATCTATATCATCTTGCGCCAGAACGAAGCGGCGTCTGATTTCCCATGGAAGGTCGCCGTCGTCACGGCCTCGCCCTATGAGGCGCAGGATTATTGCGATTCTTCCGAAGAATTGGTGGAAAAAATCCCGATGCCCGAGGGGTTGCACGCTTGGGTTCTCGAGTTCGTCGAGAATTTCTACGAAGAAGAAGCTTTTGTGAAACGCCGCCGCAAGAATATGAATGTGGATCAGGTGGAGGATGGCATCGGCGATCCGCGCATTCGCCAAGTGAGCGATGTCTATCGGGCCCCTCGACGAAAGGTGGCCCTGAATTGAGTGAATTTGGCTCATCTTGGGCGCGCCGCCGTGCCGCTGTTGCCGCAGAACAAGCTGCGGACGATATTGCCGCGCAAGAGGCGCAAGTGCAGGCCGAACAAGCCGCGCTTGAGGAAAAGACAGACGCTGAAATCCTTGAAGAACTTGATCTGCCCGACCCTGACAGCATGGTTATGGGGGATGATTTCAAAGTGTTCATGGCCAAAACCGTTCCGGCGCATATTCGCAAACGCGCGCTGCGCACGTTGTGGCGCAGCAACCCAGTTCTGGCCTGCGTGGATGGGCTGAATGACTATGATGACGATTATCTCACGGGCAGCACGGGGCAGGGTGTGATCAAAACCGGCTATCAAGTCGGCAAAGGCATGCTGTCGCATCTGTTGGAAATGGAACGCCAGAAAGAAGCCGCCGAAGCCTGCGAGGCTGATGAGACGCCGGTCATCGAGGTTGAACCGACTGAGGACCTGTCGGCCTTGACCGACGATGAACAAGACCGCCCTGCGATCGAAGCGTGTGCAACGCACGACGCGATCCCCGAAGATGCGACCCCCGAACATACGGCGATCGATGCGACGCAAGATCCAAAATCCTTACCACCGCGCCGGATGCGCTTTCAGTTCGAGGAACACTCTGCATGAACGTGGCGACGGCACAGCCCGATATTCTGGAAGAAGACCGCCTGCGCGCGGATTTGTACAACTATTTGGGGCTGATGTTGGTTGGCCCGCCTGATCAGATGCTACTCGATCAAAGCGCTGGGCTGACGGGCGACGACACTGATCTGGGGCAGGCGATCCAAGGGCTTGCGCGGGTTGCCAACGTGTCCAAACCCAAGGCTGTTCAGACCGAATTCAACGCGCTTTTCATCGGGTTGGGGCGGGGCGAATTGCTGCCCTATGCCAGCTATTACCTAACGGGGTTCTTGAATGAAAAGCCGCTTGCCAACTTGCGCGCCACGATGGCGACCTTTGGCATCGAACGTTCTGGTGACGTGTTCGAACCCGAAGACAACATTGCATCCCTTATGGAAATGATGGCCGGCATGATCGTTGGCCGCTTTGGCCGGGTTGCGACGGTTCAAGAACAACGCACGTTTTTCAATGCCCACATCGCAAACTGGGCGAAACTTTATTTCGAAGACCTTCAGGCCGCAAAATCATCGGTGCTTTATGCATCTGTTGGTGCTGTGGGGGCTGCGTTTATGGACATCGAACGCGAAGCATTTCGGATGACGGCAAGCTAACGCGCTTGCTTTTGAACTGGTGGGGATGCTCACCGTTAACAGAAAGGGGAGACATCCCATGAGCGATAAGACCAAAGGCGCAAGCCGCCGCGATTTTCTGAAGCTGGCAGGCACCGCTGCCCCCGCTGCGGCCGTTGCTGTGACGGCTGGCGCAACGCAAACCGAAGCACAACCTGCGGATTTGTCGTCCGAGACGATGCAAGACACCGCCCACACGCGCGCCTATCTCGAAAGTACGCGTTTCTAGAAATTCGGCGGTGAGCGCCGCCAAAAAAGAAGACGTCCGGCACGGCTGGATAAGGGAGGAAGAAAATGCTGAGAAAAAAGACCAACAGCACAACGCGTCGCACGGCGCGTACGCCAATCGTTGCCAATCAAGGGTCTCATTCAATTGACCGACGCGGGTTTCTGCGCGGATCAGGTCTTGCCATCGGTGGGTTGACGGCCATCGCTGCGACGGGCGGCACCGTCACCCAAGCGAGCGCCCAAACGGCCGCGACCCGCGCGGTCGAGACGATCAAATCAATCTGTACACACTGTTCTGTGGGCTGCACGGTCATTGCCGAAGTCGACAATGGTGTGTGGACCGGACAAGAACCCGGCTGGGACAGCCCGTTCAACCTTGGGGCGCACTGCGCCAAAGGGGCGGCGGTGCGCGAACATGCTCACGGTGAACGTCGCCTGAAGTACCCGATGAAAAAAGAAAACGGCGAATGGGTTCGTATCAGCTGGGAAACTGCGATCAACGAGATCGGCGACGGCATGAACAAAATCCGCGAAGAAAGCGGGCCGGATTCTGTCTATTGGCTGGGATCAGCCAAACACAACAACGAACAAGCCTATCTGTTCCGCAAATTCGCCGCCTATTGGGGCACAAACAACGTCGATCACCAAGCGCGCATTTGCCACTCGACCACGGTTGCGGGCGTAGCCAACACATGGGGCTACGGCGCCATGACCAACAGCTACAACGACATCCACAATTCGCGCGCGATCTTCTTGATCGGCGGCAACCCGGCCGAGGCACACCCGGTGTCGCTGCTGCACATGCTGCGCGCCAAGGAACAAAACAACGCGCCTCTGATCGTGTGCGATCCGCGCTTTACCCGCACTGCGGCCCACGCAGACGAATATGTTCGCTTCCGGCCCGGTTCGGACGTGGCATTGGTGTGGGGCATTTTGTGGCACATCTTTGAAAACGGTTGGGAAGACAAGGAATTCATCCGCACCCGCGTCTGGGGCATGGATCAAATCCAAGAAGAAGTCGCCCGCTGGACACCCGAAGAGGTCGAACGCGTCACTGGCGCCCCCGGCAGCCAACTGGAACGGGTTGCGCGCACCTTGGCCAACAACCGTCCCGGCACTGTAATCTGGTGTATGGGTGGCACACAGCACACCAATGGTAACAACAATACGCGTGCGTATTGTGTGCTGCAATTGGCGTTGGGCAACATGGGCACCGCAGGCGGCGGCACCAATATTTTCCGCGGCCACGACAACGTGCAAGGCGCCACTGACCTTGGCGTTTTGGCCGATACATTGCCGGGTTATTATGGCCTGTCTGCCGGATCATGGGCCCACTGGGCGCGTGTCTGGGACGAAGACCTTGATTGGCTCAAAGGCCAGTTCAGCGATGAAACTGTCGGCGAGACCCCGATGATGAACCTGACAGGCATTCCTGTCAGTCGCTGGATTGATGGCGTGCTGGAAGATGCCGCAGACATCGACCAACCCGACAGCACTCGCGCAATGGTCCTTTGGGGCCACGCGCCAAACAGCCAAACCCGTCAGAAAGAGATGAAGACGGCGATGGAAAAGCTCGACATGCTTGTCGTCGTGGATCCATATCCGACTGTTTCCGCCGTGTTGCAGGACCGTGAAGACGGTGTTTATCTGCTGCCCGCCTGTACGCAGTTCGAAACCCGTGGCTCTGTCACCGCGTCCAACCGGTCGCTGCAATGGCGTGACAAAGTTGTGGAACCGCTGTTTGAATCCAAAACAGACCACTGGATCATGGCGCGGTTTGCCGAAAAGTTCGGCTTCCACGATAAGTTCTTCCGCAACATCGCAATGGATGAAGGGGATGAACCCAACGTCGAGGACATCACGCGCGAGTTCAATAAAGGCATGTGGACCATCGGCTATACAGGGCAATCCCCTGAGCGGATGAAAATGCACATGGCCAACCAACACACCTTTGATCGCACATCTTTGCGCGCAATTGGTGGACCGGCAGATGGTGATACCTACGGGATGCCGTGGCCTTGTTGGGGCACTGCCGAAATGAACCACCCCGGCACGGCGAACTTGTATGACATGTCGTTGCCGGTGGCCGAAGGTGGCCTGACGTTCCGCGCCCGCTTTGGCGTTGAACGTGACGGCGACAACCTGTTGGCTGAAGGTGTCTTTAACCCCGGTTCCGAGATCGAAGACGGCTATCCAGAGTTCACGATGCAAATGTTGATTGATCTTGGCTGGGACGGCGATCTGACGCCCGAAGAGGCCGAAGCTATTGAAGCGGTTGCAGGGGCCAACACCAACTGGAAAACCGACCTATCGGGCGGCATTCAGCGAGTAGCCATTGCGCATGGTTGCGCACCCTTTGGCAACGCCAAGGCGCGCGCCGTGGTCTGGACCTTCCCAGATCCGGTTCCCATCCACCGCGAGCCGCTGTATTCCAACCGCCGTGATCTGGTGGCTGATTATCCGACTTACGAGGATAAGAAGTTCTGGCGCGTTCCGACCATGTATGCCTCGATCCAGGAAAAGGACTTTTCGAAAGATTATCCGATGATCCTGACCTCGGGCCGATTGGTCGAATACGAGGGTGGGGGCGATGAATCGCGATCCAACCCTTGGCTGGCCGAATTGCAGCAAGACATGTTCGTCGAAATCAACACGCGGGATGCCAACAACCTTGGTGTGCGTGATGGCGCGCAAGTCTGGGTCGAAGGGCCCGAAGGCGGCAAGGTCAAGGTGATGGCCATGGTCACTGAACGCGTCGGCGAAGGGGTGGCGTTTATGCCATTCCACTTTGGTGGTCACCTCGAAGGTGTTGATCTTAGGGATAAATATCCCGAAGGGGCCGACCCGTTTGTGTTGGGTGAATCCAGCAACACGGCACAAACCTATGGCTACGACAGCGTAACCCAAATGCAAGAGACCAAGGCGACTCTTTGCAAAATCACAACAGCATAAGGGAGAAGTAGAATGGCTAGAGCAAAATTTCTCGTTGATGCTGAACGCTGCATTGAATGCAACGCCTGTGTCACAGCCTGTAAGAACGAACACGAAGTGCCATGGGGGATCAACCGCCGCAAAGTGGTAACGATCAACGATGGCTCTCCGGGGGAACGTTCGATTTCGGTGGCATGTATGCACTGTTCGGACGCGCCGTGTATGGCGGTCTGCCCGACCGACTGTTTCTATCAAACAGAAGACGGCGTGGTCTTGCACTCCAAAGACCTGTGCATCGGCTGCGGCTATTGCTTTTATGCGTGCCCGTTTGGTGCGCCGCAATTCCCGCAGGCGGGCAACTTTGGATCGCGTGGCAAGATGGACAAATGCACCTTCTGCGCTGGTGGCCCAGAGGAGAACAACTCAACCGCCGAATTCGCCAAATACGGACGCAACCGCATCGCCGAAGGCAAACTGCCGATCTGCGCGGAAATGTGCGCAACCAAGGCTTTGTTGGCCGGCGACGGTGACATTGTGTCGGGCATCTATCGCGAACGGGTTGTCGCCCGCGGCTTTGGGTCCGGTGCTTGGGGTTGGGGCACGGCCTATGATCAAAAAGGCGGTTAAGCGCCTCTTTTTGAACGTATAAAAAGGGGCGGCCTTTTACGGGGTCGCCCTTTCTTTCATCCGACCAAAGGAAGCTTTGATGCTGCGTATTTTCAGCCTTCTCGTTCTTATATTGACGCTGTGCACGCCGTTACATGCGCAAGATGCGGGTGGTGACGCACGCGCGGCAACGGGTGGTGCGCAGACACTTGAAGACATCATGCGCAGGCAAGAAGGCCAAAGCATCGACGACAGTTTCCGCAGCGATCTAACGGGCGACCCAGAGGGCGCGGCGCCGTCACAAAACCAGCTTGGCACCCGAGGCGGGGCGTCGGACCCCGACCTGTGGCGAGCTTTTCGCTATGGCAGCGCTGATATCACAACACAAAGCCGCGGACCGGCGTCAACGACGCTGGTACAGGATGGCGGCATGTGGTGGCTGACCTTCCGCGAGGGGCCTTTGCTGCGCTTTGGCACCTATCTGCTGGCCGGAACGCTTTTGGCGCTTGTACTGTTTTACATGATCCGTGGCCGCATGCGGATCCACGGCGAAAAGACCGGGCGTACGATCACTCGTTTCAAAGCGTTTGAACGCTTTGGGCACTGGCTGCTGGCCTCTTCTTTCTTGGTGTTGGGGGTCACGGGGCTGATTTCGCTGTTCGGGCGCAAAGTGCTGATCCCGACCTTTGGCCATTACGCGTTTTCGTTTGTCGCTGTGGGCAGCAAATGGGTGCACAACAACGTCTCTTGGGCATTTATCGTCGCACTTGTCATCATTTTTGTCGTCTGGGTGGTGCATAATCTGCCCGACCGCACCGATCTGCGTTGGCTGGCCAAAGCGGGTGGTTTATTTGGCGGCGAACACCCTCCGGCCAAGAAATTCAACGCGGGTCAAAAGCTGATCTTTTGGGCCGTGATTGTTTTGGGTGGTTCGATTGCGCTGTCTGGGGTGTCTTTGCTGTTCCCGTTCACGTTCAACCTGTTTGGGCACACGTTTTCGACCCTCAACAGCATAGGTGCGCCGGGGTGGTTCGGCTTGGCTGACCTACCATATCCGCTGCAACCTCAGGAAGAAATGCAATACGCTCAACTGTGGCACGCGCTGGTCAGCCTTGTGCTGACGGCGATCATCTTTGCCCACATCTACCTTGGATCTGTGGGCATGGAAGGCGCGTTTGACGCCATGGGCAAAGGCGAGGTCGAGGAACAATGGGCACGCGAACATCACAGCATTTGGGCCGAAGAGGTCCTAGGGACCAAAGACCCCGGCAAAGAAGGAACTTGATATGAAAGCGTTTCTTTTGGCGTTACTCGCACTTGTTGTGATCTCGGTTGGTGCAAACCAAATTCTCGAACGTCTTGAGGCAGGCGGCGTGACAGGCGGAACTGCATCGGACAACGTGCGGCTGAACTAGGTGCATGTTTCCATAGTTTGATAATGTGAACCGTTTGTTGTCATGAATGGACGCAGGACAATTTGCGTTTCTTGATCCGGTTTTGGGACTTTCGCAGCGAACGGCATTTTCGCGCTTAACCCGCCTGTGCATTGTTGCTTTTCACCATCTCTTGTTGTCTGCCCAAATATCGATTATCCAGCCAACTTGAGATTTATGAATGTACGGTGATGCAAGTGTCTGAAAATAAAAGATATAATTTGCATCGCCATGCGCGCCTATCCGTTGCACCCATGATGGATTGGACAGATCGCCACTGTCGCTTCCTGCATCGGCAACTCAGCCGCGAGACACTGCTTTATACTGAAATGGTCACGTCCCCGGCGTTGGTGCGCGGTGGGGCGATGCATTTGTTGGCGCACGATGTGTCCGAACATCCGGTCGCATTGCAGCTTGGCGGTTCTGATCCCGTTGAATTGGCGCAAGCGGCGCGGATTGGGACAGAGGCGGGGTACGATGAAATCAACCTCAATTGTGGTTGCCCTTCTGATCGCGTGCAATCTGGTACGTTTGGTGCGGTTTTGATGCGAGATGCGGCGCGCGTGGCGGATTGTGTATCTGCAATGGGGGCCGCGGTTGACGTGCCGGTAACCGTTAAGTGCCGCATAGGCGTGGACGAACAAGACTCCGAAGAAGTGCTGCCCGAATTTCTGGCCCGCATCATCGCCGCTGGGTGTGACCGGGTGACGATCCATGCGCGCAAAGCTTGGTTAAAGGGCCTAAGCCCCAAGGAAAACCGTGATGTGCCGCCTTTGGACTATGATCTTGTGATGCGTATGAAGCAGTTGTTTCCACATCTGCATATTTCGATCAATGGCGGGGTGGAAACTTTGGATCAGGCGCTTGACCTGCTTGATATGGGTCTTGACGGGGTGATGATCGGACGGGCTGCTTATCACCAACCGGCGGACATTCTGGCGCAGGCAGACAGGCGGGTTTTTGGGCAAGATGAAGACAGCAACGCCGAAGCGGCCGTGATGGCCATGTTGCCATATATCGAGGCGCATCTGACGGTGGGTGGTCGGCTTAATCAAATCACGCGGCACATGTTGGGTCTGTTTTCAGGGCGCCCGGGTGCGCGGGCATGGCGGCGGACCTTGAGTGAAGGAGCCGTGCGACCCGGTGCCGGACCCGAGCTTGTTTTGGCCGCACTCAGCCATGTCACTGCTCTGGCTCCGGTGGCGAAAGCGGTGTAGACAGGCGTTGCCCTAAAAAGAAAGCGACACCTGTGCCAGATACGTTCCTTGTTCTTCAGATGTTGGTGCTTTTGGCGGTCATCGGTGCCTTTGCCGGTGTTTTAGCAGGTCTGCTGGGTGTGGGCGGTGGTATCGTCTTGGTTCCTGCGTTTTTCTATGCGTTTCAAGTGCTTGGCTATGATGGGCCGGGGTTGATGCAGATGTGTTTGGCCACGTCTTTGGCCACAATCATCGTGACATCGGTTCGATCCGTGCATGGGCACAACAAAAAGGGTGCCGTGGATTGGCAAATCCTGCGCACATGGGCGCCGGGCATCGTGATCGGCGCGGTTGTGGGGATGCTGGTGGTGGCGCAGCTGCGCACAACAACGTTGCAGGCGATCTTTGGCGTGCTGGCGTTGAGTGTTGGACTTTACATGGGCTTTGGCCGCAAGGAGTGGCGATTGGGTGCGGCTATGCCGACGGGATTGGGCCGTGCGGCCTTGTCGCCGGGCATGGGCTTTTTATCGGTTCTGATGGGCATTGGCGGGGGCAGCTTTGGTGTCCCGCTGATGAGCCTGTTTGCAGTGCCCATTCACCGCGCCGTGGCGACGGCGGCAGGGTTTGGGGTGCTGATTGCAGTGCCCGCAGTGATCGGGTTTTTGCTGGTGGATATGAGCGGCCCGGTGCCGCCCTTTACCATTGGCGCGGTTAACTTGATTGCATTCTTTGTTATCATCGCGATGACGTTGATCACGGCCCCTTGGGGGGTAAAACTGGCACACGCGATGGATCCGGGCCCGCTGAAGCGGGTATTTGCTGTGTTCCTTGTGTTTGTGGCGCTGAATATGTTGCGTAAGGCTGTCTTTGGATAAGGTAAACCAGATTTCGCAAGACGGGTTTGCTGTCTTTCACGCGGACCCAGAGGTTTCCGCTTGGGTAAAGGCCGCCTATCCGGTGGCTGTGTCTGTTGCCAGTGACCCGGTGGTGCGCGCGCAACAATTGCGTCATGGGGATACTTGGTTTGTGGGTGTGGATGTGCTGCCCAATGCGAAGGACGGCAGTATCAACGGCGTTGCATTAGGGGGCGCATGGCGCGACGTTGTGCCCGACATCACGTTGCACGCAGCCCAACTGTCGATCGTTTATCCGGGGTATCCCAAACGCGACGCAGCGCAGTCCGAGGCCAATCATCGTTACCGCATCGATCGGTTTGCAGCTCATGTAGATGGGTTGCTGCTTGAAGGTGCCGCACGCCGCCGCTTTGCGCGCGAGTTTCATGCCTATATTCTGGGTGTCCCATTGAATGATGCGACGGCGGCCCCGACGGTCGTGTGGCCGGGCAGTCATAAGATTATGCAGCATGCCTTGGTTGATGCCGTAGGGGACAAAGACCTTAACAAGGTTGATCTAACGCAGGCCTATCACGTGGCGCGGCGAAAGGTGTTTGAAACATGCGCGCCGGTTGCGATCCGTGCCAGACCGGGGGACGCGTTTTTGATCCACCGCTTCGCGCTGCATGGCACTGCGCCATGGGAAAGTGGGGCGGGGCCGGGGCGCATGATTGCATTCTTTCGGCCCGAATTCGCAAAAGCGCGCGATTGGCTCGGGTAACGGTCTCTGACTCAGAGACCGGCTGGAAACCGATGCGGTTTCCAAGGTCGGGTTTCGCCTCGAAATCCAGCCGGAGACTGCATCAGTCTCAGGCTCAGCGTTTCAGCCGGGCACTGCGCCCACCACGACGCCCTTTTGGGGCCGCCTCGCGCTTTGGAAGATCGGCCATGATGGCGCGGCGTTCTTCAGAACTCATTCCGCCCCAAGCGCCGATTTCATCGATCGAGCGCGCGCACCCTGCGCACAGGCGCGTTTCGGGGTGGATCACGCAAATCTGCACGCAAGGGCTTTCGACCTCGTTGCGGGTCCAGACGGGGATGTCGCGCGCTGAACGCGCCGCTTGATCGTTGTCGTTCATGTCGACCTCTTGATGACAGCCAGCCGGTCCAGCAGCCCTTGCAGGATATAACCCGCAGCCACATGGTCAATCACCTCTGCGCGACGCTTGCGGGTCGTATCCGCCTCCAACAGCGCTCTTTCCGCCGCCACAGTGCTTAGGCGTTCGTCCCAAAAGGTCACGGGCCCGTCCCAAAGTTTGGCAAAGTTACGGGCAAAGGCGCGGGTGGATTGGCATCGCGGTCCTTCGCTGCCATCCATATTGCGAGGCAGGCCCAGAACGACACCGCCGACGTGACGTGCGCCGATCAGTTCCACAAGGCGCGCTGCATCCAGCCCAAACTTTTTGCGCCGTACGGTTTCCAAGGGTGTCGCCACAGATTGATAGGTGTCACTGACGGCCACGCCAATGGTCTTGTCGCCAAGATCAAGGCCCATCAGCGGGCGCATGTCAGGCAAGGCAGCCGTAAAATCGTGTATATCGTCCGTGATCACTCCAAACCAACCCGATCCGCCACGTTGTTAAGGATATCCATCGCGCCGGGATCCTCGGCAAACACCTGTTTTGCGTTCTCGAAAATCGCACGCGATCTTTCAAACTCGCCCAAAACGCCAAGGGCCGAGATCAACTGCGCCCATTCTTCTGCCGGGCCGCCATCGGTGGCCAGCCGCTCACTTAGGCCTTCGACCATACCTTGGATCATTTGCATGCGCTCAGCCGGGCTCATGTCGCTGGCCGCATCGATATCTGCAGCCGTTGGGCCGCGACCCGTTCCAATGGCAGGGCGGGCATAGTCCACACCTGCACGTTCTGCCATGTCGTCGATTTGGGCGCTGACTGGCGAAATCCACGGCGCATCCGGGGGGCCTTCACGCAGCAACTGATCCCAGATGCGCAAGGCCGTGTCAGGCCGCCCGGTTTGCGCCATCATCAAACCATAGTAATAGCGCGACGGCCCGTCACCGGGGTTCAAGGCAAGTGCTTGTTCCAAGACCGCTTCGGCTTCGGGCGACACATATCCCCCCGCAGACAAAATCATCAGGTCGGCATGTTCAGAATAATCTGTGGCCGAAACGTCCTGTCCCTTAAGCGAAAGGACAGTCGCCTTTGCCGCATGGGCCGCCGCAAAGTTCCCAAGGCGGGCTTCGGCTTGGCTGAGCAAGGTGAAACCTTGCAGATCATTAGGCCGTGTTTGCACAGCATTGCGCAATTGCACAACAAGGGCGGTATAATCAGTACTGGCATCGGGAGCGGGCGCGGCGGGCACGCTGGCCTCCGCACTTGCTTGACTCGGGCGTTCTGCGCGTAAAATGCGAGCGCTTTCAATACGATCAGAAAGCGCCAGATCACCGTAACCTGGCGCGCCCAGCTCAGAATACATCGCAAAGGCACCGACAGCCAAAACCAAGGCTGTGACACCCACAACAACTGGCGCACCGCGCCCCTGTTTTGTTGTATCTTCATGGCGTTTTTGGGCCGCGTCCGCCGCGAGAATACGGCGGGACACTTCAGTTTGGGTCCGCTCGGCATCAGCTGCGGAGATGACGCCGCGCTCAAGGTCACGCGTCACCTCTTTTAACTGATCGCGGTAAACGGCCAAGTCATAGGCCGCAGGCGGCCGGGCATCTTCGCCACCACGCATCAGCGCACGCGCCAGCGCAGCCACAACCACAAGCGTCAGCAATCCCGTAATAGCCCAAAACAGCATAACGCCCCCTTTTTTCTCAAAACCTCCTGTGGTGTAGCCTCTGGAATGCGTCGACAAAAGAGGCATTGCGCCGCATTTGGACACAGCTTTGTCAGTTGGGCGCTGCCTCGTGTCGCAAATTTGATAAAAAGTGCCGCCCATGCGGGCCTTTTTCTTTACACAACACGTCATTACACAAACACGTCTACGCCAATCGATTCCACTGCCGGAGCGCGCCGCCCCATGAAACGATATTCAGCATTTGCCATCGCCCGCGAAGCGGCGCGCTATCACGCAGGTTGGGAACGCGCATGGCGCGCGCCTGAACCGAAAGCCAAATATGATGCGATCATCATTGGGGCAGGCGGGCACGGGCTGGCCACGGCCTATCACTTGGGCAAGAATTTTGGCATCACCAACGTCGCTATCCTTGAAAAAGGCTGGCTTGGCGGCGGTAACACTGGGCGCAACACTACCATCATTCGCAGCAATTACCTGCAAGATCCGTCCGCTGCGATTTACGAAAAATCACGCAGCCTATACGAAACGATGTCTCAGGATTTGAACTACAACGTTATGTTCAGCCCGCGCGGCGTCATTATGCTGGCCCAAACCCAACACGAAGTGCGCGGCTATCAACGCACCGCCCACGCCAACGCGTTGCAAGGGGTCACGACCGAATTCATCGGCCCCGAAAAGGTCAAAGAATTGGTGCCGATCATCAACATCGACGGCCCGCGCTATCCTGTGTTGGGTGGCCTGTGGCAAGCGCGCGGCGGCACAGCGCGCCATGACGCTGTGGCGTGGGGCTATGCACGGGCCTGTTCCGATATGGGCATGGACGTGATCCAAAAGTGCGAAGTCACAGGCATTCGGCGCGAAAACGGCAAAGTCGTCGGCGTTGACACCACCAACGGTGCCATCGGTTGCGACAAACTAGGCATCGTGGTGGCCGGCCATTCGGGCGATGTGGCGAATATGGCGGGCTTTTCCCTTCCCATCGAATCTGTCGCACTTCAAGCGTTGGTATCTGAGCCGATCAAACCCTGCATGGATGTGGTTGTGATGGCCAACACCGTGCACGGCTATATGTCACAATCCGACAAGGGCGAGATGGTGATTGGCGGCGGCACGGATGGCTACAACAACTACACCCAACGCGGATCCTTCCACCATATCGAAGAAACCGTGCGCGCCCTGATCGAAACCTTCCCGATGATCTCACGCCTCAAAATGCTGCGGCAATGGGGCGGGATTGTGGATGTAACGGGTGACCGCTCGCCCATTCTATCCAAAACCCCGGTCGAGGGCGTGTTCGTCAACTGTGGCTGGGGCACCGGCGGGTTCAAGGCGATCCCGGGTTCGGGTTGGGCCATGGCAGAGTTGATGGCCAAAGGGCATTCACCGCTGACGGATGAATTTTCACTGAATCGCTTCCGCGCAGGCAAGTTCATCGACGAAAGTGTCGCAGCAGGGGTGGCGCACTGATGCGAATGTCATCCAAACACATGCTTGGGCGTTTTTTCTCAAAATCAGCGGGACGCAGCCCGCGCAATCCAGTGAAATCGGCTAAGCTTGGCCCGTTTGATGGCGCTCGGCCCGCTATGATTGCACCAAATGCCAAAGCTGCGCTGATGGAGGCTCACAGACAGGAGCAACCATCATGTCAGACAATTCACACGCAAACTTTAGCCGGTCCAGCGGCACCAGCGGGCGGGGCGTGCTTATCGCCTTTGTTGTCGTTGTATGCATTGTCGCGTTCATCGCGCTTATCGGATCGTTTGGGACCGACCAGCCAAACGACAATGCGATCACGCCGGCTGTGCAGTCGCCGGTCCTCCCGGCCGTCGACTGACACAACCCCACCCATTCTTTACACCCCACTTGGCGGGCGTCATTTGACGTCCGTTTTTTTTGCGTTTTCCACTAAAATAGGAGCGCACATATGCTGATCCTGACATGTCCGTGCTGCGGCCAAACCGGCGAAGAAACCGAATTCCACGCAGGCGGAGAAGCACACCTGAAACGCTTTGGTCCCGGTTCTAGCGACAATGACTTTGAGGGCTACATGTTCACCCGTCAAAACCCCAAAGGTGTGCACTTTGAACGCTGGCGCCATGTCTATGGTTGCGGCAAATGGTTCCATGTGGCGCGCTGTACCACGACGTTGGAAGTGTTCGGCACATACCCCGCGCAAACGCTGGAACCGCCCAGGGACCTGCGTGACAAAATCAGCGAAAAGCGCCCGGGCTGGTCGTGGGGGGATTTCTCGTGATCCAACTTCATCTTGCAAGAAAAACTCCCGCCGGAGGCTCCGACACCTCTGCTGCTACAAAGGCCCGAACATGAGCACACGACTGTCCACAGGTGGCCGCCTTATCAACAAGGACAAGCCCGCCCAGTTCACCTTTAACGGTAAAACCCTAAAAGGGTTTGAGGGCGACACGCTTGCCTCTGCGCTTTTGGCCAATGACCAGATGCTGGTGGGGCGTTCGTTCAAATATCACCGCCCACGTGGCATCGTCGCCAGCGGCGTCGAAGAACCCAACGCGCTGGTGAACCTTGGGGACGGCGACAGTTTTGAACCCAACCAACGGGCCACCACAACGGAGCTGTTTGACGGGTTGACAGCCACCAGTCAAAACCACTGGCCTAGCCTTGAATTTGATGTGGGCGCGATCAACGCCAAGCTGGCGCGGTTTATGCCTGCCGGGTTCTATTACAAAATGTTCATCCATCCGCGCCCCTTGTGGAAACATGTCTATGAACCGTTCATTCGCCATGCCGCGGGCCTTGGCAAAGCGCCCAAAGAACGGGACGGCGACACATATGAACACTTCCACGCTTTTTGTGATGTGTTGGTGATTGGTGGGGGCATTGCAGGTTTGACAACGGCCAAGGCCGCGGCGGCCACGGGCGCGCAGGTGCTTGTACTTGAGCAAACCGCGCAATTTGGCGGGCGGGCGCCCGTTGACGGGGGCGCTGTCGATGGCGCGCCGGTGGACAAGGTGGTGGACACTTTGGTGTCCGAACTCTCTGCCATGCCCAACGTCACTTTGCGCAACCGCACCATGGGTGCAGGTGTTTATGACCACGCGTATGTGTTGGGATATGAACGGCTTACGGATCATTTGGCAGATGTAGACGGTCCGCGCCATCGCCTTTGGCGCATCCGGGCAGGCCATGTGATCACCGCTACAGGCGCGCTTGAACGCCCACTTAGCTTTGCGGGCAATGATGTGCCGGGTGTCATGCTGGCCTCAGCTGTGCGTGATTATGTGGTGAACTATGGTGTCAGCCCGGGGGACCGCACGGTCGTTGTGGCCAACAATGACGACGCCTATCGTACCGCAATTACCCTAAAAACAGCAGGTTTAAGCGTGCCCGCCATTCTGGATGCACGCGCGCCATCCACCGATAGCCCGCTGATAGAACAAGCAAAGGCCGCGGGTATACGCGTAATGCTAGGACACGGGGGCGCAAAGGTCCTTGGGACCAAACGCGTCACCGGCGTCGCCGTCTGTGCGCAAGCAGGCGAGGGTGCCGTGCTTGAAGAGATCGCATGCGATACTGTGGCCATGTCGGGTGGTTGGTCGCCCGTGGTGCACTTGTGGTCTCATTGTGGCGGTAAGCTGCTGTGGGACAATGATTTTGCCATGTTCCGCCCCGATGTCGACAAAGCACCGACCGGCGCGGATGGCGCTGCCTTTGTCAGTGTTGCCGGGTCTGCAAACGGTCATTTTGGGCTGACAGAAATCCTCGGGGATGCGCATGCCAAAGGGCACGCGGCGGCGCGCACGACAGGTTTTGCTCCGGCCAAAGTCAGTGCACCCAATGCAGACAGCGTGACCGAAGCCCCAATGGCCCCCGTCTGGTTGATGCCCCAAGGTGCAGGCATCGCTTTGCGCAGTAAGGCGTGGCTTGATTATCAAAACGACGTCAAAGTGTCTGACGTGCAACTGGCTGCACAAGAAGGATTTGAATCCGTTGAACATGCCAAGCGTTACACGACGTTGGGCATGGCGACGGATCAAGGAAAGTTAAGCAACATCAATGGTCTTGCGATCCTTTCTGATGCACTGGATCAACCTATTCCGCAAACAGGGACCACGACGTTCCGCCCACCTTATACCCCGATTTCGATGGGCGCGATCGCGGGCGAAGCGCGCGGCGACGTATTCCAACCGATCCGGCGCACGCCGATGTATGATTGGCATCAAGCGAACGGTGCCGATTGGGAACCCGTTGGCCAATGGCGCCGCCCCTATGCCTATGTTCGGCACGGCGAGACTGTGCATGACGCGGTGATGCGCGAAACCAAGAACACCCGCGAAAACCTTGGTCTGCTGGATGCCTCAACCCTTGGCAAAATCATCGTCAAGGGGCCGGACGCGGGCAAATTCCTTGATATGCTCTATACCAATATGATGAGCACGTTGAAGCCGGGCAAATGCCGTTATGGCCTGATGTGTAGCGAAAACGGGTTTCTGGTCGATGACGGCGTTGTGGCACGCATCGATGACGACACATTTTTGTGCCACACGACAACAGGCGGCGCCGAAAGCATCCATGGCCACATGGAAGAATGGCTGCAAACCGAGTGGTGGGATTGGGATGTTTACGTTGCCAATGTCACGGAACAATACGCCCAAATCGCCGTTGTTGGTCCCAAGGCACGCATCGCATTGGAAACGCTTGGCGGCATGGATGTGTCCAAGGACGCGCTTGGCTTTATGGAATGGGCTGATGGCACGATTGGCGGCTTTGACGTGCGGGTCTATCGCATCTCGTTCTCGGGTGAACTCAGCTATGAAATCGCCGTGCGCGCCAGCGAGGGGCAGGCGTTTTGGGATGCGTTGATGACCGTTGGCGCACCCCATAACGTGATGCCCTATGGCACTGAAGCGCTGCATATTTTGCGCGCCGAAAAAGGGTTCATCATGATCGGGGATGAAACCGATGGCACCGTGATCCCGCAAGATTTGGGGCTGCACTGGGCCTTGTCGAAAAAGAAAGACGACTATTTGGGCAAGCGGGCCCATCTGCGCAGTCATATGGCGGACCCTGAACGCTGGAAACTGGTGGGGCTGGAAACCACGGATGGTTCAGTGTTGCCGGATGGCGCCTATGCAGTGGCGCAGGGGCGCAATGCCAATGGGCAGCGCCATGTGCAGGGGCGCGTGACGTCGTCCTATCATTCACCCAACTTGGGGAAAGGGATTGCGATGGGGCTGGTACTGCATGGGCCGGACCGCATGGGCGAAGAGCTGGAGTTTCCGGGCACCGATGGCAAAACCTATACCGCGCGCATCGTCAGCCCAGTGTTTTACGATCCAAAAGGGGAAAAACAGGATGTCTAATGCTGTGACAGCCCTAAACGGGGCCGCTTGGTCCGATGGGATCGCCGCGATTTCCGAGGCCCCCTTGCAAGGCATGATCACCCTGCGGGGCGATCTGAGCGCGTCGAAAGTGATCAAGGCCGCCACCCGCGTTGCGGGCGTCAAAATGCCCGAAGCCGGGGGGGCCAATTGCAACGGCGACAGTGGTTTGTGCTGGATGTCAGCGGACGAGGTGTTGATCCTGTGCCCCTACGTTGAGGTCGCCGCCAACTTGGCCAAGCTGAACAAGGCGCTGGCCAAAGTGCACGCGTTGGCTGTGGACGTATCAGATGCGCGCGCGATGTTTCGCGTCAGCGGGCAGGGCGCGCGGGATGTGATGGCCAAACTCGCCCCCGTTGATGTCAGCCCCAAGGCGTTTTCAATCGGCAGGTTTCGTAGAACCCGCATGACGCAGGTGCCTGCCGCCTTTTGGATGCAGGACGAAGACAGGTTCGAAATCGTCTGCTTTCGATCGAACGCGCAATACATGTTTGATCTGCTGAAGGTGGCGGCACAAAAAGGTTCAAGCGTCGACTATTTCTGATGCTTCGAGGGCGTGGGGTCACGGTTGAATGCGCGACAATTGCGCAAATGCCGCCTGTGGCGCGGACATGGCCTTGACGAAGCCCCCTCGCGCCCTTCATTTGGCATGAGCAAACACATCGCCTTTCATAACCGTAAAAAGGGGGCCCTCATGGCTTTTTCACTTCCCGATCTTCCTTATGCCCACGACGCGCTGGCGTCCAAAGGCATGTCTGCCGAAACGTTGGAATTCCACCACGACCTGCACCACAACGCCTATGTCACCAATGGCAACAAAGCGATTGAGGGCACGGAATGGGCGGGCAAGTCTTTAGAAGAGATCATTGTCGGCACATATGACGCCAAATCGGTCGCGCAGAACGGTATCTTCAACAACATCAGCCAGTTGTGGAACCACAACCAGTTCTGGGAAATGATGGGCCCGAACGGCAACGCGATGCCGGGTGATCTGGAAAAAGCGCTTGTCGAAAGCTTTGGGTCGGTTGACGCGTTCAAGTCCGAGTTTTCGGCCGCAGGCGCTGGGCAATTTGGGTCCGGCTGGTGCTGGTTGGTCAAAGACACCGATGGCGCTTTGAAAGTAACCAAAACGGAAAACGGCGTGAACCCGCTGTGTTTTGGCCAGACAGCGCTTTTGGGCTGTGATGTGTGGGAACATTCCTATTACATCGATTTCCGCAACAAGCGCCCAGTGTACCTGACGAACTTCCTGGACAACCTTGTAAACTGGGAGAACGTAGCGTCCCGCATGTGATTTTTTGAATCGCATATGCAGGTGCTTAACCTGTAATGCGCTGAAGGGCTTTGGATTTACCAAAGCCTTTTTTATTGAGTAAATGATTTATTTTGTTAATGTAGATTATATTTGACAATATATTTACCAAATAACCTTGGGGGAGGTTTATGAAAAATTTAATTGCCGTCGTTATTTTGGCGTTTCTACCTGCATGTGATTTTTTACGAGACGAAGCGGGCTACCCCGGTGGGCGTGTCGAACGCATTGCGGATGAAAAGATATTCGAGGCCCGATCACAACGTCAAAGGGCGGATCGGTATCTTATGAGCCTGACCATACTTGCCCCTTTGGCGGCGGACTTTACCGAAACCTCGTCGCAGGCGAAATCTGCGGCTGTGTTGATCAACTCCGGTTATGATGTACTCGCCCGTATGCGCGCGGCGTCCAATCCGGATACGTCATGCTTGAATGCAAGCCGGTTCAGCGCACCTGAAAAGGCCCAAGGCAGCACAGTGCCCGCCGTCACATCTGTAAATTGCGGTTTGAAAAACGCCGACGCCACGGATGATTTCAATTCAGCTTTCGCTTTTGAGGCGCATTCAAGAGAAATGCAAAGCACGCTGTATTCGCTGTCAAAACTGGTGCTAAACGCCGCGGAATTGGATGGGCTTGCTGAAGACATTGTCGAGTTAAACTATCTGGGTGTCATCAGGCATGGCAAACGTGTCTTTCCCGTCGCGCGCCGCGCATTGGCCACCTACCGCGATACAATTGTCGTCTATGCGGATGCGGTAAACGCAGCGTGTGGATTTGAACAACCGGAATGCGCGGGATTAAAAGACGAATTGGAAGAGTTTCGAACAGGAAAGAACGTTAAGATTTCAGATGAATTTGCTGAACGAGCCATTCGCGCGCTGCTTCGGTCTGTGAATGCGTCAATGTCGGTTGAAGATGCCCAGACATGGCAGCTTAAAGATCAGCATATCAAGGGATTGGTCTACCACATTGACGTGTCTTGCCAGCGCCTTGTGGGCAAACAATTTTCTGACAATGGGCAAGACGAATTGGACAAGGTTGAAAACTGCGGCGGCACGCACGCATTGCTGACCGCAGACGGTAACAAAACAAGCGCGAACCGAAAAACGTTTCTGGATCAAAACTAGCGCGTCTAGCTTGGTGATGCGGCCAGCAGGTCCAGAGTTTGGGCGCTGTCCGTCGCCACTTGGATAAAGTCCATCAGGCTGACGTCGGCAAAACCATTGTCGATCACGTGCCGGATCAACACCAATAACGGATCCCAATAGCCTTTTGTGTTGATCAAAATCACTGGTTTTTCGTGCAACCCCAACTGACGCCATGTCAGCACCTCGAACAGCTCGTCCAGCGACCCGGCGCCACCGGGCAGCACGGCAATGGCATCGCAATTCATGAACATGACTTTTTTGCGCTCGTGCATGGTTTCGGTGACCACGTAACGCGTCAAATCCGTTTTACCGACTTCCCATTCCACCAGATGGCGCGGAATCACCCCGAACGTGTCGCCGGCGGCCTTTTGCGCCGCGCGTGCCACTGTGCCCATCAGCCCGACGTCGCCGGCACCGTAGACCAGCCGCCAGTTGCGCGCGGCAATGCCCTGACCCAACTGTTCAGCTTCGGCCGCGAAGGCAGGGTCATTACCTGTGCGGGCACCACAAAAGACGCAAACGGACAATGGGTTCATAACAACAGTTCCTTAAGACAGCGCATGAAAGTGGCGTGGAATAACAGCCGTGTTTTGACCCTTGTAATGTCGCCTGCTAAGGAAGCGCAACGAAGCTGGCCCAATTGGGGCGCGGGAGTGGGTGAGAATGTCGAAACTGGCGGTTTTTGCGGGAAGCAATGGTGCCCTTGTGGGTGGTGCGGGCGTTGTGGCTGTCGTGGCTATTGCGGCGGGGGTCTATGTAAACAGTCGGATTGACCCGCCAAACACAGCGCCTGAAACCCAAGCCGTGGTCGAAGCCGCGGTGACACCTGAGGTGGCTGAGGTTCCTGA
The DNA here is from genome assembly GCF_039940735.1 of Tateyamaria sp. Classification (GTDB taxonomy): domain Bacteria; phylum Pseudomonadota; class Alphaproteobacteria; order Rhodobacterales; family Rhodobacteraceae; genus Tateyamaria. The sequence goes on from NZ_JBDVGB010000073.1 coordinate 75,820, forward strand.
ACCGGTTGTGCCAGTGGAATCGCCTGATGTTGCATCCATTGCGCCGCCTTCGATTGACGAAGTCCGCTTGGAAGCGGATGGGTTGACGATCATCGCCGGGCGCGCTGCTCCGGACAGTGCTGTATCTGTGTTGCTGGACGGGACAGAGAATACGACCGTCACCGCAGATTCTGGCGGCAGTTTTGCGGCTATCACGATCCTGCCTCCAAGCCCCAAGGCGCAAGTTTTGTCCCTTGTTCAACGTTTGAATGGTGAAGACGTGGCTTCGCTTGATGAAGTCATCCTTGCGCCCCAACCGGCGGCTGCTCCTGAAACGGTGGCGCAGGCAGATGAGCCAGAAGAAGCGAACCCCACGCCCGAAGCGGAAAACGCAAGCCCAGAACCCGAAGTCGCCGCTGTTGAAGCTGATGCCGCCACGGATGATGTGGCTGAGGTGTCCGACCCTGCGGCGACAGAGGCCACGCCGGAAAACACAGAACAAGACGTTGTTGCCGCGCTTACAGAGCCTGCACCCGAAGTACCCGAGGATGCCGCAAACGCTGTTGACGATCCTGCACCCGAAGCTGAGGCGGTTGAAGCCGCCGACGCGCCGGAAGCTGTTGCACCAGAGGAAGTCGCAACCGACGATGCACCGGAACCTGCAGTACCAGAGCAAGTTGCAACGGACGATGCACCGGAAACTGCCGCACCAGAAGAGGTCGCTACGGATGACGCACCGGAAGCTGTCGTGCCAGAGCAAGTTGCAACGGATGACGCACCGGAGACCGCCGCACCAGAACAGGTTGCAACGAACGATGCACCGGAAGTCGTCGCCACAGAGCAGGTCACAACGGATGATGCACCGGAACCTGCCGCCCCTGAGCAGGTCGCTACGGATGATGCACCAGAGGCCGCCGCACCAGAACAGGTTGCAACAGGTGATGCACCGGAACCTGCTGCGCCAGAACAGGTTGCAACTGATGACGCACCGGAACCTGCGGCACCAGAGCAGGTCGCAACGGACGATGCACCGGAGGCCACCGCCACAGAACAGGTTGCTACGGAAGATGCACCGGAAGCTGCCGCACCCGAACAGGTGGCAAGCAACGACACCTCAGAGGCTACGGCTCCTTTGGTGCTGAAATCCACTGCTGAAGGTGTCGAAGTGCTTAGCAATGCGCGTCCGGAAGTGCTGGAAAACATTGCGCTTGATACGATTAGCTATTCGGTGGAAGGCGATGTGCAACTTGCCGGGCGCGCCCAATCCGAGGCGGAAGTGGTGCGTGTTTATGTCAATAACCGCCCGATCGCAGATCTGGACGTGGACACCAATGGGGATTGGCGGGGCGAGTTACCGCAGATCGACACCGGTGTTTATACACTGCGCGTGGATGAACTGGATCAAGCGGGCGAAGTGACCAGCCGTGTGGAAACGCCGTTCCGGCGCGAAGATCCCGCGATTCTGGCACAAAGCGATAACGAAGCCGAAGCGGCTAAACGCATCACGGTTCAGGCTGGCAATTCGTTGTGGGCCATTGCGCGCGACCGCTACGGCGAGGGGCGGCTGTATGTACAACTGTTTGAGGCCAACAAAGACCGGATCCGCGACCCTGATCTGATCTTTCCTGGGCAGGTTTTTGACCTTCCAAATTAGGCCGCGGCACTGGTCTATCGCCACGGGCTGAACTAAGTAGTCACGTCTGACCTTGAAGGACGTGACTTATGCCTGCTGACACGACTGCTTCCTCTGCCCCGCGGGGCAATGCGGCGACGCCACCGCCAGGTGGTCCGACTTCGTCAGAGCGCGCCGAACGGGCTTCGGGGTTGCGCACGATTCGAAAAGTTGCGCCCTATCTTTGGCCTGACAACATGCCTTGGGTCAAAAAGCGTGTCGTGCTGGCGCTTATCGCGCTTGTCGTGTCCAAGCTGATCTCGGTCTATACGCCGATCATCTATCGCAATGCAGTGGATGCATTGGCGGATAGCGGCGTGTCGCCACTTGCGCTGGGCGCTGTGGGGCTGACCCTTGCCTATGGGTTTGCGCGCCTAATGACGGTCGGTTTTCAGCAGCTGCGGGACGCGATCTTTACCCGCGTGGGGCAACGAGCATTGCGTATGCTTGCGCTTGAGACATTCCAGCACATTCACCGCCTGTCCATGCGGTATCACATCACGCGCAAGACAGGTGGGCTGTCGCGGATTATCGAACGCGGTGTGAAAGGCGTTGAATTTCTGCTGCGGTTTTTGCTGTTTTCCATCGGACCGTTGGTTCTGGAACTAGTGTTGATTGGGATCATCCTGACGATCCTTTTTGATGCGTGGTATCTGTTGATTGTAAGTGTCACGATTGGAATTTACGTCTGGTTTACATTCGCGGTGACCGAATGGCGGGTCAAACTGCGCCGTGTGATGAACGATCAGGACACGGACGCCAATCAAAAGGCGATCGACAGTTTGCTGAACTATGAAACCGTCAAATATTTCGGCGCGGAATCCCGCGAAGCAAAGCGTTATGACGCGGCAATGGCGGGTTACGAAGAAGCGGCGGTTAAGACCAACTATTCCTTGGCGTTTTTGAACTTTGGACAGTCGGTGATTATCACTTCGGGCCTTGTTGGCATTATGATTATGGCCGCAGTTGGGGTGCAGAACGGGACCCTGACGGTGGGCGATTTTGTAATGGTCAACGCCTACATGATTCAGATCACTATGCCGCTGAATTTCCTTGGCACCGTCTACCGCGAAATCCGTCAGGCGCTTGTGGATATGGGGCAGATGTTTGATCTGCTCGAACAGCCCGCCGAAGTGACAGACAAACCGGAGGCTCCTGTTTTGAACGTCACGGGCGGACGGGTAGAGTTGCGCGATGTGCATTTTGGCTATGACCCTGAACGCGCGATCCTAAAGGGCGTCAGTCTTGTGGCAGAGCCCGGAGAACAGGTGGCCATTGTCGGATCGACCGGGTCAGGCAAATCCACCATCGGGCGCTTGCTGTTTCGGTTTTACGATGTGGGCGACGGCGCGTTGAGCATCGATGGTCAAGACATTCGCGACGTGACCCAAGAAAGTCTGCACGCCGCCATCGGCGTCGTCCCGCAGGACACGGTGCTTTTTAACGACACGATTCACTACAATATCGCCTATGGGCGCGACAATGCGAGCGAAGCAGACATCGTTGCTGCTGCCAAGGCCGCACAAATCCACGATTTTATCCAACGTTTGCCAGATGGGTATCAGACCACCGTGGGGGAACGTGGCTTGAAGCTGTCCGGAGGCGAAAAGCAGCGCGTGGGTATTGCGCGCACATTGCTGAAAAACCCGCCCATCTTATTGTTGGACGAGGCGACAAGTGCGCTTGATACCGAAACCGAACAAGAGATCAAGGACGCCCTTAATGCAGCAGGCGAGGGGCGCACAGTGCTGACGATTGCGCACCGCCTCAGCACCATTGCTGAGGCCGACAGGATCGTTGTGCTTGAGGACGGGTTGGTTGTGGAATCAGGCACCCATGACGCCTTGCTGGCCCGTGATGGGCGCTATGCCCAACTGTGGCATCGCCAGCAGTCCGATGACGAAGGCTAACGCAAGCCGTCACGGCTTGCGGTCGTTTTTCGAGGCGAAAAACCTGTGGGGCGTTTCTGCCTGTCGGCTTTAGATTTGCAGGCCAAGAACAAAGACCATCAACGGCACGGGGGCCACTGCAACAAGCAGCGTTAAGAACGTCGCACCCGGCGAAAACAGCCCGCTTAGGCCGGCCATCATCATAATGCCGCCACCGCCGCCAATGATGGAATTTCCTGGCGTGTTTACGGCAAGTGCAATGGCAATGTACCGATATTTCAAAGCCAGCTTCAGCATGCGCGGGGATCGCCCTTCAAGCAGTACGGCGAGCCGTTCTTCTTGTGAAAGGGGGGCTGCGCGGGCCAAAAGATCGGCAGAGCGGCGCATTCCGATGCCTGAAAAACCACGCTCAAGCGCGCTGATTGGAAAGAAGCGCCCGATGACGTAGGCCAGCATCATCGCGGCGACCGTAGTGATGTAGATCAACGGCGCGATGCCAGAACCGAAGGCGGCCAGCATTGCCACCCCGATTTCCGCGCCCGGCACGAAGGGTAAGGCAAGTAAGCCGATATAGGCCAAGGCGGCGAATAGGATTGCATAGCGAATGTCTTGTTCGTTGGCTGGGGTGACTTCAAGGTCTAGGACCTCTCGGATCGTGCTGATGCACCACCACGCAAACAAAACGAATCCGATAAGAAAAATGTAGCGCAGCAAAACCTTGCGCGAAAAGAGCCGGGGCTGGGTCAAATGCACTGCCTCATTGGGGTAGGCACGTGCCGCAGGGACGCTTGGGTTTTGCGCATGTCATGCCCAATGCCCGCGCAAAGCCATCGACGCACGGTGCGCTGGACAAGGCGGTGATGGGAAGGAATTTAGGCATGGGTGCTCGCATTTATCTGCCGCAAACCCATTTTGTGTTTGTCGGTTACAGCGTTCAGCATAGTCAGCCGTTTCGATTCCGCAAACGAGAAACATAGCGATCGCCGCCAGTTGACGGGATCTGTTTCGTTTTTGTTGCGATGGCGGGGCCGTTGGGCGGAGGACGAGGGCTAAAGCCCTCTGATCCGCCTTACTGTGGCCAAAGCGCTGTGTCGGGGTGGAATTGCGACCATGCAAACCAGAACGCTTGGTGACTGCCGAGGTCGCCGCCATTGGCATCTGTCGCCCTGATCCCGCCGCCATCGAGCGCAAGGCGCACGTTTTGAAAGGACACAGATTGCCCGGCTGTCAGGGCCGCAAAGGCGGCGCTACGGCGAAAGGCAATGGGCGTGCCGTTCGCAGTGGTCACGCCAATGACGTCTTCTTGGACGGGCAGGCGCGGGTCGACGTCGCCCACCGGAAAGATCGGCCCATTGGCGTCGCGCGTGTTGCGCAGATCAAAATCGCGCCCCAGTGCAAGCTCTTCTATCAGTACGGTGGTGTCCGGGTGGGCCGCTTTCCATGTACCCCATTCCGTCGTGATCACAGTGGCCTGTTTCAATTGCACATCGCGCCGCGCAAGACGCCCGGTCACAGCCTTGCCCAAAAACGTATCGAAAACCGAGAACGTGTTAAGGTCATACATCACCTTGTTCGATCGGCTTAACAAACCTGAGGTGCGCAAGATTGGGCGCTTGACGCCTCGCGGTAGATCATCGGTGAAAAAGGCCTGCGCCGCCCCGCACAACGTACAATAAGGAATGCCCAGATCGCGTCCGCCAAGGGTGTCGTTGACCATTTCGCGCACCTCCATGATGCGCCGTGGGTAGGCGCGGAATTCGCCGTTCACCTCGATACCAAACACGATATCGCTGTCTTTCAACCATGTGGCTTCGGCGGCTGTGCTGACTTCGGGGTTGTCGATTGCGGCGATGCACGAACAAATGTCCTTGCTGCCAAAGGGGCGATCATCGATGCCAACACCGCCCCAGCCGACCAGTTGCCAGTCGATGTCGCCGCGTACAAAAATCCGCTCCATGCCGGGCAGATAGTTGGTATAGACCGCCCGTTTGTGGCGCAAATAACCGGGATAAGCGGGAATATCCCACGCAATCAGGTGGTCGATGATTTCAGCACTGTGGCGCAGCGTATCAAGGTCTTGGCCGATAATCTCGGTGGCTGTCCGCACCAATGCTGCGCCAAATTCCGGGCGCCAGCTAAACCGCATCATGTCAGTCAACAACCAAACCACGCGCGCATCTTTTGAGGCGGCGATGGTGTCAAAGGTGGCCGTCTGGGTCGAAACCCAATTGGCCTGATCAATGCTGTGCGACACAAGCGCCTTTAAGGCTGCGCGCAAGGCGCTATTAGGTGGACCGCTGATCGCTGGGGGCGGCGCGCCGAATTCGGCGATCACATAGTCGGGCAGGGCCTGTGCCTTGGCAGGCGCGCCAAATGTGGCGAACAGTGCCAAAGCCAGCACGGTGCATGCGGCGATCTTGCGGAGATAGCGATGGAAATGACGGGCGTGATCCATATTCGGGCCTTCTTGTGTAAACATGTCGATACCCAAAGCCGGGCGACGTGCGGCGGTTTAGGAAACCAACCGCGCCTTTCGCCACAACTTAGCTGGCCTAGGCTAAAGTGGGGATCACAAGTGCATCAGGCGTGCGTGTGTCGATTACTCTGCTACTCTGCCGCCTTGATCGGTGTCGGCAGCACAAAGGGCAATTCTGGTTCGCGCGGATCGCGATCATCTTCGTCGTCGAAATCCCAGACCAATTCGCGCGAGGCCATCTTGCCTGTCTGACGCGATAACGACCAATCGCGGGCTGCCTTGCTTGCGCGCCCAAGTGACAGTTTGGCCATAAGCTGGCTGAGCCACATGGCATAGGTCACGATCCACACCCGCATCGCCAACAACGAAGGTGTCACCACCAGCGTCAGGACGGTGGCAATCCCAAGGCCAAAGACAACGGCTGTGGCCAGCTGTTTCCACCACAACGCGGTGGGGCTGTCGATCGTATAGCCGCCGCCACCAAAATCGAGGCTCAGCCCAAACATCATTGGCGCAAGCCCTGCCATTGTGGTGATAGTGGTCAGCAAAACGGGGCGAATGCGGTCTTGGGCGGTGCGAATGATCGCCTCGATCCGGGGCATGTAGCGTTCGTATTCCTGATAGGTGTCGATCAGCACGATATTGTTGTTCACAACAATTCCGGCCAGCGCCACAATGCCTGTACCGGTCATAATGATCGAAAACGCCTGATCCATCACAAGCATCCCAATCAGAACGCCTGCGGTGGACAAAATGACGGCCCCAAGCACCAAAAGCGAATTGTACACGCTGTTGAACTGCGCCAGCAGAATGATGAACATCAGCCCCAACGCGCCAAGGAACGCTTTGCCAAGGAACGCACCGGATTCGGCTTGGTCTTCTTGGTCGCCGGTCCATTCTGTTTCAATGCCGCTGGGCAGCGGGTTCGTATCGAGCCATTTGGTTAACTCCGCAATGCGTTCGTTCGGGTTCACCGGCACAAGGCGCAGATCGCCGCTGTCCAACGCGTCTTGCAGATCAATGCCTTGTCCGGTTTTTCCAAGTGACAACACAGTAAACGTTGCACCTTCTACGTCTGAGATTTCCCCGGCAGGCGAGGGGCGCAGCGTGGCAGCGATCGCTTCGACATCGTCGCTGTCGCTGCTGACGAGCTTTTGCAATCCGGGCAAAACGTCGGCCTTTACGTCGAAATAGCGGGTTTGATCCACGCGATTGATCTGCGCCAACTCGGCCACAGGGGTGCGAGAGATAAAGTTCGCCAAAGGCACCAACCCGTCGGGCGTGCGTACTTTCAACGTATTAAGGGTGGACAGCACGCGATCTTGAGCAGGCAGGCGGACGCGGATGTCGACCTCTTCGTCCGAGGATGGCACGCGCATGGTGTCGAGCAACAAACCACGCGTCACAAGCTGTACCATCGCGCCGACGGTCGCCACGTCTGCGCCGTATTGGCCGGCCTTTTCGACATCCACATCGATCTGCCAGTCGATGCCGGGCAGGGGGCGGGTGTCTTCGACTCTGGTCATGCCGGGCAGGTTGTCAAAGGTGGCGCGCGCTGCACCTGCGGCGGCCAACAAGTCGTCGAAATTGTTGCCTTTGATGCGCAAATGAACGGGCTTGGCGCTGGCCGGACCTTGGGCCAAGGGCAGGGCTTCGGTGCGGATGCCGGGGATTTGTGACAGGGCGTCGTTCAATTCCTGCATCACAGTGTCGCCGTCAAAAGCGTTGGCTTTGACGTGGCGGGTAACGGTATGGTTGATGAACGGCAGCGTGAACCACGGTTCGGTCGCTTCGGGGCGTTCTTCCCATGGGATCGTTTCCAGCTGGATTTGACCGATGGCATCCAGCGGCGCGCCAGCCCCGCCCGTGTTCGCGTTTAGACCTCCATTGCCCGCAAATGAAAACGCGCTGCGGATGCCGGGATGGTTGACAACGACATCTTCGGCCTGACGCAGCAGGGCGTCTTTTTCATCCAGCGACAGGTTCCCGCGCGCGATCACATAGACGATGGCCTGTTCGGGCTCTGTCTCAACAAAGAATTCTACGCCGTTGTTGTTGTTGATGAAATAGACAAGCGTGGTGCCGACAAAAACAAAGACACCGGCCAGCATGGCGATGGGCATGATCGGATTGCCGACGATCCCTTGCATGAAATAGCCAAAGCCGGAACGTTGATAGCCAGATGCCACATGGCCGCCACGTGATCCAAACACTTTGCGTCCAGCCCACATGCCAGCCCAACCCAACCGCACAAACAGCGCCGCGAACGACAAAATAGCCAAGACCACGCCGCTAAGGGCCAGTCCGACAATCGCGACCATGCCAAAGCTAAAACCAAAGACCCGCAGCAAGCTTGGCAGCACTGAACCCCATGTATCTTGTTGGTCCATGCCCGCAAATTGCGCCTGCACGTGTCCCATCAAGGGTTGCAAGCCAACAAGCCCAGCGACCAACAAGATCGCCAGTGGGAACAACATGATATGCGCAATGAATGGCAGCCGTGCAAAGCCGCTGCACTTGCTGGAAAACCAGTTGATCACTCGCGCCAACACGCCACCCATCACAGGCAGATAGATCAGCGCCACGATCAGTGAGGCCGACAAAACAAAGATCAGCGTGACAGGCAATTGCCCCATGAATTCGCCTGGAACACCGGGCCAGAATAGCATGGGCAAGAACGCACACAGGGTAGTGGCGGTGGACGACACAACCGGCCAGAACATGCGTTTGGCGGACTGCACATAGGCCTGCATGGGGCCTGCGCCCTCTTGCTGGCGCTTGTCGGCATATTCAACCACCACAATGGCGCCATCCACCAACATACCCACGGACAAGATCAGGCCAAACATCACAATGTTGGAAATCGAAATCCCCATGATCGCCAACAGCACAAAGCACAGCAGAAACGACGTCGGAATGGCAAATCCCACAAGGATCGAGGCACGTAAGCCAAGGGCGGCCAGCGACACAATCATCACCAATGCAATCGCCGTCAGCACAGACCCCTGAAGCTGGCCAACCATAGACGCGACTTCGCGACTTTGATCGTTTGAGGTGCCAACATCGACGGCCGCAACCAAGCCTTCGGGCCATTCATCGACTTTTTCAGCCAGCAAAACCTTTACCGCTGTTGCGGTGTCGATCAGGTTAAACCCTTTGCGCTTTACGATCTGCAACGCCACCGTGTCTTTGCTGTTAAACCGCGCGGTTGAGGTCCGGTCTTGGAAGGTCAGATGGATCGTTGCCAGATCGCCCAGTGTCACCACGCGGTCGCCATTGGTTTTGACAGGCAAGTCGTAAATATCGCTAATATCGTCGAAAGACGACGGGATTTTGACCGCAAATGACCCCTGCGCGGTTTCAACTTCGCCCGCTGCGATCAGCTGGTTGTTGTTTTGCACCACGTTGATCAAATCAGCGGCGGTGACGTTGTAAGCCTCAAGACGCAGGGGGTCGATGATAACCTCGACCATCTCGTCGCGGCTGCCCACGATCGAGGCCTCAAGCACGGAATCCATGCCTTCAACGTCGTCTTGTAAGTCTTTGGCAACGCGCGTGATTGTGCGTTCGGGCACTGGGCCGGACAGGTTCACAATGATGATGGGAAATTCGGAAAAGTTGAATTCATCCAGCGTATAGGCCTCGAACCCACCGGGAAATTCAGATTCGGCACCGTCCATCGCGTCGCGCACATCGGCCATGACTTGGGTTTTGTCCCAACCGAATTCGAACTCCAGCACGATGTTGGCATAGCCTTCGGCCGCCGTGGCCGTCATCTTTTTCAACCCGTCAAGGTCGCTGAGTTCCGTTTCCATCGGTTTGATTAGCAATGTTTCGGAATCTGCTGCCGAAATGCCGGGGAACGGGACCGAGATCACCAACGTCGGGATTTCGATGTCCGGCTCGCCCTCTTTGGGCAGGCTCACATAGGCAAAGGTGCCCACGGCCAACGACAAAACGATAAAGGCCAGCACCATGCGTGCGCGTGACGCGGCCCAATCAACGATACCGGTCATTGGGTTCGCTCCTGATAGGTTGGCGCGACTTTGACGCCTGCCGTCACGAATTCTTGGCCGACGACAATCACATCTGCGCGTTCGGGTAAGCCGGTCAACCAGACCCCTTCGACGGTGTCATGCACCATGTTGACGGGCACAAATTGCACAACGCTGTTTTCATCCAAAGTGCGCAGACCAAGCTGCCCATCGGCATTCAGCGTCAGCGCTGAGGCGGGCAACAGGTGCGCGCTGGAACCGGGGGCGTCGATGTCGATTTGTGCGGTTTGGCCATCGCGGATATCAAGTGCTGTGTTGGGCACCTCCATTTCGACCCGGAAGGTGCGGGTGGTCGGATCAGACGACCGGCTAAGAAAGGTCACTTTGCCGCTGATGTTTTCGCCACCGGCGGCAAGGCGGGCGCGCCCCATTGCACCAACACTGATGCGGCTGACTTCGGTTTCGGGGACAAATGCGACCAGTTTGATCGGATCAAGCTGGATCACGGTCGCGCATACGTCACCGGGTTGCAGCAAAGCGCCCAGCTCGGCCGTGCTTGTTTCCAACACGCCCGCGAAGGGCGCACGAATCTCAAGGCGTTCTAGTTCCTTTTCAGCGGTCGCAACGGCGGCGGCGGCGCTTTCGATCCGCGCATCTGCCGATTGCATGCCCGCTGTCGCGGCTGTCACACTGGATTTTGCTGCCTCTAGGGTGGCTTCGGCCCCGGCCACATTGGCTTCGGTGCTTTTGACACGGGTGTCGGCGGCAAAGCCTTCTTGGGACAGGCGGCGGGCGGCGGTGCGGTTGACCAGGGCCTCATCGATGCGGGCCTGCGCTTCGATGACGCGGGATTGGGCCTCGGGGATGCGGCTTTCGGCTTCGGTTTTACCGGCGATGGCCTCGGCCAGTTGCGCGCGCGCCTCGTTCAAGGCCCCGGCGCGGGTGCCGACGGACAATTCGCAAAGCAGCTGGTTTTCCGAAATAAAAGCGCCAGCGCGCAGGGGCGGGGATTGCACGGTCGAAGAGGTCTCTGCCCGCACAGTCACTTCGCGTACCGCTTCGGTTTGACCTCGCAGGATGACCGCACTGTCCAGTTCGCGTGCGAAAGATGTGACGGCGACGACTTTGATCAGCGCATTGTCGTCTTCTGGCGTGTCTTGGGGCAGTGCCGCGTCTTGCGCTATTTCTTCGGTTGGGGCCTCTGGGCTGAAATTCTCAGCGATAAAGGCCAGCGTTGCGTCGCGTTCAATGACCCAAAGATACAATGCCACTGCGACCACAATGGCCAGAAGGATGGACAAAATTCGCATCTCAGTCGTTCCTTGTTCGAAACGCGCGTCATGGGTGCGCGCGTGATTCACGCCTGCGTTATGGTCTTTTGCGACTAAACTAACCAGTTCAGTTTACAGTTTTTCGGCTAAAACCGCAAGAATGTCGAATTGCCGCACGCGTCTGCTTGATTTGTCACCCTTGGCTTGGCCTCGCAGGCGCGCTAAGAGGGGCGCGAAAACAACGCGGGCGTGGGTCAAATCCGCCGCAAACGTGGGGAGCGCGGGGCGTGAGCGACACCGACAGCTTTATTGAAGAGGTCACCGAAGAGGTGCGCCGGGATCGTCTTTACGGTTATCTCAAGCGTTATGGTTGGATTGCCGCGCTGGCGATCGTCGGAGTTGTGGGGGCTGCTGGTTTTTCCGAATTTCGCAGCGCGCAACAGGCCGCCAAGGCCGAAGCCTTGGGTGATGCAATGATTGCGTCCCTGTCCCAAGACGAAGACGAAGATCGCGCGAGTTCATTGGCGGACATCACAGCCGAAACGCCGCAAGGCGCGGCGGTTTTGGCCTTTATGACGGCCGGAGCACAAGCAGAAGCCGGCGAAAATGCGCTGGCAGCTGAAACCTTGCAATCTGTGTCGAGCAATCAAGATGTGCCGCTGATTTACCGTCAGGTCGCATCTTTCAAAACGTTGCTGGTGCAGTCCGATTCCGTCGATAGCGCGACGCGCCGTGCCGGGTTCGAAGCTTTGGCCGTGCCGGGTGTCCGCCTGCGCCTGTTGGCCGAAGAGCAGCTGGCACTATTGGACATCGAATCCGGTGATTCAGAGGCCGCAATCGCCCGTTTCCAAAGTATCCTAGACGATGCAGAGGCGACCGCAGGCTTGCAACGCCGTGCCCTTCAGGCAATGGTGGCTTTGGGTGGTGCGCCTCAGCTTGAAGAGAGCGCGAATGAATAAAGAGGGCGCGGCGATGACGCAGGGCGGAGCGCAGACCACATTGGTCAAATCGAAACGGAGCATGCTGGGATTGAGCGCACTGACGCTGGTGATGCTAGCAGCCTGCGCGGAACGCGAAATCATCCTGCCGGGTAAGCGTGAAGGCATCAACGCGATTCTTGCCACTGGCCAAGGCCAAACCGGCATCGAAGAAGCCGCAGCCGTGTCCCAAGCGTCGCGCACCATTCAATTGCCAGCACAAGTGGCGAACGCGAATGCGACCCAAAGCTTTGGCACACAAGATTTCCGCACCGACAACCCACGCCTGAACACATCTTTGACGCCTGTTTTTGCGGTCAACATCGGGCAGGGTGATGAACGCAAACACCGTATCGTGGCCGACCCTGTCGTGTCGGGTGGGCGGATATTTACGCTGGACGCCAAGACGACGGTGTCTGCGGTATCCACATCGGGCGCGTTGCTCTGGCAGGTCGATGTTCTGCCTGATGGCGCCGAGGACGGCGATTCGACGGGCGGCGGCCTCGCGGTTGAGGGCGACGTTCTATATGTCGCAAGCGGCGCTGGCGCGCTGAAAGCGCTTGAGACCTCGACGGGCCGTACGATTTGGGAACAGAAACTGGATGGCACGGCGTCGGGGCGTCCGACTGTGTTCGGTGATCTGGTCTATATCATGTCCGGGGACAACACGGGGTGGGCGCTCGATAAATCCAATGGCCGCGTGGCTTGGCAGGTATCGACCTCCGAAAGTGCGACCAACATTTTGGGTGCACCTGCGCCGATTCTGGTCGATGGGTTGGCAGTCTTTTCCTTCGGATCAGGCGATCTTCAGGCGGTATTCCGCCAAGGCGGGCTGCAACGCTGGCAATCGTCAGTTGTGGGCGAACGCAATGGGCGCGCTTTGTCTAAAATCAGTGATGTGACGGGCCGTCCAATCGCCAAGGATGGCGTTATTTACGTGGGCAACCAATCTGGGCGCACTGTCGCCGTATCCGCAGGCAGTGGCGGACGGATCTGGACTGCGAATGAAGGTGCCATCGATACGGTTTTGCCGGTGGGCGACAGCGTCTTTCTGGTCAGTGATCGCAACGAATTGCTGCGCCTTGATGCCAACGACGGCACGCGCATCTGGGGCACGCCGCTGCCGAATTTTGTCAAAGACAGACCAACCCGCCAATCCGAAGTCTTTGCCCACCACGGTCCAATTCTGGCCGGCGGGCGCATATTGGTTGCGTCTTCGGATGGTGTTTTGCGCAGCTTTGACCCCGTCTCGGGAAAGCTAGCAGGCATCGTTGACATCCCAAGTGGTGCCTCGACTGCACCGGTTGTGGCGGGTCAGACCCTTTACGTTGTGTCGCGCAAAGGCCAATTGCTGGCCTATCGCTAAAGGCAATCGCGTTTGCGGCCTTTTCGCGGGCGCGCTTATGGTCTATGTGCGGCCTCTGATCTGATCCTTTGGACGTCACCATGACCCTGACCCTTGCTATTGTCGGCCGCCCCAATGTGGGTAAATCGACGCTTTTCAACCGCCTTGTGGGTAAACGCCTTGCTCTGGTCGATGACCAGCCCGGCGTCACGCGCGATCTGCGCGAGGGTGCAGCGCGTTTGGCTGACCTGAAATTCACTGTGATCGACACGGCGGGCTTAGAAGAAGTCACCGACGACAGCCTTCAGGGCCGTATGCGCCGCCTGACGGAACGGGCTGTTGATATGGCCGATGTGTGCTTGTTCATGATTGACGCGCGCACGGGCGTTACGGCCACGGACGAAGTGTTCGCCGACATCCTGCGCAAACGGTCTGCCCATGTGCTGTTGGCCGCCAACAAGGGCGAAGGTGCTGCGGCAGATGCGGGTGTGCTTGAGGCATATAACCTTGGTCTGGGCGAACCGATCCGCATGTCTGCAGAGCACGGCGAGGGGTTGAACGACCTTTATTCCCAATTGCAGCCGCTTGTGGATCTGCATGAACAAAGCCTTGAGGACACAGACCCGGAGGTCGATGTCGATCTGGATGAGGACGAGGATGACCTTGACGCCATCCCGATGCCCACCAACGCCAAACCGATGCAGGTTGCCGTTGTGGGCCGCCCCAATGCAGGCAAATCCACGCTGATCAACCAGATCGTCGGCGAAGACCGCCTGTTGACTGGCCCCGAGGCCGGGATCACTCGCGATGCGATTTCCTTACGCACCGACTGGAACGGCACGCCCATGCGTATCTTTGATACTGCGGGTATGCGTAAAAAGGCCAAGGTGCAGGAAAAGCTGGAAAAACTCAGCGTCAGCGACGGTCTGCGTGCGGTGAAATTCGCCGAAGTCGTGGTTGTGTTGCTGGACGCCGCAATCCCGTTTGAACAGCAAGATTTGCGCATTGCCGACTTGGCAGAACGCGAAGGGCGGGCCGTCGTGCTTGCCATCAACAAATGGGACGTCGAAGAAGACAAACAAGCCAAGCTGCGCGATCTCAAGGAAAGCTTTGAACGGCTTTTGCCACAGCTGAAAGGTGCGCCGTTGATCACTGTGTCGGCCAAAACCGGGCGCGGCATTGATCGCCTGCACGACGCAATCATGCGCGCCTATGACGTCTGGAACCGCCGCGTGACCACTGCACAACTGAACCGCTGGCTGAGTGGTATGCTTGAGGCACACCCGCCGCCCGCGCCCCAAGGCAAGCGGATCAAGCTGCGCTATATGACCCAAGTCAAAGCACGCCCACCGGGTTTCGTGGTGATGTGCAGCCATCCTGACAAAATGCCGGACAGCTATAATCGCTATCTTGTCAACGGCTTACGGTTGGACTTTGATATGCCGGGCACGCCAATCCGTATCTTTATGCGCGGCCAGAATGACGCGAACCCCTATAAGGGTCGCAAGAAGGCACCGCCAAGCAAACTGCGTAAACATACTTCGGCGTCGCGTCGCAACGAACGTTAAGCTTGGCGCCCCATAGCGACGGCTGCGCGCAATGTAGCGAGCGCGACGGCCGCCATTCCGATGAAGGCAACGATGCCGACAATGGGCGGGGCGGCAAACATGATGCCGACAAACGCCCAAATCACCGCGATCCCGTAGGTAGGCGCGCGGTTCAGCCGGGTCTGTATGACGCAGGCCAGCACAGACGCAATAGCTATCATCAAAATGGCCGTCGGGACGTCACCCAACACGCCGTAGCCTGCCAGTAATAACCCAATGGCGACACAAGATGCAGCGCTCAACCACCCGGCATAAAGCCCGATGGGCAAGCTTGCCCAAGTCGCGTCCGACACCGGCGCGCGAAACAGCGCAATCAACGCCGGGATCAGCATCGCCCAAATCAGAACCGTTGCCAGAACTGGGCTAAGCACAGCGGCAGGCAACCAGATCGCACCCACAGCAAGAGACACTGCCAACGCAGGGCGCATATCCGCCCAATCGGGCGCATTGCGGCGCTGAAACAGCCCATACCCGGCAGAAACCAGCAACCACAGATAGATCACCCCCCAGATCGCAAAGGCATAGCCTGCAGGCTGCACCGCCGGATCATTCTGCGGAATAGGAAAGCGATTGGGTTCAAAGCCACCAAAGTCAGGCACCCACAAGGTCGAGGCCGCAAAGGCAATCGTCAGCAGCAGTATGAGCAAAGGCATGGAATTCCTGACCCCTTCATGGACTTTACCAAGGCACGCCCTGTGCCTATGATTTCGTTACATTATCTATGCCAACCTCCTTAACAAACAAGGATTTTTATCCGTGAAACGCATTGTTGTTCTGTGTGATGGAACGTGGAATTCGCCCGACATCGCCGATACCACCCATTTGCCTGAACTGGCATTGGCGTTGGATACGGGGCCGGACCAAGTGGTGAAATATTTTTCGGGCGTGGGAGTGAACGACGACAAACGGTTCGAAACCTTTCTTGGGCGCGGTGTGAACCGTGTGCTGGGCGGGGCGACAGGCTGGGGTTTGGGTGCCAAGGTTAAAGCAGCCTATATGGCGATCGCCGAAGTCTATGAACCGGGGGACGAAATCTATTTGTTCGGGTTTTCGCGCGGTGCATTCACGGCGCGTTCTGTTTCGGGGATGATCCGTAAATGCGGTATCGTTGACGACACCTCGGTCAGTGGCATCAAGCGTGCCTTTCGGGTCTATCGTGCGGGTGGGGCCGGAAACCATCCCGACACCCCTCACATGATCGAAGAACGCGCGGCGATTTCGCCGAGACTTGCGACGTCGCTTAAGGATCAACAGGCACGGGACGGCGATGTACCACTGGTCAAG
The DNA here is from genome assembly GCF_039940735.1 of Tateyamaria sp. Lineage (GTDB taxonomy): Bacteria > Pseudomonadota > Alphaproteobacteria > Rhodobacterales > Rhodobacteraceae > Tateyamaria. The sequence goes on from NZ_JBDVGB010000073.1 coordinate 92,315, forward strand.
ATCGCCTATCTTGGTGTCTGGGACACTGTCGGGGCGCGCGGCATTCCTGTGGCGTTGTTTGGCGGCCTTGCCGCGTTCTGGAACCGCCAATACCAATTTCACGACATGACGCTATCAAGCCTTGTGGCTTCGGCCCGCCACGCTGTCGCGTCAGACGAGCGGCGGGTGTTTTTTGAACCTACATTGTGGGAAAATACCAATGATTTAAACGCACAAGCGGGGGCAGGGCCGACGGGCCTGCCTTATCAACAAAGCTGGTTTGTGGGCGATCACGCGATCATCGGGGGCAGTGCAGAAACGGACGCGCTGTCGCGGTATACCATGCACTGGGTGCTCGAAGGAGCGCCTGATTTGCACTATCGCTCCGGCACAGCGCCGGGGCTTGAGGGCGCGGATCACCGGTTCGAATCGGCGCGCCTGAGCAATCCCGGCGGAGTCTATGAAATCGCCACGAACTTGCTGGCGTGGCGCAGTGGGCCGGACAAAGACACCGACCTGCACGACACCACGCGCCAGCGTCTGGCAGAGCTGCCAGACTATCGCCCGCTCAGCCTAAAGCGCTTTTTCTCAGGATAGGGTGCCGTCCACGCCCAGCGTCGTCTTGCCACCCAAATAGGGGGCAAGCACGTCGGGCAATGTCACCGACCCATCCGCGTGCTGGCCGTTTTCCAGCACGGCAATCAGGCAGCGCCCAACGGCCAAACCGGATCCATTCAGCGTGTGCACAAACTGCGGCTTGCCACCATCTGCAGGCTTGAAACGGGCGTTCATGCGGCGCGCCTGAAAGTCGCCGGTGGTGGAGACCGAACTGATCTCGCGGTAGGCATCTTGGCCGGGCAACCACGCCTCGATATCAAAGGTGCGGCGCGCGCCAAAGCCGGTGTCGCCGGTGCACAATTCAACCGTGCGATATGGAATATTCAGCAGTTCCAACAGGTTCTCGGCACACCTTAACATGCGCTTTTGTTCTGTATCACTGTCGTCGGGGTGCGTGACGGACACCATTTCGACTTTTTCGAACTGGTGTTGGCGCAACATGCCAGAGGTGTCACGCCCCGCACTGCCGGCCTCGGATCGGAAGCACAGAGTGTGGGCGGTCATGCGAATGGGCAGGGCCTTTGCATCCAGCACGTCGCCAGCCACGGAATAGGTCAGCGGCACCTCGGATGTGGGAACCAGCCACATGCCCTCGCGGGTTTGATAGCTGTCTTCGCCGAACTTGGGCAACTTATCCGTGCCATACATCGCATCATCGCGCACCAGCACGGGCGAGTTTACTTCGAGCAAACCGTTCTTGTCCACATGGGTGTCGATCATGAACTGTGCCAGCGCGCGGTGGATACGTGCAACAGCCCCTTTGAGCATGACAAAACGGCTGCCAGAGGTTTTGGCGGCGGTTTCGAAATCCATGTGCGGGGCGACGGAAGCCAGATCAAAATGTTCTTTCGGCGCAAAATCAAAGGCTTGCGGCGTGCCCCAGCGGGACACTTCGACGTTGTCGTCTTCATCCTTGCCATCGGGCACATCGTCGGCGGGCAAGTTGGGGATATAGGCCAGCGCGTCGGTCAATTGCGTATCAAGCGCCTTGGCCTGTTCCTGCATCTGCGCGATTTGTGCTTTCTTTTCAGACACAAGCGCGCGCAGGCGTTCAAATTCAGCCTCGTCTCCGCGACCCTTGGCGGCGCCGACTTCTTTGCTGGCTTTGTTCTGTTCGGCCTGTGCGGTTTCGGCGGCCAGAATGCAGGCGCGGCGTTTTTCGTCGATGTCCAACAGGGAGGATGACACCGGCGCATCACCGCGCCGCGCAAGGGCGGCGTCAAAAGCGGCGGGATTTTCGCGGATAGCGCGGATGTCATGCATGGGTCTGGTCCTTTTTGGCCCGTTGGGCAGTGGCGCTGATATGCCCGATTGTGCGGCTTTGGAAAAGGGGGGAATGGCGATACATCTGCCGCGCACAGGGTGTGCACGGGTTTGGTGTATTTTTGGTTAAGGGGTTATTCGTTCCGACCGGAGGAGGTCAGCCACTTTACGAGTCAATGTAAGGCCACTTGTCCATGCCGAGTTCTTTCAAAAAATCAACATAGTATGAATGTGTTGCACCATCCGTAGAGTCGTATGGCGACCAGTGCTGATACCCTGTGGATAAAACACCGTGCTTAAGTGTGTGAAATTTGACTTCATCTTGTTGTTCTGGAGAACCGTCTTTAAAAACGTGAAAGGTGCTCAGTTCTGAATCGCTAGGCTTTTTGGCTCTGACATTCAAATGCAGCTGGGTATCTTTGGTGCCAAACGTTTCAGAAATTTGAGATGGTTTGCCAAGATAATGCATACCACGCAAGTCGCTTGCAACAAAACTTACTCCGCGTAACGAGTGTGCCGTTCGCAAGCCTTGGAACAAACCTCCGGGTTCTAAAGAAATGATTGCGAAACCTAGTGATGCACCAGTTAAGTCGGATCGCCAAAAGGTCG
>NZ_JBDVGB010000074.1:0-63390 GCF_039940735.1 Tateyamaria sp.
CAGCCCTTAGCCGCGATAATTTGCGCCGCTATCGTCTCATCATCCGCAGGCGCAGACCGCAGTGCGTTGATGACTGTTAGCTTTAACTCATTGCGCCCGAATAGCTGCTTGTACTTCCCACGAGGCGCTATGCCCTTGGGGTCGTCCTCGTAGCCACACAGCACCAGTGCGCGGTCTATGGCGTCCAGATCGGCCTTGAGGTCATCAGCGGCCTTTAGGGCAACCTTGTGCTGGCCTGCTATTTCGCCACGTTTTTTGATCAGTCCGAATATCGTGTGTTCCATGCGAGGAATCTAGCTGATATTATTGAGTAAATCTTGGTGCGTTTGATACATAAGGCCGGACAAAGCAGCCGTTCGGGCCTTCTCGTCCAATGTCTTCTTGGAAAACCAAGGGGGTGTTTGGAGGTGCTGAGTTTAGCTGCACTCGAAGTACGATTTAATCCCATCCCAGTTTTGAGCAGCCAGATCGTCGGGGGATATCCAAACCTGAATGTGACCGCCGGAAAGTTCGAGCCCAATCACGCTATCATCCACAATTTGAAGGAGTAGATGGTCGGCTTCATGAAAAGCAGGACCGTCTTGAATCCAACTTGGGGGGCCAAACATCTGATGTGGTAAACGAGACGTTAGATGATCTTTATCCGTCGCCTGTTGGATCGGCTCGGGCAACAGTCGAAACACTTCATCAGGGCCACGAACCATTTCCTTGAGTGTTGCATCAGCCAACTTCGTTAAAAAACCGAAACTTCCAGGCATGCTATGATAGATGCGAGCCATTGCTGACTTTTGCCGTCCATCTTCAAACGGGGTGAATTGCTCTTTGAACAGAGCAAGATCAACGGGCGACATCACGTCCCACGGACTATGGGTCGACGCCCATATTGCCATGTCCGCCGCCAGCGTTTCCATGTTTTGCACCAGCTCGTCCCAATCATTGATATCGCCCAAGATCTGCGCGCGGTCGTCGGCAGTCAGGCTTGCGCCACGACGTGCCGCTTTGCTAAGCGAGTCTGCAAAAATCTGGGCGCTGTGCCAATAAGACGGATCTTGGCCGTTGGGAAGATCATCAACAAAGTTAAACGTGCTGACATTCTTACCAGTGCCCAGCGGTCTAATAGCTGAGAGTTCTTGTTTAAGGGTCTTACCATCGTTAGGGGCGATATAACTATCAAGTGTGAGTTGAACCAAATCAACAGTCCAGCGCGGTAGAACTGTGCGTGAGTCCGGGTCAGTCGTATGAATGCTTGGGCCACCAAAACTATGATTGCCGATCGGAATCAATGTCTCGGGTCGGGCTGTTTCACCGCGCGGTTCTTTTACATAAAGCACCTTCGTTTCGAATTTTCTCGAGTCTTCTCCCAGCGCCACAAAAACTGCGATACTGCCCAGCATTGGTAGGCCTCTTACATTCAGGAAAAGCCCTGCATCGCTTAGGTCAATTTGCATAACATGGTGCATTGCTTGCCCGGCCGCGTCATGGGGCCATTGCACATCGCCCAATGCTGGCAAGCCACCCATCCAACTGGTGCCGCCTTTTGTTACATCGCCATCACTGCGCGGCTGTTTATACATAAAGACCGCGTGTTCACGCATTGGAGGGTTATCGGGGTCTGCCTTTGGGAATTCAAAATCATAACTCTCGGAAGGGGCAACAGTCCTTTTGGCGGAACCGATTTTGCTTCCTGCTTGGGCGGCCATCGCGTTCACGCTTTTGCCTTTCCACCAGCAAAAGCCAACAAAAATGACACCAAACGCACCGACGGTGTTTTGAAACCCGATTGTGGATATCAGCGCAACAATAATGATCACGGCGGTCGCGCATATCAAAATGAACGGTAATTGCTTTGTCATGACTGGTTTGCCTCAAGTTGTTCCACCTTAGGGCTGTATGGCTACAAAATAGGGAAGAATTGTGGCTGTAATTTCATCCACTTCCCGAAAGCTGACTTTAGCTGCACAGCAGAAAATCGGTAAAGTGGGCTCGAAGATGACTTTCAAACTGAGGCACTATCGACGGCAACTGTGATAGGTGCGTCAGCCGGGAAAGAAGTGCTCAACGCTTGCGCACAAATTCGGTACGCAACACGAGGCCCTTGATGCTGCTGTGACGACAATCAATTTCGTCCACATTGTTTGTTAGGCGAATGGACTTGATCAGCGTCCCTTGTTTCAAGGTCTGCCCCGCACCTTTAACCTTGAGGTCTTTGATCAAGGTGACTTGGTCCCCGTCGCTCAGCAAGTTGCCTGCACTGTCGCGCACTTGGGGCTGTGCCAATGCGGCCATTTCTGATGCTGGACGCCATTCGCCGCTGGCTTCGTCATAGACATATGAGTCGTCATCGTCGGACATGGTGCGGCCTTTGGCTTGGGGGTAAGGTCGTGGGGATGTAGCTGACCTAGGATGCGGTCACAATGGGTGCGCGGGGGGCACGCGGGCGCTGGTGCTCTTGCAAATTCGAACGTACTTCGCGAATATTGGGTGAATCTGTTGAGAATTGCAGATAAGGGGCCGTCATGGACAATTGGGACGAAATCAAAACTGCTTATCAAGTGGCCCGAATGGGAACGGTGAGCGGCGCGGCCGAAGTACTGGGGGTCCACCATGCTACGGTGATCCGCCATATTGACGCGCTTGAGGGGCGTCTTGCGGTCAAGTTATTTCAACGCCACGCACGCGGATACACCGCGACCGAGGCCGGCGATGATCTGTTTCGGGTTGCTCAGGCTACCGACGACCAATTCAGCCAACTTGTCGGGCGCATCAAAGGCCGCGGCACAGAAGTGTCGGGTGATTTGGTTGTGACATCGCTGGTGAGTATGGCGCCGCGTTTGGCCCCCGTGTTGACGGCGTTTCAACAAGAACACCCTGACGTTGTGGTGCGGTACTTGACGGGTGACCGGCTTTTTCGACTTGAATATGGCGAGGCCCATGTGGCCATCCGGGCAGGCACTGTGCCGAACCAGCCCGACAATGTGGTGCAACCATTTGTGCGTTTGACGGTCGGGCTTTATGCCACCAAAGACTATATCAAAGAATACGGGCACCCCGATCTGTCAGGCGACACCAGCGGGCACCGTTTCGTTTGCCATGATGCCGCCGACAGCCGGGCCCCGTTCAACAAGTGGCTGCGCTCTCATGTGAGCGAAGACCAAATCACGTTCCGCTCGACCGATGTGCGTGCGTTAGAACAGGCGGTAACGGCTGGGGCCGGTGTTGGATTCCTGCCAGTGATCGAAGCACGCGCCAATCCAAACCTCGTCGAAATCATGGATCCAAGCGAAGACTGGTCCTCGCCTTTGTGGTTGGTGACGCATGTGGACCTGCACCGCACAAACAAGGTGCAAGCGTTTCTGAGTTTCCTCAAGGAACGGTCCAAGGACTGGAAAGTCCTGTGATGGTTCGGGCTGGCCAATGACTCCGCGACTGCGTGGCCACGCGGCGATGTTGACCTTTTCGGCGTTGGTGGCGGGGTCGTTCTCGTTGGGATCGTTGGCGGCGAATGAAATTTCGCCAACGGCCTTGAATGCGGCGCGCTTTGTCTTGGCGTCTTGCATCATCGGCGCGGCCGTTCTGGCGACGGGTGGGATGACACGGGCGGCCCTGCGTGCACCGTGGCGCTATCTTTTGCTTGGCGGATTGTTCGTCATCTATTTCGTGCTGATGTTTGAGGGGCTTAAAACAGCAGCGCCGGTCAGCATGGCGGCGGTGTTCACGCTGACCCCGTTAATGTCGGGCCTGTTTGGGTGGCTGCTGTTGCGTCAGATCACGACCCCACACATGGGACTGGCGTTGGCGATTGGCGGGGCAGGTGCCTTGTGGGTGATCTTTCGCGCAGATCTGTCCGCCTTGCTTGCCTTTCAGGTTGGGCATGGGGAGATCCTGTTTTTTGTTGGCTGTGCGGCACACGCATTCTACACACCCTTGGTGCGCAAACTGAACCGGGGCGAGCCTGCGGTGGTGTTCACCTTTGGGATGTTGGTGGCTGGTGCCGTTCTGCTGGTCATCTATGGATGGCGGGACATCGTCGCAACGGATTGGTCCGCATTGCCCCCCATTGTTTGGATCACGTTGGTCTATATTTCGGTGTTTGCGTCGTCGGCGACTTTTGTGCTTTTGCAGTTCGCCACCCTGCACCTGCCAAGCGCCAAGGTCATGGCCTATACCTACCTGACCCCAAGTTGGGTGATCGGATGGGAATTCGTGCTGGGCAACGGTGTGCCGCCTGCGCTGGTGTTTGTTGGAATTGCGATGACGGTGATCGCCCTGGCGATGCTGTTGCGCGATGACGATGTGGCCGCTTAAAGAAAGCCACCCTTTTGCAGCGCGCCGCGCAGCACGTCCATGTCGATGGGGGCAGGTGTGATCTTGGAAAGCGGCCGACGGCGTGCGTCGATTTTCAACGGTGTGACCCCGGCAAAGCCTTCCATCTGTCGCGCAAGATAGTCCAACATTTCGGGCCGGTTGCGGCGCAGATAAATTGCGGCCTGCGCGTCCCGTCGCATGGCAAGTGGCGCAAGGTGAAACGCAGTCCCGTCGGCCCCCACGATTTGACGCGCCGCACGCATCACACCAAGTTGGATATCAAGATGGAAGGCCTGAGGTTCGAAAATGAGGTAACCTGCCTGTTTCATCATCTCGATGATTTCATCTTCGCGGTCGACATGTTTGTCAGCCAAACGCAGCTCGCGGCGCGACAAATAAAGACGTTCCGCGCCATCGACGGAGATATCGGCAAGGCGGTTGCGCATATGATCGTGAAAGGCCTTTGTGCCGTTCAACCATGGCCCGTGCCCAAACCCCGGTGAGGGCAGGATAAGGCGGTCTACGCGCGTGGGTTCTTTGATGATATGAAAGGGCAAATCCCCGCAAAAACGGGCCGCCGCAGGTGCAAGGCGCGGCGGTAGGGGCGGACCCAAACTTAGCCCATGACGCGCGGGCATCAGCAAGCCGTCGGGAACAATGTCACTTGCGCTTAGTGCCCAGACACGTGCCAGGCTTTCCAGAATAAAGTGACCAAAGTGGTGATGCCCGAACCCGGCATAAAGATAGGTGCCGCGCAAGCGGGTGGTTGGTTCGGCATAGGCAGGGACGCCGCTGATCCGATCACGCGATAATCGCGCTTTAGAAAGGGGTAAAAAGTTTGCGCGCGCATCAAAGACGCCATGCGCAAGATCGGGCGTTCCGGTTTCCGGAACGATCACGGCACCTCGGACCACTCGGATGCGCGGTTCAGGCAATGTGTCGGTGAATTTCATCACCGCGCGGTTCCATCGGGCAGTTCGGCGGCCAAAAAACGTTCAAACGCATCCAGATTCACAGGTTCGAATTGCCCAAAACTCTGCATCCACACGCTTGTGGCACGCATCGCGTCGGGTTGCAGCTTGCACCATTTCACGCGCCCACGCTTTTCCTGACTGATCAAACCGGCACGAGTCAGGATTGTTAGGTGTTTTGAAATCGCAGCCAGCGACATTGCGAAAGGCTCGGCCACGTCGGTCACAGCCATATCATCCTCAAGCAACATCGACAGAATGGCCCGACGGGTCGGGTCTGCCAATGCAGAAAAGACGGTATCAATCGGATCAGCCATGCTTACCCATAAGCGGTGTATCGCGTGGTGAAAAGTGGTCAGAGATAGGGATGCTGCGTGCTTTGCGATGGCCAACGGTGCCGCAGCCGTTCCTGATCGCCGGGGCAAAGACCAATATCGCGCGCGATGTGCGGGGTTAAAGGCGGCAAGGCTGTTCCCTTGATCGTAGGTTTACGGCGAAAATATTGCGAAATTTTAGCACAGATATATCGTGCGCGCAAAAGCGCGTTATAGCGTGTTAGTTGCATGACTGCCTCGTAATTCGGGGGGTGTAAGTGCAATTTGCCTGACGTCTGGGAACACCACAAACAGAGTTCTTTGACATCTCTTGTGCGTAAATGGCACAAGTACCCCATGTCCCGCACGTTACCACCACTCAATGCCTTGCGCGCCTTTGAAGCCGCTGCACGCCACGAGAGCTTTAGCCGTGCCGCCGAAGAACTTGGGGTCAGCCATTCGGCAATCAGCCGCCATGTTCGCGGATTAGAGGCGCGGCTGGGTGTGCATCTGTTTCGCGATGCGTCTCGCGGGGTGGCCCTCACAGCCGAAGGCGGGCATTACCTTACGCGCATAACACCCGCTTTGGATGTGATTAGCGAGGCGACCGAGGGATTAACTGACGCACCCGCCGGGCGCGTGGTCGTGAACAGTGAGCCATTATTTGCCGCCAAGATCGTGATCCCGTTGTTGTCAAAGTTTCAGCGCGACCTTCCAGATATTGAATTGCGTCTTGTGGGTTCGAACGAGCTGGCCGACTTGGATCGCTTTGAAGCGGACCTTGCGATCCGTTACGCCAAAACCGGACACTTGGACGAACCGTCCGACTTGTTGAGCAACGCGGCAATATACCCTTTTGCCGCGCCGGGGTACCTCAAGGACGACACACTGCGCCCCGAAGATCTAACGCGCGTGCCTTTGTTTCGTGATCGGGGCAGCAATATCTGGGTCGACTGGGCGGCGCATGCTGGATTTGATGTCGACGTGCCTGACCCACCATGGCGCATGCGGGCGGCCCTTGCGCTCGAAGCCGCAGTGCACGGCGCGGGGGTGTATCTTGGCGCGGCTGACGGCACGCATTTGGATGAGACTGCCGGGCGCTTGGTTCGGGTGTCGCAAGTTGGGTTTCGACAGGGCTCGTTCCATTTGCTTGCCAGTGGGCAAGCTGGTCGACGCAAAGCGGTGCGTTCCGTGAGGGCGTGGTTACTTGAACATACACGAGCGCTGCGTACCCATGAAGATCAACCAAACGGTTGAATAAGCAAATGCGGTCAATCTGGCGCCGCCTTGGGTAATTTGTCGCATGACCCTATCTTCATAGTTCAAATAAATATGCATTAAAACAAAGTCTTATTTGGAAAATGAATGATCCCCAAGATGCGTTGACTCATGTGCCCACCCAACATATCCACCACGTAATCCAAAGGACGGGACAAAGGCACGTGACCGACCCTGATGACAAAGCCAAAATGGAGGCGCTGAATGCGCGTCTGGAAGCTGTCAAAGAGGTCCACGCTCCGAAACCCCGCACGCCGGATCATCATTCTCAGGCCCAGTTGGCGTGGCGTATGGTGATCGAATTGGTGGCCGGTCTAGGGATCGGGTTTGGCATGGGGTACGGGTTGGATGCTTTGTTTGGCACTTCTCCGTGGTTCATGATCGTATTTATATTTCTGGGCTTCGCCGCCGGTGTCAAAACAATGATGCGCAGCGCGACCGAAGTTCAAAGCAAGCAAGCGGCCGAATTGGCTGAACAGGATGACGCCCCACGGGGCTGAGCGACGGAGAGAGCCAAATGGCAGATGAAGCACACGGCGGCGGTCTTGAATTCCACCCGATGGATCAATTCATCGTTAAACCTTGGTTTGGCGAAGTCGGTGATCCGGTGCACTGGTACACAATCACAAACGTCACTGTGTGGCTGGCGATTGCTGTGTTGGCGGTTATGGGCCTGATGGTTCTGGCCACATCCAAACGCGCGGTTGTGCCCGGACGCGGTCAGTCGATCGCAGAACTGTTGTACGGTTTCGTCTACAAGATGGTCGAAGACGTGACAGGCAAGGACGGGATCAAGTACTTCCCCTACATCATGACACTGTTCATGTTCATCCTTTGCGCCAACTTCCTTGGCCTCATCCCAATGGCCTTCACCACCACATCCCACATCGCGGTCACAGCGATCCTTGGTTTTGGTGTGTTCTTTGCCGTCACGATCCTTGGCTTTGTCAAGAACGGCGCTTCTTTCCTTGGGTTGTTCTGGGTGTCCAGCGCGCCACTGCCGCTGCGCCCTGTTTTGGCGATCATCGAAATCATTTCGTACTTCGTGCGCCCTGTCAGCCACTCCATTCGTTTGGCGGGCAACATGATGGCGGGACACGCGGTTCTGAAAGTGTTCGCAGGCTTCGCCCAAGTCACAGCGATTGCCCCAGTGGCAATCCTTGGTGTCATGGCGATCTACGGTCTCGAAATTCTGGTGTCAGCCATTCAGGCTTATGTCTTTACCATTCTGACGTGTGTGTATCTCAAAGATGCATTGCACCCCGCTCACTAACTACGAAATCACGAACGACGGTGCGTGAAATCACGCACCCTACTTATTAACTTCCAATCGTAAGGAGAATACTCATGGAAGGTGAACTCGCACACATCGGCGCAGGCCTCGCAGCAATCGGTTCAGGTGCCGCCGCAATCGGTGTTGGCCACGTGGCTGGCAACTTCCTCGCTGGCGCACTGCGCAACCCATCGGCAGCTGCCGGTCAGACAGCGACATTGTTCATCGGCATCGCCTTTGCAGAAGCTCTGGGGATCTTCTCGTTCCTCGTCGCTCTGCTTTTGATGTTCGCTGTCTAAGTCACTCTGAGCAGCATTCCTTACGCGCGGGCGGTGTGACATGATCACACGGCCCGCAGTCAAGGCTCGCCACTTAGGCCCACGCGATGGGTCAACTCAGGGGAACGACCGACATGGCAACTGATACAAATGCAGCTGCAGAAGTTGCAACAGGCGCGGCGCCCGGTATGCCGCAGCTAGATTTGGGGACGTTCGACAACCAGGTGTTTTGGTTGGCGCTGGCCCTGATCGCCATCTTTTTTGTGCTGTCGCGTGTGGCTTTGCCGCGCATTGCAGCCATCCTTGCCGAACGGCAGGGGACTATCACAAATGACATCGCCGCAGCCGAGGACCTGAAATCCAAAGCCGAAGCCGCCGAAGCCGCCTATGAACAAGCGTTGGCGGATGCCCGCGCCGAAGCGCAGCGGATTGCAGGCGAAACCAAGGCCAAAATTCAGGCTGACCTTGATGTCGCCATTGCCAAGGCCGATGCAAGCATCGCTGCCAAAGCTGCCGAAAGCGAAAAGGCAATTGCCGATATTCGCGCCGGTGCCGTGGATGCCATCAAAGTCGTCGCCAAAGACACTGCGAAAGAAATCGTGGCTGTCATGGGCGGCAAAGCCGATGCCAAAGCGATCACCGCTGCGGTCACTGCACGGATGAAAGGATAAGCGCCATGCGTCTCAATACCCTCACATCCACTCTGACCTTTGGTCTGATTGCCAGCCCTGCGCTGGCCGCCGATGGCCCGTTCTTTAGCCTAGCGAACACGGACTTTATCGTCCTGATCGCATTTATCCTGTTCATTGCAGTGCTGTTCTACTTCAAAGTGCCCGGCATGATCTCGAAGATGCTGGATGAGCGTTCGACTGGCATTCAGTCAGAGCTGTCTGAAGCACGCGCTCTGCGCGAGGAAGCGCAAGCTTTGTTGGCTTCTTATGAACGCAAGCACAAAGAAGTGCAGGCACAGGCAGACAAGATCGTGGCGCAAGCCAAGGTCGATGCCGAAGCTGCAGCCGAACAGGCACGCGCGGATTTGGCAACGTCAATTGAACGGCGTCTGGCCACGGCAGAGGATCAGATTGAATCTGCCCAAGCCAGTGCCATCAAGGAAGTACGTGACACAGCCGCTTCTGTGGCTGTTGCCGCAGCCCGTGACGTGATCGCCAAACAGATGACGGCAGCGGATGCCAACAGTCTGGTTGACGACGCGATTGCGCAGGTTGACAGCAAGCTGCACTAAACCTCGCACTAGAAACGATTTAGTAATGCCCCGGCCATCGCGCCGGGGTTTTGCGTTTTAACCGGCTGTTTCGTGATCCAACCGTTGTTTGGCGATGTCCTCGTTTCGGTCTGCTTTCTGCTGATCCATCAATGCGCGTTCAACATAATCAAGATGCGCCTGTACGGCAGCGCGTGCGGCTTCGGGTTCACGGGCCTGCAAGGCGTCATTGATGTTGCGATGCTGGTCAAGCAAGGCCTGCCGAGTTGTGCGTTGTTTGAACATGACTTGGCGGTTGTAGAACACTCCATCGCGCAGCAACTGATACATAGATCGCATCATGTGCAACATGACGACGTTATGGCTGGCCTCGATTATGGCGAGGTGAAATTGCGCATCCAATTGCGCCTCTTCGTCGCTGTTGCGCTTTGGGTGCGCGGCCACCATCTTTTCGAACACGGCTTGCACAACTGACAAGTCAGTGTCGGATCCCAACCGGGCGGCGCGTTCTGCCGCCAATCCTTCCATGTCGCGGCGAAAGCTAAGGTAGTCAAAAACGGCTTCGTCATGGCGGGCAAACAGCCCGGTTAGCGCAGGCGCAAAGGCCGACCCCAACACATCCGCAACAAAAACGCCTGCACCGGGGCGCGCCGTTAAAAGGCCGGTTTCCTGAAGCGTGCCTATGGCATCCCGCAGAGACGGGCGTGACACGTTCATACGTTCAGCCAGTTCGCGCTCAGGTGGCAAGCGTTCGCCGGGGCGTAGAATACCGCGCAAGATCAACTGTTCGATTTGCCGGATGACCGCAAAGGACAGTTTTTCAGGTTGGACAGGACGAAAAGGCATGATGTCACCATGGTTGAATTGGTAATTTCATATGACCAATTGCGACAAGGCGCAATCGTTTCGCCACAGGATTGACCCGGCGTTCTAGCGTTAAGGTGTCATTAACTATGCTGCCAGTATGTGAGGCACATGCGTATTCTAATTGCCTTGCTTGCGATCTTTTTTCTGACCTCCTGCAATACGGCGGGTCCGCATTTCCGTGGGCTGCCTGCGACGACTGTCACGGTCGAGGGTTCTACCTTTGATGTCCGTGTTAACGGCGAGTTGGCCGAAGCATTGCGCACGAACATCGAATATGCACCGCGCCTTGGTCCAATTCGCGCGCGGGCCGGGGAAGCCATGGCGGTGGTCAGCGGATGTAAGGTCAAAGAGGTCCGCGGCGATGCAGCACTCGCCACCGGTATCCTTGATTGCGGCAAAGGTGGACCAGCGGTGGACAGGCTAAAGCTTCAGGGCGAATATGATTGTCTGACGATCGATTCCTATATCAGCCCCGCAACCAATGAATTGGTTTTGGACCTCGATTGCGAGCTGATCTAGCCGGAAGATCGCAATATCTTGTGGATAACCCGCCGAAAGACGCTGTTTCTAGGGGTGTGGCGTTGACAGGTGCCATGCCCTACGGCCAACTTGTTCGAGATAAGACTCGCTCAAGGCAGGCCGAATTTGCGCTTTTCCAAACTCAAACTGACGGGATTCAAATCCTTTGTTGATCCGACCGACTTGATTATCGCGGACGGTTTGACGGGTGTTGTCGGGCCAAATGGGTGCGGTAAGTCGAACCTTTTGGAAGCGTTGCGCTGGGTGATGGGGGAAAACCGCCCGACCGCCATGCGTGGCGGCGGGATGGAAGACGTCATTTTTGCGGGCGCTTCAACACGACCAGCGCGCAACTTTGCCGAAGTGTCTTTGCAAATCGACAATTCCGAACGGCTGGCCCCTGCGGGTTTTAACGACTCGGACATGCTGGAAATCGTGCGCCGCATCACGCGTGATGTGGGCAGTGCCTATAAGGCTGCGGGCAAAGATGTGCGCGCGCGCGATGTGCAAATGTTGTTTGCGGATGCCTCGACGGGGTCGCATTCTCCGGCGTTGGTGCGACAGGGGCAGATCGCGGAGTTGATCAACGCCAAACCAAAGAACCGTCGCCGCATTTTGGAAGAGGCCGCCGGGATTTCAGGGCTGTACCAACGCCGTCACGAGGCCGAATTAAAGCTGAACGGCGCAGAACAAAACCTGTCGCGTGTTGATGATGTGATCGAACAACTGGCAGCGCAGCTGTCGCAATTGGCACGACAGGCACGCCAAGCGACCCGCTACCGCGAGATAGGCAATGACTTGCGCATGTCGGAAGGGCAGTTGTTGTACCGTCGTTGGCGCGAAGCAGACATTGCGCGTGCCGGTGCAGATGATGAATTGCGCAGCCGGACAACAGCGACGGCGCAGGCCGAAGGCGCGGTACGCTTGGCGGCCAAGGCCCGTCAGGATGCAGAGGACGCCTTGCCGCCCATGCGTGAAGAGGATGCAATTGCGGCGGCTGTTGTGCAACGCCTCGCCGTGCAGCGTGATACGTTATCGGATCAAGAGACGCAGGCAGAACAACGCGTTGAAACGCTGACACAGCGCATTGCACAATTGGCCCGCGACATCGACCGCGAAGGCGGCTTGAACCGGGATGCCGGCGAAACGATCGAGCGTCTGGAATGGGAAGCAGGCGAGATCGCCAAAGCCAGCGAAGGCCATGACACGTTGCTTGCCGATGCCGCAGAGGCATCGCGTGAAGCGGGGCAGGTTTTGCAAACCCGCGAGACGGATCAAGGGGACAAAACCGAAGATGTCGCGCGTCTTGCTGCGCGTCATGGTTCGGCGCAGCGCTTGTTGGAAGACAGCCGCAAGGTCGAACTGAAGTCCGAAGCCGAGGCTGGCAAAGCCCGCGATGCTGTCGCCACCAGTCAGGCCGCATTGGACAAGGCCGGTGTAGATTTTGAGGCGGCGCAGATAGCGGCGACCACCGCTGAAGCCACCGCCTTACGTGCCGATGAAACGTTGATCGCCGCAGAGGATTCCCGCGCTCAAGCCCAATCGCTCGAGGCAGACGCGCGGGCTGAACGCTCTGAGGCAGAGGGCGAGATGAACGCCCTGCGCGCAGAGGCGGGCGCCTTGGCGAAACTGGTCGAACGCGATACGGCTGAGGGCGGCCAGATATTGGACCGATTGCAAGTCGAACAGGGCTTTGAAAAGGCGTTGGGCGCTGCGTTGGTCGACGATTTGCGCGCGCCCGAGGTCGATGCCGATGGCCCGTCAGGTTGGGCGGTGTTGCCGCCTTACAGCGATGTGCAACCTTTGCCTGACGGCATCACGCCATTGACGCAACACGTGTCGGTGCCGGATGTGCTGCATCGTCGTATGAGCCAGATTGGCTTGTGTGATTCCGATGATGCGCTGCGGTTGCAACCCTTGTTGAAACCCGGCCAACGGCTTGTATCGCCCGAGGGGGATTTGTGGCGTTGGGACGGCTTCCGCGCTTGGGCCGAAGATGCGCCAAGTGCGGCGGCGCTGCGTCTGCAACAGCTCAACCGCCTAGAGGAATTGAAACAATCCTTGGAACGGGCTTCGTCCCGTGCCGATGGTGCACGCCAAGCGCACGAGACGTTAACCAAACGCATGACGGAGCTGGCCGAGGCTGACAAACTGGCACGCAACGCACGCCGAGAAGCCGACCGCATGGTCGCCGATGCGGCGCGCGCGCTCAGCCGGGCAGAGGCCGATCGCAATTTGGCACAAGGGCGACTTGAATCGTTGGGCCTGGCTGTCACGCGCCACGAAGAGGACGCGATGGCCGCCCGTGCCCGCGTGAGCGAGGCCGAAACTGCATTGGCCAAGCTGCCTGATTTGGAAACGGCCCGCGCAGAAATCGAAGACCTACGCATGACGGTCGAAGCTGCGCGTATCACGATGATGTCCCGCCGCTCTGCACATGATGATTTACGCCGCACGGGCGAGGCACGGATCAAACGGGCGCAAGAAATCACCAAAGAGATCAGCGGCTGGAAGCATCGTCTTGAAACGGCGGAAAAGCGTATCGCCGAATTGAAAGACCGTAAATCGACGTCCGAAGTCGAGTTGAAAGAGGCCTCGGCCGCACCTGCTGAATTGGCCGCCAAACGCGACGCCTTGGGGCAGGAAATTTCGAACGCCGAGGCCCGCAAAGCCGAAGCCGCGAACACTCTGTCCGAAGGCGAGGCCCAGTTGCGCAATGTCACAGCGGCAGAGCGTGACATTGAACGGCTTGCATCTGAAGCGCGCGAGGCCCGCGCCCGCTCAGAAGCCCGTGCCGAAGCTGCCCGCGAAACCGTTGCATACGCAGCAGAACGCATCGCCGAAGATCAACAGATGACGCCGAACCAGTTGTTAACGACTTTGGACGTGAACCCGGATGATATGCCCGCCGCCGGTGCGCTTGAGGCCGATGTGAACCGTCTGAAACGTCAACGTGACGCGCTTGGCGCCGTTAACTTGCGCGCCGAGGAAGACGCCAAAGAAGTACAGGTCGAACATGATACGTTGGTCAATGAAAAAGCCGACCTCGAGGAAGCGATCAAGACCCTGCGCAGTGGCATTGCCAGCTTGAACCGCGAAGGGCGCGAGCGTCTGTTGACCGCATTTGAACAGGTCAATTCCAACTTCTCCCTTTTGTTTACGCACCTGTTTGGTGGCGGAGAGGCGAACCTTGTCATGGTCGAAAGCGATGATCCGCTGGAAGCCGGGCTTGAGATCATGTGCCAGCCTCCAGGCAAGAAATTATCCACGCTCAGCCTGCTTTCAGGGGGCGAACAGACGTTGACTGCGATGGCGTTGATCTTTGCAGTGTTCCTTGCCAACCCCGCACCGATTTGTGTGTTGGACGAAGTTGATGCGCCATTGGATGATGCCAACGTCACGCGGTTCTGTGATTTGCTGGACGAAATGTGCCGCCGCACCGATACGCGCTTTCTTATCATTACGCACCACGCGGTCACCATGGCCCGCATGGATCGCTTGTTTGGTGTTACGATGGCCGAACAGGGCGTGAGCCAGTTGGTTTCGGTGGATTTGAAGAATGCCGAAACCTTGGTTGCCTAAGCGTGTGAGGGCTAGCGGTGGCGTGAAACCGATCCGTATCTAAGTCAGATCACGCCTGCCCGGCCAATCCTTTACAACCGGTCCAATAACGCCCGTGTCGGCCAAGCATCCGCTGCCAAACCCAACCGTTTTTGCTCAGACTGAACCGCAGCGCGGGTTCCCGCCCCTAAAATCCCATCAATTTTTCCGACGTTATGCCCGCGCGCTTGTAGTTTAGTTTGCAGGCGCTTCATGTTGTCAGGCCCAAGCCCCGCATCAGGATTGCCTGCGTTGTAAACGGGCGCACCATTCAAACGGGTGGCGAAATATGCGGCTGTTAGGACGTAAGTAAAGGACTGGTTCCATTCAAAATAGACGTCGAAATTTGGATAAGCCAGAAACGCAGGCCCTTTGTGCCCTTGCGGTAAAATCAACGATGCCGGTAGGTTTGACAATGACCCGCTGCGCGGTCGGACGCCACGCGCTTGCCAATCCTGCGCAGACATTTTTGTCCCAAGCCCGCTCAACGACCAGTCCATGCCTGCCGGCACTGTGACCTCTTGGATCCATGGTTGGCCTGCGCGCCAGCCAAAGTGTTGCAGCATTTTACCACCAGACATAAGCGCGTCCGGGGCGGAGGTTTTTAGGTTTACCGCGCCGTCTCCATCCCCGTCGATGCCGTTTGTGATGATGTCTTGGGGCAGCATCTGCACCATGCCGATTTCGCCAGCCCATGCACCGGTGGTGCGGTTGGGGTCAAAGTTGCCTCGGGCAAACAGCTCCATTGCGGCGAACACTTGAGGGCGAAAAAGGTCAGGACGGCGGCAATCGTGGGCGAGCGTGGCTAGGGCATTGGCGGTGTTAAAGTCACCTTGGAACGCGCCATAATCCGTTTCGAAGGCCCAGAATGCCAACAAAACGTTGCGATCCACGCCATATCGGGATTCGACCTGATCAAAAATGGCGTCAAACCTGCGCCCATTGCTGCGCCCAGAATCGATGCGTCCTTGGGAAATCAAGCGGCGGGAAAAGTCGATAAAGGGGCGCTGAAACACGCCTTGTGCGCGGTCAGCGCGCAACACGGCATTGTCTTGGCGTACAGGGGCCAGAAAGGCATCGGCTGTGCCGGCCGGGATGCCACGCGCCACGGCTTCGGATTTCAGACCGGCCTTGAAACTGGAAAAAGACCCGCCACATTGCGCCTGAGCCAAGGCGGGCAGAGCGCATAGGGCAGCGGCCCCGATTAGATGTTTCAGAATGCCCATATCAATCCTCCCAGACCAAGGGCTGCGACGACCGTCAGCCCCCATGCTTTCCACACGATTGCAATCGCCGCGTCAATGTCGCGCGGAGTTAAGTCGCGCCGACCGTTGCCATTGACCCATGCCAAGTCTCTGACTTCCCCGTGATAACTGCGCGGGCCGGCCAATGCGATGCCCATGGTATAGGCCATCGCGGCTTCGGGCCAACCGGCATTGGGCGAGCGATGCAAGCCCGCGTCCGCGCGAATTGCCCGGTGGTGATGTGCTGCGCGCCCGACAAGGGCGATCAAAAGCGCGGTCAGGCGGGCAGGTATCCAATTCAAAAGGTCGTCCAGCCGTGCCGAGGCCCAGCCGAACTCTGCGTGTCGCGGCGTGAGGTAACCTATGGTGCTGTCGGCAGTGTTCATCATTTTGTAAACTGCGATCCCCGGCAAACCAGCCAACAGAAACCAGAAGGCGGGGGCGATCACGCCATCGCTGAAATTCTCTGACAAGCTTTCGATGGCCGAACGGGCAGTAGCGGACGGCGTGGAGTCTGACACATCGCGGCTGACGATCATGGCAACCGCGTCCCGGCCCGCTTGATCGGATTGGCGTAGCCCGATTGCAACATCCTGGACGTGATCGGCAAGGGAACGTTGGGCCAACAGGATCGCCGCCACCAACAAGGTGATGATCGGCCCCAACATTTGCAACGCCCACCCAGCCAATGCTGCTGTGCAGGCGAGTGCGGCGATAGCGAACACGCCTTTGATGCGGCGGTGTGCGCCGACGTTCAGGATGCGATCACATGTGGATACGGCTTTGCCCATCAAGACCGCCGGGTGCGGCAGCCGGGACCAAAGCCCGCGTGGTTCACCCATGACCGCGTCAAGGCAAAGGGCGATGGCAAGTATGATCGCAAACGTCACAACGCGGCCTCGACCTGTGCCCAGTCGTTTGGCGCGGGCAGGCCAAGTCTGATCCAATTGTCAGCGTATGGGAAAATGCGGCTCCAGACGTGACCTTGGGCCAATTTGTTTTGCCACCGTGCAGCATCATCGACTTGGTACAGGCGGAACAAGGATGTGCCGCCAAGCAACGTTGCCCCACGATTGCAGACCATGGCATCAAGCCGTTTGGCATCTTGATCCAACCGGGTACGCGCTTGTGCGGCCCAGTTGAGGTCGTTCAAGGCAGCTGCCCCTACTTCTAATGCAACGCCAGACACGGGCCACGGTCCCAACATTTCTTTCAAACGGGCGATCAAGTCGGGATCGCCAACGGCGAAACCCAGACGTAAGCCCGCAAGGCCCCAGAACTTGCCGAAACTTTTCAAAATAAGCGTGCCAGACCGGGTCGTGTGGTTGATCAGACTGTGATGCGGCGCCACATCGCAAAAACTTTCGTCGACTATACTAAGCGGTGCTGTGATATCAGAACTGTTCCACACGTGTCCGTCTGGGTTGTTGGGATGCACCAGAACCTGAGCCGTTGCAGTGGGGGTGTTACTGATGCTCCAGCCATGTGCTTGGAAGCTGGCAGCGTGTTCATTGTAAGTCGGCGTGGCAATCTGAACAGAGCCGAGCTGCGCAAGACGCGGAATTTGCGCAATCAAAGCCGATGCACCCGGCGCGGCAAGGACATCGGCCCCCTGTGGGACGTTCCAAAACCTGCGCGCTGCATCGATTAATGCGTTCGCCATGGCTTGGTCAGGCAAGGCCGTCCATGCATCGTTGGAAAGCGTCGGTACGGAGTAGGGGACAGGATTGATCCCTGTCGACAGATCAACCCAATCACTGCGTACACCACCATATTTGGAGACTGCCGCGTCCAAGCCGCCGCCGTGATCGCGTTGGGAAAGCAAATGCAAGTATCCTATCCGTGGTCGCTTCGTATGGGCGGCTTTACGCCCGTAAAAAGCGGATTGTCGCGCGATTGGCAAGCCGAACCGTTTTGATTAACTTATTTACCATGCCGTTAAGGTTTTGTTAACGGATTGAGCGACAAGTACCTATCAATAGTTGTGTATGTAACGGTTTTTTGGAGCGACAATGAACGTTTTGATTGTAGAAAGTCGCCCCGATTTGGCTTTGATTTGGACGCGCCACCTAGAGCGCCAAGGCTACGTTGTGGCCCAGGCCGAAGATCAGGAAAGCGCGGTGTTGTACTTGGCTGAAAACCAGACGGACATTATTGTTCTTGATCTCGTACTAAAACAGGGCAGCGCATTGGCTGTGGCTGATTTCGCAAGTTATCGGCACCCTGATGCTCGGGTGATTTTTGTCACTGACACGACGTTCTTCTCTGACGGATCAATATTCAACCACGCAAGCAATGCGTGCGCTTTCCTGCCCGCCGGAACCCCGCCCGAAGACCTTGCTGCCATGGTCGCGCACTATGGCGATCACTGATCGCGCATGTGCGGAGCCATGAAATCGATGGTTGGGTTGATCGGTACGATTCGGTGCGGATTGATGCTTTCGTGACTGTAGTGATAGTGGCGTACGATATGGTCCATGTTGACCGTCTCTGCGACGCCGGGCCATTGGTATAGTTCGCGTGTGTAAGCCCAAAGGTGAACGTAATCCATCAGCCGCTTACGATTGCATTTGAAGTGTAGGTGGTAAACCGCGTCAAACCTGACCAAAGTTGTGAACAGCCGCCAGTCTGCCTCGGTGAGCTGATCGCCCATCAGATACCGATGATCTGATAGGCGCGCATCCAACCAATCCATTGTGTCAAACAACGGATGCACGGCGGCGTCATAGGCCTTTTGCGTTGTCGCAAAACCCGATTTGTACACACCGTTATTGAAGGTGTCATAGATGCGGTCATTCACGGGTGCGATCGCATCGCGCAGGGCCTTGGGCCAATAGTCGTCCGTATTGCCCGTGACCCCGTCAAAGGCCGAATTGAACATGCGGATGATTTCGGAACTTTCATTGCTGACGATCGTGCCACGCGTTTTGTCCCATAGGATCGGAACAGTGACGCGCCCGGTAAACTTGGGGTCTGCACGGGTATAAATATCTCGGGCAAAGGGCAGGCCAAACAGTGAATCCCCAGTTGCGCCATAGGCATCCGTTTCGAATGTCCAACCTTCGGTTAACATGTCGGGATGGACTGCCGAGACGTCAATGTGATCCGTCAGACCTTTGAGCGTGCGAAAGATTAACGCGCGATGTGCCCATGGACAGGCATGAGAAATGTACAAGTGATATCGCCCACTTTCGGCCTTGAACCCGTCAGTCCCTGTGGGGCCGGCACTGCCATCCGCGGTGATCCAATTGCGAAACTGCGCTTCTTTGCGCTGAAACGAACCGCCTGTGGATTTTGTATCGTACCACTGGTCGCGCCACTCACCGTCGATCAAAAGGCCCATTTGAGATTCCTCCGTTTGCGTCAAGGAAGCAGTAGTTTGCGTTCAAGTTTGGGAAAAGCCAAGCAAGCGCGCACGTTCCCTGCGCGGTCGCACATAAGAAGAGGCATGTTAAAGCCGCATCATCGCTGGGCAGGATAGGTTTTCCGGAATTTACTGGCCAGAATTCACTGGAAAGTAACGAAAATAGCGTCATCCTAAGCCGTGGAGAAACAGGAGCGATTGCTATGACGACCTTCGTACCGAAAGAGGTGCAAGCCGGCCTTGATAAAGCGCGCAAAAAGGCGCTGAAAACCGCGTCTCGGTTGCGTTTGTCAGTGGATGGAAAAACCTATCCTGTCTTGCGCATGTGGAAAACGGGGTTTGCTGTTGATGTTAAAATCGCCCCAACTTTGCGTGGTTATGTCGATTTGTATGACGGGTCGATCCATTTGTCTCAGTGCTTGATCGTCGCCTCCGAAAAGGACGGCGACGAAGTGAAGTTCGAATTCAAGCGCCTGACAGCAGTGTCGACCGCCCCAGCAATTGATTTTGAACGGCGGATTGATAGTCCTGCCGCCTTGATCGCCGCACACTAATGGCTCCATCGCTTTGGACCGACGATGTTACTGTAGATCACCGAAAGCTGCGGCCAGACGTTCTGTCGCTTCGATTATCCGTGCGCGTGGTGTTGCAATGTTAAAGCGTAACCAACTGTCACCGCCCTTGCCGAATGTCGGGCCATGATTGACGGCGATGCAGGCGTCTTTTTCAACGCGCTGTGTGAACTCTTCGCGCGTCATGCCGGTGTCTTCAAAGTTGACCCAACTTAGGTAAGTCGCGTCCAGCGGCATGGATTTTAAACCGGGAATGGCGTTGATGGCCGTGTCAAAAAGTTGTCGGTTGCCATCTAGATAACCAACCAGTTCATCGACCCAAGTGGCCCCTTCGGGGGAATAGGCGGCTGTTGCCATAAACAAACCGAACGAATTTGGTGACAATCCCAATGCCATCATCCGCGCTGCAAACTTTGCGCGCAGGTCAGGGTCGGCAATGATAACGTTGCCCGCGTGTGATCCGGCGATGTTAAAGGTCTTGGTCGTCGCGGTCATCATCACAAGACGATCCTCGATCCCCTCGATTGCGGTCATTGGGATGTGGGTGTGTCCGGGCATGACAAGGTCATGATGGATTTCGTCGGACACAATGATCAACTCGTGGCGTTTGGCAAAGGCCGCGACGGCCTGCAATTCCGCACGTGACCAGACGCGCCCCCCCGGATTGTGCGGAGAGCAAAGGATCACCATCCGTTCAGACCCATCCATTTGGGCGTCGTAGGCGTCGAAATCCATTTCGTATCGCCCATTGTCTTGCGTCATTTCGCATTCCACCACGCGCCGCCCGTTTGCTTTGATGACCTTGGCAAAGGCGTGATACACAGGTGTGAACACAACCACGCCATCACCGGGTTTGGTAAACGTGTCGACACACAGCGCAGTCCCGTTGACCAATCCGTGCGTGGTAAAAATATGATCTGCTTCAAGCGACCAGCCGTGGCGCGTCTGCATCCACCACTGAATCGCGGCGCGATAGGCACTATCATCGCCAAAATAGCCCATAACGCCGTGATCAACCTGTGCCTGTACGGCATCAAGCACCACTTGCGGCGGTCGAAAATCCATGTCGGCAACCCACATCGCCAAACCCTTGTCTTGGGGCACGTCATAGAGTTTTTCCATCATGTCCCATTTCAAGCAGTGGGTGTCGCGGCGGTCGATGATGTCGTCAAAACTCATGGGGTCACTCCTTGGACGTATTTGTCGTCACGCTAGCAATGCCGCGCATAAGCGCAAGGGGACATTGCGGGTCTGGCTTTGTTGTCCTACATCGGAAACATGAAACGACCGATTATTTTACACCCCGACCCGCGCTTGAAAAAGCTATCCGAAGCTGTTGTGGATTTGTCCGACGACATGCGTCGCCTGGCTGACGATATGCTTGAAACGATGTATGCCGCACCCGGTATTGGGTTGGCTGCGCCGCAGGTGGGGTTGTTGCACCGCTTGATCGTGCTGGATTGCGTCAAAAAAGATGATGAAAAATCGCGCCCTTTGATCATGTTCAATCCTGAAATCGTGGCCTCGTCGGACGAGATCAATGTTTATGAGGAAGGGTGCCTGTCGATCCCAGAACAATTCGCTGACGTCACCCGCCCTGCCGAAGTGCAAGTGCGCTGGATGGACCGCGACGGAAATGAACAATCGGAGGGCATGGACGGCCTTTGGGCCACATGCGTTCAACACGAGATCGACCATCTCGATGGGAAACTGTTCATCGACTATCTAAAGCCTCTGAAACGTCAGATGATCACTCGCAAGATGGTCAAGATGAAGCGTGAAATCGCCCGCGAAAGTTCATGAGCACGCGCACGATCCTGACATGGCCGGATGCGCGGTTGAATTTGGTGTGTGAACCCGTGTCTGAGATCACCGACGATATTCAGGTGCTGGCCGCGGACATGTTGGAAACGATGTACGAGGCACCGGGTCGGGGGCTGGCCGCACCTCAGGTGGGGGCGATGCTGCGTATTTTTGTGATGGATGCTACGTGGAAAGAAGGCACAGCCGATCCGATGATTTGCATTAACCCAAAGATCACTTCGCGCAGTGATACGATATCAACCGGTCCCGAAGGCTGCCTTTCGATTCCTGGCGTCGAGGCTGAAGTCAGTCGCCCTGAAAGCGTTCACATGGTGTGGACCGACTTGTCTGGCACAATGCGCGAGGCTGATTTGACAGGCTTTTCTGCTTTGTGCGCCCAACACGAACTGGATCATTTGGATGGCATCGTGACCCTTGATCGGGTGGATGCGACGCAGCGCGCAGACATCCTTGCGACCTACAATGGGCAATCCTGATGGCCGTCCGTCCTATATTGCGTTGGCCCGACAAACGTTTGCGTTCGCCTGCGGCCCCTGTTGATGAGATCACCGATGATATCCGCGCCATTTGGGCTGATATGGTCGACACGATGGATGCGATGCCGGGGCAGGGCGTGGGCCTTGCCGCGCCGCAGATTGGCGTGATGCTGCGCCTTGCGGTTGTGGATATCACCCCGGACCGCACGCGCCGTATCTTACTGGCCAATCCCGAGGTTCTATCGCAAAACGCCGACACTGAAGCAGGCACCGAAGCAAGCCCCTGTCTGCCCGGTGTACATTCCGACATCACGCGGCCGACGGCCGTTGCTGTGCGGTTCTTGAACGACAAAGGTGTCATCGACCGGCGCGATTTCACGGACCTTGAAGCGCGTTCGGTCTTGCACCAAATCGACCATTTGGCAGGGCGGATGTATTTTGACAATTTGGGGCGGGTGAAGCGCGACATGCTGCTGCGCCGCGCCCGGAAGGTAACGTAAGATGCGCATCGTTTTTATGGGCACGCCCGACTTTTCGGTCTCGGCTTTGCATGCGCTGCACGCTGCGGGGCACGAAATTGTTTGTGCGTATTCCCAACCTCCCCGTCCGGCGGGACGGGGCAAAAAGGATCGACCCAGCCCGGTTCAAGCTTACGCTGAACGGCTTGGCATTCCGGTGCGCCACCCGGTTTCACTGCGCAACACCGAGGCGCAGGCAGAGTTCGCAGCGCTTGGCGCAGACATAGCCGTGGTTGTCGCCTATGGGTTGATCCTGCCGCAAGCGATATTGGATGCACCGAAGTTGGGGTGTCTCAATATCCACGCCAGTCTGTTGCCGCGTTGGCGGGGGGCCGCGCCGATCCATCGCGCAATCATGGCGGGGGACGCGGACACAGGTGTGTGCATCATGCAGATGGAGGCGGGGCTGGATACAGGCCCCGTTTTGTCGCGCGCTGCCACACCGATTGGGCAGGATGAGACAACCGATCAATTGCATGACCGTCTTGCCGCGATCGGCGCCGAATTGATTGTCGGCACGCTTGAGAAATTGCCAAGCTTGACGCCAAAGACCCAACCGCAAGAGGGTGTGACCTACGCCCACAAGATCGACAAAGCTGAGGCGGCGATTGATTGGACACGGCCCGCCATCGACATTGACCGCCAAATTCGCGGCTTGTCCCCCTTTCCGGGCGCATGGTTCGAAACGGATGGCGTGCGGGTCAAAGTGCTTGGATCGCAGCTTGCTGATGGTCAAGGGATGCCTGGCGAAGTGTTGGACGATGCGCTTACTGTGGCCTGCCAAAATGGCGCCGTCCGGCTGATGCGCTTGCAACGGGCAGGCAAAGGCGCGCAAGATGCGGATGTGTTTTTGCGCGGTAATCCAATGCCACGCGGTACCCAACTGTAAAGGATTACCCATGTTTCCCACGTTAATCGGCACTGTCGTCATCGCAGGAATCGTTGGCTATCTGGCCGAAAAGTCAGGGTTCACCCAAAATGGAATTTTGCCGTCGATTATCATCTGCATCGGCGGCGCGTTTTTGTTCTTTTTTGTGCGGCTCATGTTTGGGTTCGGTTTTGGCAGCTCTGGTTTGAATGCTATCGTGTCTTCAATCGGGGCGCTGATCATTGTTCCAACGCACTGGCGCAAACGATAAACGGCTCTGGGTTTCCCCAAAGCCGCGTACCGTGTGAAAAAAGGTCGGGGCTGCGTTTTAGAACAGCTTTTTGTATAGCTTTTTCTTGACCAAGCTATGTTTGGACACGTGCTTTTTCTTTTTGAACTTGCTGTGACCGTGGAACTTCTTTGAGTGGTGGAACTTTTTGTACTTGAAGGATTTGTGCTTCTTGAATTTGAAGTTGGCATTAATCACTTCGAAGTCGCCATCAACAACTTGCGCATTTTCTGCACCAGTGCTGATCCAAGCGGTGCTTGCGCTGGCTGGAACAATGCTGGTCAGTGTCACGGCGGCGGCCATAGCTGCGATCAAAAGCGGGGTTTTTGTTGCCTTGAAGTTCATCGTTTTTCTCCTGTGCAAAGTCGTTCGTCTTGGGATGAGGTTTTTAAAAGTGCGAAGCGGTGTGTCTTAAAACAGTCTGCTAAGCACTTTTTTCCTGCTGAAAGAATACTTGGGTTCGTATGTCTTCTTCTTGGCGAAGGACCGCTTGGGCGCGCCCTTCTGTTTGCCAAGCGTGTCGAAGGTGCCGGTGGCTGCGAAACCGCGGTCAACCAGTTGGACGTTTGTGGCGTTTGTGCCCGTTTCAAGCGTCGCTGCGTTGGCCTGTGTCAAAGAAGTCAATGTGACGGCTGCGGCGATGGCTGCGATCAGAAGCGGTGTTTTGCTGGCTTCGAATTTCATTTTCTTTCTCCTCTGCGTTGTTGTTCGTCTTGGGATAAAGATAGCAGAGAGAGGCTGTAACAATAAGGGACCGTTCGGTCACAAGAAGTCATGGAAATGAACGGTGTGCGTGATCGAAAACAGGGTCGTTTTATTTTATATTATTTAGTATCAATGTATTAGTATGGTAAAATTCTGTAACATTTGTAGTTTTCACAAGGGGAATCCACCCCTTGCAGCAGTGTTTCAGGCGTTGTGACCCCGCGTCATTTGCCTTTGAAGGGGGCCATTCCGGCCCGTGCCAATTCATCGGCGTGTTCATTTTCGGCGTGACCGGCATGCCCTTTGACCCATTTCCACGTCACCGTGTGGCGCGCCTGCGCCTCATCGAGTCGTTTCCACAGTTCGACATTGGCTACTGGCTTTTTGGCTGCGTTCTTCCAGCCATTGCGTTTCCAGCCATGTATCCAGCTGGTGATCCCGTTTTTGACGTAGTTGCTGTCTGTGACAACAGTGATGGTGCTGACGCGGTCAAGTGCCTCAAGGGCCGAGATGGCCGCCATCAATTCCATCTTGTTATTGGTGGTCAGCGCTTCGCCGCCCTTCAATTCACGTTGTTTGATGATTTTACCACCTTCGGATGCACGCAACAATGCGCCCCATCCGCCTGGGCCGGGATTGCCTGAACATGCGCCGTCTGTATATGCGAACAACTCAGCCACGGGCAGTGCCCTGCAAAACGATGAAGCGCGCCATTTCGCCACTCAGTCCTTTGTCTTCGCCTGTGTGCGTGTAATCCACCTCAAATCCCTTCTGGTTTAACAACGCCAACAGCGCCTCCTGCGTCATATAAGAATAAAGCCGCCCTATCCTGTCACGTTTTTCACCGGTGCCGACTTTGGTGCCAAAGTGCAAAAGCCCGCCGGGTTTCAAAGCCCGTGCAATGGCGGTGAAGTGGTCAGGCCAATCCGCCAGCGGTGTATGTAGCATCGAGAAGTTGCACCAAATGCCATCATAGGCCGCGATTTCGGTGAGGTCGCTGTAGACAGCTTGGCGCGCGGTGACGCCTTGGTACTGTTCGGCCATTGCGATCATTTCCAACACAGGGTCCCAAGCGTGCGCGTCCATACCTGCCGCGGCCATCGCCCCTGCTGCAAAGCCGGGACCAGAACCCAAATCAAGCACGCGCGCCCCAGCGGGTAGTTTGGAAATGAAGCGTAACAGGTGCGGGCTTGCGGTCTCTGCGTTTGTCAATTTGGCATAGTCTGCTGCTTTTGCTGCATAGACAGACAGGGTTTCAGCATCGCTCATATCATATCACCGTCAAGGTTAGGCAGGCCACAACGATGGCCGTAAGAAGGGTGCGCAGCGTCATCCACCACGCAGGGGTTAGGCCCCAGCGGCTAAAGGCGAAATCCAGTAGCAACACGCCGAGAAAGCCAAAGATCAAATTAACCCCGGCGCTTGATGGGCCACCGCCTGACATAAAGAATGCCCAAAGCGCGGGAAGGACAGCCAAGGTATAGCCTGCCGTGGCCTGTGCGCCAGTCGCCTTGGTGGCAAACCCCCACAGCACACCGGACATGAATGACAAAATGATCGACCCATAAAACAGCTGCACGTAAGGCCCGATAAAGCGCGGCCCCATATATTGCAGGCCAAGTGCGGCCAGATCGTCGATCCAAACCGTCGCGGCCCCCCAAAAAAAGGGGATCAGACCAAAAAGGCCAAGGATCAAGGGCGCGCGGGGGATTTTGTTCATGCTAAATTGTTCAGTACGGGTTGGCCAAAGTCTGCGATGTCGAAGGTTTCGGCTGGAAAGGTAAGGGCGGTTTTAGGCGGTTTCACGCAGCACACGCGGCACTTTGAATTCGACGTTTTCGATCGCGGTTTCAACCATCTCGATGGACATGTCAAAGCGCGCGCCGAATGCGTCGATCACTTCGTTGATCAATACTTCGGGCGCTGACGCACCAGCAGTGATCCCGACAGAGGTGATCCCTTCAAGGCTGCGCCAATCGATATCGGCGGCGCGTTGCACCAATTGCGAATAGCGACACCCTGCGCGCGCGCCCACTTCGACAAGGCGGCGTGAGTTCGAAGAGTTTGGCGCACCGACGACCAACATGGCGTCGCATTTGGGTGCCATGGCTTTCACCGCTTCTTGTCGGTTGGTCGTGGCATAGCAGATGTCTTCTTTGTGTGGGCCGACGATTGACGGAAAGCGCGCATTTAACGCCAACACAATGTCTGCGGTGTCATCGACCGAAAGCGTGGTCTGCGTGACAAAGGCAAGGCGGCCGGGATCGCGGACCTGAACACGGGCCACGTCTTCGACGGTTTCGACAAGCAGGACATCGCCCTCGGGCAGTTGACCCATCGTGCCAACGGTTTCGGGATGGCCTGCATGGCCAATCATAATCATCTGCAAACCAGCATCGGCGTGGCGTTGCGCTTCGATGTGGACTTTGGACACCAATGGGCACGTCGCATCGACAAAGACCATTTTGCGCGCTTGGGCTGCTTCGGGCACTGATTTCGGTACACCGTGGGCGGAAAAGATGACGGGGCGATCGTCGGGGCATTCGGATAATTCCTCGACAAAGATGGCGCCTTTGTCACGCAGCCCATCAACCACAAATTTGTTGTGGACGATTTCATGGCGCACATAGACGGGCGCACCCCATTTTTCGATGGCCATCTCGACGATTTTTATCGCGCGATCGACGCCCGCACAAAACCCGCGAGGGGCAGCCAGATAAAGGGTCAGGGGGGGATTGGGCATGTGGTGTCTCCGGGGCGTATCACGTGTCCCAGAGGTAAGGGGTTCGGCGGGCCGGGTCCAGCCCGCCGAGGATCGCTGTTCAGCCTTCGGCTTGCATGCGTTCAGTTTGTTCCGGCGTTAACTCGCGCGGCGGACGTCCGATTACGTCCTTTAACTCATCAAGTTCAATAAAGTTGTCGGCCTGACGGCGCAAATCGTCCGAAATCATAGGCGGTTGACTGCGGATGGTAGATACCACCGACACCCGAACACCCTGACGTTGCAGGCTTTCAAGCAACGGTCGGAAATCACCGTCACCGGAGAATAGCACGATGTGGTCAACCCGTGAGGCCAACTCCATCGCATCCACCGCCAGTTCGATGTCCATGTTGCCTTTGACTTTACGCCGACCCATGCTGTCGGTGTATTCCTTGGCCGGTTTCGTGACCATGGTGAAGCCATTGTAATTCAGCCAGTCCACAAGAGGGCGGATGGGCGAATATTCGTCGTTCTCAAGCAAAGCTGTATAGTAGAATGCTCGAAGTAATTTGCCACGCCGCATGAATTCTTGGCGTAGCAACTTGTAGTCGATGTCGAACCCAAGCGCCTTAGCGGCGGCATAAAGGTTTGATCCATCTATGAACAGCGCAAGCCGTTCGTCTTTATAAAACATAAAAGGTCCTTCCGAAAATTCGGTAACCGCCTTAGGTATTTGTTGAGTGAGTAAATCTCGGTCAAGGCGATGATCTGAAAATAGGCGATTTAAAATATGCCGCAAGACACAGATGCACTAAATTGGGGGGGAAAACCGCCCATAGGCACATCACAATTGCTAGTTGCCCTAGGGTCAAACATGATTTCAGAGGTTGGAACGCCAATTGAGGCACTTCAACAAGCTGTGATCGGGCTCGAGCGTGCGGGTGCAGTGATTCGCGCCCAAAGCCCATTTTACACCACGCCTGCCATGCCGGTCGGTATCGGTGCTGACTTTGTGAACGCTGCGCTGATGATTGAAGTAAGCTGGGCGCTGGGCGAAACGCTGATGCGTATGCACGAGATCGAAGCACAGATGGGGCGCCGCCGCGTTAGCCGGTGGGGAGAACGGGTTGTGGATATCGACCTGTTGGCTGCCGACGATAAAATTCTGCCGAATATGGCCACTTTGCGTACGTGGATGGACCTTGCGCCGGAAAAACAACGCGAGTCGACGCCTGAACAATTGATTCTCCCCCATCCACGCATGCACGAACGGGCCTTTGTTTTGGTGCCCTTGGCAGATGTCGCCCCTGACTGGGTGCATCCCGTGACCCGTCGCACTGTCGTTGAAATGCGCGATGGTTTGCCGCCCTCTGATCTTGAAGCGATTTCACCCCTACAATAGCGCCTTGTCATTCTGCGCAATCGCCCCTACATACACGCCTTCTAATTATGATTGCTGATCTGGAGCACACACATGGCCCGCGTGACTGTTGAAGACTGCGTTGACAAGGTTCCAAACCGTTTCGAATTGGTCATGTTGGCCGCGCACCGCGCCCGCGAAATCTCGGCCGGTTCGGCGGTGACTGTGGATCGTGACAACGACAAGAACCCTGTTGTTTCCTTGCGCGAAATCGCGGACGAAACGCAAAGCGCGGACGAACTGCGCGAGCGCCTGATCGAAAGCAACCAGAACCAGATCGAAGTTGACGAAGCCGAAGATGACGCCATGGCGCTTCTTATGGGTGCCGAGAATGACAAGCCCGAAGAAGACAGCATGTCCGAAGAAATGCTTTTGCGTCAACTTATGGCCGCTCAAGGCCAGGGTTAACCCTTTACTTCAGGTTCGGACCACATGATCTCTGACGACGATCTAATCGAACTGGTCCGCAACTATAATCCAAAAACGAACGAAGCGCTGATCCGCGCCGCCTATGAATTTGGCGGCCGGATGCACGACGGGCAGTTCCGGCACTCGGGCGAACCTTATTTCACCCACCCCGTTGCGGTTGCCGCAATTCTGACCGAGCAGCAGCTGGATGATGCAACCATCATCACCGCCCTGTTGCACGACACAATCGAAGACACCAAGGCCAACTATTCTATCGTCGCCGAAGAATTCGGCGAAGAAGTGGCCAAGTTGGTGGATGGCGTCACGAAGCTGACCAACCTGCAATTGTCGTCGGTCGAAACCAAACAAGCCGAAAACTTTCGCAAGCTGTTCATGGCGATGTCCAAGGACATGCGCGTTATCTTGGTCAAACTGAGTGATCGGTTGCACAATATGCGCACCATCCGGTCGATGCGCCCCGACAAGCAGGAGCAAAAGGCCCGCGAAACCATGGATATCTTTGCGCCGCTGGCCGGGCGCATGGGGATGCAATGGATGCGTGAAGAACTGGAAGACCTAGCTTTCAAGGTGCTAAACCCCGATGCGCGGTCTTCCATTATTCGCCGTTTCATTTCCATGCAGCGCGAAACTGGCGACGTGATCCAAAGCATTACGGGTGACATGCGGCTTGAGATGGAAAAGGTGGATATCGAGGCCGATGTGTTCGGCCGTGCGAAAAAACCTTATGCAATCTGGCGCAAGATGCAGGAAAAGGGCCAATCTTTTTCGCGCCTGTCTGACATTTATGGGTTCAGAATCATCACTCAGTCAGACGAAGATTGTTACCGCACTCTTGGCGCGATCCACCAACGCTGGCGCGCGGTGCCTGGGCGGTTCAAGGACTATATCAGCCAACCCAAAAGCAACGGGTACCGTTCGATCCACACCACTGTATCGGGCCGCGACGGCAAGCGCGTCGAGGTCCAAATCAGAACGCATCAGATGCACGATGTGGCCGAAACTGGTGTGGCGGCGCATTGGTCCTATCGCGATGGGGTGCGCAGCCAAAACCCGTTTGCGGTTGATCCGGCCAAGTGGATTGCACAACTGACGGAACAATTTGACGGCGAGGACGATCACGAAGATTTCCTCGAAGCCGTTAAACTTGAGATGTATTCCGATCAGGTTTTTTGTTTCACACCCAAAGGTGAGGTGGTCAAACTCCCGCGCGGGGCGACACCTATCGATTTTGCCTATGCCATCCACACTCGTATAGGCAACGCATGTGTTGGCGCTAAGGTCGATGGAATGCGCGTGCCTTTGTGGACGCGGGTCAGGAATGGTCAATCGGTTGAAATCATCACCGCCGAAGGACAGACCCCACAAACCACATGGTTGGAAATTGCGACCACCGGCAAGGCCAAGACGGCGATCCGGCGGTCCTTGCGCGAAGCAGACCGTGAACGTTTCATTACATTGGGGCGCGAATTGGCCCGATCTGCCTTTGCGCATGTGAACAAGAAGGCGACGGACAAAGCGCTAGAAACTGCGGCTAAACAATTACGCGTCGGCAGCGCCGACGAAGTACTGGCCCGGCTTGGGTCCGCCGAACTGACAGGGCGCGACGTGGTTCAGGCGATTTATCCCGACTTGCAGGCAAAGCCGGGCAAAGTTGTGGATGCGCGCCGTGCGGTTATTGGCTTGTTGCCGGGGCAAAAATTTCAACGCGCCACGTGTTGCGAACCGCTACCCGGTGAACGCATTGTTGGCATCACGTTCCGGGGCGAAGGTGTGGTTGTGCATGCCATCGATTGCGAACAATTGGCAGATTACGAAAGCCAACTCGACCGCTGGCTGGACCTGCGATGGCATGACGGCAGTCATGCCGCGGTTTACGGTGCGACTTTGGATGTCACGATCGGCAATGATGCAGGTGTGTTAGGGCGAATTTGCACATTGATTGGCGAAGGTAAGGCCAATATCTCTGACCTTGTGTTCAAAGATCGCAAACCAGATTTTTATCGTCTGCTGGTTTACGTAGAACTGCGAGACGCACAGCATCTTCATACGTTGATGAGTGCGCTTGCAGCAGAAAGTGATGTTGCGTCAGTCGCGCGCTATCGTCGGTCTGTGTCCGAAACGGACACGTCGGCGACAGCGTCTTAGACCGCATAAGGAAGGCAAAACATTGGTGTTCAAGCGCCGCGACCCAAAACCATTGTTACGTGCGGCGTTTGAGTTTCTCTGGCCGCGCGGAGGATGGGCGCGCGCGTTTCACTATATAAAACATAGGGTTCGCCGCCTGCCAGATACACCTGAAAAGATTGCGCGCGGCATTTGGGCGGGTGTTTTTACGACCTTCACCCCATTTTACGGCATCCATTTTGTATTTGCGGCGTTCTTTGCCACCATCATGCGCGGCAACATTTTGGCGGCACTTATGGCGACGTTCTTTGGCAATCCGCTGACATATGTGCCTATCGGTCTTGTGTCGCTCCAGACGGGTCACCGTTTGTTGGGGTCCGAAATGCAAGAGGGCACCGAACGTTCATTTGGCGGTAAATTTATCGATGCCAGCGGTGATCTTTGGCTCAACCTCAAGCATATGGTGTTGGGCGAGCCACAGGATTGGACCGGGCTAAGTGTCTTTTATCGCGAGATTTTCTTTCCCTACTTGATCGGCGGAGTCATTCCGGGCGTTATCGTCGCCACGATTTGCTATTACCTGTCGGTTCCACTGATCCGCGCCTATCAAAAACGGCGAAAGGGCGCGATCAAGGCCAAATTCGAAGCGATCAAGGCCAAGGCTGCGGCAAAAGCCATTGACCGAAAGAAGAAATCGGACTGACGCTGTTTGTTGCAGCTACTTTCGATCAAAGTCCCAGATGACCACGGGTTTCTTTGCCATGAGAGTAAACAATTTTCCTGAAACGCTATGACGCGCGCCTGATTGGTACAATTTAACTGGGTGTCCTGCATTTTCAGATGGGTCTGCGCGTACTAGGTTGATCCGCAACAAAGGAACGAAGGAATAAGCCATGATCGCACCTGTCGGCAACCTGCGCCTTGGCGTGAACATCGACCATGTGGCAACCGTGCGAAACGCACGCGGCGGCGAAACGCCGGACCCTTTGCGAGCGGCGCAAATTGCGCAGGCGGCGGGGGCGGATGGTATCACGGCGCACTTGCGCGAAGACCGCCGGCATATATCTGATGCAGACATCGAAGGGTTGATGGACGTTTTGACCGTCCCGCTTAATTTTGAAATGGCTGCGACGGATGAAATGCAAGCGATCGCACTGCGCCATCAACCGCACGCCGTCTGCATCGTCCCCGAAAAACGCGAAGAACGCACGACCGAAGGTGGTCTTGAGGTCGCCCGTGAGGAAAACCGACTGGCCCATTTCATTGCCCCGCTTAGGGATGCAGGGTGCCGTGTGTCGATCTTTATCGCCGCCGACATTCGGCAGATCGAGGCCGCGCATCGCATTGGCGCGCAGGTGATCGAGTTGCATTCTGGCGCGTATTGCGACGCCCATCACGAGGGGCGTTTTGACGACCGTGACCGTGAATTGACGGCCTTGCGAGAGATGGCGACATTCGCCCACGGCCTTGGCCTTGAAGTCCATGTGGGTCACGGGTTGACCTATGAAACCGTCGCCCCTGTTGCCGCTTTTCCTGAAGTTGTCGAATTGAACATTGGTCATTTCCTGATAGGCGAAGCGATCTTTTTGGGGTTAGAACCCGCGATCCGCGAAATGCGCCGCTTGATGGACGACGCACGGACGCCCCTTTTATGATTCGCCACTGTGTGATGCTGCGTCTTTTGCCGGATACGGATAGGGATGTTCTTGATCCGATCATGCGTGAGCTAGCTGCGTTGGTGGAAAAACTTGACGGGTGCGGTAACTTTTGTGCTGGTCCCAACCTAGACTTCGAAAACAAGTCGCCGGACGTCCCTTTTTGTTTTACCTTTGATGCGGCGGACACAGCTACTTTGTCTCGGTATGCCGCGCATCCCGAGCACGTGGCGCTTGGCGCGCGCTTGGTCGCGCTTTGTGAGGGAGGGCGCGCGGGCATCGTCGTCTATGACTTGGAGTGTGCGCTTTGAAGCGGTTTGTTTTACTGGTCGCTTTGTCGGTGGCACCGGGCGTTGCCATCGCTTGCCCAACGGCTGCGGATCTTGAGGATGGAATCGTCATCACCACAGGTGCAAAGGCAGCGCCCCAAACCCACATCGTGCGGCGTGTTTCGGGGGATCTTGTCTGGCATTCGCAATCGTCGGCGATTTTTCCAGACGCTTGGAGCAGCTATTCCCATGGTGGATTGTTCAGTTTGTTCACCCATCGCGCCAGCGGAACGGGTCAGAAAGTAACACGTTATGACGTGGCCCTGCCACCAATGGACGGTGTCGACCCTGGTACTGCTTTCACGGCACTTACCACTTGGGGTGATCCTGATGGCGAAAAACAATGGAGTGGGAATTTGACATATGAGGTGTCCGAAAACCCTGCAATATCAATTGGCGACTGCAAATACGACGCGATCCGATTGTCGATCAGAGGCGACATAACCTATCCTGATAAAGCGACAAAATTATATAGGCGGAACGAAATCTACATCCCGGAACTTGCGTTCAGGGTTGGTGTCACAGCCCCCAACAATATAGAAACGGTGGGGTGGTTTTCTGATGTGCTCAAGGACAGCGCGATGATCAAACAATCCAAAACTATGCCAGTTCTCGCCGAGGTCCTGAACACATACGGAGTGGGCGAGTGATGGAGCGCTTTTTGCTTTCTAACCTTTCGGAGCACCGGCTATGATTTTGGGAATTGGTACTGATCTTGCCAACATTGAACGTATAGCGGGCACTCTTGAACGCTTTGGTGATCGCTTTCGCAATCGCGTTTTCACCGACGTCGAACAATCCAAAGCCGAACGGCGTGCAGACACACCGGGAACCTACGCCAAACGTTGGGCTGCCAAAGAAGCGTGTTCAAAAGCGTTGGGCACTGGCTTGCGCATGGGGATTTCGTGGAAGGATATGGCCGTTAGTAACATGTCCACGGGTCAACCTGTCATGCATGTTACGGGTTGGGCAGCTGAACGGTTGGCCGGCATGACGCCCGAAGGTCATGAGGCCATTATCCATGTCACTCTGACGGACGACCATCCGTGGGCGCAGGCCTTTGTCGTGATCGAAGCGCGACCCATAATAGCGACAAATGCGCCGTAACCTCTGCCCCGCTTGCCTTGACAGTCCAGCAGTGCACCCGCATGAAGCCTTCAAATCGTGACACGAGCAGGAGCGCCCAATGGCCGCCAAAGATAAACCAGAAAACGGTGTGGTCGAGACCATCAAGACCATCGTCTATGCGCTTTTGATCGCAGGGGTGTTCCGGACTTTGTTCTTTCAACCGTTTTGGATCCCGTCAGGATCGATGAAGGAAACCTTGCTGATCGGGGATTTCTTGTTCGTGAACAAGATGGCCTATGGCTATTCTTACGCGTCGTGCCCATCGATCCCGGTCGTTGGTTTGGACGCGAAAAAGTTGTGTGGTTTTCTGGACGGTGACAACACGCGCATTTTGGCAGGCGAACCCGAACGTGGTGACGTTGTTGTTTTCCGTCATCCGGTGTCCGGCGCGGATTTCATCAAACGGGTGATTGGATTGCCCGGCGATACAGTGCAAGTCACGGATGGGGGTCTGATTTTGAATGGCACCCCCGTCCCGCAAGAACCTGCTGGAAAGTTTGTCGAGACCTTTGAGCCGCAGGGGCCACAAGGTTTGACACCTCGTTGCGAAAGCGGCGCTGTTGGACAGGGTGGCGAATGCACAAAATCCCGCTTTGTTGAGACCTTTCCCGGTGGTTCCACCCATGTGGTTCTGAACGTGGGCACGCAATCCTCTGACAACACGTCGGTGTTCCGTGTGCCGGAAGGCGAATACTTCTTTATGGGAGACAACCGCGATAATTCGTCTGACAGTCGTTTGGCGCAATTGGCTGGTGGCGTTGGGTTCGTGCCTTACGAAAACCTGATCGGTCGTGCGGATCGTATCGTGTTCTCTTCGGCCGGGCGCTCGATGCTGTTTTTCTGGACGTGGCGCGCGGATCGGTTCTTTAAGGGGATCAAGTAACCTTGACGCGCGAACGCCCTTTCTTGCTTGCAAGACGTGCAGGAACGTTTGACTGGATGGATCGGATTGCGGACGGTGTCGGGGTTGAACCCTTCGAAAACGCTGGTGCTGTTATGTACATGTCTAAGGTCAAAATGGCTGAACGGTCGCGCCGTTTTGCGAAGGTGTCGCTATGAAACTGGGCGCGGATCTTGCGGCCTTTGAGGTGCGTATCGGGCATAAATTCACCCAGCCCGAACTGTTGATCGAAGCGGTCACGCATGCCTCTATGTCGTCGGCCACACGCAGCGACAACCAACGGCTTGAGTTTCTTGGCGACCGCGTGCTTGGCCTTGTGATGGCCGAGGCACTTTTGGCTGCTGATGTTGATGCCCCCGAGGGCACGCTGGCGCCACGGTTCAATGCATTGGTGCGCAAGGAAACATGTGCAGATGTCGCGCGTGACATTGGGCTGGGGGATGTGCTGCGGCTGGGGCGGTCCGAAATGATGTCTGGCGGGCGGCGCAAGCTGGCGCTGCTGGGCGATGCGGTCGAAGCGGTGATCGCCGCTGTTTATCTGGACGCTGGTTTTGACGTAGCGCGCGCGCTGATCGTCCGCCTTTGGGGCACGCGCATTGGGCGGGTCGAAGAAGATGCGCGTGATGCCAAGACCGCTTTACAAGAATGGGCGCAGGCCCGCGGCCTTGCCCCACCTGCCTATATCGAAACGGCGCGCACCGGTCCTGACCACGCGCCCGAGTTCACAATCGAGGCCAAACTTGATACCGGAGAAGTGGCACGCGCCACGACCCGTTCGAAACGCGAGGCACAACAGGCCGCCGCCAAGGCGCTGCTGACCCAATTGGAGCAAGACACATGAACACCCGCGCCGGTTTCGTTGCACTGATCGGAGAGCCCAATGCGGGCAAATCCACTCTTTTGAACCGCATGGTCGGGGCCAAGGTCAGCATCGTCACGCATAAGGTCCAAACCACCCGCGCCCGCATCCGAGGTGTTGCGATGGAGGGTGAGTCTCAGATCGTTTTTGTCGATACGCCGGGCCTGTTCCAACCCCGTCGCCGGCTCGACCGCGCCATGGTCGCCGCCGCGTGGGGTGGGGCTGCGGATGCAGATGTGGTTGTGTTGATGATCGAAGCGCATCGGGGTCTGAGTGAGGGCGTGACGCGCATTCTTGAAGGGCTGGCCGACATTGGCAAAGGACGCACCATTGCGCTTGCGATCAACAAGATCGACCGAGTTGAAGCGCCGGTGTTGTTGGGATTGGCAGAAAAGCTGAACGCGGAATATGATTTTGCCGAGACGTTTATGATCTCTGCTGAGAAGGGGCACGGCGTTGATACTTTGAAAGAGTGGCTTGCAGAACAAGTGCCTGCAGGCCCGTGGTTGTATCCCGAAGATCAGATCGCTGATTTGCCGATGCGTATGATCGCCGCCGAAATGACCCGCGAAAAACTGACTTTGCGTTTGCATCAGGAGTTGCCTTACCAATTGACGGTAGAGACCGAGAATTGGGAAGAACGCAAAGATGGTTCGGCGCGCGTGGATCAAATCATCTATGTCAGCCGTGATGGGCACAAAGGCATTGTGCTGGGCAACAAAGGCGAGACGATCAAGTCCGTCAGCCAAGCCTCACGCGTTGAGTTGACCGAGTTTTTGGGTCGCAAGGTCCATCTGTTCTTGCAGGTTAAAGTGCGCGAGAAATGGCAAGAAGAGGCCGAACGTTATTCCGAGATGGGGCTGAACTTCAAAGATGGAAATGTTTGAGAATTTGGCTGATCGCCCCTACGGGGTGAGTATTTGTGGAACAATGAAGCTATGGCGCGTCTGACCTCAAGATTCTGGGTGGATGCGTATTTGGCGCGGCTGCGGTTTGCGGACATTCCTGGTTTTGTTGTGGCTCATGGCGATGACACAGGTGGCGCTGTTCTAATCAAGTTGAATACGTTGGATGGGCGTGCTGCCCTTTTTCAGCGTTCGTTTGATTTGATGGCTGATACGCGGGTTTGGGCGGAATTGGCTGGCGGGGATGAACCTGACGTTGATGCTGCGATCACCCGTCAACGCGGGTTTGATCCGGACATTTGGGTGATCGAGGTGGAAGACCGGCAGGGCCGTCATCTGCTGGATCAGGATGGTTTGGCCTGACATGGATTGGCGCGGCACTGGCATATTGCTCAGCGTGCGCCGCCACGGTGAATCAAGCGCCATTATTGATGTATTCACTGAAGATCGCGGCCGTCATGCAGGCATTGTGCGCGGTGGCACCAGCCGTAAGGTTGCGCCTATCCTGCAACCCGGTGCACAATTAGATGTCGCTTGGCGCGCCCGCCTTGAGGACCACATTGGTACATTTGCTGTGGAGCCTGTGCGCAGCCGAGCAGCCCTTGTGATGAACGACCGATTGGCTTTGGCGGGATTGAACGCAGTTACTGGGTTATTGAGTTTCTGTCTGCCCGATCGCGAGGCGCATGGCGCGCTTTATCGCCGTACCGAGCAGCTTTTGGACCTTTTGGGGCAGAACGAGATTTGGCCGCTCGCGTATCTTCGATGGGAGGTGGCCTTGCTTGAGGACATGGGGTTCGGGCTTGATCTGAGCGCCTGTGCCGTCACGGGAGGGGCCGAGGACCTTGCCTTTGTGTCACCTAAGTCGGGGCGCGCAGTGTCGAGGGCAGGGGCTGGGAAATGGGCAACGCGGTTGCTGCCATTGCCACCTGTCTTGCTTGGGCAGGGAGAGGCGCAAGACCCAGAGGTCGCGCGGGCGTTTGTGACGACGGGCTATTTTTTGAATAACCACCTTGCCCCTGATTTGGGGCATCGCCCCTTGCCAGATGCACGGATGCGTTTCGTTGACGCGTTCATTCGGACGCTGTGAATACCATTTCGCCGCCCTCGTCATTGGCCATGGCAAGCTGATCATTGTCGAAAATGGCGCGCGACATTGATGAAAGGGCTTCGAAGAATGCCGTTTCTTCGGCCAATTCGGGGCAGGCCGCCTTGGACGCCAGAATTGGTCCGGCTTCAAACCAAGGATAGGGGAGGCTGCTGGCGCTGGAAAAGCTGTTGCAGGGGGCTTGCCCTGAAAAATTCCCGCCTTCGGTAAACGTGATGTTTGCGCGCGCATTAAAAGGCGCTCCATTAAGCGAATTTAGCTGCCAAGTCACGTCCACAGGGCCGTAAGCTGCAACAGTCTCGTCCTGTTGGCAGCCAGACACGATGGCCAGCAAAGCAATGGTCGCGCGGATCATTTCAGTGCCATGACCAGATCAACAAGGGCTGCAAAGGCGACCAATGCGTCTCCGTCATCGTTGCGCATCTGCTTTAGGCCAACGAGGGTGCCGTAGGCCGCCAGTGCGAAATCTTCGTTGAGCACGCCGATGTCAATCATCAGGCCGGTTAGGTGTTTCAAACGAGCGGCATCTACAGTTGCGATGGCCTTTGCAACGGATGAGTCCGCTTGGGCCCAAGCACGCAAGGCTGGGCCAGCTGTGTCATTCTGCACGCTTTGGCCAAAGCGGATCATTTTGTCGGTGTCAGATCCATCCAGCATTGCATCATCGCCAAGTTGCGCCAAAGCGCGGTCTTGCCATTGTGCAAGCAGGGCGGCTTGAAACGCGGGCACGTCTTTGAAGTGCCAGTAAAACGACCCCTTAGACGTTTTGAGATGGCGCGAAAGAGGTTCTGCCCGCAAGGCCAGCGGCCCAGAGAGCGTAAGTTGCGCAAGACCGGCGTCAATCCACGCCGCTGGTGAAAGAGGTGCTTTAGCCATACGATTTGGATACGCACTAGTATGTTGTGGTGCAACACAAAGCATCATTGCCACAGGTTTTGGGCGCTTTGTCGCACAACTGCTACGTTTTTATGCCTATGTTGTGGGCGTCCGTGTGGAATGCTTGGGATGGGTTGCGGTATATTTGATGGGGGAGCCATGCTGAAGCGGCGATTTTCTTTGACGACAATAGACGTGCTTGCCTTGCTTGCCGGGCTTGTCGTGCTGGCTGGTCTGAATCTCTGGCAATTGGTTGGCTCGGATGGGCAAGGACCTGCGGCGGTAAGTGTGATCCGCCCCCCTCAAGCACAACGAATGTCAGATGAGATGCAGTTGCGGTATGATCGCTGGGCCAAAGGGACGCGCGGTGTGTCCGTTTTTGCGCGGGGCGAGACTGCCTTTGGTTGGACGAAAGATTTCTTGGATGAGGACACCGCAAAAGCCGACGCGATGGCGTGGTGCGCGAATGAGGGCCAAGATTGTCGCGTCGTTGAAGTCCGCAATGAACTGAGCGTCGTGCAAGGTTTGGATATGCCTGTGACGGAACGCATATCGGCCATGTTTGTTCGTTTTCAGATGACCCCCGGCCCGGTTGCTTTTGCGGTTTCAGGCAACGGTGCTCATGCGGCTCAAAAAGGCGAAACTGCGGAGCAAGCAAAGGTTAATGCGTTGGCCGCGTGCATGAAGGTGGCCGTGAAAGACCGCGAGGCATTTTTACCGCCGCTTTCGTGTCGTATCGTTGCACAGCGTTAGGGTGCCAATCCGGATCAAACGGCTTTTCCAACAACCTGCAACATCGATGCAACCATTGCGTGGTTCACCAATTGTTGGCGGTGAGCCGTGTCCAAGCCATTTTCTGATATCAGAAAATGCGGCGCTTAGCTGAGCAACCTGCGCGCAATCACTTGGGCCTGAATCTCGGCTGCACCTTCAAAGATATTGAGAATGCGGGCGTCGCACAGGACACGCGAAATCTTGTACTCGAGTGCAAACCCGTTCCCTCCATGAATTTGTAATCCATTGTCCGCCGCAGTCCATGCCACACGCGCGCCGAGCAATTTGGCCATCCCTGCTTCTACATCGCAGCGCCGTCCTTCGTCTTTTTCGAAAGCTGAAAAATAGGCGAGCTGACGTGCAATCATAATCTCGACTGCCATCATTGCCAGTTTGTTGGCGACGCGAGGGAATGCGATCAGTGCTTTTCCAAATTGTTTGCGATCTTGGGCGTATTGCATCGAAATATCGAGCGCTGACTGTGCCACGCCGATCGCGCGTGCAGCGGTCTGAATACGAGCAGATT
This sequence comes from Tateyamaria sp., assembly GCF_039940735.1. Classification (GTDB taxonomy): domain Bacteria; phylum Pseudomonadota; class Alphaproteobacteria; order Rhodobacterales; family Rhodobacteraceae; genus Tateyamaria. The sequence continues at coordinate 40,223 of NZ_JBDVGB010000074.1, forward strand.
CGAACGTCTCCATCAGTTGTTTGAAGCCCTTGCCTTCTTCGCCACCCAACAGGTTTTCACCTTTTACCGCGAAGCCGTCAAAAGCCAGTTCGTACTCCTTCATTCCGCGATATCCCAAGACCTCTATTTCGCCCCCTGTCATGCCGTCGGTAGGAAAGGGAATGGCGTCATCGCCCGGTGTCTTTTCGGCCAGAAACATCGACAGACCTTTATAATCCGTTGTGGACGGGTCTGTGCGGGCCAGCAATGTCATGACATGGGTTCGCGCGGCGTGGGTGATCCACGTCTTGTTCCCAGTAATCTGGTAATCTTCGCCCACTTTGACCGCCCGGGTGCGCAATGACCCAAGGTCTGACCCAGTGTTTGGTTCGGTGAATACAGCTGTTGGCAGCGTTTCGGCGCTGGCAATCCGCGGCAGCCATTTCGCTTTTTGTTCGTCTGTCCCTCCGGCAATGATGAGTTCGGCTGCGATTTCGCTGCGTGTGCCGAGCGAGCCGACTCCGATATATCCGCGCGACAACTCTTCGCTGACCACGCACATCGACGCTTTGGAAAGCCCAAAACCGCCGTATTCTTCGGGAATCGTCAACCCAAAGACGCCCATTTCAGCAAGGTCTTCGATGATCTGCATCGGGATAAGTTCGTCATTCAGGTGCCAATCGTGCGCGAAGGGTTCGACGTTTTCGATGGCATAGCGGCGAAATTGCTCACGGATCATTTCTAATTCGTCATCAAGACCCGAAGAACCAACTGTGATGTCAGCATTGCGTTCCTGCATCAATTCTACCAACCGCACCCGGGCGGCTTGGGTATTTCCACCTTGCGTCAAGGCGATGACGGCGGGTTCCATCATTCCGCGCATTTCATCTTGGGTCAGGCCCATGTCCTGTAGTCGCAGGATTTCGCCTTGGTTCATCTGGAGGCCACCGTAGATCTGCCAAAGGTATTCACCAAAAGCGATCTGTAGAATCAGCGCCTCAACCTCGCCAAATTTGGCCTGAGCGTTTAGTTCGCTGGCCCATTTGTGCATCTGCCTTAACGATTGCGCATAGGTCGCAAGCCAGGCCAAGCCGTGCGCTGCAGTTTGATGTTGTTCTACAAGGGCAGCTGACACACGCCCATCTACACTCAATTCTGAGCGCAGCTTTGTCCGTGCAATTTCCATGATTGTCTCAACTGGGGCATTCGCGGCACCCGTCAGTGTAAGCAAATCGTCCAGAAGAACTGGTTTCGCATTGCTTAGTCCCTGTCCATCATGTGCCATCGAACTTTCCCTTGCTTCGGTCTCGGCACCTGCCTAGCTATTCTGCAAGTGCAGCGCAATAAATATTCGTTTTGGTGTAATATATTGTTTTAATGTTTCGTGTATGATTTTGTCGTGTGATCTGAAAGCATACCGTGAACGGGAATGCTATGACTTGCAGTTCTTGCCGATATGGGTGGCTTACTTGCCCAAGCAAGTCGACTGGGCATTGTTTAATGCTGGATGTGTGCAATTGCCGAGACGGTTCATCGGCATTTGCGAACCACGATCAGCATAAAGACGATCGTGTTGAATCTGGGAAAAAGCAAAGAGACCTGTGCGGCACATGGCCTGCGCAGTAGCGCCATGAGGGCGTACTTTAGATCGATGCCGTCGCGCCCATGAGATCGGGCGCAAAGGTCTTATGAGCAGACCAAACAAAAGGCTACTGAATTAGCAACGCCAACTGTGCCTTTGATCGCCGGTTTTTAATTTGATCCGGCGATCAGTCTTGTCGATATAACATCGCCTTAGGAGGCGCGGCGTGCAACGGTCAGACCGGAAACATCTTCAATGAACGTTACGATCCGAGACTTGATTTTATCGTCTTCGATCGCGGCAAGCGCGTTGACGATGTCAAGGCCACTGTCGTTATGAACGGACACATCCGCCTCGTCGATGCCTTCAAAGAAATACGATGTGGGCACGTCTAAAATGCGTGACAGTTCAAACAGACGGCTGGCAGCAACACGGTTCGATCCAATTTCGTATTTTTGAATCTGTTGAAAAGACAGACTTAGTTTTTTGGCAACATCAGTTTGCGACATGCGGCGCAATGTTCTGATTTGCTTGAGCCGTTTTCCAACATGGACGTCTACGGGGTGCGACATGAACTCGATACCTCTGGTTGTTTCAACTTAAGTGATCGTCGATCCCAACCCACGGTTCAATTGGCTAGATGTGTTCGATTTGTACACGTAAATGTTGCATTGATGTATTATCATTTTACCTTCATAGTATTGCCAGTAATACATTAAGGCGCGCCGTGACAAATATATTGCCCAACCTTCCTGATGTGAATCAACCGCTATTGTTTGAAATGATGCGGTCTTTCACAACGTTGGCGCGCACCTTGAATCTATCGCATGCTGTGACTGAACTGAACAGTACACGCCAAACCGTTCGGCGCCATATTTCCCAACTCGAAGTCTTGCGAGGTAAGCCGTTATTTTACGTCAGCGATCGGCGATATGAGCTTACAGATGAAGGCCATGCCGCACTGCCTGAAGCGGAGGCATTGTTGACGCGTTCTCGTGCATGGTCTCGCGGGGAAATGGGGTCTTATGGCGCTTTGCAATACCTGCAAACTGGACGAGGGGATTGGGTATTCTACCAGCAGCAACAGGCTATGGGCAGTATTTGGAAGGATGAATCGGTTTTGCTGCGCGAAACCTATCGCGCATGGATGATGGCGTCGGGTGAAATTGAAAACCAGAATTTGGCACATGTGCGTGCCCATCTTTTGGTTTTTCGTCATGCGGAAAACGGTTGGATATGCGTCGAATTCGGAGAACGATCCGCATACGTGAAGTGGTTTGGCCACGACTATGCGCGATCAAGCGTTGGCAGACCAATCGCGCGTTTGCCTGCCGGTGAAGAGCTTGGTCAAATGTTGGACCAGTCCTTTGTCGATATTGAAACGGCACAAACAGCGCGATTGGACCATGTTTATACCCGCATGCCGCTGCCCCATGGTGAAAAACAGGTCACTATGGTCTATCAACGCCTTATGATGGCCGGATTTTTTCCGGACGGGTCTCCGGCGGTGATGACTTTGGTTGTGCCGACGTCGAATGTAAATATCGCTGGTTTGGATGCTGAAATGCGCAAGTCCATAACAGATATCATACCTTCCGACTTTGATCCGAAAGACGCGTTTTTCGAACAAGTTGCAAAACGTGGTCCACGCGAAGATTTGAACCTTTAACAAGGTTAAGCCGCATGGGTGTTGGCGACTGTTTGGGGCAACTTGCGGACCAGCGTTGTCGCGAAAGGCATTAATTTTAGCAGTTTGCATGTGTAGTGGGATGGTGCGCATGACAGGAATACTACTCATGCGAGAGTAATTTACGGGTAATTGCCATAAATTTATCTTAACTTTGCTTTAACAAGGCAAAGGAGATGATTCATGACAATGCAATTTTCCGCAAATGCGGCCCCGTTTATTGCGACCAGCCGCAATATCCTGTTCTCGCAAGGGATCGATATCACAATCGGTAGTGATTTTGATGAATACAGCGAGATCGTTGCCGAAGAACGGCCAATGCAGAAATTAGGTGATCCTTTTGACCCTACGCTGCACGGGCTGAACAAAAGTAACGCGTTTTGGATGATTGGCCGTAGCGAAGATGGCACCTTGATACACACTCAGGCAGCCAAACGCATTCGTTTGTCAGGACGCCCGTTGAGTAGCTATTTGATGCGCCAGTTTCGTGCTTTTCCACCCCCACTACCCGGTGTGGATTTGAATTTGTCGCGGTTTCGCGCAACGCCTGGAACGCACCGCATTGAGGGGACAGCGGCCTATCACGGTGAATTCTGGGTTGCGCCAGAACGTGGCAAGTACCGCGGTGTTGGCCTTGCGTCTGTTTTTGGGCGAACAGGGATGCTTGAGATGATGAACCGCTGGGATCCGGATTGGATCTATGGGTTTATTTTAAATGTCGTCGCATACAAAGGCTTTGGCGCGCGTATCGGGTATCTGCACCTTGAACCCAGTGTGTTGAAGTGGATCGTCGACGGGCGCGACGATCCGATTGATACATTTTTAGCCTATAACAGCCGCGAGGATCTGGAATACCTTTTGGATATTCCACTGAACGAAGCGACGTCAGAAGCCGCATAAGTCACGCGGGCACCGCCCATCATCCGATAGCGGCGGCCCTCACATCCTCATCGATATGCGGCAGGTATTGTTCGAAGTTGTCTGAGAACATATCGACCAATTTGTTTGCCTGCCGGTCATAGGCATCGCCATTGTCCCATGTTCGGCGCGGGTCCAGCAAAATATCGGCCACGCCCGGCACGGACACTGGAACGTCAAAGCCGAAATTGGCGTCCTTGCGGAATTCTCCCGCTGCCAAGGTTCCATCCATTGCTGCTGTTAATAACGCACGCGTGGCGCGAATTGGCATCCGGCTGCCAGTGCCATAAGCACCACCTGTCCACCCGGTGTTCACCAACCAGCAGGATGCGCCATGTTTGGCGATCTTGTTTTGTAGCAGCTTGCCATACTCTTCGGGGCGGCGCGGCATGAAGGGTGCGCCAAAGCAGGTGGAAAATGTCGGTTGCGGTTCGGTCACACCGCGCTCTGTTCCGGCAACCTTGGCCGTAAATCCGGACAAAAAGTGATACATCGCCTGCGCCGGTGTAAGCCGCGCAATGGGCGGAAGAACCCCAAAGGCGTCACAGGTCAGCATGATGATGTTCTTGGGGTGGCCGCCAAGCGCCGATGTGGACGCATTCGAAATGTAATGCAGCGGGTAGGCGCAGCGCATGTTTGCCGTCAAGCTGTCGTCTTCGAAATCCAGGTCTTTGGTGTCGGGATCAAACACCATGTTTTCGATAACCGTTCCGAATTTCTGTGTCGTGGCATAGATTTCCGGCTCTGCGTCGGCATTCAAGTTGATGGTTTTGGCATAGCAACCGCCTTCAAAGTTGAAGGTGCCTCGGTCGGACCAGCCATGTTCATCGTCGCCAATCAACGTGCGTCCGGGATCTGCGGACAGGGTCGTCTTTCCGGTTCCGGACAGGCCAAAGAAAACGGTCGTGTCGACGGGATTGCCATGGGCGTGGTTGGCCGAGCAGTGCATAGGCATGACGCCGCGCTCTGGCAACAAGTAGTTCAGCAGGGTGAATACAGATTTTTTATTTTCGCCTGCGTATTCTGTTCCGCCGATCAGGATCAGTTTGCGATCAAAGTTCATCGCGATCACGGTTTCGGAACGGCAGTCATGCCGGGCTGGATCAGCTTGAAAGGATGGGCAATTGATGACTGTGAAATCGGCCATGAAATCAGCGATATCGTCAGCATCGGGTCGGCGAAGCAAATGGCGGATGAACAAGCTATGCCAAGCCATCTCTGTCACCATGCGCACATTGATCGCATATGACGGGTCGGCGCCCCCCACCAAATCTTGCACGAAATAGTCGCGCCCCTTCATGTGGGTCAACATATCTTCATAAAGCGCATCAAACCCCGCAGGCGACATGGCGGCGTTGTTGTCCCACCAAATATGGTCGGCCACGCTTGGGGTATTTACGATATGTTTGTCTTTGGGCGATCGACCTGTGAACTTTCCTGTTGTCACAAGAAATGCGCCGCCTTTGCCCAATGTGCCTTCCTTGCGGGCTAAGGCACATTCAATCAGGGCGGGTTCAATCAAGTTGTAATAAACATTGCCGAGGCCCTCGATTCCTTGATCTTTCAGTCGGAACTGTGGGTTCACCCGTCCAATTGTCATTTGAATTCTCCTGATACCGCATTTTGGCGTTTCGTGTGTAAAGGTGCCCAGTGAACCGCCTCGAACAAGGCCTCACCGCACCGGTGCCGAGGACATAACATGCAGATTCATAAGGGGAATAGGCAGTTGGGCGACGTTAGCGCCACCATCGCAAACGATTGCGCAAACATTTGCGGGCAGGAGGGTGGTGCAATGAAAATGTGCGGCAATTTAGCCATTCCTAATCATTTTCTGGCGACAGTAAGGCGGCAATTCATGGGTGATTCGCACTTATCCATTGATTCGACGGGCCAAAAGCTGGACAATGATGGAAAATAAATAAAAACGAGCAGTATAAGGAAACAGGCAATGTCAAGGATTGCATTGGTGGATGACGACAGGAATATCCTGACGTCGGTATCTATGACGCTTGAAGCTGAAGGCTTTGAGGTGGAAACATATAACGATGGGCAGGCGGCGTTAGATGCGTTCAACAAGCGCCTTCCGGACATGGCTGTGCTGGACATCAAGATGCCACGCATGGACGGCATGGATTTGTTGCAGCGCTTGCGCCAGAAGACGACGATGCCGGTGATTTTCCTGACGTCTAAGGACGATGAAATCGACGAGGTTTTGGGCTTGCGCATGGGGGCCGACGACTACGTGAAAAAGCCGTTTTCTCAACGGCTTCTGGTTGAACGCATCCGCGCGCTGCTGCGCCGTCAGGATGCTGTGGCAACGGACGAGGTAGGTACCACCGAAGAAACCAAGGTGATGGATCGCGGCGATCTGCGTATGGATCCTTTGCGCCACGCCGTCGCCTGGAAGGGCAAAGATGTGTCGCTAACCGTGACGGAATTCCTGTTGTTGCAAGCGCTTGCGCAACGGCCCGGTTTCGTTAAGTCACGCGACCAACTGATGGACGTGGCCTATGACGACCAAGTTTATGTAGATGACCGTACAATCGACAGTCACATCAAACGTTTGCGCAAGAAGATGCGCACTGCGGATGATACGTTCTCTGCGATTGAGACGCTCTATGGTATCGGTTACCGTTACAACGAAGAATAAACGCGCCAGTTTTGGCACTGACCAAGGGGACCAACGTGCGGGACATGAGCACCCCACCATCGCATGACGGGGACGTCGTTCTTGGGGAAGACTGGGTTGCGCCAGAAACCGCAGCCTCGTCCGAACTGCAAGACGACCGTGCTCGGCGCGGTCTGTTTTCGTTGCGCACATCGCCTTTGGCGCGCAAAATCATTACGTTTAATCTGATCGCCCTTAACGTTCTCGTTGCGGGCATTTTGTATTTGAATTCCACACGTGACAGTCTGGCTGTGCAGCGTATCGCTGCTCTTGTGGCCGAGGCCGAACTGGTTGCAGACGTGATCGAAGCGAAGTTGCCATTGGGCGCTCCGGTTAATCTTGCGACGGGCGATGGCATCGATGTGGATGCAACCCTAGCGGAATTGGATTTGCGCCGTGGGCACGAGGTTTTCGTGTTTGATGTCACCGACAATCTGGTTGCGAATAGCGAGGGGACTCTTGCCCCGTTGCAGCCGGCTCCGTCCCCCGGTGAAGATCTGGCGCCGCTGACGGATGGGCTAAGCTGGCTATGGAACATCATATCCGGCCCATTTGCCGCCGAAAAAGAAGCGCCCCCCTCGATGGAGGAGCAGCTTAAGCCTTTGGTGGCTGGCTCTTTAAATGGTGAAACGCAGGTTAGCGAAGGATTGGACGGCGCAGGTGGCACTTTGTTCAGTGTCGTGACGCCTGTTCAGCAGGGTGGGACTGCCGTCGGCGTCGTCGCTTTGATGAGCGCATCAGGTGAAATTGATGCGACGGTCCGGAGCGAGCGCGAGCGGGTCCTGCAGATGTTTGTCATCGCGACGCTGGTGTCTATCGGTCTGAGCCTTGTGTTGGCTTCTACAATCGCCAACCCATTGGCTGATCTTGCCGCTGCGGCCGAATTGGGGCGTGATAAGAATGCCAAAAAGGTTAATCCGGGGCGCATCCGCATTCCCGATTTGACGGGGCGACCGGATGAAATCGGACGATTATCTGGCGCATTACGTGGGATGATCTCGGCACTTTATAATCGTATCGATGGCAACGAACAGTTTGCAGCCGATGTCGCGCATGAAATCAAAAACCCGCTGGCCTCGTTACGCTCGGCCGTTGGTACGTTGCACATGGTTAAACGAGATGACCAACGCAAAAAACTGCTGGATGTGATTGACCATGATGTGCGTCGCCTTGACCGTCTAGTGAGCGACATATCAAACGCGTCGCGGCTCGACAGCGAATTGGTCAAGGAAGAAGAAGAAGCGTTCAACTTGTTGCATATGTTGGGTAATCTTAGCCAATATTTGGGCGAAGATGCTAAAGGAAAAGGCATCGAATTCATATCGGACCTGCCCGAAACTTCGATCGAAGTTCAAGGCCTTGAGGCCCGGCTTGCGCAGGTCTTTGTGAACCTTATCACGAACGCTATTTCTTTCTGCGAAGATGGGGACGCTATCCGTATCTGGGCTCGTAAACGCGAAAACCGTGTGTTGGTCGTTATCGAAGATACCGGTCCTGGTATCCCAAATCAGGCGTTGACCAAGATTTTCAAACGCTTCTATTCACAACGCCCAGATGAGCATTTTGGAAATAACTCTGGTCTTGGTCTCGCGATTTCAAAGCAGATTGTCGAAGCGCATGGCGGTGTGATCTGGGCGGAAAATATCCGCCCGACAGATGCTGACATTACTTCTGAACCGCTGGGCGCACGTTTTGTCGTAGGTTTGCCGGTCTGACCTGAGATGAATGACCAAATGCACGTGCATGCAACGGCCGTCGCTTTGGATGATATGGGTGTTTTGATAACTGGGACCTCTGGGCGCGGAAAATCGTCGTTGGCTTTGCAGCTGATGGCTTTGGGCTGTCAACTGATTGCGGATGATCAAACGATACTCACCCGACGCGGGGACGTGCTTTGGGCGTCCGCACCTGAGACCATCAAAGGATTGATCGAAGCGCGTGGCGTGGGAATATTGAAGGCGAAAACCACCGAGGCAGAGATTGTTCTTGTCATCAATCTGGACCAAACAGAAACAGAACGACTGCCACAGTCGCGAAAATTGGAGTTTTTGGGTCTGTACCGTCAGTCCCTGAACAAAGTAGACAACCCGGCGTGGCCGGCAGCAATTCTTCAGTATTTGAAGGGTGCGAGACAGGAACCGACATGAGCGTAGCCGAACATACTCCCGACGCCTGCCGCTTTGTTTTGGTGACCGGTCCGTCCGGCGCGGGCAGGTCAAGCGCTATCCGAGCGTTAGAAGACCTGGGCTATGAAGCGATCGACAATATGCCATTGCGTCTGATCGGCGACTTGTTGAAAAATCCAATCCCGGACAAGCCTGTGGCGATGGGAATTGACCCCCGCAACCGGGATTTTTCTGTTGCGTCGGTCATGGATGCGCTTGGGCAAATCGGTTCTGTTCCTGGATTGATGGCGGAGCTGTTGTATCTGGATTGCCGCACTGATGTGCTATTGAACCGGTTTTCGGAAACCCGTCGTCGCCATCCATTGGCAGAGGCTGACCGAGTCGAGGCTGGCGTACAGCGCGAATTAGAACTGCTTAGCCCACTTCGGGCCTGCGCGGACATCCTAATCGACACCTCAAATTTGAACGTCCATCAACTGCGCGCTGAGGTGGAGCATTGGTTTTCCAAAGGTGATCACAGCCAATTGTCGGTGTCCGTGCAAAGCTTTAGTTACAAACGTGGATTGCCGCGTTCGGTTGACATGGTGTTTGATTGCCGCTTCCTGAAAAACCCGTATTGGGAACCCAAGTTGCGAAATCACACGGGCCAAGACGCAGCTGTGCGCGATCATATCCGCAGTGACCCGCGCGCCAGTGAATTTGAAACAAAACTGCTCGATATGATGCTGTGGCTGTTGCCAGCCTACCTCGCGGAAGGCAAATCGCACCTATCAGTGGCTTTGGGCTGTACGGGCGGGCAACATCGTTCCGTTGCAATGGCCGAAACCTTGGGTGCAGCCCTTGCAGAGCACGGCTGGCAGGTGTCTATTCGCCACCGAGAACTGGATCGCCAAAAACGCGAAGAGGTTTAAGTTTGATTGGCATTGTGATTGTTGCCCACGGAGGGCTTGCTGGGGAATACCTGCGTGCCATCGAGCATGTCGTAGGGCCGCAATCAGGCATGCGCGCCATTGCCATTGAATCGGATCACGATCGCACACGTAAAGAAGTTGAGATTTGCGAAGCCGCCGACGACGTCGATACAGGCGACGGCGTTGTTATGGTGACAGATTTGTTTGGCGGTTCACCTTCCAACTTAAGCTTAATGGCCTGCCGACCAAAGAACCGGCGCATACTCTATGGTGCAAACTTGCCCATGTTGTTGAAACTTGCAAAAAGCCGCCAACTGGACGTGACCGATGCAGTGCGTTTGGCTCTGGATGCGGGTAAGAAATACATAGACAGTCAAAACATAAGTGCAGACAAATAGTTATGGCTCAATTCACAGTCGAAATCATCAACATTAAGGGCTTGCACGCGCGTGCCTCGGCTAAGCTTGTCGAGGTTGTCGAGGCGTTTGACGCCCGGGCCGTCATCAACAGGGATGGCATGACTGCATCAGGCGACAGCATTATGGGGCTTTTGATGTTGGCAGCGTCGATTGGAAGTTTTATTGACATCGAAACTTCGGGTCCGGATGCAGATGCATTGGCCGAGGCGCTTACTGCTTTGGTGGCAGATAAGTTCGGGGAAGAGGCCTGAACCGTTACGGTGCGGCATGTTAACGTTAAAGAGGTGACACCCTTGGTCGACAGCACGAGAGACACGGCCAATGTGACTGAACCGGAAACGGTCAGTTTTGCCAAATATGATAGGCGGAGCTTGTCATATGCCTCGACTTTTAAAGATCCTTGGAAAGCCGTCTTTATCCGTGTGATGGAAGCCTTCACTGGCAAAATCACTATTTTGCGTTTGATCCGCAAGTTTGAACGCCGGGGCGCTCCGACTGGGCAAGCCTTTTGGCGGGCGGCACTGGACGTGATGGGGATCGAATTGACGACCCCACAAGATCAATTGGATCGTATCCCCAAAGAGGGTCCGGTGATCGTTGTTGCAAACCACCCGCATGGCATGGTGGATGGCATGATTTTTGCCGACCTTATTGGTCGCGTGCGACCTGACTATAGAATTTTGACGCGGTCCTTGCTGACCGCGATCGACGAAGTGGCTGGCGGATACATGATCCCTGTGCCTTTTCCGCATGACCAAGATGCGCAGCGTAAAGGCGTTGAAATGCGTGCCAACGCGATGGCGCATTTGAAAGCGGGCGGCGTGGTTGCGCTGTTTCCGTCAGGTGGTGTCGCGGCGTCTGAAACATGGTGGGGCGATGCCGTCGAAGGGGAATGGTCTGCGTTTACAGCGCAATTGATCCGCCGTTCTGGTGCAACTGTCGTGCCGATGAAGTTTCCCGGTCAAAACAGCCGAGCATATCAGATTGCAAATCGGATATCGCCTATGTTGCGTCAGGGGCTATTGCTGCACGAGATCGTGTTTTCGCTAAACAAACCTCAGGGGCCGATTGTGGGGCATCCTTTGCCGCAGGAAGATGTCGAGAAATGGAACGGCGATCCCAGAGGGTTCATGGCTTGGCTGCGCGAGCATACGCTTAAGTTGGATGGCTGACATCCGCCTCGGGCGGAAAATGTCATATTTTCGGGCCGTTTTCCGACACGGAAAACGCTCCGCCGCTATCGCGTCGGAACCGGGACTTCGCCCCGGTAGTCATAAAATCCGCGTTGAGTTTTACGCCCTAGCCACCCAGCTTCAACATATTTGGTTAGAAGCGGACAAGGCCGATATTTGGTGTCTGCCAACCCGTCATGCAAGACATTCATAATTGCCAGACATGTGTCTAAACCGATGAAGTCTGCCAACTCTAATGGCCCCATAGGGTGGTTGGCGCCTAGTTTCAGAGACGAATCGATTGAAGACACAGATCCCACGCCTTCGTAGAGGGTATAAACGGCCTCATTTATCATCGGCATCAGTATTCGATTGACGATAAAGGCAGGAAAATCTTCTGCAGTCGCCGCCGTCTTACCCAACTTATCGACAACCGCCTTGCAGGCTTCAAACGTTTCACTGTCCGTGGCGATCCCACGAATCAATTCGACCAATTGCATGACGGGAACAGGGTTCATGAAGTGAAAACCCATAAACTTCTCGGGGCGGTCCGTGCGGCTGGCCAGACGGGTAATCGAAATCGAAGAGGTATTCGAAGTCAGGATCGTTGATGGTTTGAGGTGTGGCAGTAACTCGTCGAAAATCGCTTGCTTCACGGTCTCGCGTTCTGTTGCGGCCTCGATGATCAGGTCATTCTGTCCCAAGTCGCCCAATGTCGTCGTTGTAGTTATGCGCGCCATTGCAGCTGCTTTAGTTGCGGCGCTGATCTTTTCTCGGCTGACCTGACGTTCAAGATTGCGATCAATTGTGTGTATAGCCGCATTCAGCGTGTCACTTGAGATGTCGTTTAGCATCACTTCATAGCCGGCAAGCGCCATAACATGTGCAATTCCATTGCCCATTTGCCCCGCGCCAACGATTCCAACGGATTGAATGTCCATAACGACCCCTATGAGAAACGCCGCATCATAAGGGCAGGGCGCATGCGGGGGCAAGTGTTGCCGTTGTCTCAAAATCGTCATGTTTGGTTAGGGAAATGGCAAACCTCTTGTGCGAAATTGCCTTTGGGTAATCTAAAGAGAGTGGGAATTATGAGTTATGACGCATTACGTCCGGGGGGACTCGATTATTTGCCATGTAGATATGGCAATTCGAAGGTTCTGTTTCGTGGCCCAAAGCGCGCGATAGACAAGCCGTTTGTTGCTTTTTTTGGCGGAACAACGACTTACGGAAAATTCATTCAATCGCCGTTCCCTGCCGTCGTCGAATCTGACCTGGGTATGACCTGTGTGAACTTCGGCAGCGTGAACGGTGGGGTCGATGTGTTCGCTACGGATGCATATTTGCGCGAAGTCACAACAATTGCGCGCGCCACTGTGATACAAATCACTAGCCCGCGTAATATGTCCAATCGCTTTTACCGGGTGCACCCGCGTCGCAATGATCGCTTTGTTGAGGCGTCGCCGCTGTTACGTGCCATCTATCGGGATGTGGATTTTGCAGAGTTTAACTTTACCAATCACATGCTGACGCGTCTTTTGACAGTTTCACCGGAACGTTTTCAACCGGTTGTCGACGAATTGCGCACTGCTTGGATTGCGCGGATGCGGCTGGTTCTTGGTCAAATTTCGGGCAAGTCAATCCTGCTGTGGGCCAGCGAATTTAGTCCAGAAAATGTTGGTAACGACGTCAACTCCGACCCGGCGTTTATCACCCGTGACATGTTGGATCAGGTCATCCCCTTGGCGACAGAGTATGTCGAAGTTGTCGCCCCGGATGCTGCACAGGATGCGAATACAGATGGCATGGTCTTGTCCGAGTTGGATATGCCGGCAGCACGCAAAATGTTAGGTCCGCAGGTCCATAGAGACATTGCAAAGAAACTGACGCCTATTCTTAAGCCGTTGCTTTAAAATAAAAAGGCCCGCTGCATCGCTGCTGCGGGCCTTTTTTGCACTTTGTTTCTTAAATCAAAGCTTTTCGATCAGTTCCGGCACCGCGGTAAACAGGTCAGCAACCAAACCGTAATCGGCAACTTGGAAAATTGGTGCTTCTTCGTCTTTGTTGATCGCAACAATGATCTTGCTGTCTTTCATACCGGCAAGGTGCTGAATCGCACCTGAAATACCGACTGCGACGTAAAGATCAGGTGCGACGACCTTGCCCGTTTGGCCCACTTGCCAGTCGTTCGGTGCATAGCCCGAATCGACCGCTGCGCGTGATGCGCCTACGGCTGCACCCAGTTTGTCCGCCAGCTTTTCAATCAGCGCAAAGTCATCTTCTGATCCAACACCGCGTCCACCGGATACGACGACGCCTGCCGACGTTAATTCTGGACGATCCGAGGCGGCGACTTTGTCCTCGACCCATGACGACAAGGCCGGATCGGCTGCCGCTGCAATGTTCTCGACCGAAGCAGAGCCACCGGTTGCGGCTGCATCGAAAGTCGATGTGCGGAAGGTGATGACCTTTTTGCCATCGCCAGATTTCACAGTCTGGATCGCATTGCCTGCATAGATCGGTCGTTCAAACGTGTTGGCATCGATCACCGCTGTCGCATCCGAGATCACCATCGCATCAAGCAAGGCGGCGACGCGTGGCATGACGTTTTTGGCGTCTGTCGTTGCGGGGGCGACGATGTGATCATAATCGCCAGAAAGCGACACAATCAGATCAGACACAGGTTCGGCCAAACGCTTGCCATAAAGCGCGTCTTCGGCGCACAGCACCTTGGACACACCGGCAATTGTCGCGGCTTCGGTGGCGGCATCAGCACAGGTGGCACCTGCCGCCAGAACGACAATATCGCCCAATGCAGCACTTGCCGTCACAGCTTTGGCTGTGGCGTCCATTGCCAAAACACCGTCGTTGATTTCTGCCAGAAGAAGTACAGCCATTACACAGCCCCCGCTTCTTTAAGTTTCTCTACAAGTTCATCCACTGAACCCACTTTGATGCCTGCGGAACGCGCTTCTGGTTCGGTCGTTTTCACAACTTCCAGACGCGGTGCGGGATCAACGCCATAGTCGGCCGCTGTCTTTTCATCCAAAGGCTTTTTCTTGGCCTTCATGATGTTGGGCAGTGACGCATAACGTGGTTCGTTCAAGCGCAAGTCCACGGTGATGATCGTGGGCATGTTGACCTCAATCGTTTGCAAACCGCCGTCCACTTCGCGCGTGACTTTGGTTTTGTCGCCAGCGATCTCGACTTCGGAGGCAAAGGTTGCTTGGCTCCAGCCCATCAGGGCGGACAGCATTTGGCCGGTGGCGTTCATGTCGTTGTCGATCGCCTGTTTGCCGCACAGCACAAGGCCGGGCTGTTCTTCGTCGACGACACCCTTGAGGATCTTTGCAACTGCAAGCGGTTCGATGTCTGTGTGTACATCATCTGCCGCAATCACAAGAATTGCGCGATCCGCACCCATGGCCAAAGCGGTACGCAACGTTTCCTGCGCCTGCTTGACGCCAATCGAGACGGCGATGATTTCTTCGGCCTGTCCGGCTTCTTTCAAACGGATCGCCTGTTCGACGGCGATTTCGTCAAAGGGGTTCATCGACATTTTTACGTTCGCGAGATCCACACCCGATCCGTCCGCTTTGACGCGCACTTTCACGTTGTAGTCGATCACGCGTTTGACGGGCACAAGCACCTTCATGAGCGTTCCTCTCTTAAATTAACGACTCGTCCTACCTTGAAAGATAGGTGATCCCGTTTGGTTTACCCAACCCATCGCGGCTGAAACAGGACAAAATCGTCACGTCACGGTTCAGGGACGCCGCGTTTGACCTTGATGTGAGACGAAAGTTACCCAAAAGGCCGCCGTTTAGTCGCGATTTGCCCCCGGAATCCATAACACATCATCTTTGCCACCGTTGTTGGCGATGCGCGCGGCGACAAAAAACCAATCGCTTAATCGGTTTAGGTATTTCACGGCGGCGGCATTCACGGTTTCCATCGCGGCCAATTCAACGGCCAACCGTTCAGCCCGCCGTGCAACCGTGCGGCACACATGCAAGTGCGCAGACAACGCCGACCCGCCCGGCAGAATAAAGCTGCGCAGCGGTTCAAGTGCGTCGTTCATCGCGTCGATTTCGCTTTCTAGGCGCGCCACTTGGGTGTCGGCCATGCGCAGGGGCGGGTATTCGGCATCGGCGTCTTTTTCCATATCGGGGCGGCACAGGTCTGCGCCTAGATCGAACAGATCGTTTTGAATACGGCTTAGGGCTGCGTCCACATTGCCTGTGGCCTCAAGGCGCGCCACGCCCACAAAGCAATTCAATTCATCCGAAGTACCATAGGCCGTGACGCGCATGTCGTGTTTGGCAACGCGCGAGCCATTGCCGAGGGCGGTTTCGCCCGCATCGCCGGTTTTTGTGTAAATCTTGTTCAGAACAACCATTGCTTATTCCCCTCCGCTTTGGCGCAAAAATACATAGGCTATGATCAGCAGAACGGCCACGAATTGCGCCCCAATCCGGTAACGCATCAACTTGTTGGCGTTGTTTTTTGCCCAACCCGACCCTTTGGCAAAGCCGCCAAGGCCCAACAGCAACACCACCACGACGGCCACACTGGCCAGCATGATCAGAATAAAAAGCGGGTCCTGGGTCATATCGTTTTTCAGTCCTTGTTATCTTGTACGACAGATGTAGCGGAGCACGGCCCAAAAGCGAGCCGCAAAGTTGACCTAGGCCTTAGCCAACACCCAATCCAAAGCGCGCGTGGGCAGAATGCGGCGCAGTGCCGCCATGATATAGGTCGGCGTGGTCACAAAATAACGCGGGCGCGGGCGCGGCGATTCAAGCGCATGGCGCAGTTTTTTCACCACCGCCTCGGGGGGTAGTTCGAATGGGTCGGGGCCGTTGTCTTTGTACAGTTTCGCGCGCAGCTTGGTGCGATATTGTTCGGCGCGGGGCGACGCTTCCCAATCGATCCAGTGTTCGAAATGCGAAATGGCATTGGTGCGGAATTTGCTGGTCACGGGGCCGGGTTCGATCAGAACGATATGAATAGGGGTGTCGCGCATTTCGATGCGCATCGTGTCAGTCAGCCCCTCAAGCGCGTATTTTGTGCTGTTGTAGGCGGCGCGCCATGGCATCGTGACAAAGCCCAAAACAGATGAGCATTGCACAATTCGCCCATGTCCCTGTTTTCGCATCACGGGGATGATGGCGCGGGTTAATTCGTGCCAGCCGAAAAAGTTGGCCTCAAAAATCGCGCGCAACGAGTCTGTGGGCAAATCTTCGGCCGCGCCGGGCATGCCGTAAGCACCATTGTTAAATAGGGCGTCCAGCGTGCCACCTGTCGCGTCTAACACTTCGGCAAGGCCTGCTTTGATTGTCGTGTCGTTGGCATAATCGATCAGGGGGCTTTCAAACCCTTCTGCGCGCAGGCGGGCGCAGTCGTCGGCCTTGCGGCAAGATGCGAACACTCGCCACCCTGCGTCGCGCAAGCCAATGGCGGATGCATAGCCGATTCCGGATGAACACCCGGTGATAAGGATAGATTTGTCAGTCATATGTCGCGCCCTTGTCTGTTGGGCGCAGGTTTAGTCACGCTTGAGCGCGTGATACAACTGTTCAGCCGTTGCTCAGCAGGAAATCCGCCATCCAGCCAGCAGTGCCGCCGCCCACAGGGCGCATCTGTACCCAACCGTTGCCGGGGTCTTGCAGGATCTCGACTTGGTCGCCACGTGTCAGACGGTTGACGACCGAAAAGTCTGTGCCGGGGCCACCGCGTACGTTCACGCTGTTGCCGGTGACGGCACGCACATCAAAGTCGCCGGACGCGGTATCAGTGTCGGCATCGTTTCCAAAGTCCACACGCGTGATCACCGGACGGTCCACGATCAGGCTAGGCAAAATGATTGTCGGTTCTTCTTCGCTGACGCCGTTTGTGGTCGCCACTTCTTCGGCCTTCGGCGTCGCCTTGGCAGGTATCGTGCGCAAAGCATCGGTCCGAGAATCAGCCTCGTCGACTGTTGTCAGGTTAAGCGCAACGCGGGTCACGTTTTCAGGAACGGGCGCGTTGGTCCATGCGACGTCCGCCGTGTCCAATGGTTGCTGCGTGATTTCGCTCGGGGCATCGATGCGGGCAAGACGCGTTTCTTCTTTATCAAAGTCAGCGCCACCGCTCATTTGATAGAAGGCGACTGCCAAAAAAGCAAAAGTGACCAAGATAAAGCGCATCATGACAAGTAGTCCCCAAACATACACAGCCCCACCGTCACTGTTTCATATCGTTGACGGCATAAAGAATTTCTAACAGAGTTGTTCTTTTCGGGCACTGGTAAACTGAGGAATTTTTTCCCCGTAGCGGGGTTTTGTTGTGTCAGCGCAACGGCGTTGGGGGCTGAAACGACATTGAGGGTCACATAAAGCGGTCTTGAACGCTTGTCGCATCAAAGCGCGCCCGTTACACAGCATCTATGTCAGATGAGCTCGATGCCCCCAACATGAACCCGTCCGAACCGTTGCGCCGTGCGCTTGGTGATCGGTATCTGACCTATGCGTTGTCCACGATTATGCATCGGGCTTTGCCGGATGCACGCGATGGGCTGAAGCCCGTGCACCGCCGCATCCTTTATGCCATGCGCGAATTGCGACTGGCCTCGGGCGGAGGATTCCGCAAATCAGCTAAGATTTCTGGCGATGTGATGGGCAACTATCACCCGCACGGGGACGCTGCGATTTATGATGCCATGGCCCGGCTGGCCCAAGACTTCAACGTACGCTATCCGTTGGTTGACGGGCAGGGCAACTTTGGCAACATCGATGGCGATAACCCCGCCGCGTCGCGCTATACCGAAGCGCGCATGACCGCCGTAGCCGAAGCGCTGCTGGATGGGTTGACCGAAAACGCCGTTGATTTCCGCGAAAATTATGACGGTACCTTAACCGAACCGGCTGTCCTGCCTGCGCAGTTCCCGAATCTGCTGGCCAACGGATCAAGCGGTATCGCGGTCGGTATGGCTACCAATATTCCGCCACATAACATTGCCGAACTGTGTGACGCCTGTCTGCATCTGATCAAGACGCCAGATGCACGCGATGATACGCTACTGAATTTCGTGCCGGGCCCGGATTTTCCGACAGGCGGCATCATTGTCGAACCTGCCGATCAAATTGCGCAGGCCTACCGCACCGGCAAGGGCGGGTTCCGCCTGCGCTGTCGGTACGAGGTCGAAGACATGGGGCGTGGTCAGTGGCAAATCGTTGTCACTGAAATTCCTTATCAAGTTCAAAAGTCCAAGCTGATCGAAAAGCTGGCTGAACTGATCCAAACCAAAAAGATCCCGATTCTGGCTGACGTGCGCGACGAATCTGCTGACGACATCCGCCTTGTGCTGGAACCGCGTTCGAAAAATGTCGACCCCGATGTGCTGATGGGAATGCTGTATCGCAATTCCGACCTTGAAGTGCGCTTTTCGCTGAACCTGAATGTGTTGATCGATGGGGTCACGCCCAAGGTCTGCTCGATGAAGGAAGTGCTGCGCGCGTTCCTTGATTTCCGTCGCGAGGTGTTGATCCGTCGTTCTGAACATCGGATGGAAAAAATCGACCACCGTCTTGAGGTCTTGGAAGGGTTGATTGTCGCTTTCCTTAACCTTGATCGTGTCATCGATATCATCCGCTATGACGACGACCCAAAGGCCGGGTTGATGCGCGAAGATTGGTCCTTGGATCATCCTCGCGCCATGAACGAAGCAGACTATGTCACTCCCGGCCCAAGCGAAGGCGATCTTAGCGATGTGCAGGCCGAAGCGATCCTCAACATGCGTTTGCGATCTTTGCGCCGCCTCGAAGAGGTCGAGTTGCTGCGCGAGCAGACGGCTCTTTTGGAAGAACGCGCCGGGCTCGAAGATTTGTTGGAAAACGAAGGCGTGCAGTGGACCGCGATTTCCGAGCAATTGAAAGCGACCAAGAAACAGTTTGGTAAGGATTGGGCGGGCGGCGCACGTCGTTCCACTTTCGCCGAAGCGGGCGCAATCGAAGACGTCCCGCTTGAGGCCATGATCGACCGTGAGCCGATTACAGTGGTGTGCAGTGATATGGGCTGGATTCGCGCGATGACCGGCCACATCGATTTGACGCGCGAACTAAAATTCAAAGACGGCGACGGCCCACGCTTTACCTTCCATGCGGAAACTACGGACCGTTTGATTGTCGTGGGCAACAATGGGCGTTTTTATACGTTGTCGGCGTCTAATTTGCCGGGCGGTCGCGGTATGGGCGAACCGCTGCGCTTGATGATCGACTTGCCCAATGATGTGCAAATCCATTCCATTTTGATCCACAAACCGGGGCGCAAGCTGCTTGTGGGCTCAAGCGCGGGTGACGGTTTTGTGGTTCCCGAGGACGAGGTGATTGCACAGACGCGTTCGGGTAAACACGTTTTGAATGTACGTGGCGATGTGGCCTTGTCGGTGTGTAAACCTGTGATCGGTGACAGTGTCGCTGTGGTGGGTGAAAACCGTAAAGTGTTGGTGTTTGGCTTAGATGAACTGCCCGAAATGGCACGTGGCAAGGGCGTGCGGCTGCAAAAATACAAAGACGGCGGCCTAAGCGATGCGACGACATTCACCCGCGCCGAGGGCCTGAGCTGGAGCGACCCGGCCGGGCGCACCCGCACGGAAACCGAACTGGCAGAGTGGCAAGGTAAACGTGCTGGGGCAGGGCGCATGGCGCCGCGTGGTTTCCCTCGGGACAACAAATTCAACTAACGACAAACGGTCGGCGCTGATGGGCCGCTAGACGGGTTCGGCTGTTAACCAAACGCCGCCATCCGGGCGCAACGTAAGGATCATCACGGGTTCCGGGTCGCGCCCCGGCACGGGTTTGACCTTGAAGCGGGACAGCATCGTGGCAAGGATGATCACTGCCTCTTGCAGCGCGAAAGATGCCCCAATGCAAATGCGCGGCCCGTCTCCGAACGGCAGATAGGCATAGCGATCAACCGCCTTTGGGTCTGCAAAACGATCAGGGCGGAACGCGTCCGGATCATCCCACAACACCTTTGAACGGTGCAGCGCATAGATCGGCAACATTACGGTGTCGCCTTTGCGAATTGCACGCCCACATAGCACGTCGTTTGCCATCGCAGTGCGTGAAACCACACCGGCGGGCGGATAAAGGCGCAACGCTTCGTCGATAATTTGGCGGATCAAGGGCAGCTGTTTGACGTCCTCGCCAGTGGCGGCGCGGCCTTGCAGGACCGATTGCGCTTCGGCCCGGGCGGCGTCCTGCACGTCTTGATCAAAGGCGACCAGATACATGGACCACGCCAGCGTGAGCGCGGTTGTTTCGTGCCCGGCCACGATAAACGTCAGCAAGTTGTCTCGAAGCTCGGCCGTGTTCATTTTACGGCCCGATTTGGGATCTTCACCGCCCAGCAACAAATCCAATAGGTCGGGCACATCGCCGGGACCACGGGCCGCGCGATCTTCGATGGCGCGGTCGGCGACGGATTTCATGTCGCGCATGGCCTTTCCGGACATCACCCGCCCGGGGCGCGGCACCCAATCGGGTGCGCCCAGAATATCGAACAACGAAATTTTGCCAGCTTCCGATATGTAGTCATCAATAGCGTTGTGCACGCCGTCGCGGTCAAACGTATCCCCACCGGAAAATGTGACATCCGCGATAACGTCAAAGGTGGTCGTGACCATCTCGTCTAGGAAGTTAACGGCGCGTGGGCCCGCCGTTGCAACGCGGTCGGTCGCACGTTCTGCCGCAGCTGTCATAATGGGCGCAAGGTTCATCATATTACGATGTGTGAACACTGGGGCCGCAGTGCGTCGTTGCCAACGCCAATGCGCACCTTCGGCCACGAACAGTGAATCGCCGATGGCAGGTTTCAGCAGGTTCTTTGTCACAAGGGACTTGGGGTAATTATCTAACTTATCCAAAAGCATCTGACGAATGGCGCCGGGGTCCATCACCATGTGCCATCGTTTGCCGGTTCGCCCCGAAACCATTGGCTGCGTCGTTGCGACCTCTGGGATAATGCGCAGCACGTTGGTACGCGCCATGGCAAGGCTTTTCCACATTCCCCAAGGTTCGTTCACCAAAGGAACACGGACGGGCAGGCGGGGGGGCATGGCGGTGTCAGACATTTTGACCTCCTTCGGTTGCAAGCAACATATATGCCCGACGGTATCGAGCGCAATTGCACCGACGTCGCACCTGCGTTATCCCGATGAGCAACGAAATAGGAGTGTACGGTGATGATGCGTTTGTGTCTGGGCATGATGATGATGGTATTGGTCGCTGCCTGTAGCAGCACCGCTGATCTTAAAGACGCGCCTGTGCCGCTTGGCGATTTCAGACTAGAGCACAACATCGTTGTCGCCTCTGAAGTGCAACGCAGCCCGGTCAGTCGGAAAGCCACCGAGGAACAGCTAACCGAATCCGTGCGCGCCGCCATCGCGGAACGTTTTGGCCGCTACACTGGTGAAAGCCGCTATCATTTTGGCATTTCGGTCGAAGGGTATGCCTTGGCACCTCCGGGCATTCCGCTGGTTTTGGCTCCTAAGTCCGCGATGATCCTAAATGTGACTGTTTGGGACGATGCGGCCGGCAAGAAATTGAACGACAAACCGAAACAGATCACTGTTTTGGAAACCTTCGGGACTGCCCCTATCATCGGTACCGGCTTTACAATGACAGCCGAAGAACAACTGACTGAACTGAGCCAAAACGCGGCCAAGGCGATTGAACGCTATCTTGTGCGCCAGCAAAGCGAAGAAGGTTGGTTCGTCCCTGATACTCCGGTGGACGTTGCCGATGGCGCCGCACCCGCCGCCAGCTAAGCTTGACCTGAAAACTAGGAGCAGAATATGCCTACCGTTTCGAAAAAGGCCCTTGGTTTTGGGCGACGTTCTGGTGTTGCGATTAAGCTGCGACTGCTTCTGGCAGGGCTTTTTTGCGCTGGGCTTGCGGCCTGCGATACACCATCGATTCGCACCGAGGGAGATACCACGGCGTTGAACGTTCAGGCGGTGACTGTGGACGCATCGGGGCTTTCTACGGGGGTCGAAGGGCGTGCGCTAAGTGTCTCGACACAACAGCTTGAAGCAGATTTCACGACTGCGGTTTCGGCGGCGTTGGCTTCGAAAAGTAACCCTGATGGGCGCGCTGTCAAAGTGGATGTAAGGCTAGAGCAAGTGCGTCTTGCCCCACCTGCGGAACGGATCGTTGCTGGCACAAGTTCCGCGACGGGCATAGTCACAGTGACAGATATCAATTCGGGCGCAATCGTAGTGCCGTCGTCTCGGGTTGTTGGAAATACTGAAAATTTCCGTGGCGTGTCTGTTATTGGGCTGGCCACGACGCCCAGTATCGAAAACGACTACAAGGGCACTGTGAATGGTTTCGCCAATTCAACACGCCAAGCGTTGTTTGGGCCGGACGGATAACGCGCCTGCGTCGCTGCCTTCGGGGCGTAACTTTGCGGGAAGATATCAGTCCGGAAACGCTTGATTTCTTCACTCGTTCGCAATAAATGCGCCGCCATGTAAATCCGGGGCGCGCGCCCCGCTCAGATTGAAAAGGGCGTCGTATAATTATGGCAAAGGAAAAGTTTGAACGTAACAAACCGCACGTTAACATTGGCACGATTGGCCACGTTGACCACGGTAAGACAACGCTGACAGCGGCGATCACGAAGTATTTCGGTGATTTCCAAGCGTATGACCAGATTGATGGC
>NZ_JBDVGB010000075.1:0-3513 GCF_039940735.1 Tateyamaria sp.
CTGTGAAATTGGCTGCCGACACCAACCTGCGCAACATCCTGACAACACTCGAAACCGAAGCACCGGGCCTTGCCATCATCGATTCCATTCAGACCATGTGGCTTGATACCGTTGATTCCGCGCCCGGATCTGTTTCCCAGGTGCGCGCAGCTGCGCACGAGTTGACCACTTTTGCCAAACGCAAAGGCGTCAGCATTATCCTTGTCGGTCACGTGACCAAAGACGGCCAAATCGCAGGCCCGCGCGTGGTCGAACATATGGTCGACACCGTGCTGTATTTCGAAGGCGAGCGCGGCCACCAATTCCGCATCCTGCGCGCCGTCAAAAACCGCTTTGGCCCGTCCGACGAAATCGGCGTGTTTGAAATGACCGGCGCGGGGTTGGCCGAAGTCACCAACCCATCCGCCTTGTTCTTGTCCGAACGCGGCAAACCCTCGCCCGGTTCGGTGGTGTTTGCGGGGATCGAGGGCACGCGCCCGGTGCTGTGCGAATTGCAAGCCCTTGTGGCCCCGTCCCCTCATTCCCAAGCGCGCCGCACGGTTGTCGGTTGGGATGGCGGACGGCTTGCGATGATTCTTGCGGTGCTTGAGGCGCGCTGCGGCATCCCTTTTGCCGGGCTTGATGTGTATTTGAACGTCGCAGGTGGCATGAAAATCTCGGAACCTGCCGCTGACCTTGCGGTTGCAGCCGCACTTCTTTCTGCACGCGAAGATAGTGCCCTGCCCGCCGATACTGTTGTTTTTGGCGAAATCAGCCTGTCTGGTGCCCTTCGACCCGCACCTCAGACCGAAAATAGGTTGAAAGAAGCGCAAAAACTTGGTTTTGCATCTGCAATCGCTGCTAAAGGTGGCAAGATGCATGGCAAGAACGGCATGACGCTCAATTTGATGAGCGACCTGACCGGTTTTGTCGGCGAAGTATTCGGCGCAGGTTAGCGCTAAGACGGGCAGAAAAAGGATAAGGACCATGGACGGGTTCACACTCATTGACGGCGTTGTGGCCGTGGTCATCATTTTGTCGGCACTGCTGGCCTATGGGCGCGGCATCGTGCGCGAGGTCATGGCAATTGCGGCATGGATCGTGGCCGCTATTCTGGCGTTTTTGTTTGCACCGCGGGTCGAACCTTTGGTGCGCGAAATCCCAGTCATTGGTGATTTCTTGGCCGACAGTTGCGAATTAAGCGTGATCGGGGCCTTTGCCCTTGTCTTTGCTGTCGTGCTGATTGTCGTGTCGCTGTTCACACCGCTATTTTCGTCACTTGTTCAACGCTCTGCCCTTGGTGGTATCGATCAGGGACTTGGGTTTCTATTCGGCGTCGCGCGCGGTGTTTTGTTGGTGGCCATCGCATTTTTTGTCTATGACACCGTGATCACCGGCGCAGAATACACCATCATCGACGAAAGCCGTTCTGCGGCTGTCTTTGGCCGCTTCACGGGCGACATCGAAAACCAAAACCCGGAAGAAGCGCTTGGCTGGATCACGGCGCAATATGAGAACCTTGTGGGTACTTGTGTCGAGTAAAACATGAACCGATGCCGCCAATCGACCTTGCTCCATTCATAGATTAGACACTATCGACGTTTAAGACATCACCGAACTCTCAAGAAGGTCGGTGAGATATGGTCGCCCAAACATTTGTCGTCTTGGACAGCGAAAGCCTCGCGATTGCGGCGGGCTCTCCCTTTGGCACGGCTGGCAATCCGATCATCAACAACTCGGATACGCCAGACGGCACGATCTTTACGTATAGCGAAGGCAGTGGCGTGTGGGTCACGCTGGATGACACTGGCGGAAATGCTGACACTTTCGAAGATGACCAAAGCAGTCTGCATACCATCACTGACGGCGCTGACTTGGTCACGAACGGGAATGGCGTCGAGGCCGAATCCATCATCGAAATCAGAGCGCTGGATGGCTTGGGAAACCCAACCGGCCCGACCATCACCCTTACAGTGTTCTCTCAGAACGGAGCTGTCTCAGACGTGTGGGGCTATTCGACCGACACACCCCTCGTTGATGGGGTGTCATATGAAAAAATCACTGGTTCGAACCTTGGTACGTCGAACTACGCCGATTTTATCACCTGCTTTGGTCCCGGAACATTGATCGAAACAGACAATGGGTCCAAACGAGTCGAAGACATTTCTGTGGGCGACATGGTTTGGACAAAAGACGCAGGCCCCCAACCTGTTGGTTGGGTTGGACGCAAAACTGTACGCGGCATCGGGGCTTTTGCTCCTGTGGTTATTGCAGCCGGCGCACTGGGCAATACCAAAGAACTCGTCGTTTCACAGGAACATCGCATGTACTTTTCTGGCGGCCTTGCTGAATACCTATTCGGCGAACCCGATGTACTGGTCGCGGCCAAACATCTGTGCGCCCTGCCCGGCATTGCGATCGCCCCGCGCCCAGCTATTGAATACACACACGTCATGTTTGACCGCCACCATATCCTGCGTTCAAACGGCATGCTAAGCGAGAGCTATTTCTTATCTGAAAATTCAGTTTCCAGCTTGGACCTCGATGCGCACAATGAATTGGTGTCGTTGTTCCCGTTATTTGAAAGCGCTCCAACAACATTCGGCAAGTCGGCGGCGCTATCGTTGAAAAAATAGGAAGCGGAAGTGTGGTGTGAGTATCTGGCCGCTTAATCGTTACGGTAATGCGACACAAATGCAGGGTGACGTGTGATCCTGTCGTGACACTTCCGAACGAGCTTGCTAAACCCCGATCATCGCTTTCACGAATTCGGAGTTGCCCCTTGTCCGATCAAGATGCTGACGCACTGATGCCGCCTGCTCATCCCTTTGATTTTGGTTATGTCCACGGCTCAGTTGATGAGGACAAATTAAAAGAAGAATGCGGAGTCTTCGGTGTCCTTGGTACTGTGGATGCGGCGAACTTCGTCGCCCTTGGCTTGCATGCTCTACAACACCGCGGACAAGAGGCAGGCGGCATCGTCTCCTATGATCCCAATCATGGGTTTAACTCGGCCCGTCGATTTGGCTATGTGCGCGATAACTTTACCTCGCAAAAGGTGATGGAAACCCTGCCCGGAGCATTGGCAATTGGCCATGTGCGGTATTCGACTGCCGGTGACAAAGGCCAGACGGCGATCCGCGATGTGCAACCGTTCTTTGGCGAATTTGCCATGGGGGGCGCTGCGATTGCCCACAATGGCAACATCACCAACGCCGACGCCCTGCGGCGCGAATTGATCGAACGCGGTTCGATCTTTCAATCTTCGTCTGACAGCGAATGCATCATCCATTTGATGGCACGATCCTTGCAACGCAACATCCCTGAACGGATGGAAGACGCCCTGCGCCGTGTCGAAGGCGCGTTTTCGATCGTCGCCATGACCCGCACCAAACTGATCGGTGTGCGCGACGCATTGGGTGTACGCCCGCTGGTCCTTGGTAAACTGGACACCGGCTATGTACTAAGCTCGGAAACCTGCGCACTCGACATCATTGGCGCAGAATTTGTGCGCGAAATCGAACCGGGCGAGAT
>NZ_JBDVGB010000076.1:0-3060 GCF_039940735.1 Tateyamaria sp.
GGACGTATAGGCACTGACCGCCGTGAGTCCCATGCTCCATGCTTTTGGGTTAACCCATTGAAACGCCGCCGCTTGGATAAATGTCATGGGTTTGCCTGCGCCGTCACCTGCAGTGACTGGGGCCGCATTGGCGATTTTCCACGCGAGATACAGCAGATAGATCACCGATCCGACCTTTAGGATTTGGTGGCTGATCGGATAAGCGTCGAACACCTGCACAAGACCGGCCCCAACCAGCAGAACCATAACTGAAAAGCCGATCCCGATACCCAGCATATGCGGGACAGAACGCGCAAAACCAAAGTTTGCACCTGACGCCATCAACATCAGGTTGTTCGGCCCCGGAGTGATGGAACTGACAAAGGCAAACATTGCGAGGGCGGGGACAAGATCAAAATTCATGTGCAATTTATGGGGCAAACATGATGGATTGAAATTGCAAATATGCAAAAAATGGTTCAAAATTTGCAATGAATGGGCGAATTAGATGACATAAACGATCGCATATTGCGCGAACTTGGCCGAGACGGCAGGTTGAGCAATATCGCATTGGCCGAGCGTGTGGGCCTGTCGCCGTCGGCCTGCCTGCGTCGCGTACAGGAATTAGAACGCCGGGGCATCATCACAGGCTATCGCGCCGTGCTAGACCGCACCAAGGTTGGCGCGGGGTTCGTTGCGTACATCGGGGTGGGGCTAAACGACCATTCCAAGGCCAGCCAAGAAGCCTTTGAACGCGCGATGTCTCAAGCCCGCGCGGTGCGCGAGTGTCACAACATCACCGGCACAATTGAGTATTTGTTACGCGTCGAATGTGCAGACATCGCCGCTTACAAGGCGTTTCATACGGATTTGTTAGGCGCGCTGCCGCAGGTCAATGGCATTACCTCTTACGTGGTGATGGGATCCCCGAAAGACGAGCGGGCCTGACTGGCGCTGCCCTTCGGATTTTGAGTATTTAAAGAACAATGAAAGTTATTGTGTCGCTTCGGTGCTGATCGTGGCGAAAATCGTGTCGAGCTCACTTGCCATGCGGGCGAGTTCAGGCCCGGCTTCATCCATGTAGGGGCCGAAGGCGGTGCTGGGCAGTTTGTAGCTGAGTGTGGCACTGCCGTCTTTGTTTTCGGTGACATACATGCGGATCGGGGCTTCGATCATGGCTGCGGTCGATAAGGCAAGGACATTGACAGCGTAAACGTTGTTGAACAGGCCGATGACCCGGTTGCCGGGGATCGTGATACCACGATTTTTAGCAGCCCCTGTGGGACCTGCTTGTGTGACCACGCCCATTTTTTTCGATTTGGCTGCGGTTTTCACCGCATCGATCAATTCGTCGTAGGATTTAGCCGTGGGGACCACGGACCAGCCGTCGCGTGGTGCCATTTCGGCTTGTGCCATACTGGCGAAGGAAACAAGGATCAGAGCGGTCAGTAGGCGGCGCATTTTTAGTTCTCCATCAAGGTTGAGTTCACAAAACCATGAGTGCACGGCGCCGCCTAATCACGGTTGCGTGCGGTCATCGGCTGATTGCTGCTGAGGCAATCGTCTGGGCCTGTTCGAACGTCCTTTTGCGATATACCCGCAGGATAGGATTTGCACCCTTGAGAGGTAAACCGATGCGGTTTTTGATTTTGATTGCTTGTATTGCGTTAACGGCCTGTGGACAGGCAACGACTGATTTCCCCCCCGCGCCCGCGCCCGTGGCCGTCCCGCTTTACCCGAATGAAACGCCGCAGTTGCGTGCTTTGATCGAACAAGCCGCGGTAGAGAACGACGTGCCCGTAGCACTTGTGCAGCGCGTTGTTATCCGCGAAAGCACACACCGCCCAAGTGCGCGCAATGGGCCGTATTTTGGTCTGATGCAGATCCTGCCAGCCACGGCGCGCAGCATGGGATTTAAAGGAGAGCCAAGTGATTTACTCGATGCTGAGACGAACTTGCGCTACGCGACCCGCTATTTGCGTGGCGCGTGGATGGTGTCTGATGGCGACATGGATCGGGCCGTTCAGTGGTATGCGCGCGGCTATTATTACGAAGCGAAGCGACGCGGCCTAGTGGCCGAAACCGGCGTGGATGGGCGCAAGAACTGGCCGTCTTAACCCGCCAACCTAGGAGCCTGCCAGCATTTCGGATTGTTTAACGATCACTTCGGCCTGCTTGATCGAGGCAATGTCAACGAGCCGCCCTTTATAAACGGTCGCACCTTCGCCGTTGGCTTTGGCGGTTTCCATGGCCGCCAGAATTTCGCGTGCCTCTGCAACGGCTTGATCTGAGGGTGTGAAAACTTCGTTGGCGATGGCGATTTGTTTTGGATGGATCGCCCATTTACCGACCATACCCAGTGTCGCAGAGCGGCGGGCTTGCGCGCGGAATCCTTCGTCATCAGAGAAATCACCGAACGGGCCATCCACAGGCAATACGCCGTGTGTGCGGCACGCCGCGACGATGGCGGTTTGTGCCCAATGCCACGGGTCGGACCAGTGCTTTTGCCCGCCTTGCAGCATGTAATAGTTGTCTTGCGTGCCGCCGATCCCAGTTGTTTGCATGCCCATAGAGGCCGCGAAATCGGCAGCGCCAAGGCTCATCGCCGCAAGGCGTGGTGACGCGGCAGCGATCTCTTCGACATGGGATATGCCGGCCGCAGATTCGATAATGACTTCGAAACTGATCGGTTTGCGGCGTCCTTTGGCGGCCTCGATCGAAGACACAAGTGCATCGACCGCATAGATATCTGCGGCGTTACCAACTTTGGGGATCATGATCTGATCCAGCCTGTCGGACGCCTGTTCCAAAAGGTCCACCACATCGCGATACCAATACGGGCTATCAAGCCCGTTGATCCGCACTGACAAAAGCTTGTTGCCCCAATCGATGTCATGAGTGGCTTTGATGATATTCGCACGGGCGCTGTCTTTGTCTGAAGGGGCCACGGAATCTTCGAGGTCAAGGTTGATCACATCCGCCCCCGACATTGCCATCTTTTCAAAGATCGCCGGGCGCGAGCCGGGACCGAACAGTTGGCAACGGTTTGGGCGGGCCGGTGGTGTTGGTTGCAGACGGAAC
>NZ_JBDVGB010000077.1:0-29053 GCF_039940735.1 Tateyamaria sp.
GGCCACGGATCTGTGTCACGCGGGCTTCGATCTCGGCTTTCTCACCGGCACCGTCGATCACTGTGGTCTCGTCTTTGGTGATCTGAACGCGCTTGGCAGTGCCCAGCATTTCCATGGTCACCGACTCCAGCTTCATGCCGAGGTCTTCAGAGATCACCTGACCACCGGTCAGAATGGCGATATCCTGCAACATCGCCTTGCGACGATCGCCAAAACCAGGGGCTTTGACAGCAGCAATTTTCAGACCGCCGCGCAGTTTGTTCACGACCAAAGTTGCCAAGGCTTCGCCTTCGACGTCTTCGGCAATGATCAGCAGTGGCTTTTGGCTCTGGATCACTTGCTCAAGCAGGGGAACCATTGGCTGCAGCGACGAAAGTTTCTTTTCGTGCAGCAAGATCATGCAGTCTTCGAGCTCGGCAGTCATTTTGTCTGCGTTGGTCACGAAGTACGGGCTCAGGTAGCCGCGGTCGAATTGCATACCTTCGACAACATCAGTCTCTGTTTCGAGACCTTTGTTTTCTTCGACGGTGATCACACCCTCGTTGCCGACTTTCTGCATCGCGTCTGCGATCTGACGACCGATTTCCGCTTCGCCGTTGGCCGAGATGGTGCCGACTTGGGCAACTTCGTCGCTGTCAGAAACAGGGCGCGAAGCCGCTTTGATCGCTTCAACCACGGATGTGGTTGCCATGTCGATACCGCGCTTCAGGTCCATCGGGTTCATGCCAGCGGCAACCGATTTCATGCCTTCTTTGACGATGGCTTGGGCCAAAACAGTGGCGGTTGTTGTACCGTCGCCTGCTTCGTCATTGGTGCGGCTGGCCACTTCTTTGACCATCTGCGCGCCCATGTTTTCGAACTTGTCTTCCAGTTCGATTTCTTTGGCAACCGATACACCGTCTTTGGTGATGCGGGGTGCGCCAAAGGATTTGTCGAGCACAACGTTACGACCTTTAGGGCCGAGGGTAACTTTCACAGCGTCGGCGAGGATGTTCACGCCGTTTAGCATGCGGGTGCGAGCATCGGTGCCGAATTTGACGTCCTTAGCAGCCATATTTTTTCTCCTTTGAGAATGTACTTAGAATGAGGGTGTAAGGCGGGGTTTAGCCCGCCTATCGAGAAGCCAGATCGCTTACTCGATGATCCCCATGATGTCGGATTCTTTCATCATCAGCAGCTCTTCGCCGTCGATGGTGACTTCGGTACCGGACCACTTGCCAAACAGCACTGTGTCGCCGGCTTTAACGCCCATTTCGATCAGCTCACCGCTGTCTTTGCGGGCACCGGGGCCTGCTGCAACGATTTCGCCTTCGCTTGGTTTTTCCTTGGCGCTATCAGGAATGATAAGTCCACCAGAGGTTTTCTCTTCGCTTTCCGTGCGGCGTACCAGCACGCGGTCATGAAGCGGTTTCAATGCCATCTTTGCAGCTCCTTAAGGCTCAAAGTTTCTTTTACGTGCCCCGCGTTCGGGGCCGTTAGCACTCAGCCGACCTGAGTGATAACGAGCGGTAGTTATGCATCTGCCGACGACGAGTCAACTGCTCAGGCCCCGCTAATTTTTCGGCATTGGAAAAATTCCGCCCTCGGCGGCTGATTTCGTCGAATTTTTAAATGTTTGATCAGGGGCGTACGTCTGCACTGAAAAGGGAAATAAACAATGCACCTTTTAATCCAAACACTAATGCGCCGATCTGTGCGGTTAGTTCCTACCCACCCAAAACGTGACCCGCAGTTGTGACGGCTTCGGCCCCCGAATCTGTCAGGCCGTAAACGCCCTTGTCGACCTTTTCGAACCAGCCATAATGGTTGTCGCGCATCATCGTTGTGGCGCGCTTCACCCCTGTGTCTTGCGCCACATCTGCGCCTTTGCAGGCACCCACTTCGAACAGGTATACGGCCAGTTTTAACGCGTCTTGGCGGTAGGCAGTGACCAGCCCCACGCGTGTTTGTCCGCCATCGTTCGGATCACCGACGCGCCCGGCGAATTCTTTAAGCAACTGCCCCTGCTTTCGCGTGTTTTTTCGTGGTGCATATGGGCCGGGATCGCAGTGAACCTGCACCAATGCATCTTTGATACGTACAGTCATCAAACCAAGTCCAAGGCGACGACACAGCCGCGTCATATCCTTGACCGACTTGAGGAAACGTTTCCCTTTGCCATGTTCGACGGCCATGTAGACCTCGTCCGCAACCGACAGGCGCGCCACACACTGGTGCACAAGCGTTAGCGAAAAACCCAACTTGAGTTCCACAATCACCGGCGGCTCGCCACCACGCACCGCCACCACATCCGCGGCGCCGACCTCGGATTTCACGACATAACCTTGTCCTTCCAGAAAGGTTTTGACGGCTGGGTAAAGATCGGTTTCGCGTTTGGTCACAGGCACTTTCATCAACGATAGAGGTCATCCAAGAAGACCCCACAGACGCGCGCTTGGCAAGAGGCGCGCCCTTGCGTGCTGCGGCGCAACATCGCGCCCCTTCAGCCCCCCGTGACACAGCCCCCAACCTTGTTATAAGGACGCAAATTTCACATCCCTTTAAAGGACGCAGCACAATGAGCACTCTCGTTTTTGGACACAAATCCCCCGACACAGATTCAACTGGTTCCCCCATTATTTGGGCGTGGTATCTGAACGAGATCAAAGGCGTTGCCGCTGAACCCGTACTGCTGGGCGAACCAAACACCGAAGCCGCCTTTGTGCTGAAAAAGTGGGACCTGCCCAAACCACGCATCATCGACAGCGTTGCGGCCGATCAATCCGTTGTGATCGTGGACACCAACAACCCGGCCGAACTGCCCGACGCCATCAATGATGCGGACATCACCGCAATCATCGACCACCACAAACTGGTCGGCGGCCTGGAAACCAAAGGCCCGATCGACATCCGCATCGAACCTTTGGCCTGTACGGCCACAATCATGTGGAAGATGATTGGCAAAGACATGGCGCAGATGCCAACAAACGTTAAAGGCGCGATGCTGTCTTGCATCCTCAGCGATACGTTGGAATTCCGCTCGCCCACCACGACAGATGAAGACAAGGCGATTGCCCACGATCTGGCCAAAGATCTAGGTGTAGACCTGAGTGCTTATGCCTCTGAAATGTTTGAGGCGAAATCAGACGTGTCGGCTTTTTCTGACGCCGAATTGCTGCGCATGGACAGCAAGGAATACGCGGTGGATGGCACACAATTCCGGGTTTCTGTTCTGGAAACCACAGCACCGAAGATCGTGCTGGATCGCAAAGACAGCCTGATGGCGTCGATGGTTGATGTCGCGAAAGAAGACGGCGCAGACGAAGTGCTGTTGTTTGTCGTCGACATTCTGAACGAAGAAGCCACGATGCTGATCCCAAATGATCGGGTCAAGGGCGTGGCGGAAAAGAGCTTTGGCGCGACTGTGTCAGGTGACACCGTGGTATTGCCCGGCGTGATGAGCCGTAAAAAGCAGATCATCCCGAACCTCAAAGTCTGAGGGTTGGCGGAGGACACCTCCGCCTTACAGCTTCACAAAGATAAGGCGTACCTCTCGGTGCGCCTTTTTTGTTGTGGTACGATGTTGGGGCATCGAGATGCACCTTACTTGTCCAGTAAGGCGGAGGTGTCCTCCGCCCTGCTCTTCCCTTGCGTGCAACCCTGTGGCAGACCGCAACGCACAATCACCAAAGAAGGCGTGCCCAATGACCCAGATCGTTTCATCCCTTGCCGAAATTTCGCAGCGGTATGATGCGCTGTTTGTCGACCTCTGGGGCTGCGTGCATAACGGTGTCCACGCTTTGCCAGACGCAGTCGCAGCCCTACAAACCTACCGTAAGTCGGGTGGCAAAGTGGTATTGGTCACAAATTCACCCCGTCCCCGCGCCGGTGTCACGAAACAATTGGTGCAGTTCGGAGTGCCCGATGATGCATGGGACACCATTGCCACCTCGGGCGACAGTGCCCGAGCCGCGATGTTTCGCGGAGTGGTCGGGCAAAAGGTCTTTTTCATCGGGCAACCCGGTGAAGAAAAATTCTTTGAACCCATTGGTGTTATCAAAGACCCGATCGACGTGCAGATGGTGCCCTTGGACCAAGCCGAAGGGATCGTATGCACTGGTCCACGCGATCCGATGGCTGACCCAGACGCAATGCGCGCCGAGTTTTTGATGGCCAAACAAATGGGGCTGAAACTGCTGTGCGCCAATCCTGACATCGTCGTGGATCGCGGCGAGGTCCGCGAATGGTGCGCCGGTGCTTTGGCGCAGCTTTATACCGAAATGGGTGGAGAGAGCCTCTATTTCGGCAAGCCGCACCCGCCGATCTATGATCTGGCCCGCCGCCGTTTGTTCGAATTGGGTGTTGATGTGCCTGACAGTAATATTTTGGCCATCGGCGACGGCGTACTGACAGATGTCGCGGGCGCCATGGGCGAAGATATCGATTCGTTGTTCATCTCGGGCGGATTGGCCGCTGCAGAAACAAAAACGGTCACCCAACCTGACCCTGACGCCCTGAACGCCTATCTGACAAAGGAAATGAGCGCCCCAAGCTTCACGATAGGGCATCTGCGCTGACCTTCTTTTTCACTTGATTTTCTGCGTATGCAAAGTAACTATATTACAATAAATTACTTTGTATCGTCATAAAATTATCGGAAGTGAAATGCTGGACAACCTGCCGCGCGGCACGATCTGTATCGAAGATACCGAAATGGGCATGCGCCGCCATTTGCGCAAACAGATAACAGATCGCGATATTGAACTGTTTGCCGAGGTCTCAACCGACCACAATCCTGTGCACATAGATGATGACTATGCGCGCGACACGATCTTTGCGGGGCGGATCGCCCATGGGATGTTGACCGCCGGGTTGATCTCGGCCGTGATTGGCGAACAATTGCCTGGGCATGGAACAGTGTACTTGGGCCAATCGTTGAAATTTCTGGCCCCTGTGCGCCCCGGCGACATGGTGTATGCCGAGGCGAAAGTGA
The DNA here is from genome assembly GCF_039940735.1 of Tateyamaria sp. GTDB lineage: Bacteria > Pseudomonadota > Alphaproteobacteria > Rhodobacterales > Rhodobacteraceae > Tateyamaria. Next base: position 4,973 of record NZ_JBDVGB010000077.1, read on the forward strand.
TCGACATTGATGTCGCAAAACGCCGGGTTAAGCTGGACTGTCATTGCGCGGTTGACGGTAAAAAAGTGCTGATCGGTGAGGCGACTGTTCTTGCCCCATCCCGTAAATTCGATTGACCCAATGGGCGCATTTTTGTTGCATCTACTATAAGGGGGTTTCACCCCCGCCCTGCGGGCTCCCCCAAGGTATTTAGGACCCAAAGATGCGACATTCGCCTGCTTGCTCTTGAGCTTTGGCGCGGCTAGGCATGCCTTATGAGAATTATACGTGATTACCAGTTTGTTGAGCCTGCGGATCGTGGTGCAAGTGCTGCCATCGGAAATTTTGATGGTGTTCATTTGGGTCACCGGTCCGTCATTGAGATGGCGCGTGCTGCCGCGCCGGATGCCCCTTTGGGGGTCATGACTTTTGAACCACATCCACGCATGTATTTTACCCCTGACGCGCCGCCCTTTCGTCTAATGAGCCAAGCTGCGCGGGCCAGTCGTTTGCAAAAGCTTGGCGTTCAGCGGCTTTATGAATTGCCGTTCAATGCCGGCTTGGCCAATTTGACACCAGAGGCCTTTGCGGCCCGGGTGATCCGCGATGGTTTGGGCCTGCGTCACGTGGTTGTCGGCGCGGATTTCTGTTTTGGGCACAAGCGGGCCGGAACGGCTGAGGATCTGCGCGCCTTTGGACAAGAGATGGGGTTTGGCGTGACGATTGCCCCGTTGCTTGAACAAGGGGCCAATACAGTGTCGTCCACCGCCATTCGAAAGGCGCTTGCTAATGCTCGCCCGCGCGATGCGGCATCCATGTTGGGTCATTGGCACCGCGTTGAAGGCCCCGTCATTGGCGGCGAACAACGCGGGCGCGAATTGGGGTATCCCACCGCGAACATGTCCGTTGATGGCCTGCATCCACCTGCTTTTGGGATTTATGCTGTGTTGTTTGACGTTTTGGACGGCCCACATCGGGGCCAATATCACGGTGTTGCGTCTCTTGGTGTGCGTCCAATGTTTGGCGAGAACCGCCCAAATCTAGAGACTTTTGTTTTTGATTTTTCGGGTGATCTTTATGGAGCACCTGTGTCCGTCGCCTTGGTCGATTTTCTGCGTGGCGAAGAAAACTATGACAGCCTTGAGGCATTGATTGCGCAAATGGATCGCGACAGTGCGCAGGCCCGCGCCATACTGGCTGCGTTATGAGCGCCCCCATTGCCGACAAAGGCCTGCCTTTGCGCTTTTGGGAAAAGAAATCGCTCGCGCAAATGAACGACGCCGAGTGGGAAGCCTTGTGTGATGGCTGCGGCAAGTGCTGCCTGAACAAGCTTGAGGACGAAGACAGTGGCGAAGTGGCTTTGACCCGCGTCGCGTGCCGTTTGCTCGATGATGCCAGTTGCCGTTGTGCCCATTATGACAACCGCCATCAGTTTGTGCCGGATTGTATTGTGTTGAAGCCGTCCAACATCGAAAGCCACTTGTATTGGATGCCGCAGACATGCGCCTATCGCCTACTGCACGAGGGCAAACCATTGGCTGAGTGGCATCCGTTGGTTTCGGGGTCCCCTGAAACGGTGCACGAGGCTGGGGTATCCATGCGTGATCAAACAGTCAGCGAATACGATGTGGCCGATGATGACTGGGAAGACCACATTATCGAAGAGCCCACCTAGTCTGCGCTTAGAAACCTGCGCACAGGGATCGCGACAGCGTCGGGGTGTGTGATCGGCCCCATGTGCCCCATTTCAGGTAAGGTCATCTGCGTTGCATTTGGCAAGCGTCGGGCGATTGCGTTGTTGATCGCCTCTGTCCCGTTTGTGGTCGTACCGCGCAACAGCAATACTGGCATCTGTACCTTGGCCAGTTGGTTTGGGCCCAGCAACCCGGCGCAATCTTGCACGATGAATGGGGCCGACGCGCGGACAAAACCGATGCGGTCCGTCATATAGGTGCGCGTGGCCTCGGGGATCGCGTGCCACGGGGTGCCATCACCCCACGCGGCATTAAAAACACTGGCCGCTGTGGTCAGATCACCGGCTTCTAGGGCGGTTTCGAATTCAACATTTGCACGCGCATAGGCAGGGGCAAATTCGGGATCATCCGCCATGGCCGCTGCAAAAAAGACGGGCTCAAACAGGGTCAAGCGCCGCACGCGGTCGGGATGCTCAACGGCCAAACGCAGCGCGATCACTGCGCCATATGAATGCCCCATCACATCGACCGGGTCAGGCCCCAACGTGTCAAGCACAGCCAGCGCCATATCGGTCGCCACATCGTGTAAATCGCCCTGCCCGTCCCAATTGCCCGATCTGCCATGACCCGGCAGATCAAAGGCGTGCAATGTGGCCAGATCGTTTAACGCCGTTCCGATACCGCGCCATGCACCGGAATGACCAAGCGAGCAATGAATGGCCAAGACTGGCAACGGCCCGGACCCAAAGGTCCGGGTGTTGATCCTTGGGATCAAAGCTTGCCAGACAGGTGCAAGTCCAATTCTTCGAGCTTGTCTTGGCCCCAGAACCGCTGACCGCCGTCCACGATGTAAAACGGCGCGCCAAACGCACCACGATCAATCGCTTCTTCAAGGTTGGCTGCATAGGTGTCAGCGCCTTCCAACAGGCCGCTGTCAGCAAGGCTTGGGTCAAAGCCGGCCTCTGTCAAACAGGCTTTGACGACCGCGTCTTCGGCGATGTCTTTTTCGTCAGCCCAGACCGAACGCAAAATCGCATGCACTAGCGCGCCCAGATCACCACCACCTGCGTTTTGGGCTGCGATGATTGCATATGAGGACGGCGCGGCATTGGTCGGCCAATGTGCGGGTTTTAGGTTGAACGCCATGTCCAGCTTTTTGCCCTGACGCACCAATTCCTGCGCGCGGTATTCGACCCGGTTTGGGTGACGATCTTTGGGCGGTGTTCCCCCGGTGCGCGAAAACAATGCCATGATGTCGAGCGGTTTATAGGTCACCGTTGCGCCATGTTTCTTGGCGACAGCTTCGAACCGCGTCCCTGCAAGGTAGGTATAGGGGGAAAGTGTCGCAAAATAGTAGTCGATATGGGCCATTTATGCCTCCGGTTCTGGGTCTTTAGTTTCGCGCGACCGTACGCCCGTGCTAGACGGTGTCAACTGCACGAATCTGTCAACCTGCGCTGCCCCGGGAACACCACATGCCAAATATCCAAGAACCGAAACTCATTTCGGGCAACGCCAACTTGCCACTGGCCAAGGCGATCGCGCGACGTATGTCGCTGCACCGCGGCGTCAACGTCGGTTTGGTCGAAACCCGCGTCGAACGTTTCAACGACGGAGAAATTTTTGTCGAAGTGTTCGAAAATGTGCGCGGTGAGGATATGTTCATCATCCAGCCAACATCGAACCCTGCAAATGACAATTTGATGGAACTACTGATCATGTGTGACGCGTTGCGCCGGTCGTCGGCGGCGCGCATCACAGCTGTGATCCCCTATTTTGGCTATGCCCGCCAAGATCGCCGTACCAAGGCGCGCACCCCAATTACATCCAAACTGGTGGCCAATATGCTGGTCGGTGCTGGCATCGAACGTGTCCTGACGATGGATTTACATGCCGCACAGATCCAAGGGTTTTTTGATATCCCCGTGGACAACCTTTATGCCTCGCCTATCTTTGCGCTGGATATCAAAACGCAGTTTGCAGGGCGTTTGGATGAATTGATGATCGTCTCACCCGATGTGGGCGGCGTGGCGCGCGCGCGTGATCTGGCCAAACGGCTAGAGGCACCTTTATCCATCGTCGACAAACGTCGCGAAAAAGCCGGCGAAGTGGCTGAAATGACCGTAATCGGTGACGTCGAAGGCAAGACCTGCATCATCGTCGACGACATGTGCGACACCGCTGGCACCCTGTGCAAAGCCGCCGAAGTGTTGATCGAAAACGGCGCAAAAGAGGTGCATTCCTATATTTCGCACGGTGTCATGTCGGGCCCCGCCGTCGAACGCGTCACGGCATCAGTGATGAAATCCTTGGTGCTGACCGATTCCATTCAGCCAACCGAGGCCGTGAAATCCGCCCCCAACATTCGCATCGTGCCCACCGCACCTGTGTTTGCCCAGGCGATCCTCAACATTTGGCATGGTACCTCGGTGTCGTCATTGTTTGATGCTGAAACGCTGTCGCCGATCTATGATGGGATGTACGCGGCCGAATAAGCCGCCGCACTTAGTTTGGCAGCGACAGCAAAACCCAAGATCCCACTTGGTCCAGTTCCGTTGCCCCGCTGGCAAGGCGACTGAAATAATGCCCCGCTCATGGCTGGGGCAGCCGATTAAAATCGCGCTGCCGTCTAAATATTGCTGTGTCAGATCGTTTTCGCCAATGATCTGAAAGACATTCCCTTCGCTTGGGAACGCCCGCGCGGCAATTAGGCCCCACTTTTCGGGCAACGTATATGCCGTGCAGCCAGCCAAAACGCCGCACAGAAATCCCAGTAATCACGACCGAGGGCTTCATAGCCGCAGCTTCACCCTTTGCAGTTTACGTTAAGGCACGGCGCCCCGGAAATTAGACCAGTACGCGCGTAGTTTTATGACTCCGGGGTGCGCACCCATTGATAGGCCCAAATTTCGCTAAGTTTGCGCGTGGCGTCTGCCACATGTGCCGTAATCTCGATCAAGGGTGCGTCGGTTCCATCGATGTCTATGAACAAACGCCATGTCGGTTCATCGGCCGCAGACACTTTGTGCAATACGACACCCTCTAGCTTGCCAGCCGAATGGGTCACCACAGGGGTTAGATCGGCGTCCTCTTCCATCTGCCCAAGGTCACCGGCCTGAAAATCCACCACAAATTTGCGCAAGTTTGGATTGGTGATGGGCACACCCGACGCGCCGCCCACGCCCGCGCGTGTCGCGGCAACCCATGCCAAAACGGAATCGGCCTCTGGTGGCAATGCCCCCCAATGCATGCGGTAGGAATATTGGCGGGTTTCGCCTGCTTTGGGGGCTGCATCAGGCACCCAAAACAGCACGATATTGTCGTCAATCTCAAGATCGGCTGGAATCTCGACCAAACGGATCGCGCCTGCCCCCCAATCGCCCAAAGGTTCAATCATCACCGAAGGACGGTCGTGATAGCGTGCACCGGCATCTGCATAATCTTCGTAGGTGCGATCACGTTGGACCAGCCCAAACTGTTCGACGTTGTTTTCCACAAAAAATGAATTCGCCACTCGCGTCGGGTTATTCAACGGGCGCCACACCACATCACCATCTTTGCGTAAAATCCGCAACGCATCGCTGTCGTGGACCTGCATCCGGAAGTCATCAAAGTCGCGTTCGCTGTATTCCGCAAAGTAGAACATCGAGGTCAATGCCCCCAACCCAATTTGGCGCACATCAGACCGGAAGTGCAAAGACGCCGTCACATCCATAACCGTGTCATCCCCCGGCGTGATAACAAATCGGTAGGCGCCTGTGACTGACGGGCTGTCGAGTGCGGCAAAAACCACCAACTCGGTTGCATCTGGCTCTGGGCGTTCCAGCCAAAATTCGGTGAAACGGGGGAATTCTTCGGGTCCGTCCAACCATGTGTCAATCGCCATGCCACGCGCCGAAAGGCCATAACTGTTGCCCTTGCCCAATGCGCGAAAATAACTGGCCCCCAGAAAGGTTGTGACTTCGTCGTACTTGTCAGCATGGTTCAGCGGATACACCAGCTTTAGACCCGCAAGCTCCATCAAATGGGCGTCTTCGTCTACTTTGTCACCCACATTGTTGCGATATTCAAAATCCGTTTTTACAAAAACCAGCGGCTGAACTTGACCGTCTACGATTTCATTCAACAGCACCGGTTCGTTATATAGCCAGCCCGGATGAAACGGGGACACCTGAAACGGCAGTCCTTCTGCGTTCCAACGCGCCTGATTGGGGCGGAAATAGATGTTGCGATAATCATCATAGGTCAGCTCGCCAATGCCTTGGGTCAAGGGTTGTGCCGCCGCGTAAGGCGTTGCCGCATGCGCGCGCATTTTGGCGTCTAGTGTTTCGAATGAAAATGGGGGGCTTTGCGGCGCAGTACTTTGTGCCAACACATGTTCCGGCAATGCCACACCTGCCATCAGCCCTGCCAGCATATGACGACGGTTCAATGCGATGCGCGAATTTTCTGCCATTTCAAAACCCTTTTTGCGTCCAGCCAAACTGTCACACACTGCCCCGCCCTGTTTGTCCAGAGCCAGCATGTCACGTCCGCGTGGGATAATGATGCCCAACACCATGGCGGACCCCAATCAAACCACACCCGTTTGCCTTGTGCGCACTAGACAGACCGCGCGTCTTTGCCGATGATCCCACACATATTCAGTGGGGAGACGATAGATGAAAACCATAATTGCCGCCGCAGCCGCTACCTTGATCGCAGGTGCTGCCTTTGCCGATGGCCATTGCGCTGCGGGTAAAACCCTAACCGATGGAACATTGACCATCGCGACCGGGAACCCGGCCTATTACCCGTGGGTGATCGATGATGCGCCCGAAGCCGGTCAAGGGTTCGAAGCCGCCGTCGCCTATGCCATCGCTGCCGAAATGGGGTTTGATGCCGATACCGTGGCGTGGGTGCGCACATCGTTTGACGAGGCGATCCAACCCGGCGCCAAGAATTTTGACATGAACATGCAGCAATTCTCCATCACCGCGGATCGCGACCGTGTGGTTGATTTTTCGGCTGCCTATTACATCGCGCCTCAGGCCGTGATGACCACGACCGAAGCCGTCGAAGCCGGGGCCAAGCCCACAATGGAAAGCTTGCGGGCCATGAAATGGGGCGTCGTTGCATCCACCACCGCATTGCCTGTGGTGATGGAAACGATCAAACCCGATCAAAGCCCGTTGGTCTATGACGACAACGCCAACATCACAGCCGCCATGCAGGCGGGCCAAATTGATGCCGCACTGTTTGATCTGCCCACGGCCCTGTTCACGTCGGCTGTGCTGATGGACAATGGCGTGGTGCTCGGCCAGTTCGACCCATCCGCCGCTGAAAACCCTGACCAATTCGGCGCGCTTATGCCCGAAGGTTCTGCGCTGAAAGCCTGCGTTGACGAAGCGCTTGCCGCATTGACGGACAACGGCAAACTGGCCGCTATTGAAGCAGAATGGCTGCAAGACGCCGTCGGGGTGCCCTTGATCAAGTGAGCACACGTCGCGCCGCCTATGAAGCCCGGCAACGCCGCCGGGCCAATTTGCTTGCCGCCGCCAGCACTATCCTTGTGATCGTGTTGTTTGTGGTGCTGATCCCGCTTGCACCGGGATGGGCGGCAGTCAAATCGTCCTTCTTCAATGGCGAAGTGTTTGCGCGTACTTTTCCCGATTTGCTCAGCGCTTTTTGGGTCAACATCGCCATCTTTGCATGGTCGGTGCCCTTTATCGCGGCCCTTGGGCTTGCCATCGCGTTGGCACGGGGCGCACGTTCGCCTGTGTTGTTCCCGCTGCGTATCTTTGGTGCGATCTATGTGGATCTGTTTCGCGGTATTCCCGTTGTTTTATTGGTCTATTTGGTCGGCTTTGGCATTCCGGGGCTGGGTCTGCCGCGCCCTTGGAATTCGCCTTATATCTGGGGTACCGTTGCGCTGGTGCTGACCTATTCCGCCTATGTGGCCGAGGTTTTGCGATCTGGCATTGAAAGCATCCACGCTAGCCAACGCAACGCCGCAATTTGTCTGGGCCTGTCTGAACGCGACACGATGCGCTATATTGTGCTGCCCCAAGCCATCCGGCGCGTGGTGCCTGCCAATGTGAACATGTTGGTGGCCCTGCAAAAAGACGTCGCCTTGCTTTCGTTTATCGGCCCTGTCGAAATCCTGCGCCAAGCGGGCGTATTCAAAAGCCTGTTGGCGAATTTTACCCCCTACGTGGCGGCAGCCGTGATTTTTCTGTGTGTGACAGTGCCTGCGACCCGCTATGCGGATTACCTGATGAACAAGGACCGTGATGCAAGAACCTAGACTGGAACTGCGCGGCGTCACCAAAAGCTTTGGCGAAGCGACGGTACTGCATGGCATCGATATGACAGTGAAACCGGGCGAAATGGTGTGCTTGATTGGCGCGTCTGGGTCCGGCAAGTCCACGTTGTTGCGGTGTATGAATGGGTTGGAACCTGTGGACAACGGCGAAGTGCGCCTTGATGGCGACGACATCGCAGAACCGGGTTTCGACTTGGCACCCATACGGCAGCGCATCGGAATTGTATTTCAATCCTTCAACCTGTTTCCGCATATGACTGCTCTTGAAAACGTCGCCCTTGCCCCGCGCCGCGTGCTGGGCGAAACCGCGCAAAACCGGATCGAGGCCCTGTTCGAGCGCTTTGGATTGGCAACGCATATGGGCAAGTACCCCGATCAATTGTCGGGCGGGCAGCAACAGCGTGTTGCCGTGATCCGTGCGTTGGCGATGCGCCCGCAAACCATGCTGTTTGACGAGATCACGTCGGCGCTTGACCCTGAATTGGTGGGCGAGGTGTTGGACGTGTTGCGCCAATTGCGGGATGACGGGATGACGATGGTGCTGGCGACGCATGAAATGGGTTTTGCCCGCGAATTGGCGGATCGCGTGTGTTTCATGGACCAAGGTGTGATCGCCGAGGAAGGACCGCCCGAGGCGATTTTTTCAACGCCCGCAAAAGCACGGACGCGTCAGTTTTTAGCCAGCGTGCTGCGTTAGATCAGGATCGTGTCGAGGTCAAAGCCTGCAAGCGATTGATCCGATAGGATAACGCTATCGCTGGTGTTTATCGTGATCAACAGATCGTCGCCCGTTTCTGTGACTGTAAAGTCCCCGTCATTCAGCCCCAAGGCCCGGAAGTCCAACACATCGGCCGCATCGTCGAAATTGGTGATTTCGTCGGCCCCAAAACCCGTTTCGAACACAAATTCATCTGCACCAGCGCCACCGTGCAGCACATCATTTCCCGCGCCGCCATTCAGTGTATCGTTGCCATTCCCACCATAAAGCGTGTCCTCGCCAATCCCGCCGTCAATCGCGTCGTCCTCGTTTCCACCCCAAAGCTCATCCGCATTTGCACCGCCGAAAAGGATGTCGCGACCCTCACCACCGTAAAGAGTGTCGTTCCCTGCGGCTCCGTTCAACACGTCGGCCCCGGTACCGCCCGAAATAACATCATGACCCGCGCCGCCGTTCAGAATGTCGTGCCCTGCACTTCCGAACAAATTGTCGGCACCGTCGTCACCAGAGATCTCGTCATTTCCATCGCCGCCGTAAAGCGTGTCGTCCCCAGTGCCTCCGGACAATGTGTCGGCGCCGGTCTCGCCATAAAGAAGGTCATTGTCGGCGCCTCCGGACAAGACGTCGGATGACGTCCCGCCCCAAAGGCTGTCGGCCCCTGCACCGCCGTTAAGCTGGTCGCGTCCACTGGCACCACGCAATGCGTCTGTGCCATCGTCGCCAAAGAGCGTGTCGTTGCCAGTGCCACCGTGCAAAGCGTCGGCCCCGTCTCCTCCGTTTAGAATGTCTGCGTGCGCGTTGCCGTTGAGATGATCTGCGCCAGAGCCCCCGTACAGCGTGTCGGCGCCTGTGCCGCCCGTCAACGTGTCGTTGCCCGTACCGCCCCAAATTGCATCAGCGCCTGAACCGCCTATCAGCACATCGTTCCCGTCATCACCATAGATTTGATCATCAGACGCGCCACCATTCACGTAATCATCACCCACGCCCCCCATGAGAGCGTCGGAACCTGATCCGCCTCGCAATGTGTCGTTGCCCGAACCGCCTTCTATTGTGTCATCGCCGTTGCCACCCTGAAGAAGATCGTCGCCCGCATCACCAAACAGACTGTCGTCGTCATGGCCGCCGTACAAGCTGTCCGCACCATCAAGCCCAAAGAGCGTATCTGCACCATAACTGCCAAAAATCGTATCACCCCAAAGCGAACCGATCAGCATGTTATCGTCGCGGTCACCGCGCAGTACCAATGTGCCAATGGTTTGTGTTGGTAAAATATCAGAAACGGGCATTCCATCACCTACAATTTTTCAAACCCAATTTTGGAGACTGAATGTGGTGATTTTATGGACATCGGGCGAAAACTCTGTTGGAGCACCCGCCCTTAAGTTATGGCTTCGAACACTCGGCAAAACTACGTATTCACACGGCATTTGCGATTGGCCCAATATCAACAGTTTAGCAAGTTTGGGCCGGCCTTAGTTCACGTCCCATTCATCCCCGTGGCGCAATTCCCCCATCGCCATCCAGGCGAGCCTTGCTCGTGCCACGCGTGAGTCGCCCCAAGTACGAAACACCAAGTCAAAACCATCTGCCGTGATCGTTTCTGCCGTCACATCCGCACGCAGCGCCGTGTTTGTATCTACATCCCACATTGAAATGGACACATGAACCATAGGCGGAGAACGAAAGGCCTCGCTGAATGAAATGCGGCGTCGACGTTCGCGTTGACCACGACCAGCCCACATCTCGCCTTCATCTTCGAAATCCGAGAATACAACCGTATCGCCTTGGTCGATGCCGATTAAATGATTACGCAGTCGTTTCATAAAGTCACATTCAGAATAAACTTACGACAGTATGGCCGAGTAAAAACGGCAAATCGAGGGCGAAAATAAGAAAATGGCCCCACCAAAGGTAGGGCCATTTCAAAAATCAATTCCGAGTTGTGGCTCAAAGGTTGGGTTGCTTGGTCCCAAGCCCGATTTCCGAGCCAATGGCAACCATATCCGACAACAGCTTAGCGGCGTCATCAACAGGGCCAGGTTCGTTCTTGAACGTGTCCTTCATGCGATTGTACGCATCTTGCGCGTCGTCGAACATTGTATCCATGTCCGCTTGCGTCATGTCAGCCTTGGCGACAGCGCGTTCGGCCAGCACCGACACACCCTGTGGGCTGATTTCAGCAAAGCCACCGGTCACAACATATTCGTGTGTGGCACCACCGGCTTCGACACGCAAAACGCCGGGGCGCAAGGTTGTGATCGTAGGTGCGTGGTCAGCCATAACGGTCATGTCACCATCGGCACCCGGAATCTGAACCGCACTTGCCTGCATCGAGGCCAGTGCCTGTTCGGGTGACACAAGGTCAAATTGCATTTCTGCCATTTTCGTTCTCCCTTTGGGATGGATGGCGGGTCAAGACCCGCCTTACCCCGGTCGGACTATGTGTAAGGTGGGCGTGTCGCCCACCATTGTTCTTAGGCCGCGTCGGCTGCCATTTTCTCGGCTTTAGCAATCACGTCCTCGATGCCACCAACCATGTAGAAGGCGCCTTCGGGCAAGTGATCGTATTCGCCAGCAACAACCGCTTTGAAGGATTGGATTGTCTCTTCGAGCTTGACCTGTTTACCGTCAGAACCGGTGAACACTTTGGCAACGTCAAACGGCTGGGACAAGAAACGTTCCAGCTTCCGCGCACGGGCAACGGTCAGTTTGTCGTCTTCTGACAGTTCATCCATGCCAAGGATCGCGATGATGTCCTGTAGCGACTTGTAACGTTGCAGAACCTGCTGCACGTCAGTTGCCACTTTATAGTGCTCATCACCAATGATCAGCGGATCAAGCAGACGCGATGTCGAACCCAGTGGGTCAACCGCAGGGTAAATCCCTTTTTCCGAGATCGAGCGATCCAGAACAGTTGTCGCATCAAGGTGCGCAAAGGATGTGGCCGGCGCGGGGTCGGTCAAGTCATCCGCAGGTACGTACACGGCTTGCACCGATGTAATCGAACCGGATTTCGTCGACGCGATCCGTTCTTGCATCGCACCCATGTCGGTGGCCAGTGTTGGTTGGTAACCAACCGCCGAAGGAATACGACCCAGAAGGGCCGAAACTTCAGAACCCGCTTGAGTAAAGCGGAAGATGTTGTCCACAAAGAACAGAACGTCAGACCCGGATTCATCGCGGAACTGTTCGGCCAGTGTCAGACCGGACAAAGCGATCCGCATACGCGCACCTGGAGGTTCGTTCATCTGGCCGTAAACCAGAGCGATCTTGGATTTTTCCAGATCGTCAGGAACGATAACGCCGGATTCGATCATCTCGTGATAAAGGTCATTACCTTCACGTGTCCGCTCGCCCACGCCCGCAAACACGGACAGGCCAGAGTGCACTTTGGCGATGTTGTTGATCAGTTCCATGATCAGAACGGTTTTGCCAACGCCGGCACCGCCGAACAGACCAATTTTACCACCCTTGGTGTAGGGGGCCAAAAGGTCGATCACTTTGATGCCTGTTTCCAGGATCTCGGTTTCGGTGGACTGTTCTGCGAACTCAGGTGCGTCGCCGTGGATGGAACGGGTGGCGTCGGATTTTACCGGGCCTTGTTCATCCACAGGTTCGCCTGTCACGTTCATGATGCGACCCAAAGTGCCAGTACCGACGGGCACCTGAATTTGGTTGCCCGTGTCTGCTACGGCTTGACCGCGTACCAGACCTTCGGTGGCGTCCATCGCAATGGCGCGCACAGTGTTTTCACCAAGGTGCTGGGCCACTTCGAGAGTCAGCGTCTTGCCTTGGTTGTCGGTGGTCAGGGCGTTCAGAATCTGCGGCAGGTCACCATCGAACTGCACGTCGACGACGGCCCCGATAACCTGCGTGATTTTACCTTTAGCGTTTGCCATGTTTCGTCTCCGGTTTTTCTTACAGCGCTTCCGCGCCGGAAATGATTTCGATCAGCTCGTTGGTGATGACGGCCTGACGCGAACGGTTGTACTGAATGGTCAACTGATCGATCATGTCACCCGCGTTGCGCGTGGCATTGTCCATCGCCGACATCCGTGCCCCTTGTTCAGAGGCCCCGTTTTCCAGCAGCGCCGTAAAGATCGACGTCGCAATCGCGCGCGGCAGAAGATCGGCAAGAATGGCCTCTTCGTCCGGCTCGTAGTCATAGAGCGTATCGCCCGCCTCGAACCCTTCTGGGATCGCGAACGGGATGATTTGTTGTGCCGTTGGGATCTGCGTCACTACGTTTTGGAAGCGCGCGAAAAAGATCGTCGCAACGTCGAATTCGCCCGCATCAAAGCGGCCCAACACATCCTTGGCCACACCTTGCGCATCAGAATAGGCAAGGCGTTTCACTGCCGACATGTCCACGTGTCCAATGAAATGCGAACCATAGTCGCGTTTCATCTGATCGCGGCCTTTTTTGCCGACTGTCAGGATTTTCACCGTCTTGCCAGCTGCCACCAATTTAGCCGCATGTGCACGCGCCAATTTGGCGATGTTGGTGTTAAACCCACCGCACAAGCCGCGTTCGGACGTCATGACCACCAAAAGGTGGACTTGGTCCGACCCGGTGCCCGACAGCAGTTTAGGTGCGCTTTCGGAACCCGCAACACTGGACGCAAGCCCCGCCATCACGGAACCAAAACGCTCCGCATAGGGTCGCGCCATTTCAGCAGCTTCTTGGGCCCGCCGCAGTTTTGCGGCGGCCACCATTTGCATAGCCTTGGTGATCTTGCGGGTCGATTTGACCGACTCGATCCGATTTTTCAGGTCCTTGAGATTTGGCATTGCCCTACCTCCCGATTATGCGAAGGTCGAAGCGAACTCGTCGAGGGCCGCCTTCATCTTGTCGACGTTCTCGCCCGATTTGAATTTAGGATCTTCATCCGAAATCCAAGCAAGGAAGTCCGCCTTCTGGCTGCGCAGGAACTTGAGCAGACCGGCTTCGAATTCACCAACTTGAGACACGTCGATGTTGTCGAGATAGCCGTTGGTGCCAGCAAAGATCACGCAAACGATTTCAGCGTTGGTCAGCGGCGCGTATTGCGCTTGCTTCATCAGCTCTGTCAGGCGTGCACCACGGTTCAGCAACTGCTGGGTAGAGGCATCAAGATCAGAACCGAACTGCGCGAACGCAGCCATTTCGCGGTATTGAGCCAGTGACAATTTCACCGGACCCGCAACAGACGACATCGCAGATGTTTGAGCGGACGACCCAACACGAGACACCGACAAACCTGTGTTCACAGCAGGACGGATACCTTGATAGAACAATTCGGTTTCAAGGAAGATCTGACCGTCGGTGATCGAAATCACGTTTGTCGGAATAAACGCCGAAACGTCGCCACCTTGGGTTTCAATGATCGGCAAAGCCGTCAAGGAACCGGAACCATTGTCTTCGTTCAGCTTAGCCGAACGTTCCAGCAAACGGGAGTGAAGATAGAAAACGTCACCAGGATAGGCTTCGCGGCCTGGTGGGCGACGCAGAAGCAGAGACATCTGGCGATAAGACACGGCCTGTTTGGACAAGTCATCATAGATGATCAGCGCGTGACGGCCATTGTCGCGGAAGTGTTCCGCCATAGACGTCGCGGCATAAGGTGCGAGAAACTGCATAGGCGCTGGGTCAGAAGCTGTCGCCGCCACAACGATCGAATATTCAATCGCGCCGGACTCTTCGAGCTTTTTCACCAACTGCGCCACGGTCGAACGCTTTTGGCCGATCGCAACATAAACGCAGTACAATTTCTTGCCTTCGTCGTCGCCAGCTGCGTCGTTGTAGGATTTCTGGTTCAGGATCGCATCCAGAGCAACAGCGGTTTTGCCGGTCTGACGGTCACCAATGATCAGCTCGCGCTGGCCACGCCCAATTGGGATCATCGCGTCAACGGCCTTAAGGCCTGTCGCCATCGGTTCGTGAACCGATTTACGCGGGATAATGCCGGGGGCTTTTACGTCCGCAACACTGCGTGCTGAGGATTTGATCGGGCCCTTGCCATCGATAGGGTTGCCCAAACCGTCAACAACGCGACCCAAAAGGCCATCACCGACGGGAACGTCCACGATCGAGTTGGTGCGCTTAACAGTGTCACCTTCTTTGATGTCACGGTCGGACCCAAAGATAACCACACCGACGTTGTCGTTTTCCAGGTTCAAGGCCATGCCTTGAATGCCACCGGGGAATTCGACCATCTCACCGGCCTGAACATTGTCGAGGCCATACACACGGGCAATGCCGTCGCCCACTGACAATACGCGGCCCACTTCGGCCACTTCAGCTTCCTGACCAAAGTTCTTGATCTGGTCCTTTAGGATCGCAGAAATTTCTGCTGCTTGGATACCCATTTATCCGACCTCTTTCATTGCATTCTGGAGGGAAGAGAGCTTGGAGCTGATCGACGTATCAATCATCTTTGAGCCCACTTTTACGATCAAACCGCCGATGAGACCTTCATCGACGGAAGCATTAATGGTGACGTCCTTGCCCATGCGGGCCTTAAGCGTCTTGGCGAGTTTGTCGCTTTGCGCCTTGGTCAGCGCTTTGGCTGATGTGACGTCTGCGGTGACTTCGCCTTTGTCTTCGGCGATGATGTCGCGCAGGGTTTGCACGAGATGCGGCACCACGAACAAGCGGCGCTTGTCGGCCATCAAAGACAACGTGTTGGCCATGACTTTGGTCAACTTGGCTTTCTTGGCGATGGCGGCAACAGCCCCGCGCTGTTCATCACGGCTGTAAAGCGGCGAATTGATCAAAGCGTTAAAGTCTGCGCTGTCAGCCATGGCCGATGTCAGAGAAGCGATATCGCCCTCAAGGCCTTTGACGTCACCTGCCTCTTTGGCAAGTTCATAGACAGCTGTGGCATAGCGCGATGCGATGCCTGTGGAGATCGAAGCTGGTTCGGACACGTCCACCCTTTCGATGTCTTGGCCCCGGTGGCGCTTATATAAAGCGCGGCGCGGGGGTGTTGGTACGGCCTGTTTGATAACAGAGCGAGGAAATCACGGGGGATGTAGCAGAGGGTGTCTGACCCCGCAACATATCTTCGCGTTCGCAGCCATGCCAATTTATATAACGTTTTCAGTAGATTAGTCAAAGTGCGGCCGTTTGACCCGCGGAAGACGCAAGGAATCTTAAAGAAAATTTCGAAATTTCGATGCGATTCCGTCGCATATTCGCTGTGGCGTGCCGGAAATCGCGATAATTGCTGCGTGTGCATTGGTTCTGTTTTGCACATGTTTTTGTCTCATTGCCCTCCTTCCGCGTCGCTCAAAAAAAATTGAAGTTAACAATTCGTGGGGGATGAATTGTAGGACCTTTGACACTTTGTGCGCTGTTGACGGGGGCAATGTTTGTCGAGGCCGTCGCCAATGATGATGCTTCAGACGCCGTGGGCGCACCAAGCGACAGCTTTGACACGCTTATCACCAGTGATGGGGCTGATGTGATCGAGATTTCCTATATCAATGCGTCCGGCGCCGGCGCGGCGATAGGTCTTTTCGGCACCGTTACTGATTTTGACAATACCGAGGATATGACCTTAACCGAAGACAGTATTGCCTTTGGCGCTGTGGATCCGGATGCCGCGCCGTTTAACCGCGCAGGTATCGTAATTAAAAGCTGTCCAGCAATCACACCCGCCCCACGATAGGCGCCGGCACCCCATGCGGCACCTTTTGCCGTTTGGCGCTGCTGCGTTGTACTTTGCCTTTGGGCGGGTAAACCAGCTTGGACGCCTCGACCATAAACGCGCCGCCTGCGAAAACGCCCGGCATTGCCCGCCCGACCTTTTCAAACATAGCGCCCGATTTCATCCATAGGCGTTTGGTGGATGGAAACTGATAAAGCGCCCCAAAATGGCGTTCGGGCAAGAATTGATGCTTGCGCAGTTGGGTTTCCAGCTGACTGGCCGAAAAAGGCCGCCCGTAACCGAAAGGCGTGCGGTCCCGGCGCGACCACATGCCAGCGCGATTGGGCACAATGAACAAGGCCTTTCCGCCGGGCCCAAGCACCCGCCATGCCTCTTCCAGCAGATCATACGCGCGTTCAGACGTTTCCAACCCGTGCAATACAATAAGCTTGTCCACGTGACCGGTTTCGATGGGCCAAAGGGTTTCTTCGGTCAACACCGACACATTTTCACCGTCCGGCGGCCATGGCATCACCCCCTGCGGGCCGGGCATCAAAGCAATCACCCGGCGTGCATCGGCCAAGTACGGGCGCAACAGCGGCAAAGCAAAGCCAAACCCCGCAACGGTCTGCCCCTTTGCCTCTGGCCAAATTTCCGCGACGCGGCGGCGCAGCGAACGCTGTGCGGCCCGCCCCAATGCGCTGCGGTAATAGAAGTTTCTCAGGTCTTGAACGTCGAGATGCATGAACCGCCTCTTGCCTCTTGGCCCCGTCGGGACCACCTTTGTTACAACCCTATCTCAAGAAAGCGCAAATGCCATGCCCCTCGACGTTCGCACCATCCCTTGCCTGTCCGACAACTATGCCTATTTGGCCCACGATACAGACACCGGGGCAACCGCCGCCATCGACGTGCCAGAAGCCGGGCCGATCATCGCAGCCTTGGCTGAAACCGGATGGACGCTTACGGATATTTTGATCACGCACCATCACTGGGATCACGTGGATGGGTTGGCTGATCTGTTGGCCGCACACCCGGCCCGTGTGGTCGGGGCCGCGGCAGATGCGCATCGCCTGCCCGCTTTGGATTTAGCATTGAACGACGGCGATGCCCTAAACATCGGATCCGAAACAGGCACCATCATTGACGTGTCTGGCCATACGATCAACCACATCGCCTTTCATTTTCCGGGCGCGCGCGCCTTATTTACCGCTGACAGCCTGATGGCTTTGGGATGTGGGCGTGTGTTTGAAGGTACCAAACCGCAAATGCACAGCAGCCTGCAAAAGCTAGCCGCCCTGCCCGGCGACACGATCGTCTATTCCGGCCACGAATATACCGCCGCCAATGCTAAATTTGCGCTGACTATTGATCCTGAGAATCCTGACCTTATATCGCGTGTCCGGGATGTGACCGCAAAACGCGCAAGCGGCACGCCCACTGTCCCGTCACTTCTGTCCGAAGAACTGGCGACCAACCCATTTTTGCGCGCTCACGACCCTGCCATCCAAGCCCATCTTGGCATGACAGACGCAAACGCCACCGACGTATTCACAGAAATCCGCACCCGAAAAGACAACTTTTAAAAACGATTGCGCTAACATACGCCCACTTTGACCCCAAACTCGCCGACCTCACGCAGAATGTGAGTGTCAAGGCAAAGAAAAGCCTTGAAGCTGCGCGATGTTCAACCAAACTTAAGTAGATGAGACCATGTTGGTCTGGACCCTCGAATTTCCTTGAGGGTCTGCGCCAACCCCGATCGATAGGAGCACGCCGTGCCTTCATTCTCGACGACACTGGAAAAAGCCATTCACCAAGCGCTCGCGTTGGCCAATGAACGCCGGCACGAATTTGCAACGCTGGAACATTTGTTGCTGTCGTTGGTGGAAGAACCCGATGCACGCCGCGTAATGCAGGCCTGTTCGGTTGATATCGATGAACTGCGCGGCGCCTTGGTCGAATTTGTCGATGACGATTTGTCTAATTTGGTGACCGACGTTGATGGTTCCGAAGCGGTCCCGACGGCCGCTTTCCAACGCGTTATTCAACGCGCCGCCATTCATGTTCAATCTTCGGGCCGGACCGAGGTGACGGGCGCCAATGTTTTGGTTGCCATCTTTGCCGAACGTGAAAGCAACGCCGCCTACTTCCTGCAAGAACAGGATATGACGCGTTACGATGCTGTGAACTTCATCGCCCACGGCGTTGCCAAGGACCCCGCCTTTGGCGAAGCGCGTCCCGTCTCCGGCGCACCTGAGGGTGAAGACGAAGATCAAAGCGTGACCGAGGGTGACAAAAAAGAATCCGCGCTGGCCAAATATTGCGTGGATTTGAACGAGAAATCCCGCGACGGTGACATTGACCCCCTGATCGGCCGCGATTCCGAGGTCGAGCGTTGCATTCAAGTGCTGTGCCGCCGCCGCAAGAACAACCCGCTGCTGGTGGGTGACCCCGGTGTCGGCAAAACTGCCATCGCAGAAGGGCTCGCGCGCAAGGTTGTGGCAGGCGAAACGCCTGAAATCCTGTCGAAAACCACCATCTATTCGCTTGATATGGGCGCATTGCTGGCGGGCACCCGCTATCGCGGCGACTTCGAAGAACGGTTAAAGGCCGTGGTGACCGAACTGGAAGAACATAAAGACGCCGTGCTGTTCATCGACGAAATCCACACCGTAATTGGTGCCGGGGCGACGTCTGGTGGTGCTATGGATGCCTCTAATCTGCTGAAACCCGCGCTTGCGGGCGGCAAACTGCGCACCATGGGTTCAACCACCTACAAAGAATTTCGCCAACATTTTGAAAAGGACCGCGCCTTGTCGCGTCGTTTCCAGAAAATTGATGTGAACGAACCTTCCGTCGAAGATGCGACCAAAATCCTTAAAGGGATTAAACCCTATTTCGAAGATCATCACGGCGTCAAATACACCGCCGATGCGATCAAAACCTCTGTCGAACTGGCAAGCCGCTACATTAACGACCGCAAGCTGCCGGACAGTGCAATTGATGTGATCGACGAAGCTGGCGCAGCGCAACATCTGCTTTCGGCCGCAAAACGACGCAAGACCATCGGGATCAAAGAAATCGAAAATGTCGTGGCCAAGATCGCCCGCATTCCGCCCAAAACAGTGTCCAAAGATGATGCCGAAACTCTCAAAGATCTTGAGACCTCACTCAAACGCGTGGTGTTCGGGCAGGACAACGCGATTACCGCTTTGTCCTCGGCGATCAAGCTGGCTCGTGCGGGTCTAAGAGAACCTGAAAAACCGATTGGCAACTACCTGTTCGCGGGTCCAACTGGCGTGGGTAAAACCGAAGTCGCCAAGCAACTTGCCGACACGTTGGGCGTGGAAATGCTGCGGTTTGATATGTCCGAGTACATGGAAAAGCATGCGGTTTCACGACTGATTGGCGCCCCTCCCGGCTATGTCGGTTTTGATCAAGGTGGCATGCTAACGGACGGTGTCGATCAACACCCGCATTGCGTGCTGCTTTTGGACGAAATGGAAAAGGCGCACCCGGATGTCTACAACATCCTGTTGCAAGTTATGGATCACGGCAAACTGACTGATCACAATGGGCGCACTGTGGATTTCCGCAATGTGATCCTGATTATGACGTCCAATGCTGGCGCATCTGACGCAGCCCGCGCGCCGCTCGGCTTTGGTCGAGACCGTCGCGAAGGCGAAGACACCGCTGCGATTGAACGCACGTTCACGCCTGAGTTCCGCAATCGTCTAGACGCCGTGATCAGCTTTGCGCCACTGCCCAAAGCAGTCATTCACCAAGTCGTCGAAAAGTTCGTGCTGCAACTTGAAGCGCAATTGATGGATCGCAACGTGACCATCGAATTAACCAAACCTGCCGCAGAATGGCTGGGGGAAAAAGGGTACGACGAAAAGATGGGCGCTCGTCCTCTGGGTCGCGTGATCCAAGAATACATCAAAAAACCGCTCGCCGAAGAACTGCTGTTCGGCAAACTGATGAAGGGCGGCGTCGTCAAGGTTGGTGTGAAGAACGGCGCGTTGGATTTGAAAATGGAAGGGCCCGACAAACCGCGCCTCTCCGGGAACAAACCGCCTCTTCTGACGGCCGACTAATGCGCGCGGCATATTTCGTCACGCTTGGATTAACTCTTGCCGCAGGGCCACTTGCGGCAAGAGATATCGTGCTATCCGCACCGGTTGATTGCGATCTGGGAAGCGATTGCTTCATCCAACAATATGTTGACCATGATCCATCGCGTGCATCGATGGATTTTCACTGCTCCAACCTTAGCTACAACACCCACAAAGGCACCGATTTTGCGCTCCGCTCCATCGCGCAAATGGAACGCGGCGTGAATGTCATTGCCGCCGCCCCCGGCACTGTTCAGGCCACACGCGACGGGGTGCGCGACGAAATCTACACCCGAAATCGTAGTTCCAAACTTGACAGCCGCGAATGCGGCAATGGAGTCGTCATCAATCACGGCGACGGGTGGACGACCCAATACTGCCACCTCAAACGCAGTTCTATAGCCGTGAAAACCGGCGACCGGGTCAATCTGTCGACCGTTCTAGGACAAATTGGCTTGTCAGGACGGACACAATTCCCGCACGTCCATTTGACGGTGCGCAAAGATGGTGCCGTCGTTGATCCATTCGACCCCGACGGCAAGGTAACTTGCGGGGCACCCAGTTCGGAAACTTTGTGGAAAACGCCGCTGCCATATCGCCCGGGCGGTGTGTTGGCGGTTGGGTTTTCAAATGCCGTGCCAAAATTCGATGACATCAAAGCTGGGCACGCCGCGGCGCAGACATTACCTGTCGACGCCCCTGCCCTTGTGGTGTTTGGCTATGCGTTCGGCGGCAAGGCAGGCGATCAGATGCAATTGCGCATAGACGGCCCCGATGGCGAATTCATGAATCAAACCGTCGAGATCGAAAAAAATCAGGCCCAGTTTTTCCGCGCGATTGGAAAACGGCACACAGCAGATTGGGCCAAAGGGACTTATCGTGGCACGGTCACTCTTAAACGCGGCACCCTTACGATCAGCTCCGAACAGGGTAGCGTCCAAATCCGCTGATGCGGCCTATTTCTCAGTGAACTTCAGCTCGATCCGACGATTCTGGGCGCGGGCCTCTGGCGTATCCTCTGGGTTCACAGGCTGGTGTTCCCCAAACCCGTTCGCCGACACTCGTTGCGGCGGAATGCCAAGGAAGTTCACCATATACTTCACAACGGAAAGTGCGCGCGCTTGGCTAAGTTCCCAGTTGTCGGCAAATTCACCAGTCCCTGTCAGCGGCACGTTGTCTGTGTGCCCGTCCACCTGAATGACCCAATTGATGCCGGCCGGGATATCGTCAGCAATGTTGCGCAAGATACCCGCAACTTTGGCGATTTCGCCCTGCCCTGCATTTGAAAGGTCCGCCCCACCTGGCGGAAACAACACTTCGGAAGAAAACACAAACCGGTCGCCGACAATCTGCACGCCATCCTGCACACCTAAAACGTCACGCAAGCGCCCAAAAAATTCCGAGCGATACCGCTGAAGATCCTGCGCTTCAGCCTCAAGGCGTTCCCGTTCGGCCTGTTCCAATTCACGGCGGCGTCGTTCTTCTGCGGCCACACGCGCCAACGCAGTGTTCAACTCCGACCCCAACGATTGCAACTGCACGTCGCGCGCGGCATCGCGTGCCACGGCGTCATCTAATAGGGCCTGCAACTGCCCCAATTGAGTGCGCAACGCGGCAACTTGCTGGTTCAAAAGCTCGGTCTGGCGTTGAGCTTCTAGGGTTTCGGCCTCTTTTTGGCTCAGCGATTCACGTGCTGCTGCCAAAAGTGCGGCGCGTTCATCTGCCGTGCCGCTTGTCTCGGCCAGTTCTTGTTCGGCGGCCGTCTTTTTCGCCAAGGCGTCGGCCAAAGCAGCCCGCACATCGGCGGTGTCGGTGCCCAAGGTTTGTAGCTCTTCTTCGGCGGCCAGTTTCGCCGCCAGCGCCGCCGCCAGTTGTTCGCGCACTTCCAAGTTACTGCTTCCGGCGGCTTCGATATCTGCGACAGCGGCATCACGCGCTGCAATGGCCAAGGCCAATTGCGCCCGTACATCGTCCAAATCACGCACCTGCCCGGCCAACTCAGCCTCGGCCGTGGCTTTTGCCGCGGCGGCGGCAGCAAGGCGATTCCGGATTTCAGTCATCTCAATCCCGGACGCTGTAATACGTGCTTCCAGTGTTGCCATGCGCGCCTGAAGGTCAGCGACAGCCTGAGCCGACGCGGCGTTTTCGGCCAATGCACCATCCAATTGTGCCTGCAATTCAACAATTTGCGCGGCACCTTGCGCCAATTCAACCCGCGTTTCGCCCAATTCGGTTTGCAGCGCCGCAGCCGTCGCCGTACCGCCGTCCAAGGCCGCTTCGGCGGCGCTCAGGCGCGCCTCAAGTGTTGCCGTCAGGGCGGTGCGCTCGTCTAACTGGCTCAATGCACGCGACAACTGTGCCTCTAGGTCCACAGCCGCTGCTGCGCCCCCTTCAGCATCCAAAAGTGCCGCTGCCAACTGCGCTTCCAATGTTTCCCGTTCCGCATTTGCCGATACGGTGTCGGCTTGGGATTCATCAAGCGCTGCCAAAGCGGCCGCAAGATCGGCCTCCATCTGGTCCAACTGTGTCTGCGCAGAAACTGCGCTGCTTGACGTGTTCTGCAAAGCCAGCAGAGCAGCGGTAAGTTGTGCATCCAAGTCTTCTTCGGCAGCGCGCGCGGCGGCCAATAACGTCAACGTATCTTCGGCTTCTTGGCGCTGCGCTTCAAGCGCAAGGGTCATTGCCGTCAGTTCGGCATCAGCGTTTTCGAGCCGTTCACGCAATGCTTCTGCTGCTGCGGCTTCGGCCAAACGCGCGGCTTCTTCGGCACTCAATTGTTCTTGGGCGGCCTCTAGATTGGCCTGCAATGCGTCGCTTTGTGCGGCGCTGTCGGCGTTGCGCGTGCGCAAATCTGCGACCAAAGCTTGCAACGCTTCGGTGCGCGCAGCGGCAAGTCGTGCGGCTTCGGTCTGGGCGTCGGTTTCGCTACGTGCAGTTGCGAGGGCCGTGTTTAAGGCGTCTTGTTCAGACAACAGCCGCTCTTGTTCGCCCTCTAGGGTCGCAACACGATCCAAAACGCCATCCCGTTCGGAAATCAGTGCAGCAACCTGCGCCTCAAAGCTGGTGATCTGGGTTTGAGCAGCATCCAGAGCAGCGGTTTGCGCGTCTCGTTCTGTTGTCAGCGATGCAATCAACGCGGCCTGCGCTTCGACCTCGTTGCGAGCGTCGTCCAAAGTGCTGTTAAGCGATGTCAGACGTGCATCCAATTGATTGGCGCGCCGTTCTTCCAGCCCCAGCGCTTGCGCAAGTGCCGCCACTTCGCCAGCCAGTTCGTTCAATTCGGTTTCTTGCCCAGTGATCGTCTCGCGTAGCACGAATTGAACCACCATGAAGATGGTTAACACGAACATAAGAACAAGCAGCAAGCCCGTCATTGCATCGACAAAGCCTGGCCAAATCGACGCTTGAAACCGTTGCCCTGTACGCCGCGACAATGCCATGGTCAGCCGTTCCCATTACCCGAGCGCCCACGCCCACCGCCACCCTGCTTTCGGTTCTGTCCATGCGGCTGGCTAAGAGCAGAAGCAAGCGCCGAAATGTCAGTGCGCAGTTCGGCCATCGTTTCTTGTCGACCGGCGCTGATTTCTTCAAGGATTCGCAACATCTGCACATCGATCGATCGAAGACGCATCCG
>NZ_JBDVGB010000078.1:0-18958 GCF_039940735.1 Tateyamaria sp.
TGAAGTCTTGGCTGACTTTAGCCTTGTCGTGGCCGTAGGGCAGCAGGTCGGCGCTTGCGATACCAATCTTGGCGCCAATCTCTTGGATCGGCTTCTTGTCCGCTTCGCGTGCAATTTCAATGTCAGTTTTATAGGCCATGATGCTCCCCGCAACGTAAGTACCGGCTGGTTTGTCGTGACCTGCATATACGGACTTGCCAAGGACACTTGCGTGCATTTCCGACATTTCGTCGCAGTGATGCGGCCACGATGCACGTCATCGTTTCTTTTCGGAAACGATTATGCAGCTAAGGCATCGAAGTGCGCCCCGGACCTGAGTGCTAACTTTGTGGAACAATGGCCTCGTGATGCGCCCAAAGCGGTTGATCGGGCACATGCAGCACCAATTCGTCCCCGATGGCCAAACGTCCGCCAAATTCCATCCATGCCGTCACGCCGCGCTTTAACGCCGCTGCGGCCTTGAACCTTTTGCCGAACCCTTCCGCCTCTTTTTCGATTTCGCGCCCCGGCAATACGCAGGGGCGATTTTCCATGTCGATTGTGATTCCAGCACCTGACGGCGCCATCAGACGCGACGATGGTGGAACGTGGCTGAAATCTGGGATGCCTTCGATGATCATCGAGGCCCCCACCCAAGCCGGGTCGATCCTTGCCATGCCCATCTTGGCGGCGATGTCGGCCATTTCTTCGGCGCTTAGGATCGACAACTGGCGCACATTCCGGATTTCGGTGCCTTGCGGATATTGCGTTTTGACGCGCACACAAGCCGCCCGCGTTGCCCCCCCATGGGCCTCGCCCGGAAAGCCATCAAGGGTGGCATCCACGGCCTGCAACGGTTCCGATCGCAATGTACCGTCGCCGTGGGTGACGCGTCCAAGCCATGTGATGCGGGCGGTATAATTGGTGGGTTTTAGTGCGGGCATGCGGTTACTCCGATCTTTTGCGATCTTGAATGCCTGCACTGCAGTCAAAAGACCAATGAAGATTTGTGCGCCAAGGGCTCAGCTTGGTGATGGATTGCGTCGTGTCAGTCGCGGTAGACGCCGCAGCAAAGGCCTGATCAATAATGGAACCGCAAAGACAGCGCACCAAAACAGCACACGCCCAACGTACCAATCAAACAAATACCAGTGCCACAACGCCAACACTCCGGCCGGATAGATCAGCACATGCAGACGCTTCCAATTCCGTCCCAACCGCCTGACTGACCACGCATTGGACGTGGCCGCCAAAACCGCGAGGATCACAAGACTGATCCACCCAACCGCAATTTCCAGGTGTCGCAGCTCGAACAAAACGTCACCAAGGGTGCCCAATTCGATCACGTAATACCAAAGGTGCAGCCCTGCAAAAATCGCGCAGCTTAGACCAGCGTGCCGCCGCGCGCGCAGCAGCCAACGCCCAATAGCTTGCCCGCGCCCCAATCGGTTGATCAACAGCAAGACAGGCGTGACGCTAAGCGTGACAATCAACAGCCGCACAGACCACTTGCCGCTATCATACATCAACGCGGGATAATAACTGTCCGGATTCCACAGCCCATCAAACGCTTCACGCCCCGGCCACAACAAAGCAACATAAAGCAATACCGTCGATGTCAGGGTTGCGCGCAGGATGGTCGTGATAAATTTCATTTTCGGAACATGTGCATAGATGCAGTTATAGGCAAGCCCCTCTCGCAGAGGTGATGGCATTCATGCCGACCGCTTCAACTTTACGTAAGCTCCATCACAACCCTTGATTGACTTGCCATCGAAACACTCGGACAAACCCATTATGCAAGAGCTTCCAGAAAAACCCACCGGCGTCGCCCTTTTGATCACCGCAATACGCCTGACGGTCCGGAACTGGCGCTATCTTACCTGGGTGAGCTGGCCCATGAGCGTCATTGTGGTGGGCCTGGTTGTCGTCGTACTGCATTTAATAAAGGGAGACATATCATCACCTCCGACATGGCTTTTACTTGTATTGGTCTCTGCCGTGGCGCTTTTGATTTTCTTGATTTCGATCGCAAATGCGATCGGATGGCATCGGTTTCTTTCCCACCATAGCCCCCAAACCACACCCTTGTCCGTTTTGCGCAGACAACCCTATTGGTCTTATATTTGGCGCGCCGGACTTTTGTGCGTGCCAGCATTTGCCGTAACAATCGCCATCGGGATGCCGATACACCTCATTTTTCCTCCCATTTGGGGGACTGATCTGCCGATAGGCTCTTTGTCCTATCGGATTGTATTCTGTCTCGAGGGCTATTTCAGAGACGGGTTCGCACTATTTCTGTTCAGCGGGATGCTCATTCTCATCGGTTTTGTTTTTCCAGCCGTGGCATTGGCACACAAAGTACCGCTATGGCACGCGATAAAATCCGGCCTCACGTACGCGCCTCAAATGATAGTTGCGCTGGTCTTGTTGGAAATCGCTACCTTTGCGGTGATCGAAGTGGCGGGTACACACCTAAGCTATCGGTTATTCGACATCGCCTTTCGCGACACCTTCCCATTTGCTTGGGGCGCAGCGACCCTTACCAATCTAGTCAGCGTCACCGCTTTGATGGTCAAACTTGCCATTCTGACCTGCACATACCTACACTGGAACGCACAACAAAAAAGGTCCGCCGAAGCGGACCTTTTGAAGGCTTTTTCATAGCGTTTACGCCGAAGGTTCAGGCTCCATCCCGCCATCACCCGATGGGCCAGATTTCTTCTTGGCCTTGGGGATGTCGGTCAGGCTTGGCTTGTCTTTTTCAACCGCCGCGCCGCCGTCTTCGTCATCGGGGGCTTGGGGTGGTTCGCCGTTCATCACCCGTTCGATTTCTTCGCCGGTGAGGGTCTCGTATTCCAGCAAACCTTGCGCAAGACGATCAAACTTTTCTTCGTTTTCGGTGATGATCTTGAGCGCCCAATCATAGCCATCCTGAATGAACGTTTGAACTTCTTGCTCGACCGTTTCTTTGGTGTTGGCTGATACGGAGAAACCCGCCGTCGCGCCCTGATACCCTTGGGCCGCTTCGGAATAATCGATGTTGCCGACCTTGTCGGACATACCCCATTGCAACACCATGGCGCGCGCCAAGGCACTTGCTTGCTGAATGTCACCCGCAGGTCCGTTGGACACCGAGTCCGGTCCGTATTTAAAGATTTCAGCCGCCTTGCCCGCCATAGTCATGGCCAAACGTTGGTGGCATTCGTCCTTGAACATATTCAGGCGGTCCATTTCAGGCAGGCTCATCACCATGCCTAGTGCACCACCGCGTGGGATAATTGTTGCC
Organism: Tateyamaria sp.; assembly: GCF_039940735.1. GTDB lineage: Bacteria > Pseudomonadota > Alphaproteobacteria > Rhodobacterales > Rhodobacteraceae > Tateyamaria. The sequence continues at coordinate 3,269 of NZ_JBDVGB010000078.1, forward strand.
TTATAGACCGGGTCACATTTGGGCAAAAGATGCCCGACCAGCGCGTGCCCTGCTTCGTGATAGGCGGTCATTTCCTTTTGCTCGGCGGTCATAACCATCGAACGACGCTCGGGACCCATCATCACCTTGTCTTTGGCGGATTCGAAATCCAGCATGGTAACGAAACGGCGCCCGATACGGGCAGCGGTCAAGGCGGCCTCGTTCACAAGGTTCGCCAAATCAGCACCGGAAAAGCCAGGTGTCCCGCGCGCAATGATGCGCAGGTCAACGTCTGGGCCCAACGGGGTTTTACGTGCATGCACGCCAAGGATCTTTTCACGGCCCTTGATGTCGGGATTGCCAACGGTAACCTGACGGTCAAAGCGACCGGGACGCAGCAAGGCCGGGTCAAGCACGTCTTTACGGTTGGTGGCGGCGATAATGATGACACCTTCGTTGGCCTCAAAACCGTCCATTTCAACCAGCAACTGGTTCAACGTTTGCTCACGTTCGTCGTTGCCGCCGCCATAACCGGCACCCCGGTGACGACCTACAGCATCGATTTCATCGATGAACACGATGCATGGTGCGTTCTTTTTGGCCTGTTCGAACATATCGCGCACACGGCTTGCACCCACGCCCACAAACATTTCGACAAAATCGGAACCCGAAATCGTAAAGAATGGTACGCCCGCCTCGCCCGCAACAGCGCGCGCCAGCAAGGTTTTACCCGTTCCCGGAGGGCCCACCAGCAGTGCACCCTTGGGAATTTTACCACCCAAACGGCTGAATTTCTGTGGGTTACGCAAGAATTCGACAATCTCATCCAGCTCGTCTTTGGCTTCGTCGATGCCGGCGACATCATCAAAGGTCACGCGGCCATGTTTTTCCGTCAGCATCTTGGCCTTGGATTTGCCAAAGCCCATGGCGCCACCTTTGCCGCCACCTTGCATGCGGTTCATGAAATAAACCCACACACCGATCAGCAACAAGAAGGGCAGCAACGACAACAAGAAGGTTTGGAAACCCGATTGCGTCTGCGTTTCAGCACGCACCGGAATGCTGTTGTTCAACAGCAGGTCGGTGACTTGGGCGTCATCCGGTTTGATCGTCACAAAATCCTCTGAACCGCGACGAAAACGAATCTCTTCTCCGTCCAGCGTGACGTTGCTGACAGACTTGTCTTCGACATGGGCGACAAATTCAGAATAAGGCACCTCGCGGCTTTGCAATGTGTTGTTGGATCCGCCGAACAGATTGAACAGCGCTAGAATCAACAAAAACAAAACAACCCAAAAGGCAATGTTGCGTGCGTTTCCCAAGGAAAGTCTCCTGATACGTTCAGCCGTTTGGGGGAGCCTACGGCGTTTGTCTTAAGATAGAGAGGATCGCGGCAGGTTCAATGCGATAAAAGTGCCGCAAAAAAAGCATCTTGCCCGCCATCCAATTCTGCGACCCATTCCGGGTCCGGTTGCGCGACCGGTGCCGCGACGATGCGCCCATCATACCACACCGCAGGCGTCACAGCGAGGGCCGCGCGCGGCACGCCAAGTTCGCGCCAGTTTTCGATCTGGCCCACCCCCTTTAACCCTAAGGCGCGCACCTCAAAATCGGGGTCATCTTCGGGGCCTGTAATCAGCCAACGATCATCCCACACGTCGCCCACTTCGCAGGCCACATCCGTAAGCGTGATCAATTCACGTATTACCCAAATCACGTTTTTTTCGACGATAATCTGACAACCAGCAAGGGTTGCCCCGCGGCTGGCCCGCACTGCGCCAAGCGCCTGCGCCACAGCGTCACGGCGTGGCGGATAATCGTTTTGGGCGATCCACGTGATCGCATGCACCAACAATCGGCGCGAGATTTCTGCAGGTAACATACGGAACTTGCGTAGATCTATCGCGACCGCCCCGTGGCTTAACGTGGCACTGTCACGTGCCGATAAAAAGGTTTGCCAATCAAGCGCTTCACGCGCGCGGCTCATGTTTTCGGCGACATCAACTAACGTGTCTGTTTGCACACCCAATGTGCCCAAAACCGTCAATGCATCGCGCACACGCACCCGTTCAAAGTCGCGATTTTCGTTGCTCGGATCTTCGCTCCAGTCGACTCGAGAAGCCCGTAAAAACGTGCGCAAGGCTGAACGTTCGACGCGCAAGAACGGGCGCACCCAAGTGATCCCATGCTGCACACGGCGTGACTGCATCGAACTTAACCCATCCACTCCGGCCCCTCGGGCAAGACGCATTAAAAATGTTTCGGCCTGATCATCGGCGGTATGGCCAAGCGCGACATGCGTAATTTGATTGCCATAGGCCCAGTCCGCCATCAGCGCATAACGCGCCTCGCGTGCGGCAGCTTGTAGGTTTCCGGCCCCTTCCCACCCCGTCCAATATTCGACGTGGTGCGGCAAATCCCATGTTGCACACAAGTCCGTGACCAGTGTGATCTCATCCTTCGTTTCGGGACGCAGACCATGATCAATTGTAATGACATGCAGTTCAATTTTGTGATTTTTGGCAAATTGCGCCAGAACACACAACAAAGCGATGGAATCGCCGCCACCTGAAACGGCAACGCCCAGCCGTTCAGGCGGGCGCCCTAAAAACAGCTCCTCAACGGCCGCAAGAAGAGGAGCAATCATCGCCTACGAGCAACCAATGTTGCGCATGGCGTTTTCGGCGTCCGCCACAGCGGCCGCCCCTGGGAAACGGACCCCCACTTCGGCCAATGTCACACAAGCCTCGTTAGATTGCCCCAACCGACCAAGCGCGTTGCCAAGCCGATAAAGCGATTCAGCGGCCAATGGCCCCTGTTGATCCAGTGTAAAGGCGGCCAGATAGGCGCGCGCGCCTTCGCGTACGTCGCCCAAACCTTCAAGCGCTTGGCCACGTCGCAATGTCGCTTCTATTGAGAGCGGGCCTCCGGGGTAGGTCTGATTAAAGGTCTCAAACTGGTCAGCGGCGCTGCGAAAGTCACCGGATGCGAGCGCCCCCTGCGCCCGCTCGAAGTCTGATTGTTCATTGGCCGCCAGTTGGGTTTCTGGCTGAGCGGTTGGGGTTTGCGTCGCTGCGGACACAGCAGGTGCGGCACCGCCGCCCAAGGTTGGGGTGTCACCTAAAGCGCCGATGTCACAGCTTTCTTCCAGCTCACACAGACGAAATTCAAGATCCCCGACCCGGTTTGTGCCATCAGAAATGACGCGCCCGATGCGGAACTCAAGTTCTTCGGTCTTGCCAGTCAAACGTTGCAGTTCGCTTTCGATAGCGGTGATGCGATCAAAACTGTCTCCGGAGCCGACATTAACGCCGCCGCCCCCAGTGGTGGACAATTCGCGCTTGAGCTTTTGGACCTCGACAAACAATGCGCCCAATTCCTGACGAATATCCGCCAAGGTCGTATCCTGCGCAAAAGCCCCGTGTGGTGCGGACAAACCCGCCACCACAACCAAACCTGCCAACCATTTCACCATCGCATCCCCCTTAATCGCAAACAAAGCAGCCCTTAGCTGCTTAGGCCACCAGCCAACACCGTCACTGCACGGCGGTTTTTAGCATAGCACGCTTCTTCGCTGCACACTTCAATTGGGCGTTCTTTACCAAATGTCACAACCTGCAAGCGGTTAGCCTGAACGCCTTGGCTCAATAGATAGGACCGTGCCGCATCGGCTCGACGCGCACCAAGGGCAAGGTTATATTCGCGGGTGCCTTGTTCGTCGGCGTGGCCTTCGACGATGGCCGTGTAATCAGCGTTCTGCAACAACCAGACCGCTTGGCCGTCCAAGGTTGCACGCCCGGCTTGGGTCAAGCTGGATTCGTTGACCGCAAACAGCACTCGGTCACCAACAGCCTGTTGGAAAAACGCAGGCGACGTCGGGTCAGATGCGCTGCCCGGAACGATGCCACCATTTGCGCCATTGGCAAATGGATCAACAGGGCCAGCACCGGTCCCGTCGCCGTCGCCAAAACGGTCGGGGTTTGTACAGGCTGCCACACTTAGTGCCGCGCAGATCATCAACAAAGAAGATTTCAGTTTCATGGGCTCGAGCCTCTCTTGGGTTACATCGCCATTGTTTTTTTTGGTCGTATTATTTTTAGTTCGTTTTGGTTAACGCTACCACAAACTGCGGCCCATGAAAATGCGCCGCGTGTTATGGGAATCTGCGACACTTTAGGGCTGCAGCGGCCCCCACGACGGATCAGACCCGCCTTCGGGCGTGCGCACAGGGCGCAAATTGCGGCCCGTGATATCCACAGAATAAAGGTTTGATTGCCCGCCTGCCCCTTGGGTTTCACGCGCAAACATCACCACACGCCCATTGGGTGACCACGATGGCCCCTCATCAAGGAAAGAGGCCGTCAGAAGACGCTCTTCGGACCCATCGGTGCGCATAACGCCGATATGAAAGCGGCCCTTAGATTGTTTGGTGAACGCAATCAAATCCCCGCGGGGAGACCACACAGGTGTGCCGTAACGCCCCTCGCCAAAGGAAATGCGCTTGGCCTCGCCCCCGCCGATGGGCATGATGTACAGCTGCTGCGATCCGGACCTGTCGCTTTCAAACACCAGTTGGCTGCCATCAGGGTTAAAGCTGGGGGCCGTTTCAATTGCCGGTGTGTTCGTCAGGCGCGTCGCAGCGCCGCTGTTGATATTCATCGAATAAATGTCGGTGTTGCTGCCTTGGCTCACAGAATAGACCACTGTCTGCCCATCCGGCGCAAAGCGCGGTGCAAAGCTCATGGTGCCGACATTGCTATCAAGCACACGGCGCTGAACTGAACCAACATCCAGCACATAGATGCGCGGAAACCCGGTCTCATAGCTGGTATACAGTACCCGGTCACCGTTTTTAGAAAAGCGCGGCGCCAAAACGATATCTGTTGATCCCGTTAGGAACTGCACATTGGCCCCGTCGTAATCCATGACGGCCAAACGCTTGCGGCGTTGATTTTTCGGCCCGGTTTCAGAGACATAGACGACGCGGCTATCGAAATACCCGCTTTCGCCCGTGATGCGGGTATAGACCGCATCCGCCACCTTGTGTGCAATGCGCCGCATCCCGTCGACCGTGCCTGCAAATTGCAATCCTTCGCCCAACTCCGCACCGGAAAACACGTCATAAAGACGGAATTTTACGTTTACGTTGTTGCCCTGCACGCTGACGGCGCCGGTCACCAATGCTTGGGCATTGATCGCTTTCCAATCGGCGTATTGCACAGGCGCGTTAAAGTCGCTGACTTGCGAGATAAACGCACTGTTTGGCAATTCGCGGAACAACCCGGTGCCCGTCAGGTCTGTGGCGATCACGCGGGCCAATTGCGCGCCGATTTCGGCACTGCCTGCGGTTTCGGGCACAAGGTTGGGCACCGCTATGGGCAAGGGTTCGATCACCCCTTCGGTGATTTCGATCCTTAGGGGACCGCCGTCTTGGGCCAAAGCGGGGGTGATCCCCAAAGACATCAGCAAAGCAATAAGCACTCGAACCATCATTTGATACGCATCCTTTCGGGATTGAACGTCATCTCAACTTCTTTCCATTGGCTGTATTTTTCCGACGGCAGCCCATAGCCGTCGCGCGCGCACCGAATAATCGCACGGCGCGCTGCTTCAAAAGCTTGTTTGGCCGCCGCTGCCGACCCACCCGAACTAGACGCAAGGCGAATGGAACTGAGGACCGGTTTCGCATCAGGCGTCATATCGACGGTGACGATAACGGTGGTTTGCAGGGCTTCTGAAGACAGAGACCCCACATTCCAGCAACTTGAAACGGCCACACGCAAGGCGTCCTTTTCACCAGACGTCAAAGGCGGACCTTGGGGCACGTCCGTGTCCCCACCGCCGCCCTCAAGCGCTTCGCGCAGGGCGTCGTTGACGGCATCATCGGTTGGGGCATCAGGTGTTTCGGGCGCTGAGGTTTCAGCGGCGGGCGTTTCAGCAGGTGTTTCTGCTGGCGTTTCAGCCGTGCGCACAGGCGCGCTTGGGCGGCGCGCAGGCGGGCGGATCGAGGTGTTAGGTGCATTTGCAGGCGTTTCTGCCTCAGTCACGATTTCGGTCGCAGCCTCTTCGGGGGCCGTGGCCTCTTGTTCTTCGGCCGGGGTGTCGGCACTTTCGTCTTCGACCACGGCATCTTGTTCAACTTCAGCCGGGGCCGCATCTTCGGGCGGGGGGGCCACAGTTTCGGGCGCGACACGTTCCGAAGGGCGTGGCACTGGGCGTGTTGAAATTTCAGGCACCAAAACAGCTTGTTCCTGTGGCTGAGGTGGCTCGGGCGACACATCTGTGATTTCGGGCTGTGGCGCTGGCTCTGGTGCTTCTGGCACGGGCACTGGTTCAGGTTCTGGTGCGGGCTGGGGAGCAGGCTCTGGAGCCTCGACAACGACAGGTTCATCAGGCACCGGCGTTTCAACTGGGTCCGGCACCACTTCGGGCTGTTCAGGCAAGGCAACCTCGGTCGCGCCATCGGGTTGCGGACCCGTCGGCAACAACTCCTGAAACGCCTCGGTTGAAATCACGGACACTTCAGTGACTTCAAACGGCAATGGTTCCGATTGGAAGGTGCCGCCAAACAGCACCCACCCGATCAAGCCCATATGACCGATCCCTGATATGACCTGCCCGGTGTTCACGAGCTATTGCCCCTCGCTGTCCAAAGTCGGGCCGCCAATATCTGTGACCAACCCGATGTTGGAAAAGCCACCGGCATTAAGCGCGCCCATGATCTCCATAACTTGGCTATAGGCCACAGCCCCGTCTGCGCGCAGAAATACCCGGTCACTGGACCGTTCGGCGGCGATGCCGCGCAGGCGTTGGATCAATGCGTCGCGCGCCACTTCGGTGGTTTGGATTTGCACAGCCCCTGTCGACGTCACCGTGACAGTCAACGGTTCTTCTTGATCCGCAGGCAGCGCACCGGCTGCGGTTTTTGGCAACTCAACCGGAACACCAACGGTGACCAAAGGTGCCGCCACCATAAAGATGATCAGCAAAACCAACATCACATCCACAAAGGGCGTCACGTTGATTTCGGACATCGGCCGAGACCGCCCGCCGCGTCTGCGCCGTTTTGCTCCGCCGTCCTTTTGGACCACACCCGCGCCCATGTCAGCTGTCCAACTGACGGCTGAGGATGGTGGCGAATTCGTCGGCAAAGGCCTCGTAACCCGACACAATGCGGTCACTGTCCGCGCTTAGCTTGTTGTAAAAGATCACCGCAGGGATCGCCGCCAGCAGGCCCAGACCTGTGGCCAACAAGGCCTCGGCAATACCCGGCGCTACAACGGCCAAGTTGGTGTTTTGCTGTTCTGCGATCTCGATAAAGGCGTTCATGATGCCAACAACGGTGCCAAACAATCCGATAAACGGGGCGGATGACCCAACTGTCGCCAGCACTGTCAGACCCGATTGCAGGTCCTCGGCCTGTTTGGAAATCGCCACATCCATGCTGCGATCAATCCGCGCGCTGGCCCCGGCAATCAGCCCGCCATCATCGCGGTGCGACCGCTGCCATTCGATCATACCAGCGGCAAAGACCTTTTCCGCCGCGCCGTCCGGTTCTGGCCCGATTTGTTCGAACAAACCGTCCAAGGGTTCTCCCGACCAAAACGCGCGATCAAATTCCGCCGCCACGCCACGCGCTTTGCGAAAGAGGATGAGCTTTTGAACAATAATGCCCCACGACCAGAACGAAGCGACGATCAACATGATCATCACCAACTTCACGATAATGGTGGCGCGTGCGAATAAGCCCCACAATGAGAAATCAATCTCATGTGCTTGGGCGAGGATATCTGCTTCCATCTGCCTGCTCTTTTATTGTTTGGTCGTGTTTTTCCGACCCTATTGCGCGAATCATACGTTAGCAAAACGGGGAAAGCTATCACTTCGGCGTCAAGATTGCCTTATTTCGGGCCCATTGCGCGGATTTCCGCAGGCAAACGGACCGGTTTGCCACTTGTGGTCATGGTGACAGCCACCACATGCGCCTTAAAGATCACTTGATCGCCCCGTTGCACGACTTGATCAAAGGTCCAACGCACCGGGCCTGCCGCTTGATGTGTGGTGATCACCTCAAGCCGGTCGCCCATACGGGCCGAACTTACGTAATCAGCCTCGACCCGCGTGACGACAAACACAAGGCCGTCCGCGCGCATCGCGTTTTGATCGAGCCCCATCTGTTCCACGATCTCGGATCGGGCGCGTTCGATATAACGCAGATAATTCGCATAATAGACGACGCCCGCCATATCCGTGTCTTCATAGTAGACGGTCAAAGGGAAACGATGCGCAGTCACGTGGTGTCCTCAAATGTCGCGCCCCCGCGCCACACGGCGCGGGGGCAATCCTTTGGTTTTAGGACTCTAGATCATAGGCGCGTTGGTTGTGCGCTGCATAATCAAGGCCCTGCTCTTCGGTTTCGGGATCGACACGCATGCCCAAGACCCCTTTGCAGAAGAAGACCAACACCAGTGTCACGGCCGCCGTATAGGCCCCAACAATCGCAATGCTACCCAATTGCGCTTGCCACGACGCCACACCAAGGGCTGCCATCATCATAGACCCATAAATGCCGCCCGCACCGTGCACGGCAAACACATCAAGCGAGTCATCGATGTTTAGTTTGTCGCGCAAGAAATACATGGTTTCTTGGCACAAGATCCCCGCAACGATCCCGATCATAATAGCATAGATCGGCCCGACAAAGCCCGATGCCGGCGTCACGGCCGCAAGACCCGCGATCGTGCCTGTGACCATCCCCACAAGCGACACCTGCCCCGTTTTTATGTATTCCCAAAACATCCATGATACGGATGCCGTCGCGCCTGCCAGCAATGTGACCGTCATCGCCATTCCCGCAAGCGCATCAGCCGCAAGGCTAGAGCCACCATTAAAGCCAAGCCAGCCAACCCACAGCATTGCAGCGCCTGTCATAACCATTCCGGGATTGTGAGGCGCATACCCACGATACATGCGTGGCCCCAACACCAACGCAATCACCAACGCCGCAACGCCAGCGGTTTCGTGCACAACCAGCCCACCCGCAAAGTCCCGCACACCAGTTTCGCCAAAGATGCCACCATCCGCAAGCATGCCACCGCCCCAGACCCAATGCGCAACGGGCGCATAGACCAGCAACATCCAAAGGCAGGAAAACAGCACGACAAATCCGAATTTTGTGCGTTCGGCAAAAACGCCAAGAACAAGAACAGGGGTGATGATCGCAAAAGTCATCTGAAACGCGAAAAACACAATCTCGGGCACCGTCCCCGAAAGGCTTTCTTGCGTGATATTGATCAGGGCTAATTTGCTGATGCCGCCCCAATATGGGCTCGTGTCGCCATAAGCGATTGAATACCCTGCGACAAACCACAAGATCGCCATCAAACAGGCCACGACATAGCATTGTATAAAGACGCTAATCACATTGCGCGCGCGCACCATGCCTCCATAAAATAGGGCGAGGCCCGGCAATGTCATAAAGAATACCAACGCTGTTGATATAAGAATCCAGACAGTATCTGCTTGGTTCATAATCTTCCCCCCGGAAACTACATATTGAGCGTAACGCAACAGGAACCACCATAAACGGTGTGCTGACCGTTAGTCCATTCTCGAATCTGGCGATTTTACAGACCAGAGCGGGAAAAACAGAGAGCATCGCGCGTACCCAATGACATTTCCCACCTGTCGGCGTCCGTCACCATCGCTTCACGCGAATCGCGCGCGCCTTAGTGTTTAGCACGATACAGCGTGTGGCAGGCCGTGCAGGCATCCCCCAAAGGGTCGATGGCCCCTTGGACATCCTCAAGTGTGCGAATTGACCCGGCCAACTCGTCACCAATCACTTTCAGCGCCTGCGCCTTATCAGTGAAGTCGTCAAAATTGTCCCAGATCACAGCACGGGCTTCGGAGTGTGGATCGGTTTCTTGTGGCGCAAACAGGGTCACGGAGGCCTCAGAATGACGTGCGATAGCCGCCGCCGCTTCCTGCGCGGTGGCCGCATCAAAGGCGATCTGCCCCTTGGCCATCGTGCCCAACACTTTGACGTTTTGCGCAATCGCGCTCATGCCATTCATGCGCGCCAGAACAGCGGGGTTCTTCACACCGCTGTGCGCTAATGCAGTTGTTGCACAAAAGGTGACCAATATAGGGATACGCCAATTCATACTGACATCATGTCAACACGCGCAGCCAAACGCAACGCATGGGTCGCGTCTTGGGCCGCACCGGGCATCACCGGATCATAAGCAGCACGGATCAACGCCGCGATGTCTGGGCGCAGCACGGTTGTTTCACCCGCCACAGCAAGCGGAGATTGCGTGCGAAAAGCCAAATCAGACCACAGCAACATCGATTGCACAGCTTGGTTCAACGCCAGCGTCTCAGCAGGAAGGTCCGATAAATACTGATCCATCCGCAAGAACACGAAACAGGCCTTGATGGCCCCGGCCTCATCAAACCTGAAAATGCGATATTGATTGGCCTCAACCGCCTCAAGGCGGGCGACCAGCGGTCCCAAACCCGGCACAAGACGGTCCAAATTTGGAACTTCAGGCAATTCAGACCAGTCCTTGCAAAAGAACCAAATGAAATTAGAACCCAACTCCGGGTCCGTTTCGGCCACAGAGGCCCCCGCCAACTGACACACCGCATCGATCGCGCCCTTGATCACACCAAGCGGCTCTTCCTCGACCCCAAACACAACAGGGGCCAACGGCCTGCCCCACCGGGCAAAGGCGTATTCACCACTCTCTCGCGTGAACAGTGCCTCAATCTCATCCGAGGTCATGTCAGCTCTCCACCAAAACGCAATTCGTGCATCCATGCCCGCCAAACGGATAAAAAACAAGAACAGCAATCGCCGCACGACCCTCTTTCTTTGGGTCAAAAATACCTCGGGGAGCGCGAGGGGGAGTCCCCTCGCTCCCTCCGCTGCAAAGCAAGGTCACCCGTCAAATAAATCCCCAGCGACCCGCGGCGCATCCAAGCCCAAATGCTGCCACGCCCGCGTGGCAAGCATACGGCCGCGCGGGGTACGTTGGATCAAACCTTGTTGCAACAAATAGGGCTCAATCACTTCTTCCAATGCATCGCGACTTTCTGACAAGGCAGCGCTTAGGGTCTCGATGCCCACAGGGCCGCCGCCGTAGTGGTCCGCCATCAACTGCAAATACCGCCGGTCCGCGCCATCAAGGCCCAGATGATCCACACCCAATCGGGTCAATGCGGAATCCGCCAGTTCTTTGGTCACGCGCCCGTCGCCGTCAACCACAGCAAAATCCACCACACGGCGCAGCAACCGCCCCGCAATGCGCGGGGTGCCGCGTGCACGGCGCGCGATTTCGCGGGCTCCACCTTCGTCGGCCGGCGCGCCCAACTTGCGGGCATTGCGCTCAATAATGGTGAACAGTTCGTCTTCGGTGTAAAACTGCAAACGGGTCGGAATACCAAAACGATCACGTAACGGCGTGGTCAACAGCCCCATTCGTGTGGTCGCGCCCACAAGGGTAAAGGGTTGCAATTCGATCCGCACAGTGCGCGCAGCAGGCCCTTCGCCGATCACAAGATCCAGTTCAAAATCCTCAAGGGCGGGGTACAGTACCTCTTCTACCGCCGGATTCAGGCGATGGATTTCATCGATGAACAACACATCGCGCGCCTCAAGGTTAGTAAGGATCGCAGCCAGATCGCCAGCGCGGGCCAAAACCGGGCCAGAAGTCATGCGAAAACTCACCCCCAACTCGCGTGCCATGATCTGCGCCAACGTGGTCTTACCCAACCCAGGCGGACCATGAAACAGCGTGTGGTCCATCGCCTCGCCGCGTTGCTTGGCAGATTGGATAAAGACCCGCAGGTTCGCGCGCGCCTCGGCTTGCCCAACAAAATCTTCAAGCATTTGCGGGCGCAAAGCACGATCAAAGGCCGTCGCCTCATCCTCGGGCAAAGGGGCCGCGCGCAAAGTGGGGTCGGATGCGTCAGTCATGGCTTATCCTTCGTAGGGTGCGTGATTTCACGCACCTTTCCTTAGCCTTTCGGGGCCAACAGTTTCAACGCCGCACGGATCAAGGCGGGTGTGTCCGCCTCTGGCGCTTCGCCCGCTGCCTGCGCCACAGCGGATGCCGCATCCGAAGGGCCATAGCCAAGGTTGCCAAGCGCAGACAGCGCATCAGCTTGGGCCGACGCCACCGGGGCCGCCGCAACAACCGGTTCAATCACCGCGTCGTCATCCACAGGCCGCGCAACCGCATCGCCCGTCGCTTGCGCCACAGTTCCGCCCATCGCCATCACGCCCGGCGCTTTATCTTTTAGGTCAAGCACGATGCGCTGCGCCGTTTTGGGTCCGATGCCTTTGGCCGCTTTAACAGCGTTCCAATCCCCAAGCGCAATCGCACGTCCAACCCCGTCCGGGCCCAAGGTGCCAAGGACCGCCAATGATGCTTTGGCCCCAACGCCTTGCACGCTCATCAACAGACGGTGCCATTCCTTTTCCACCAGCGTTGGAAAGCCAAACAGCTGCAACAGGTCTTCGCGCACCACAAGATCCGTAAACAAGGCAACCACCTGCCCCGCGCCCGGCAATGTCGCCATGGTGCGATCTGAACAATAAACCAAGTACCCTACACCCTGTACATCGATCAGAATGTGGTCGCTTGCGCGGTAATCGATGCGACCCGTCAACTTGCCTATCATGCACGCACCCCCGCTTCGGCGCGGGCGATGGCGGCCGCCAGACCACCGCGCGTCCCACCAGTTCCAGTGGCCGCGCGCCGCCCCCCATGGTGGGCATGACAGATCGCAATCGCCAAAGCGTCAGCCGCATCTGGTCCGGCAAGTTCAACCCCCGGCAATTGGACCCGCACCATATGAGCGACCTGTTGTTTGTCAGCATGGCCCACCCCAACGACAGTCTTTTTGACAGCATTGGGAGCATATTCACCGATAGGCAGCCCCGCCCGCGCCGGAGCCAACATCGCAATACCGCGCGCCTGCCCCAGTTTCAGGGTGCCCGCACCGTCTTTGTTCACAAAGGTCTGTTCGACCGCTGCGGCCGTTGGCGCATAGGTGGTTATAATGTCCGACAGCTGATCGAATAAGGTCAGCAACCGAAGTGACAAATCATCGCCGCTAGAATGGCACACACCATTGGCAACATGAGACAACCGCGGCCCATCCACGCTGATAACCCCCCAGCCCATATGGCGCAGGCCCGGATCAATTCCTAAAATTCGCATGATGTCCCGCCCTCGCCTGACTGCCTTAGTGGCTTTTCCTCGCAATAGCACGAAAGGCGAACATCCGCCAAGTGTTAACAACGTGTTTCGATGCGAACACCCCATTCCCGTGGGCAATGGCATTGTTATCCGTCGCACCCCCGGGTTGCGCTCTAGGCGGTGAACACTGCTGACCATTAGCAGAATTTAGCCTTATTATTCCGCCCTTTAAAACCACCCACCGCTATGCGCTTACTGCATGGCGCGTATGTGCTTTGAATGGTTGTGACGTGTTCTCACAACGCCTAAATGCCAATCACAACGCTGAATGGTTCAGCGCTGAACATAACGAGTAGGACTGCTGCAATGGCTGCTTTCGACACCACCCGCCCCGCATATCAAGCTGCACCAGTTGCCGGCAACGTAAAAGGTTTTGTTGCCAATCTGGTTTCTTCGATCATGAACTGGAACGACGCACGCGTCACGCACAGAGCACTCAGCGCTCTGACAGACCGTGAACTGGACGATATCGGCCTGGTACGCGGCGACATCGACAAGGTCGCCACGCGCTAAGCAGAAATGCAAAACCTGAGCCACCTAAACCCGAGCAGAAATAACATATTTCAACGGGTTGGATGACGGGTGATATTGCTAGGTATTTGCATTTCGCTTTAAAAAGCGCATTTCGTATCCAACGATACTGATAGGCCGCCGCGCCGAACGCAAGCGCGCCGCGAGACCCTAAAATGAATAAAGCCGCGAAGCCCAACACGGGTTCGCGGCTTTCTGTTGGTATACAGTTACCAGTTACTCGTTACACAAATTATATCTTAAGACTTGGAGGGTCTTCGGGCGTTGCAAACAACACCCGCTTCGTGGTGCATTTATCTGACGTAAGGGGCAATGAAACCCGACAGAAACTTTGTGGCTGGATCAATTTGCATGACCCATGCCCCACCGCGTTCAACCGCTGATCCTTGGTGCAACTTGGCGACACGTTCGTTGTACGTAATGTCCCCAAGTGACGCGAGCATCAGACCTTTGAACACAAAAAAACCGACAAACAAGGCAAGCAGCATCTTGAATGGATAGCCCCAAAATACGCGGCGTTTGGGTTTGACAACGATCAACCCGTCGTGGCGCATCGACGATTTATAACCATACGTCATCGCCTCGTGCTTGCGGCCCAAAGCTGAAACACGTTTATTAAAATTTGGTTGCACGTAAGACATGGCAGCCTCTTAGAATGACGGCCCCCACCGACTTCTGTTAGTGAATGTGCCCCTCAAATGTGGCGAAATCAGGGCAAAATGCTAAAATGTGACTAAAACGTGGTGTTAATTCATCGTTTTTCGAAGCGTCAGCGTCGTCCAGTCACCAATCTTATCGCGCTGCACCACATTGTTTCCAAGGCTGGTATAAACAGCGGCAACATCGTCGGCCTGTTCGTTTAAAATACCAGACAGAATCGCGTAGCCACCCGATTCTAGTCGCGCGCTAAGGTCCGGTGCGATGGCAACAAGTGGCCCCTTAAGGATATTGGCAAAGATCAAATCAAACGGCCCATCAAGGTCTGCGTGATCAAACCCTGCGGCCTCAACCACGTGTACGCGCGCACTCATGTCATTGGCGGCCAAATTGGCCTCGGCGACTTCGACGGCTTGTGCATCGATATCGCTGGCGATCACCTGATCGGGCCAAATCACCGCAGCACCCATCGCCAAAACGGCCGTTCCACAGCCTACATCAACCACACGTTTGCCAACGAATCCTTCGTCCGCCAAACGGTCCAAGGCACGCAAGCATCCCAAGGTGGTGCCGTGGTGCCCGGTGCCAAAGGCCATCGCGGCCTCGATCAGCAACGCATGTTTGTCGCTTGGCACTTTGTCGGCGTCATGGCTGCCATAAACAAAAAAGCGTCCCGCTTCGACCGGGGCCAATTCGCGGCGTACATGGGCCACCCAATCAGTTTCCGGCAGTTCAGACACGGTGAACGGTTTAGCGCCAAAGGCCGTGGTCAAAAGCGTCAACGCAATTTCATCCGGTTGATCGGTGAAATAAGCGCCAACTTCCCAAAAGCCAGATCCGTCTTCGACTTCGAATACGCCCACGCCGGTTGGGGCATCGGGCAGCTCTTCGAGCGCCTCGCCAAGGGTTTCAGCCGGGCCTTTGCCCATGAGGGTGGTCAGGGCGGTCCAAGTGGGCATCAGCGTCTCCGGTATCTGTCGGCGTTTGGCCATGTGCGGGGCGCTGCGGGGGTGATATTTGCGTCTGGCCCAAGCCTCGCGACATATCGCCAGCCCCAGAACGCTGCAAGCCCCCCCATCAGCGCACCCGCCATGGCCTGCCCATAAATCACGCCACTCGCGCCAAAACCTGCCGCCAGCAGCATAGCCAACGGCCAACTGAGCACGCCGTCCTTGATCCAACCCAGCAGCGTGGATCGCCCCGGACGGCCAAGCGCATTAAACGCTGCGTTGGCAACGTAAAGACCGCCCAA
>NZ_JBDVGB010000079.1:0-2226 GCF_039940735.1 Tateyamaria sp.
CCAAGTTTGGCGCAGACGTGGTCTTCGACTGCGGGATCGATATTGGCAAAGGTCCCGACAGCGCCCGAAATTGCACCCGTTGCGATTTCAGCGCGGGCGGTTTTAAGGCGGGTCAGGTTGCGGTCCATTTCGGCATAAAAACGCGCGAACGTCAGGCCCATTGTTGTTGGTTCTGCGTGAATGCCGTGGCTGCGCCCGACACGTACGGTGTCTTTGTGTTCAATCGCGCGGCGTTTCAGGGCGGCCAGCAATAGGCCCATATCTGCGATCAGGATATCGGCGGCACGGGTCAGCTGCACGTTGAAGCACGTGTCGAGTACGTCCGACGATGTCATGCCTTGGTGCACAAAGCGCGCTTCGTCTGAACCGACATGTTCGGCAAGGTGTGTGAGAAATGCGATCACGTCATGTTTGGTGATGGCTTCGATCTCGTCGATGCGGGCCACGTCAAATTCCACATCTTTGGCTTTCCAGACCGCATCGGCATTCTCACGCGGGATCATGCCAATGTTGGCCATGGCGTCGCAGGCGTGTGCTTCGATCTCGTACCAGATGCGGAACTTTGTGGCAGGTTCCCAAATAGCGACCATGTCGGGGCGGGAATAACGTGGGATCATTTTGTTGGTCACCTTTTTTAAGTCACACCAGAGGTGCGCGTTTTAAGTCGCGCCTGTGATGCGCGTGGAGTACATAAATTTAACGCGCTCTTAGACTGCGCGGCTATGAACGACAAGATGAAGGCCCGGATATGAAACGCATAGCACTTATGTTTTTGATTTTTGCACCCAACGGGGCGTTGGCCGATTGGATTGCGCTGAAAGGTCCCGAAATTTCGGACGCGCTGACCGGGCGGACCTTGGCCTATGAAAAGGCACAGCAAGATTTCCGCGCTTCGGGCAAGACGCTTTACGTGTTTGGCGGGCGCGACAGTTGGGGGAATTGGCGGGTTCAAGGCGATCAGTATTGCAGCCAGTGGCCGCCGCAAGATTTGTGGGCGTGCTACGGGCTTGAACGACAGGGTGATGCTTTGCGCTTTGTGGGCAAGGCGGGCGATGTGACCGAGGGCGTTTATGTCGATTGAACGGTGCCTTGCAGATTTTATCGGTGCTTGGGACATCGCGCGCAAAATCGTTCCGGCACATGGGCCGTCCGCTGAATTTGCAGGGCAGGGCGTTTGGACGCCAACGGCGACTGGGGCGGAATATGCCGAAACTGGTGTTTTAACGATGCCCGGTGCAACCCCCATGACAGCAGAGCGGCGATATGTGTGGGGGCAAGATCTATCGGTCTATTTCGATGATGGTCGGTTTTTTCACCGCGTCCCCGCTTGCGGAGGAACGGCGACCCATTTTTGCGATCCGGACACCTATGGCGTCGAATATGACTTTGAGGGCTGGCCGACGTTCACTGTTTCTTATGCGGTGCACGGACCACGCAAGGATTATGTGATGCGCAGCACCTATTGTCGCGCACAGTGATTCACACAGCACAAAAGGCTTTGCAGCCCTTTGCGCTTGCAGAAATCGGCGCCGCTTGGCACAAGTCGGCAACTTCTGATGACAACACGAGGTAAGATTTATGGACACGACGTGGAATAACAAGGTGCTGAGTGACGTTCTTGGCGCAAATGAAGGCAACGCGCTGCGTCTAAAGCAAGCGGCCTTGGTTGTAGCCGGTGTGCTGCTGCTTGCAATCGCTGCCAAGATTAAGGTGCCGATGTGGCCTGTTCCGATCACGATGGGCACGTTCGCGGTCCTTACAATTGGTGCAGCTTATGGCGCGCGATTGGGCCTAGTGACCATTATTGGTTACATGCTGGTCGGTGCCCTTGGATTTGACGTGTTTGCGGGATCTTCGGCCGAGGCGGCTGGGCTGACATACATGATGGGCGGCACAGGCGGCTATTTGGTTGGTTACGTGCTGGCGACACTGGCGCTTGGTGCTTTGGCGCAACGAGGTTGGGACCGTTCGGTTCTTTGGATGGCCTTGGCGATGTTGATTGGCACAGTGCTGATTTATGTGCCTGGCCTGTTGTGGCTGGGTCAGCTTTTTGGTTGGGACAAGCCGATTTTGGCTTGGGGCCTGACGCCATTTCTGGTTGGTGATGCGTTGAAATTGGCGCTGGCGGCTTTGGTCTTGCCTGCTGCTTGGAAACTGGTCGGCCGCGCCCGCGGTTAAGAAGAACCGGTTTAATCTAATTGAGAGGGCCGCATCCCAGCTGGGATG
>NZ_JBDVGB010000080.1:0-10693 GCF_039940735.1 Tateyamaria sp.
TAAGAAAACCAAGCCAACCAGCGTTGTCTTCGGATTCTTCGCTGTCTTGGGTGGTGTAACGCCCCGCAGTGTCGATCAGGACAGCATCGTTCGTAAACCACCAATCACAGTTGCGCGTGCCACCAACGCCGCCAATGCTGGCGGAACCGGTCGTTTTGGCTAGCGGAAAATTTAGCCCCGAATTCACCAATGCCGTGGTTTTACCAGCGCCCGGAGGCCCGATAATCACATACCATGGCAGTTCATAAAGTGAGCGACGACCCAACTTAGATTTACGCAAGGCCGTCAGCGCGTCGCGCATTTTACCCTTCATTTCGACCAGTTCGGCCTGCACCAATTCGTCGTCTTCGGCAGTATCATCCACGGATTCGACAATGTCGTCTTCCATGTTTTTCGCGCGTTTAGCACGGCGCAGGATCACCAAAAGAATGACGAACAGCGACAGCAAAATGATAATTGCGATGGTGATCAGACGCGACAACGGGCTGGCCAGAAGCGGCAGATAAGGGCCGACGAACCAAGCCAGCAAACAAAAAGCGATCGCCACAAAAACCGTGATCGAAATCCCAGTTCCTAAGGCGCGGGCAACACGACGAATACTATGGAGAATCATTGTGCGTCCTCTCTGACGAGTACGATTTCAATGCGTCGGTTTTTCGATCGACCTGCGCGCGTGCCGTTGTCAGCGATAGGGAATTTGTCGGCGACCCCTTCTGCGGACAGGCGCGTGCTTTCATTGATTTGGGGGGCTAGTTTTTTCATAACAGCCTCTGAGCGGGCCAACGACAAATGCTGGTTGGACGGGAAGCGCGACGAATTGATCGGCTCGTTGTCTGAATGACCAACGATGATGATCGGACCTTGAGTGTCATTCAAGGCGGCGGCCACCTGCTTGAGTGGTGCGATAAATTTTTGTTGTAAACTGTCGGAGCCCGATCCGAACATGCCCGATCCAGTCAGACGCACTGTGATTGTTTGCTGATCTTGAAAGGCTTCGACCAAGCCGTCTGTGATTTCCTTTTCGAGGAAACCTTTGACGCGATTGAGCTGTTCCTGAGGGGGCGGTGGCGGTGGCGGCGGCGGTGTTGCGCGCCGGAATAGTTCGGCCACTTGCCCGGAATCCAGCACAGAAAGTTGGCCCACAATCCGGTCTGTGGATCGGTTCAAAACCCAAGAGAACGTTAAGAACACCGCCATCATCATCAGCGCAACGGTGGCCGTTGTGATCCAAAGCGGCTTCCAGATCGACAGCACTTTGTGCGGCTTGTCTTCGCCTTCCCAATGGGGGGACATGTCTTTTTCGACAGGGCCGCGTTGGGCGCGGATGATACGCGCCAAGCCCGCGCGAATTTCCATATGCTTTTCTGTGCCACGTTGTTCTACGCGCAAGCGCCCCTCAAAACCCAGCGAAAGGCACATGTACAGAAATTCAAGCAGATCGATATTGTTGGCCGCTTCCTTTTCCAACCGCGCGAGCAGGTCGAAAAAACGGTCCCCGCCGACGGTTTCTTTGTGAAATGTGCCAACCATGGATTGTTGCGCCCAGATCGATTGCCCGCCCCAAGGTGTGTTCAGCACCACGTCATCCAGCGTCGCACAAATCGCATAGCGCGCGATTTTCACGTCTTGGGCGTCGACACTGGTTTGAAGGGCACGATTTTCGAACTCGCGCACTTCGGCGACGACTGAACGGCGCAATTTTTCGGGGTCCATGTGTTGCGCGCGGTTGCGGATGCGCGACACCAGAGAAAATAGCGTGGCGGCAGCCGCATTGATGCGGTTCATGCCGGTCATGCCTTGTTCGACACTTGGTTCGGTTAGGGTGTTAACCGGCGCGGCAGGTTGTGGAATGCCCATGGCCTGTCCACCGCCTTGATGCATGGGTTGCGGCGTCGGGGCTGAATCAAAATTCGGGCTGGCAGCCGCCGCAGGTGCAGAGGCCATCCCCCGACGTCCACCGGGATTTGGTCTGATGATCGTCCGGTCAGCATCATCTGGTTCTGCAAATGGGTCTTTATCGGACATGCGTCTCTATCCCCGTAAAATAATTTGTAGCGCCTTGGATGGGCGCTTTAACCTTGCCGAATGGCCCATAATTCCATCTTGAGACCGGGAAACTCTCCGGATACGTGTACTGCAATACCACCAGACGTCGACATTTTGCCCCAATGGGCACTGTCGCCATCCAGTTCAAAATAAACCACCCCGGCGTGATACGGGATTTGGCGCGGTGCAACAGGAAGCGGGCGCAGCGGGATGCCCGGCAAAGCCGAATTGACCAGTTGGCGGATTTCCTCGACCGGGCCGATCTTTGCCTGATTTTGGAAGTGACGGCGCACGTTTTCTGCCGGAATGTCGGCTTGTACCGCCAGCACAAAACCCGCTGTCGACAACAGTTTGCGGTCGGCGATGATACCGACACTGATACCATATTTCCGCGGATCCAACGGGATCGACACAGCGGTTTGTTCCAGCACAGACGACAAATATTGGCGCAAAGTGCGGATGACCGGTTTGAACGTGTCGGTCAGATTGTCATGGGCATAAGCTGGAAATTCAGGCGCGGCTTTGTCGTTGGCCATAAACGTCGCCAATTCACCCGCCAGCCCAACGCAAGTGCGGTACAAATCTTCGGGATGGACGTTTTCGATCTTTGCCAAATGTTGGATCACTGGCTGCATCCGGTTCACGCACATAAGCAGCAGGAAATCCGAAATCTCGGCCACACCTTTGGCGCTGCCACCTTCAGACAGACGCCCGGACAATGCAGTTTTGCGGTGGTTCAACAAACCATCAAGTTCGCGCACAAATCCACCAAGCGCCGCAGAGGCCTGAACATCGAGACAAGAGGGCACAAACCCTTTGTCCAACACGACTTCTTTGTCGGGCTTCACTTCGATGATCTTGGCAATTGGAATACACAAGCGATCCGCCAGGTCATCCACAGCCAGCGCAAATTGCAGCCGCAGCTTGCCCACGCCCATAGTCACGGCTTTTTTGCCCGATGAAGTCACGTCTGTTACTTCCAACTCGCCCGGCCGCATACGTGCTGCGGACAGTTCGGCGCCTGTCATGTCGACTTCCAATGCGCCCTGTCGACGTTGGGGCACGGTCAGATAGATGACGCAATCTTTGATGGTTTCAGGCACTTCAAGAGCGGGCGGATGATCTTCGGAATGAGGGACCCGAAAGACGGTGCCGTCAGGTGTTAACCCTGCACAGGACGTGATCGCGAATTGGCCAAACTTCAGCACTTCTTCGTCGATTTCCAGCTTGTTCACGCCCCAAGCATATGGCGTTACGCGGCGCGCGAGGCCAGCCACCAAACTTTCCATATAACGGTCGGCCTGTTGGAAATGGTGCGGCTGCAAAAACAGGCCTTCATTCCACAATACCTTGCTGTCCCAGGACATCAGGCGTCTCTCAATCGTTGATCAGTCTTCATTTCAATTTGTCCAATTGTTCTTGATAGGCACGGGCGAATTCCTTGGCAAAAAGTTCTTGGAAGTCGTTTTCGGCTTGGTCTGAAATTTCTGTATACATGTTTTGGTAGATCTCCCAATAACGAGCTTGGCGGCTTTTCAGCATTCCTCCAAGGCTTTTATCGGTGCTGATCTTCTCTTCGAGAACGGCGGGGTCCAGTTTTTTAAGGATGCCCTTTAGCGCCGCTTCCATGCCGGTCAACATGGCAACTTCGTGCGCCTTAATGTCCTTGAGAGCTTCGTTCGTCGCTTCGGCTGCATCAAGATAACCACGCGCGGTGGGGCGTACCATCGCCTCGATGGCCTGGTCGGCGCTGATCGAGAATTTCAAAGGGTTATTGCCGCCCATCTGGATCATGGTCTGTTCGATCCGAAATTCGGATTTGATCGACTGGCGGGTCATGAGAATCTCGCGCAGACCTTCGATCATGGTCCGCAGGACTTGCCCCATGCGGGTCATCGTTGCGGGTAATTCCTGATCCGAAACCTGAACTTCGGTGGCGCCTAGTTCAGTCAAAAACCCACGTGACGCGGCATCTGGTCCAGCACCCACTGCGGCAGCGGGGATCTGCGGTGGCGGTGTTTGCTGCGGCACAGGAGAAACAGGCATGGGCGACGGTGCGACCTGCGCGCGTGGTGCAGGCGGCGCAGTAGGTGCTGCAGGTGCGGGTTGCATGGGCGCGGCAAATGGGTCTGCCGTAACGGGGCTTTGGCCACCTGAATTGGGCGATAGAAAATCATCGTCCCAATCGTCGGGAATTGCCGAACCACTAGAAGAGGCCACTTGGCCCGGCATGGCAAAGTGATCTTGCGCTGCGGCATTGTGCATGCTGTCGCTCGATCCCTGATCTTCGAAAGGGTCCGGCGCAGGCGGCAAAATACCATCCTCATCTCCCAAGGGGGGCAGCAGCCCATCGTCGCCCACGTCTTCGCGGTCAATGACACCGGGGCCCTGAGGCGCGCCGCGCCCAACCAGAAGATCGTCAAGAAAATCGCCACCGTCGCCCGGTGCATCCAACAGGTCTGCGTTGCTGGGCGCATTGCCAGCCATGCCATGTGACACAGGCCCATCGGCCAATGGATCTGCGATAAAATCGCCCGGCGCATCCGAACTGATGCTGACAAGAATTTCGTAAGGCCCGACCGACAGGATATCGCCGTCATTGAGCGGCGTGGGCGTCGCCCCAAGGGCTAGCTTGCCGTAGTTTAAAAAAGTCCCGTTTGTCGAAAAATCGACCACGATTACGTTGCCATTGTGATCCTCGATGGCGCAGTGGCGTTTCGAAAGTTCACGGTTGGGATCGGGTAAAACCACGTCGTTTTCATTGCCGCGCCCAAGCGTCATGCTTGGGCCGTTCATCACGATGGGGTCGCCGTTATCGGGGATGCTGCCTGTGGACTGGAAGCGCAGTGTAATTGCCATCGTCGTTTAGCCGCCCGTCAAAACTGTTGGCGCGCCAACGATGATTGAACCACCAAGGCTGCACAAATCACCAATCCGCGCTGCTGGCAGTTTGCCGATCAGCACCGTGGTTGACCCTTTTGCAATAGGGTGCGGTGGCACCGGCGGTGGCGGTAAAGGCATCCCCAAACACATATCTGTCACCCGTGCCGCCGGCATTTTGCAAACCAGAACGGTCACGCAACAAGGAGGCATGATAGGCGTCGGTATACCTTTTGTGCAGACAGTGCCAATATGCATATCGGCAAGGCGTGCTTGAGGGGGGCCGGGCATCAGGCAGTTCCTTCTGTGGTCGGTGCAGGAGTAGAGTCTTGCACCAACTCTATCTTGCCATTGCCCCCGCGTGCAATGTCGAGTGCACGGTCAATCATCACTTCAAAACAATGTTCCGGTGGTGGGCCCACTTTTAATGTCTTTAGGTTCATCCCAAAGCAACAGGCAGACACCACACCGATGGGTGCGGGGATGTCAGCCATGTCGCCTTCGCCCAAATTACCGGGGGCATAATAGGCGGCCGTCGCACAAGGGGCTGCATTATCGGCCGCAGATTCGTTTTCAAGCACCAATCGTAGGCGCTCGCGATTTTCGACAGTCGGTTCAAAGACCCAAGCCTCGGCAGAGGTCAGGCAGATGCTTTTTTCGTCCTCTTGCAGTACGTCTCGGCCCGCGATGCAGGCCCACCAAACGCATTCACGCGGTGGCAAAGAAACGGACAACAAGCGCAACATGTCGACCGGGGCCCGGGCGGCTTCTAATTCTTCAAGCACAACCTGAACCGAGGCATTGGCCGGGGCCGACAGCTTGGTCTTAAGTTGCGCATTCGCCGCTGCCAGCAACCGCGATGCGGGCTGATCTGGGACTTTCTTGAGGTTTTCAAATCGTTTGGACATGCGTTACCTCAATTGATCATGGTCACACCGCCAGCAAGGGTCAGCATAGCGTCCCCCTTGACGGTGGTCATTGGGGATTTAACATCGATAGTCGCAGTACCGTCGACCGTCACCATGACGCCCGAAATCGTGACGCCGGAGTTGTCAATTTTGATCGAATTCGCGCCGACAGTCAGCGAAATTTCCACCCCGGCCGTAATCGCAACCTTTCCGGCGCTCGTATCCAGCGAATAGTTGCCCAAAGCGAGCGTGTGTGCCTCGTTTCCCATAGATACATCGCGGGTCACATTTCCGTCGGTGATCGTCTGCGTGTAATTGCCAGTGATCGTCTGATCCGCCTTACCTTCGATGGCCTCGGTGTGGTCAGTCTTGACAAAAATATTCTGATTGCCGGTGTCCACGCTAAAGATGTGATCGCCGGTTTCAATCGTCTCGGTCTTGGTGTGATAGATGGTCTGCGTTAAATCGCCTGGGTCCATCTTTTCCTGACCAATCATCACAACCGCATTGTTTTCGATGGTCTGAAAATAATCTTTTTCCGAATGCATGCGGATGAATTCTTCGTCCTTTTTGTCCTCAAAGACGAGTTCGTTGTAATTGGACGCAGCCCCGCCCTTGCTTGATCGGGTTTTGATGCCGGTTTGGGTCTTGTTGGCGTCCAATTCGTAGGGCGGCATTGTGTCGGCATTATACAGCATGCCGGTACAAATCGGGCGATCTGGGTCACCTTCTTCGAACTGAATCACGACCTCTTGCCCAATCCGAGGGATCGAGATCATGCCCCAGTTCTTGCCTGTCCATGGCATGACAACCCGCACCCAACAGGTGGTATTTTCATCATTCTTCCCAAGGCGGTCCCAGTGAAACTGGACTTTGATGCGGCCATATTTGTCGGTATAAATCTCTTCGCCCGAAGGCCCAGTGACGACTGCGGTCTGCATACCCATGTCGCGCGGCCAAGGGGTATCAAGGGGCGCGCGGAATTTTTCGGCCTTGGGGATCACGTCGAACACGACGCGGTAGGTGTCGGTGTTTTCCTCATCGACCGGAAGGGTGCTGTCAAACAGCGGCGTCGAGGTTTCTGCCGTTTCGTAATCGGTTTCAATCTGAAGCTCGTGCACGGCACGAGTCACGAGATAGTCGATGTTGTTTTCCGTGCGCGGATGATCCGCCAGCTTAAAGGTCTGACCGACACCCAGATTGCGCACATTCGCAGCACCGCGTGACAGCTTGTGGCGCACAGCCTCGGCCTCCATGCGGACTTTGACGAAACTGTCGTCGACATTGTGGGTCTCAAGCCGGTTTCGGCCGGGGTAAAGGTAATGTTCAAAATCAGATTTCTTAGCGTGATTGCCCTTGGGCATCGACTTAACTTTTTTCAGCTCGGTCTTGGGTTTGTCGAAATCATAATCTTCAAGCGTCACCTTCGCGGTGGTCACCGCTGTAGTCTCGCTCCAGTCAAAAACGTGATCGGTGTCGCGACGGTATTCTTTGGTCTTTTTGCCGTCTTCCGCTTCGGTCACTTCGCGGAACGCAAAGTCCATCTTGTCAAATTTCGGCGTCGGTTTGTGGGCGCTGATACTGTCAGCCAAGACCATCTTTAACTTTTTGCCATCCTGGATGAAGAAGTAATAAATCCCCTCTTCTTCCATCAAACGCGAGATGAAATCGAAATCGCTTTCATGGTACTGCACGCAATAGGTGCGCGGTTTGTAGGTGGCGGTGGTCTCTTTCTTGACGTCAGACCAGAACCCATATGGGGCCATCACTTCTTCGATGATCTTAAGAACATCCATCTCTTGGAAAATCCGGTTTTCCAAGGTGCGTGTTAGGAACCACAGCCATGGGCGCAGTTCAGCCACGAAATGCGACATGCCCTGATAAAGGCCAACATAATCAACAGAGATGCACGTGCCGGTATAAACACGATCTTCTTCGTCCTTGTCCTTTTGGATGACGTGGATGGTCGAACCAAGGATATCTTGCAAATCCAGCGCCTCGTTCGAGGACAGGAATTCCACAGTCGTTTCCGTGAGGGTGCTAAGCCCCTCAGTGACACGCGCATTCTTCAGGTTGACGGGCGTAGAAGAATACGTGCCCTCCATCCAGACATCGCGACCTTCAAAATCAAGATCATTTGCCATTTAAATACTCCTTGGCCCGTACATGGGCCTTATTCATCCGATTCGATCAAACACTCATCTTTTCGTAAACGCGCAATAATTTCAGGATGGATGGCCCAACAAGAGACCAATGAAAAATCGTCCCCCAAAATGCGTTTTGCATCAAATATAGAATCAAAATTTAGACACAGAATGGGCTTTGGGTATTCCCCATCCACAAGCAAAAGCTCGTTCAGAAACTCGTCACCGCGCACAATGTAATAACTATTTTTTTCGATCCCCACCAAAATGATCGGGGGCTCGTCACCTTCGCCCGAACCATCGCCGGGTGTACCACTCATAACATTCATTCAAAGGCCCTCCAGTAAGGCAGCAAGATCAGGATCCATGTCGTCATCCGACGCGTCATCGTCGTCGCCGTCATCGTCAAATCCGGCAAGCAGATCGTCTAGTGAAGTATCATCATCTGTCGACGTGTCATCCTCAAGGTCTGACATTAGATCGTCAAGCGATGTGTCGTCGTCTTGGTCGGCATCGTCTTGAGGCGCCGTCATCGTTGTTTCTAGCGTCGCGGCACCGGGGGCGGGACGTGGTGCAGGAACTTCGGCTTCCCACGGACCGGCGATAATATCCCCGCCAAGGGAGCGGAATGACCCAAGGCGAATTTCGTTGCGCCCTTTCATCCAGACCACCGGCATGTAACCCCGCCCAAGTGTAGCCTGTACCGGGTCACTTGTCAGGTTGCGTTCGGTGCAAGGCAACGCGACTTGATCGCCGTAACGGTCATTAACATAGAAAAACGGCAGATCCCCAAGCGCCATAAGCGATCCCAGATCCATGGCTTTACCGTCTTTTTTGTAGGTGCCTGCCAGCAAAATCGCGACCAAAACGGCGGGGTTGGCCCACAACATGCCCTTCAGGCCTTCGCGCGGTGAAAATTCTTCGAAGCTGAAGGCATAGACCGGGTCGGATTTTGCACCATACGGCTGGCGCAACATAAAGCGCGGCGAAGCAAGCCCGACATAGGATGCCTCGGGCAAACTGCGCAGCATGTCCCAGTTTTCGGCCACCAGCGGGTGACGATCTTCGGGCGCGGTATCAAGGTAGTTGGGCGATATCGCGGAAAAGAACGGCGCGTCCACGTGCGCGGCAACCGTGCCAATGCGCGCCAGCAATTCCGCATGAGGAGGCGTTTCCTCAAACGTGTAAAGGCCGAACATGGCCGAAAATCCGCCTGCCCCTTCTTCGGGCTCAAGGACATCTGTGACCAGTTTAAACAACCCGCTGTCTGCAAGGTCTTCGTGCGCTGCTAGGTCGGCGGCCAGTTCCTCAGCAGAGATATCATAAAGCACGATTTCCAGCTTCACGTCCGTCTCAATACGGCGCGCTAGCAAATCCAGCGATCTCCATTGTGCTTCGATCGCCTGAAATTCGGGATGGTGTAGAATGAGGTTCATCGCCGAACTCAGGGCTTCGTCCACCGCGGCTTTCATCGCGTCAACACCCGCATCGGGGGCTTTGACCACATGCGGTCCGATAATCTGTGCAATTAGCGCATCGGCCGGTCCGGCTTGGGTCAACGTGCCACGGGTGTCACCGATCAACGCCTGAAAGTCGGTCAGCTTGAGGTTCGTTGGCATCGCTGACCCAGCCGAGTGTTTGGGCAATTTGATCGGCGTCGCATAGGTTTCCGACCATGACTTTAGTTGATCAACGGCACGATCCGCCATGGAACCAACGCTTAGCTGTTGGCGCACGCCTGCGATGGCATCGAACAGGTCCACATTGTCATAAAGTTCGTCAGGGTGCAGATCATCCATCTCGCCCAGTTTGATTTCCACACCTGTGCCCCCCTCGCCGATGGGCAGGACAAGCGTGGTTCCAAAACCTTCGATAATGTCGTCGATGGTGTCTACGTCCAGCGCGATGGGCGCGCGCGCGGCCAGTGCATCGCCGGTTTCCAAGACCCCGCGTGCAGCACGACCTGTAAAGTCAGCAAAAAGCGCCATACGGAATTTGTTTCGGTTCAAATCTGCACGTTCCGGTCGCGTGGCGCTGATCGTGCCAAAGGGCGACTGGACAGCTGCGGGCTGTTCGGCTTCACCTGTTTCTGTGTCACCCGTTCCTGTGTCGCTTGGGGCGCTATCGTCGTCATCACCGCCAATGTCGCCCAGCAATGCGTCCAAATCATCGTCCCCATCGTCAAGGTCGGCAAGCAGCGCGTCCATGTCGTCATCAGGTGCGTCTTCAGCATCGGCAGCGTCACTATCTAACCCAGCGAGGATGTCATCGAGATCATCACCCCCCGCTGCATCCTCCTGAGGCGCTTCGAGCGCAGCCAGCAACGCATCCATGTCGTCATCAGGCGCGTCTTCGGTGTCGGCGGCGTCACTATCTAACCCAGCAAGGATGTCATCCAGATCGTCACCCCCCGCTGCATCTTCCTGAGGTGCTTCGAGCCCGGCCAGCAGCGCATCCATGTCGTCATCAGGCGCGTCTTCGGTGTCGGCGGTGTCGCTGTCTAACCCGGCAAGGATATCATCCAGATCGTCACCCTCCGCGGCATCTTCCTGAGGTGCTTCGAGCCCGGCCAGCAGCGCATCCATGTCGTCATCAGGTGCGTCTTCGGTGTCGGCGGCGTCACTATCTAATCCAGCGAGGATGTCATCCAGATCGTCACCCCCCGCTGCATCTTCCTGAGGTGCTTCGAGCCCGGCCAGCAGCGCATCCATGTCG
>NZ_JBDVGB010000081.1:0-5475 GCF_039940735.1 Tateyamaria sp.
GGCTTAAACATCTGATCTATATAAGCTTATTTATAATTGCACGGCTGTCAAAAGTACTTTTCTTTACACTCTGGCAATGCCAGACAGGTCGATCAACAAACGATTTGGCGGCATCAGGATTGACCAAAGTTACCGCCCATATGGTCGACCCTAGAATTTCATGGGATGTTGAAATCGTCGCGTCAGATTGAAGCTAGTCCGATACATAATTCAGAGAAACAGCCACCCGATTTTCGTCCGGTATGCAGCGGGGCAGGGGAGGTGGCCCCGACGAGGTAAAACACCTTACGCTGTCAAGTCATGCGACACTACACCCCAATCCTTTTCACTCGGACCTTGAGCATGCGTGCCTTGTCGACAATGTTCTCGGTTATGCCCAAGCTAGGTGTCGCGATGAGACCTTGAGACAGGATTTCCAACATCTCGTCATTGTGCTTGAAGCGGGTTGCTTTGCCATGGCTTTTCCAGTCAGGTTTGAACACCACCTGCGTCAAGTCACGTGCAACTGCCCAACGTGCTGCGATCATCTCGGTCCCTTTGGGCGCACGACCATGCAGCAGAACCATGTCCGGATATTTTTCGCGCGTTGCATCGAGAACTGACCAGATGGGATCGTAGGCCTCTTAGTCCCCCGTGGGAGAAGGCGATAAGCGTGCCTTCCGGGCAATGCACTTCAATCTCTTCGCGTCGCTTGGCCGAAAGAAAGGCCCGACTGTCCACCGCGGCAGATGTCAGATCTCTGCGCGAAACTTTCGATCCGGTGCGGGGCATCCATGGCGAACCTGTCGCCGCAGAGAAATGATCCTAAGCCAGCTCGCGCATCTGCTCAAAGGCATCACGATGATCCCAAAGCTTCAACCCGATCATTTGCAACCGCTCCAGCTCGACCGAGGCAACCTCGGAGCCATCCTATGCGCTCATGCTTTCGCGGACCTCGCATTTATTGTCATCAAGGCATCTTTGCAGATGGATCAGACGGCGATGAAACAAGGAGGTGAGGGACCAGTGCATTTCTTCGAGGTTGCCTTCCAACTGGCTGTCGTCGAGTAGGCTGACGGCGGTGTCACAGAGCGTCGCCATGGCGAAGTTCGACCTGATCTGGCTGGGGCAGGGGGCGATGATCGGTTTTATCTGGTCCCGGCTTTGCGCGATGAAGAGCGAGGTGGTCTATGATTGCGGACGTGAGGCCGCTGTCTTCGGGGTTGGTTTTGTCTTGAAGGAGCATGGGCTTGTTCCTTTGTTTGATCTGACCCGATTTGGATAGGGTGACAACAGAGAGGTGGTCGCGGAATTTCGGACCAGTTGTTAAGGTGGATCGCATGAAGAAAGTGATGATCCAAAATGAAGAAACGAAAGAACCAATCGCCTGAGTGTAAGGCTAAGGTTGCGCTTGAAACAATCCGTGAAGAGATGACGCTAGCGGGCCTGTCCAAGAAATACGGTGTGCATCCGACACAGATCGGAACTTGGAAACGGGCGGCGATAGAGAACATGGCGACGGCCTTTACGCCCAAAGGTTCAGCGCCGAGCCGGTAAGTGCCACTAACGTAGACAAACCGCATTCCGCGATCGGCCAGTTGGTGGTGGAACGGGATTTATTAGCGGACGCCTCGCATTAGTTGTCCGTCTTGTGACCTTACTTATGGCAGGGCACTGCCGGTCAACGGGACAAAAAATGGTGAGCCGGGATCATAAGTTAAGTATGCGTAAACAGTGTGACTGGACCTGTCGCGCTTTTGTGCCGCCCCAAGTGCTCGTTTAAGCCACCTTCCGTTCGAATGCGATTGGGCTATTCCAGCCCAATGCTGAGTGGCGGCGACGCGGGTTATAGAAGCCATGGATGTAATCAAACACACAAACGAGCCAGAGCCGCCAATGCTCAAGCCGATCTGGAGTCCAACTTTAGATGACGACGGACATTTTTCTTAATTGAACCACCATCTTGCGGAAAAAAGTTAAACCAATGAAAAATGCAACTACCGAAAAAATTTGGCGACATGAACACTTGACTGCTTGGAGTGCTTCACTTTAGATCGCTAAAACACTCTAGATCACAAAAAGTTGATCGCGTGATCGCCGCTACCTCTGCGCCTCAAATCGTACGTAAGTTTCGGCGTAGAGCGTGTGCATAACTCGGTCTCTAAAGCGCTTGACGACAGTTAAATAGTAAGCAATCGGCTGGGTGTCACGAGGCACTCTTAAGGCACTCAAGGAAGTAAATAGTAAAGATGAATGTTAACGAGCGGATGTTCAGAATATTCAATTCTTCACGTGTGAAGAAACTGCGGCGCCTTTCCGCTTTGACTATCCCTGCAGTTATGATGGGCTCTGCGGCATATGCTCAGGGCGCATGTACCCCTGTTAATATCGGGAACGCGGCGGATTCTTTTGACGTGTTTAATGCGGCGGGTACTACTGCTGGTGTCGATCGAAACGATCTGTCCGTTGGCGATTTCATCGTGTTAAGCAACGCGGTCATTGCGGACTACAATCCGTTAGCGACATTGGATTTCGTATTTGAAGTTATCGAAATTGACATAGATTCAGCTGATACAGGAGGCCTCACACCAGACGGTGTGATCAGAGTATCAAACTCTGGCTCGTTACAGATTTCCGAAACCGGGGCCGACCATGGCCCATATGTTGTTTATCGCATGCATTCGATCAGAGGGGGAACCCTTACGTCGAACATTGCCAGTGGTGTGCCACACATTCTGACTGATGCGATCGTTTCGCTTCAAGATATCGATTCAACTGGTCGTAACAACTCTGATGTCGGCGGTTTCCGGACGACCGGGCCTCAACCAGATACAGTCACCTTAGTTTCAGTTGAAGAACGTGACTTTGTTTTTGGCGGCCCTTCCGGCTTCCGCACGTTTACTGAAGGTGCAGACACCCCACTCACTTCACCGCCATCGTGGAACGATGTCAGTGGGATGGCCAATACGCTTAACCGTGTCGATTTAACCTATTCAACTTTCACGCAAGCTGATTATTTACACGGGTTTACAGGTGTCGCGACCAACAATGGTAACCGTGGGGCTGTAATCGCACTTTGTGGCGAAATTGCACCATCGGAACTGACTGTTGATAAAAACGTCACCTCGGTCGTCAACAACCCCGATGGCACTATTACAGCAACATACAAA
This sequence comes from Tateyamaria sp., assembly GCF_039940735.1. Lineage (GTDB taxonomy): Bacteria > Pseudomonadota > Alphaproteobacteria > Rhodobacterales > Rhodobacteraceae > Tateyamaria. Next base: position 3,150 of record NZ_JBDVGB010000081.1, read on the forward strand.
GTCGACATTTCAAACACTGGCGAGCAAAATCTGTCCGGCTTGTCCTTGGTCGACAACATAGATGCAATCCTCGCAAGCCCCGATTTGTTCACGCCCTCCACCACCGCGGATTCGACAACAGGTGTTATTTCCGTGGGGCCTGTGGTTATCGAGACCGATACTGGCTTGCCGATTGGAACGCTTGCAACCAACCCTGCATTTAATGGCGGTTCAGACGCCGAAGTGTTTGCGGCAAATGCCGCACTTCTGAGCCCCGGGGATGCGGTCTCTGTTGAAGTGGTCGTTCTTGTCGACGCGAACACATCTGGTTCAGACGAGAGTTTCTTGAATTCAATTTCTGTTACGACGGAAGACGAGTTTGAATTGCCGGTTGTGGTTGCCAGCACGTCAGATCCTGTCGCTATACCGTCACTGTCAGCAGATCTTGAGACAACCAAGGCAGCAACAGTCGGTGCTTTGCAGGCCGATGGTACATTTGATGTAACATATGCGATCACGGTCGAGAACACCGGCAGCCTAATTCTGAACGATCTGGCGCTTGAAGATGATATTTCGACGCAATTCGGTGCAGCTGCCGTTGGCGCAATCACGAATTACTCCATAACAGGCGCAACTGCGGCTGGCTCCACAACACCTACCGCCGCATCTCCAGCTTTTGATGGCTCTAACAGTTTGATTGGGACGGGTGGTGTATTAGCCATCGGTGATAGCTTCACAGTTAATTTCACAGTCAATCTTGACCCAAGCGCATCTGGCGCGGTCACGCCATTCGAAAACTCCGCCGAGGCAAGTGCTACACCGCTGGGCACAGGTGCAAGCACGATCACTGATAACTCTGAAAACAGTGCGGAAACAACTGATGATGGCGATCCAGAGACCGCCGAAGTCAGTGATGGGACGCCGGGTGCAGACCCAGACGACACGGCTGTACCAACTGTCGTAACCCCACCCGTTGCAGAAGGTGAGATCGAGGTCGAGAAATCAGCGACGCTAAATGCCTCTGTCGTTGGCGGTCCCGAAGTGAATGTCGGTGATACGATCACCTATGCGTATACAGTCACCAACACTGATACTGTGTTGAATGCGTTGAACGTGTCTGTGACAGAGACACTGTTTACAGGAACGAACCCAACACCAACACCAGCTTCCGACAACAACGGTACAACGATCGATGCAACAGGCACGCTAAACGACCTTGCACCCGGTACATCGCTGACCTTCACTGCGACCTATGTCTTAACCCAGGCAGACATAAATGCGGGCATGGTCGATAACCAGGCAACAGCAAACGCCACCGATCCGTTTGGTAACGCGTTAGCGGATATTTCTGACAACGCTGGTGGTGCAGATGGTGTTGACGGCGTAGATAACTCTACCGGCGGCACAGGCGATACGACGGGCGACAATAACCCAACCTCGATTGCACTTACACCAGTCACTGGTCTTGCAATGGTCAAGACGCTTGTCTCGCCTCCAGTCATCTTTACAGATGTCGCCCCGAACAATGTTCTCACCTACGAATTTGCAGTTACGAACACAGGTAACATATCGATTCCATCGACAGATACGCTCACGATCTCTGACAATCTCATTGCATCGGCAAATATCACTTGCCCTGCAATTCCAGCGGCAGGTTTGCCACCCATTGATACAGACGGCGATGGAACTCCGGATGCAATTGTCGACGGTGTGAACCAATTAACTTGTACGGCCAGCTACACGATCACCAATGACGACCTCCGCCTCGGGTCTGTAACAAACATTGCAAATGCAAATACAACCACAACAGGCGACAGCCCTGCTGATAACGCGATCTTCCCAGTTGACGCTGACCCGGCGCTTGCAGTTGAGAAAACGGCTATTTCTGGTTTAAACTTTTCAGCCGTAGGCGATCTCATTACATATCAATATGTGATCACTAATACCGGTGGGGCGGCTTTCGTAGAGCCGATTACACTTACCGATGATAAAGACCTAACGATCGTGACCACAGTAAACGGCACTGCGGCAGGTACGTCAGTTGTCGCAGGCTCAACATTTGAATGTTGGGCACCTACAGCTTTGACAGATGCGTCTTTCACGCCAGACTCTGCATGGGCGAACGCCATTGATGGACCGTTCAACGGCGAGACCGCAACATGTACGGCAACCTATGCCGTGACACAGGCTGACCTAGATGCTGGGCAAGTGGATAACGTTGTCTTGGCTGAAACAGAATTTCCAACAGCTGGCGGCATTCCAGTTACCAGCCAACCATCCACGGAAACTGTTACTGCGGATCAAATGCCTGATTTGAGTGTTGTTAAGGGTGCGACGTCTGTTGGTG
>NZ_JBDVGB010000082.1:0-15614 GCF_039940735.1 Tateyamaria sp.
AATGAACCAAACCGCCCACATATCTCTTCAGTTTATTCTATTTTCAAAGAGCGTAGAGACAAAAATGACTGGATGCGCCCTAACTTCTTGGCGCGCCCCGCCTCTTAAACCTCAGATTTTAGCCTTTCACCTCGTCCCCGCCCTTCCGCGTCTCCGCTTCCGTTTGGTCCGTCTGGCGTCTGGCGTTGCTTGTCTGCGTCGACGTTGAAGGGGGTTCTAGAGTTACTCCAAAGAACCCGCAAGACCTTTTTTCAAAAAACAGGGTCTTTTTTGAAGATATCGCGTTTTTCTATAAAAATCATATGCTTATGGAATAATAGTTCGTAACCGCATGGTTAAATTGGTGGAATATTACCGACGCGACCAGCCTCATATCCGAGGCGAAACGCTACATGTTGAGTTATCCCCAGACCTATCCCCAAGTTCGTCGATCACTGCATCCAAATCACCCCGGAATCACTCGCGTGTCAGTTACTCCCGACAGGTGTTTTACGGCTCCCCCCTTCTGATTCACCCTTCCAGGGCATCATGTTTAGAAAAAATCAGCGTCACAGCGACGATTCTGGACGGTTTCGCCCTGAGTCGAGATTTTAGAAGTGACCAAAACCGGTCTTTCGGCATCCAGCAGCGCCGCATTCTTGTGCAGATTGCAGATGTACTCCGGCAATTAAGCCAAAAACGAGATGCTTTACCGTCGCTACATCGTTTCACCCGATCATCCACGTCACTTTGTGACTCCGATTTGGTGCTTGGACGACGCACTATATATACACATATCAGACCTATGGGGTGTTCCTTGCGATTTACAGGTTCGACGACATACTGTCTCTCAAGCTGGCGAGCTGTTGGCGCCAGTTTGGTCGGCCGTCGAAGTACTTAGTATATAGTAAGCTGATTTTGTCGAATGCGCCGCGTTAGGCTTTTAAGCTGCGCATCATCTTAGGAAGGCGAGTGCTGAGTAAAAGCAGGACGATGGCAAGATAGACCAATGGTTCTAGCTGAAAGCCCTTACTCAGCCAGATAAAGTGAGCAGCGCCCAAAATGGCGATTGGATAGGTTAGCAAATGCAGCTTGCGCCATGTCGCGCCCAGCGCTTTTGTTGCACGGTTGTTCGATGTCGCCACCAGTGGGATCATCAACACAAAGGCCAACATTCCGACGGTTATATAGGGTCTTTTGACAATGTCTGCCCAAACACGCCCGAGTGACTGCACATCCAACGCCGCGTAGACCAGTAAATGCAGGCTGACATAGACAAAGGTAACCACCCCAATGGCGCGGCGAAACTTAAGGAGGTTTAGACCTGTGAACTTGCGCAACGGCGAAACGCTCAATCCTAGGATCAGCAATTGCAGCGCGATCTCACCAAGCTCGTGTTCCAACCCTTTTACTGGGTCACGGCCCAAACCGCCGGTCACCGCCTGATAATAAAGAACAGGGATCGGGATCAGGCATACTATATACACGGCCCACGTAGGCACCTTCCGGCACCAAGCATTTAAGCGATCAACCAAAGTCATGCGCAGCAAGATGCTTTGTCTTGGGTCAACAGGCAAGGCGCAGCCCAAAAGAAAGAAGCGTTCCCTGACATCGCCAATCCCTTATCGTGTCGGCATTGATCATCCATCAGGGCGTATCTTTTGTATCAAGGCAATGATGAGCAAAACCATAAAGGCCCCCAACACTGGCAACAGCACGATATCAAGATAAGAAATCGCACCCACCAGCCCGAGTGATGTCAAAGCGATCACCAGAAAAGGTGTGAAACAGCAGAACGCTGTTATCACCGTTCCGATGGCGCCAATCCGAAAAAGGTGGCGGGGTGGCTTCAAAAGTTGGCTTTCAGGTCCAAACCTTCATAAAGGCTGGCGACCTCTTCTTCGTAACCGTTGAACATCAAGGTGTCCTGACGACCAGCAAACAGACTGCCGCCAACAACGCGTTCGTTCGCTTGGCTCCAACGTGGGTGGCTCACTTCTGGGTTCACGTTGCTATAGAAGCCATATTCGCTACCATTTGCCTTGTTCCAGCTGGTTGGTGGCTCTTGATCGCTAACCGTGATCTTGACGATCGATTTGATGGATTTGAATCCATACTTCCATGGCACCACCAAACGCATCGGCGCGCCGTTCTGGTTTGGAATGGGTTTGTCATAGATGCCAGTGGCCATGATTGTCAGCGGATGCATCGCCTCGTCCAAGCGCAGCCCTTCGACATACGGCCAATCCAAAACGGGAAAGCGCACACCCGGCATTTCATCGGGGCGCAGCGCGGTTTCAAAGGCCACGTATTTGGCACCTTCCTGCACACCCGCCAAATTCAACAGATCGGCGAGTTCAAAACCGTTCCATGGGATCACCATCGACCACGCCTCGACGCAGCGGAAACGATAGATACGTTCCTCGATGGTCATCGCCTCAAGAATCTGTGCCATTGTATAGTCACCGGGGGCATCGACCATCCCGTCAATCTGAACCGTCCAAGGGTCCGTCGTCAGGGTGTGAGCATTGCGCGCCGGATCTGCTTTGCCTGTGCCGAACTCATAGAAGTTGTTATACTGCGTAATGTCCTCGTAGGTATTGGGAACCAATTCGCCTGCCTCTTGGGCCCGCCCCATACCAGCGGCGCCAATCAACCCAAGACCTAATGCACCACCCATCAACTGACGACGGTTTACAAAAGCATCATATGGTGTGGCATCTGCACGGGTCAGATCGTTCTTCCAGCGGTAGGCCATTTATTCTTCTCCAGCGGTTTCGCGTAACGTTGTGACACAAATGGGTCCGTGACCCACGCAATTTTATACATAGTCACGCGGTTGTCAGACCATTGAAACCTCATTCGCCCGGTCATTACCAACAAATCGTGCATCAATGCTGCTGTCTTTTCTTACAACCAAGTGATTCCACCCGATATCAAAACCTAAATTCTACAAACCAATCGCAAAGCATCAATTGTCGCGATATTTTCATCACTCCAATCCCGTTTTACGTGTATTTTACACAAGAACGACCATTTCGTGACAAATTCTAACCACTTCGATGTCTCACAGGTATAAAACATTACACGGACGCGCTTAGCCGTTTTGATCGCATTGAATCTGGAGATTTTATTTTGGCCGATATTTTAGAAGTCGTAGAAGACACCATTCCATCTGAGCCAACATCCGGCAACGACACTCTGGTCGGCGCTTCGAATTCAGACCGTATCGATTTACTAGAGGGCGATGATGTCTTCGCCGCTGGCGGCGGTTCAGACATTGCATCGGGTGGTGATGGAAATGACGCCATCGAAGGCGAATCCGGTAACGACACACTCCACGGCGACGACGGCAACGACACGTTAATTGGCGGCGCGGGACGCGACGCACTTTTCGGCGGCGGGAACGAAGACCTGATCGACGGTGGCAACCAAGAAGACCTGATCGACGGCGGTGAAGGCAATGACACACTGATCGGCGACAAGGGCGACGACACCATCGTCGGCGGCGACGGCGATGACGACATCAATGGCGGCCAAGACAATGACAACCTCTCCGGGGGCACGGGCAACGACATTTTCCGCATCCGTAACGGTGAAGGCCAAGACACAATCGCAGATTTCACCCTTGGCGAAGATCTGTTGGACGTGTCCTTGCTTGGTGTTTGGGACATATCACAACTGACAATTCAGGATGTGGGAACCGGGTTACGCATCAACACCGGAAACGGCAATTTTGTCGAGCTGACCGGGCTGTCTGCCGCGGACCTAAACAATGCAAATTTCATTCTTGATGAAGCGCCCGTTATCACACCCACCCTAGGTGGCGACTCCATTTTCGGCACGACCGGCGATGACAACTATACCGGCGGAGCAGGGTCTGATCTTTTGAAGGGCCGCGATGGCAACGACACTTTAGACGGCGGGCAAGGGAACGATACCCTGAACGGCGGCGCGGGTGACGACGTGATCATCGGCGGATCGGGCGTTGACCGCATCTATGGTGGCAGCGGCAACGACACTATTACCGGTGATGCCAGCAATGACGTTATCAACGGCGCCAGCGGCAATGACCTGATAGATGGCGGCAGCAACAACGACCGCCTGTACGGCGGCGAAGGCGATGACACGCTGATCGGCGAACACGGAAATGACCGGCTTTATGGTGAAGAAGACGATGATCTGTTGGACGGCGGCGCCGGCAAAGACAGGATCGATGGCGGCGCAGGCAACGATACCCTTTTGGGCGGACAAGGCGCGGACCAATTGACGGGCGGCGCGGGCAATGACCTATTTGTCTTTGACGACCGGATGCGCGCCGACACCGTCACCGATTTCGACACAAACGGCGACATTTTGGACGTTTCGGCGTGGGGTTTCACCGACATTTCTGAACTTGGTTTTGTGCAACAGGGTGCTGATGTGTTCGCACAGCTGTCTGACCGTGACTCGCTTTTGTTGGAAAACGTCGATCTGGCAAGTCTGGACAACAGCGACCTTGTCCTGGCCGAACCAACCGGCCCGACAGAGTTTGCTGATGACCTCGTCGGTACAGCGGGGGCCGACAGCATCGACGGGCTAGGCGGAAATGATACAATTGACGGCGGTGCTGGCAATGACACCCTGACAGGTGGCGCGGGAGAGGACGTGCTGACAGGTGGCGCGGGTGCCGACATCTTTGTCTTTGGCGAACTTTCCGGAAACGACACCATCACTGATTTCAACCCACTTGAAGATACGATTGAAATCACTGGTACGACCTTTCTCGTCCAAACGGATATCACTTCAGGCACCCCATTGATCCAGCATACGGGCGGGACCATAACCGTGGAAAACCTGTTGATCACGACTCTGGACGAATTCAACGCGTTCCAGGACGCCATCGACACGACGTTTTTCGTCCCAATAGCCACCCCAACGGAAGGCGCCGATGACCTAATCGGTACGGACGCTGCAGAAAGCATCGATGGCTTGGGCGGAGATGATACGATCGACGGCGGTGCAGGCAATGACACCCTGACAGGCGGTGCTGGCGAGGACATGCTGACAGGTGGCGCGGGCGAGGACATCTTTGTCTTTAACGAACTTTCCGGAAACGACACCATCACCGATTTCAACCCACTTGAAGATACGATTGAAATCACTGGTACGGCCTTTCTCGTCCAAACGGATATCACTTCAGGCACCCCATTGATCCAGCATACGGGCGGGACCATCACGGTGGAAAACCTGTTGATCACGACTCTGGACGAATTCAACGCGTTCCAAGACGCCATCGACACGACGTTTACCATTATTTAAATCAAAGCCCCCGGAGATCACTCTTCGGGGGCTTTGCATCCAATTTATTGCCTGCTTGTCAAATTGCACGATGCTAATGCACGACGGCATCGTCCGGCCTTGGTCGGTTCGAACCGGCAATTTTGTCACCAATCAGCAAACCATCAGCGCCGGCGGTCACCTCAATCGTGTCCCCATCGCGCACATCACCCGCCAACAGCATCTCAGCCAATGGGTTTTGCAACGCCGATTGGATCACGCGTTTCAGCGGGCGGGCGCCAAACACGGGGTCGTATCCTTCGTCTGCCAACCACTTGCGGGCACCGTCGTCCAATGACAGCGTGATCTTGCGCGCCGCAAGGCGTTTCAACAGCCGCGCCATTTGGATCGTCACGATGCCATCCATGTCCTCGCGCGCGAGGCGATCAAAGATGATCGTTTCATCCAGACGGTTCAGGAATTCAGGGCGGAAGTGCGTCCGCACCGCATCCATCACATCACGCCGCGCGCCACTTGGGTCAGCGCCATCGGGCAGTTGGCTAAGTGCTTGAGCACCAAGGTTGGACGTCAGGATAATCAGCGTCTGTTTGAAATCCACAGTCCGCCCCTGCCCGTCTGTCAGCATCCCGTCATCCAGCACCTGCAACAGCACATTAAACACATCCGGATGCGCCTTTTCGACCTCGTCAAACAGGATCACCTGATAAGGACGGCGCCGAACAGCTTCGGTTAGTACGCCACCTTCATCATACCCGACATAGCCGGGAGGCGCACCAATCAGCCGCGACACCGCATGCTTTTCCATGAATTCCGACATGTCGATACGAACCATCGCGTGCTCGTCATCAAACAGATACGACGCGACCGCCTTGGTCAGTTCGGTTTTACCGACCCCCGTTGGGCCAAGGAATAGGAACGATCCCAAAGGACGATTTTCGTCGTTCAGCCCGGCACGCGCCCGACGCACGGCGTTGGCAACGGCACGCACGGCGGTATTTTGACCAATGACGCGGGCATGCAATTCGTCTTCCATGCGGAGCAACTTGTCACGTTCCCCTTCCAGCATTTTGGCGACAGGAATACCGGTCCACCGCTCAACAACGCTTGCAATCTGCTCAGGGCGGACGGCTTCGGCCACCATTGTGTCGCCTTCAACTCCTTCGGCCTCGGCCAACTTGCGTTCGAATTCGGGGATGACGCCGTACGACAACTCGCCCGCACGCCCAAGGTTGCCTTCGCGCTTGGCGATATCCAAGGCCGCACGGGCATGATCCAACTGTTCCTTGATATCACGCGCCGACGCCATCTTGTCCCGTTCGGCCTGCCATTGCGCTGTCATTTCGGCACTGCGTTCTGACAATTCGGCCAGATCTTTTTCAAGCGTTGCAAGCCGATCCTTTGAGGCCATATCATCCTCAAGATGCAGTGCCTCAACCTCGATCTGCATTTGCAGGATCTGACGATCTAACGCGTCCAGTTCTTCGGGTTTGGAATCAACCTCCATGCGCAAACGGCTTGCCGCCTCGTCCATCAAATCGATGGCCTTATCCGGCAAAAAGCGATCCGTAATATAGCGGTGGCTCAACGTTGCGGCGGTCACCAAGGCACTGTCCGAAATCCGCACGCCGTGGTGCAATTCGTACTTTTCCTTGATCCCGCGCAGGATACTGACGGAATCCTCAACCGTGGGCTCTTCGACCAGAACGGGTTGAAAGCGTCGGGCAAGGGCGGCATCTTTTTCGACGTACTTGCGATATTCGTTCAGGGTTGTCGCACCGACACAATGCAATTCCCCCCGCGCAAGCGCAGGCTTGATCAAGTTGGCCGCATCCATCGCGCCTTCGGACGCCCCCGCCCCAACCAAAGTGTGCATTTCGTCGATGAACAAAATCACTTCGCCCGCGGCATCCATGACCTCATTCAACACTGCCTTTAAACGTTCCTCAAATTCGCCACGATACTTTGCACCCGCAATCAACGCGCCCATGTCCAAACCCATCAAACGCTTGTTGCGCAGTGATTCCGGCACGTCGCCATTCACGATGCGCAGGGCAAGGCCCTCGGCAATCGCGGTTTTGCCCACACCGGGTTCACCAATCAGCACCGGGTTGTTCTTTGTGCGGCGGCTCAAAACTTGCATCGCGCGGCGAATTTCCTCGTCACGACCGATGATCGGATCGATCTTGCCCGCCTCAGCGCGCGCAGTCAGATCCATCGCGTACTTCTTTAACGCGTCATACCCTTCTTCTGCATTCGCTGTGTCAGCTGTGCGGCCTTTTCGAATATCATTGATTGCGGAATTCAGTTCCTGAGGAGAGACCTTTCCGGCTTTCAAAGCGTCACGCGCCGTCGATTTCACCATGCCAAGCGCCGTCAGAATGCGCTCAACTGGGACAAAGCTGTCGCCCGCCTTCTTGGCCAGCACTTCGGCTTCGGCCAGCACCTTAGTGGTGGTTTGATCCAAATACGTTTGCCCAGCGTCCCCCGTCACCTTGGGCTGCTTTGCCAAACTCTGCTCGACATGATTCAAAACATGCACCGGATCGCCGCCTGCTTGGGTGATCAGATTGGATGCCAAGCCCTGATCGTCATCCATCAGCGCTTTTAACAAATGGTCAGGGGTTAGCCGTTGGTGGCTTTCACGTGTCGCAATGGTCTGCGCCGCCTGCACGAAACCGCGCGACCGCTCCGTGAACTTGCTCAAGTCCATGGTCATTCTCCTTTTACAGCGCCCAACTTTATCACGCCCTATCATAAGGCACGCGATCCTTGTGGACCTTCATGTCAAAAGATGGGGCCGCAATCAGGGCGCACAAGACCCGCACCTGCGCAAATCACGCGACACATTGAGGACAATAAGCGTCAAATGAAGCGTCATATTGGAATGCCACACCACCTAAAATTGTCGATTTTTTGCTGTTAGAACAACGAATTGCACTAAAGGGCGGCTGAAATCAGTGCAGTTCTTAACCTTTTTTCACGCATAGCTTGAAATAATTTATCTGTTCAAAATCAAATACTTAAAAAGAAATTTAAAAGCCGTCGGAAAATTGCGCACCGTTTTGTGACGCTACGTGTCTCCGATTCCCCCTGTTTTCTTATGAAACTATGCCCATCTTGTTAAGCACAAGAGCAGAACCACAAAATGTAGGTGAATAAAATGCAGACCGTACCATTGCAAATGAATGACGTAATCTACAACGCCGCCAGCCAAACGTTCGAGGCGTTGGTGACTGTACATGACGCTCAAGGCTCACGCCGCTACGCCTGTGCCATCGACGCTCCGATCGATATGGACTTTGAACTTGCGGCCACCGGGCTATCAACTCAGGCTCTGCGCCGCCATGGCCGTGGTCAAATCGATTCAATTCAAACGCCCGCACCTATTACGCAACGCGCCGGTCGCCCAACGCCACCCCGCGAAACCCTACGCGAAGAGTTGCTGAACGAACTGTTTTACGCAGCTTAATTCATAGAATTCTCTTGCCTGTTCGCCCTGCGCTTTTTGTCCCTCGCGCCGCGGTGAGGCAAAAGTACACAGAAACATAAGCCTGCCTGCAATGTTTCTGAACAACTGACCCGGATGCTTCTGCGCATCCGGGTTTTTTCGTCACGAATAGGCGTTTGGCGATATGAAGTTTTTTCCATATCCCAATGATGGATTTTATCGATGTCCTGCCGTATGCGGGGCGTAGGAAAAAAACTAGGGGCGATAGTGATGGCTGATGACAGATTGATCGTGGCAATGGATGTGCCAAACGCAGTGGCGGGTCTAGATTTGGCGCAAAAGCTTGGCGACAGTGTCAACTTTTATAAAATTGGATTGGGTATGCTTACCGGCGGTGGCCTTGCGCTGGCCAATGAGCTGAAGCAAGAACAGGGCAAACGCATCTTTCTCGATATGAAGCTGTTCGACATCAGCGCCACAGTCGAAGCCGCAGTACGCGGCCTTGCGCAATACGATCTCGATTTCCTGACAGTGCACGGCGACCCCCACGTGGTACGTGCCGCGAAAGAAGGCGCCGCCGGATCGTCATTAAAGATCCTGGCTGTCACAATCTTGACCTCGCTGGATCGCGCAGATCTTGATGATTGTTTAATCCAACAGGGCGAAGTCGGTGACTTGGTGCTGGATCGCGCAGGTCGTGCATTGGTTGCCGGAGCCGATGGCGTCATCGCCTCTCCGCACGAAGCGGCGGCCATTCGCGCCCTGCCCGAAGCAACCGATCGCCTAATCGTTACACCGGGTGTCCGCCCCGCAGGTGCCGCATCAGGGGATCAAAAACGCGTCGCAACCCCCGCAAATGCCATCGCGAACGGCGTGGACCATATCGTTGTGGGCCGTCCGATCTGGCGTGCCGACGATCCTAAACTGGCCGCCGAGGCCATCTTTGCAGAGATGAAAAACCCGTAAATCACCATTCCAAACTGCTGAAGTCAAACAGAAAACAAGCAACGGGAAACACACCCATAAGGCGAACCACACCTATCATCGCATCAACAGGTTGTACCTAAAAGGCAACAACGCCACCATATATCGGCAGGTCAGGAATTCATGACTGTGTACATGCACGCTTTAGGGGTATGCTTGCCCTAGGTGATACTCCCCGACGAACCATATCTTCCTGAGGTTCGTCACCTCCCCCCGCTTCGGTGCGGGGGGTCCTTTAGGAAGAATCCCCTCGGTCAATGCCTGCCGACCCCACGCCAGCCAAATAATCGCCCAAGCGCGTCTTGAATTGTGGCACGACAGTCTTGTGAGCGATGAACTTATCGACAGGCATCAACATCCATCCCTGACCCTCGTCGCCCAAAACGATTTGGTCTTCGACCTCTGGCCCGACATGGGCAACAAAGAACCACGAAATGTCCCCGCTCGACGTGCCATAGTCCCGCCCCCAAGTCACAAGCGCAGGATCAATTACCAAACTCAGTTCTTCATGGGTTTCGCGCAGCGCGCACTGCAAAGGTGTTTCACCCGGTTCAATTCCGCCACCAGGCAGATCCCAGAACCCTGCCCACAACAGGCCCGGCTTATCGTCTCGCTGCAAACTTGCCAGCTGATTGCCGACAAACAATGCCAGTTTCGCGCCAATCACTCGTCCGCCCATGTTCAAATCCCATCCATCACGCTACACTCAATGACCTAGCCACAAAGCCCGCTCATGCCCAGCCTTTGCCGCGATTGCCTGACCCAATTTGACACCGCCCGGCGCTGTCCGGCCTGCGGTAGCCCACGTGTTGTCAGTCACTCCGAACTGTTCGATTTGACCATCGCCCACATGGATTGCGATGCCTTCTATGCCTCTGTGGAAAAGCGCGACGATCCTAGTCTTGAAGGCAAGCCCCTGATTATCGGCGGCGGGCGACGCGGCGTGGTATCGACCGCGTGTTATGTGGCGCGCATTCGCGGTGTGCGATCCGCCATGCCGATGTTCCAAGCACTGAAACTTTGCCCCGAAGCGATTATCATCAAACCAAGGATGGAAGCCTACGCCGAAGCTTCCCGCGCGATCCGCGCCATGATGGAAGACCTGACCCCAGCCATCGAACCGCTCTCGCTTGATGAGGCGTTCATGGACCTTACCGGCACCGCCCGACTGCACGGCGCGCCCCCTGCGGTCATGCTGGCGCGATTGATCAAACGGATGAAGGACGAATTGGGATTAAGCGGTTCGATTGGCCTTTCTCATAACAAGTTTCTGGCCAAGGTCGCCTCGGACCTTGAGAAACCCCGTGGCTTTTCGGTGATTGGCGCGGGCGAAACGGCAAACTTCTTGCGTGACAAACCCGTTCGACTGATTTGGGGTATTGGCCCCGCCGCGCAGGCCTCGCTTGAAAAGGCCGGCATCCGCACTTTCAACGACCTGCTACGATGGGAACGGCGCGATCTTGGCCAACGATTTGGGTCCATGGGCGATCGGCTTTGGTATCTGGCCCGTGGCAAGGACAAACGCCAAGTGTCACGCGACGCCCCCATGAAATCGATCAGCAAAGAAACCACCTTTCACGACGACACCAGCGATCTGGATATTCTAGACGGACACCTTTGGCGTTTGGCCGAAAAAGTCTCTGATCGTGCCAAGGCTCGAAACCTTGCCGGCCGCGTTGTGACGCTTAAGCTGAAGCGCCACGATCATTCATCCCTGACGCGGCGCATTTCCTTGCGCGAACCGGCACAGCTGGCCGACACAATTTATCGCACTGCGCGGGCGCTATTTGATCAGGTCGGGGATGAAGGACCGTATCGTTTGTTGGGTTGTGGCATATCTGATCTGTGCAGCGCAGATGCCGCCGAAGTTTCAGGTGATCTGCTTGACCCTGATGCGCACAAACGTGGAAAGGCAGAACGTGCCACAGATGCAATCCGAAGTAAGTTCGGACATGATGCAATTCTAAAAGGGCGCGCGCTGCGCTGATTACTCAGCCGCCAAGCGCACCCGCTTTTGGCCAATCGTCGCGATTTTGCTTACAACTGCACTCAGTCGTTCCTGCACCGCTGCAAAGCTGCTGTTCGGACGGATCAGCGATTCGTTCATATAAATCGCGCGGTCAATTTCCACCTGCACCGCATGCTGATTGCGCGACGGACGCCCATAGGCCTGCGTAATATAGGCACCCGCAAAGGGCGCGTTGCGTGCAACTGTAAACCCAGCCTCTGCGAATGCAGATTCCACCAAATCCATGACCTCGCCCGATGCCGCAGCGCCAAAACGATCGCCCAGCACAACATCAGGGCGCGCCATCGCACCGCGCGTCACGCCGTCCATCGCTTCGTGAGGCATAGAATGACAATCAATCAAAATAGCCTGTCCATGTTGCTGATGTGCACCATCCAGCAACGTTTGCAACATGTGGTGATAAGGCCGCCAGTACCGATCAATGCGCCGCTCTGCCTCTGCCATCGTCAGTTTGCCGCGATAAATCGCGCGCCCGTTGGACACAACGCGGGGGATAACGCCAAGCCCACTGGCAACACGAGGGTTGTGTCCCTGACGGCGTACCCCGGCGATCAAAGCCGGGTCCAATTCATCGCAACTGCGGTTTAAATCCACATAGGCACGAGGAGCACCCGCCATCAACAAAGGCGCACCCGCCTGCGGAGCAACTTCAAACAATTGATCTACAAAGGCATCTTCAGATGAGCGGATCGCCATCTCGTCCAGAACCGTGCTGTGCAGAAAACTCGACGGATAGTCGCGCCCCGAATGGGGTGACGCAAACACCACGCAACTTGTGCGTCGTTCAGGGTGTTTTACTTCATATGCGACCTTGGGCATCGACTCTCCTCTCGGTGATCATCATAGCGCATGACATGACAAAGCCAAAACCCCTTGATCCCGCTTACGACTCCTTTTATAGCCCCCATACCCGGCGCGGATTTCCGCGCCCACTTTTATTGTGGGCAGGATTAAAACGCAGGGTAATGTGCGGGATTAGCTCAGCGGTAGAGCACTTCGTTGACATCGAAGGGGTCACAAGTTCGATCCTTGTATCTCGCACCACCGCATTTCGCTGACGGGCCTTGTGCCCCGACGCAACCTACACCGGCACATCAGTGCCAAAACGCAACCCGGCGCTGATCCGCCATGAAACATGAGGAAGAAGCGCCATGAAGGTTCGCAACTCGCTCCGCTCGCTCAAAAACCGGCACCGTGATTGCCGCGTTGTGCGTCGTAAAGGCCGCGTATACGTCATCAACAAGACGCAACGCCGGTTCAAAGCCCGCCAGGGTTAAGACAACGCAAATGAACGACGTGAAAGCCGCCTTAATCCGGGCGGCTTTTTCTTTGTGCCGCGCCCAACGACCTACCCTTGAGAAGAACGCTGCTTGGGCCGTTTCCATCAGCCCCACATCTCCATCAACCCCACATCATTTTCGCAAAAGCGTAGTGTCCGCACAAAGCTATAAACTGTCCATGCGCTGCCACGCGCAATTCTTGGTTTAAATTGCTTTCTCGCCTTAAACGGGTATCCTGCTCTTATTTTAAATAGGATTAGGGATTTGAATCTATGTCTCGCAAATTAGTCGTTTGCCTTGATGGCACCGGAAACGAAATTGAAAGCAACGAATCTAATGTCCTTCGGCTTTACAAAAGCCTTGAACGTTCTGACGATCAGATCGTGTTTTATCATCCGGGCGTCGGCACCTTAGACACACATCCCTTTGCACGGATGTTCCTTTCGAAGCCGAAACAAATTCTGGGTTTGATCGCAGGAACGGGGCTGGAAAACAATGTCCTGCGGGCGTTCGAGTTTCTGTGCAAAACTTACGAAGACGGCGACCGGCTGTACTTTTTTGGTTATTCCCGAGGGGCCTATACAGCGCGGGTTTTGGCCGGGTTCATCAATGACTTTGGGCTGGTCCACCCCAGCGAATTTCACCTTGTGGCCCCTGCCTTTCGCGCTTGGCGCAAAATCAGAAAAGACGACCCACGTGTCAAACACGCCAAACTGCGCATGCTGGAAAAGGCGTTCCAAATGCGCCATCCACCCATTCGATTTTTAGGGTTGTGGGACACAGTCAGTTCAATGATCCGCATTCGCCCGCAATGGGGCACGTTCATCGAATTTTCGACCCATTCCAGCGTCGATGAAAACCCGTCGGTGGAATCAGTGCGCCACGTTTTATCAATCGATGAAACGCGTCGGTTCTTTCGCCATCAATTCTGGACGCCGGGGCAAACTTATTTCGGAAGTCGGAAGAAAAAGAAAAACAACCCACCGCCGCAGGATGTCAAACAGGTTTGGTTTGCAGGCACTCATACCGACGTGGCCGGATCCATCCCCGAGACCGAGGCAGGCTTGGCAAAGATCACCATGCATTGGATGCGCCAAGAGTTGGACGCCCTATCGGTCGATGGTTTGGCGTTTCGCGAAACCATCTACAATCGCTATATCCTAGGCAAAGAGGACAAGGACACCAAAAGGATGAACCTGCAAATCTCCAAACCCAATCCATTTGCCCCGCTACACAGCCAGATCAAAAAGGGGTGGTTTATCTTGGAAGCGCTTCCAAGGCTCAAGCGGCGCTCGCGATGGCCTAAGCAATGGGGATTTTGCGGATATTACCTACCTCTTGGCCAATATCGTCATATCCCGCCCGGTTCGGAAATTCACGAAACAGCGCTGGAACGGCGTAACGATCCCGAAAACGATTATGATCCGCCAAACTTGAAAGAGTTCTAGGGCTGCGGCCCGGTTCTTCATCTGCGCACAGCTTATGCCCTTGTTCACCGTAGCACAGCGCCTAAGTTGCTGTGAAAGGCATCAACGGAAGGCTGCAACATGAGTGATCCCACCTACACCCCACCCGCCAAATGGACTTGGGATTCAGAATCGGGCGGCAAGTTCGCATCGATCAACCGCCCCATCGCGGGGGCCACTGCGGACAAAGACCTACCAGTCGGCAAGCATCCATTCCAACTTTACTCGCTGGCCACACCTAACGGCGTCAAAGTCACTATGCTGCTTGAAGAACTGCTAGAAGCGGGCGTCAAAGAAGCGGAATATGACGCGTGGCTAATCAACATTGGCGAAGGCGATCAATTTGGATCGGGCTTTGTCGAGGTGAACCCAAATTCGAAAATCCCAGCCTTGATGGACAATTCCGGTGACACGCCAGTGCGCGTGTTTGAATCCGGGTCCATGATGATCCACTTGGCCGAGAAGTTCGGGATGTTCTTGCCTGCCTCTGGTGCGGCTCGCACCGAAGTGCTGAACTGGCTGATGTGGCAAATGGGGTCCGCCCCCTTTCTTGGTGGCGGCTTTGGTCACTTCTATGCCTATGCGCCCGAGAAGTATGAATATCCGATCAACCGCTACGCGATGGAAAGCAAGCGCCAGCTTGATGTGCTAGATCGTCAACTAGCCGATCATCCGTTCATTGCGGGCGACGATTATTCCATCGCCGACATGGCTATTTGGCCATGGTATGGTCAGCTGTGCCTTGGGCGTCTGTATTCGGCCGCGGAATTCCTTGATGTCGAAAGCTATACGAACGTGATGGCTTGGGCGAAAAAGATCGATGCCCGCCCTGCGACGTTGCGTGGTCGCATGGTCAACCGTGCCTTTGGTGAGCCAGAGCTGCAATTGCATGAACGCCACGACGCGTCGGATTTTGAGACGCAGACGCAAGATAAGATCGGTCCCAAAGACTGATCGGACGCGCACCAAGCTGCGCCTTACACGCTACTCTCGAGGGTCAAGGCATTCGCTTGCTTTGGCCCTTTTGCATGCGCCCACTGCACCTATGAATGGCGTGTGAACACACGCCTTACCTACGGCCCACCTGACGACAAATCAGGATAACCGGCAACAAGCCCACGGCGACAATCACCAGACTAGGCACTGCC
>NZ_JBDVGB010000083.1:0-28292 GCF_039940735.1 Tateyamaria sp.
GTACCCGCCGTCTTCGCGCTTATCTATAACCATGATACCGGGGGCTTCGCGCAAGATATCTCGGGCTTCGTCTTCATCCAAGAAGTCTTCAAACTCAACGTTGACCGCTTCGGAGTGACCGACAAACACCGGCACGCGTACACAGGTCGCTGTGACTTTGATCTTAGGATCGACGATCTTCTTCGTCTCGACCATCATTTTCCACTCTTCCTTGGTCATGCCGTCTTCCATGAAGACGTCGATCTGCGGAATCACGTTGAATGCGATCTGCTTTTGGAACTTTTTAGGCGGGACGTCGGTCACAGGATTGTAGATCGACTTGGTCTGATCCCACAGCTCGTCCGCACCTTCCTTGCCCGAACCGGACACGGATTGATACGTGCTGACCACAACGCGTTTGATCGTGGCGCGGTCGTGCAAAGGCTTTAGCGCCACAACCATCTGCGCAGTCGAACAGTTTGGGTTGGCGATGATGTTCTTCTTGGAATAATCCATGATCGCATCTGGATTCACTTCAGGCACGATCAACGGGATGTCCGCGTCATAGCGATAAAGCGAAGAGTTATCGATGACCACACAGCCTGCCTTGGCCGCGCGGGGCGCATATTTTTCGGTGGCTTCGGAACCAACCGCAAACAACGCCATATCCCATCCCGTGAAATCAAACGTATCGAGATCCTTCGTCTTCAGCGTTTTATCACCAAACGAGACTTCCGTTCCCAGCGAACGGCGGCTTGCCAAAACGGCCAGCTCGTCGACAGGAAACTGGCGCTCGGCCAGGATGTTCAGCATTTCACGGCCCACGTTGCCGGTGGCACCCGCGATGACGACACGATACCCCATGATTTTCTCCTTCTTGGGTAGGTGACGTGGCCTTTATACCCAAAGAATGGCAGGGGAAAGGGGCGTCTCAGTCGCGGGTGTCACGGCTGCGTGCATAGAACAACAGACCGACCGCCAGCGACACTGCCAGAAAGACAAAGATCGCCACGTATGGCGCATCCGGTGCCTGTCCTGACCACGCACTGTGGATGCGTCCGGTGCCGAATTGCATAAGCCCCACGCCACCGATGCCAAACAGGTTCATCAGCGTCACACCGCGTCCCATCAAATGTTCGGGAAAAAACCCACGCGCATGTGCGATGATAACGGGAAAGCTGGATCCGAAAAAACCAACCCCGGCCAGCAATGCAATGGCAAGCCAGGCGTTCGCATTGCTGAACATGACCAACAGAACGAGCAGTATAAAGGCCGCAAAATTGCCGCCAAAGACCACCCACTTGCGGGTTCCCAATATGCGGTCCAATGGCCCATAGGCCAGCGTGCCAAGGATCATTGCCACGCTCATCACAAGGGTCGCGACACCAATCTGCGAAACGTTCAATGCAAAAACATCACTTAAGTACGGTCCAATCCACAAACCACGCAAAGCGCCGATCGGGGCGTAGTTCACAATCGCCAAAGGTAGCATCAGCCACAAAACGGGCATGCGTAGCAAATCGAGCAGCGACCCTTGCGCGTTGCCTTCAGGCTTGGCCGGGTCGCGCACAGTCGCAAGAATGCCAAGGGCGACAACCACGCAACCTATGGCCAACAACCAAAGAGCGGCCCGCCAGCCGATGGTTTGTGCGGCAAAGGCCATAGGATATGAGGACATCAGATTGCCCAAGGTACCAACCCCGATCATCAAAGCGGCTAATGTGGCAAAGCGCGCAGGGGGAAATGTGCGGGCAAAGATATAAAAGCTTGCCATCAGAACGGGTGCACAACCGACCCCGATCAGGATCATCGCGATGTGAATTTGCTCGGCCGATTGGGCCAGCGCAAAAAGGGCCGCGCCGCCGCCTCCGCCGATCAGCAGCAACCATCCGGACGTGCGGCGTGGCCCCAAAGTGTCCAGCCCCCACCCCACAGGGATTTGCAGCGCTGCAAAAGATAAGAACCATAGCCCCGAGGCCGTCGCCAGCACATCCGGCGTGATCCCAAGATCAGTTTCCAACGGTACAGTCAGCACCGCCAGAAACGCGCGAAAAAACTGACTTAGCACATAGGCCAATGCCAGCAGAATTAATCCTATTTGCATGAGGTCTCCGATCCCTTCGCATTGCGTCGCATGGCCAACCGGTTGGTGCAAGCCCGATTGCCGAACCGCGGCTCTGTGTTAGGTTGAAAAAAGAAAGAGGTGTCTGATGTTCTATGAAAGCTTGCCGCAGCGCGTGACCTTTTCCGATATGGCCCGGCCAGAGCTTTACGACCCTTTACCCAAAGATTGGGTGGTGGGCACGTCTGACATTATGGGATCAACGGCGGCGATCGCGGACGGCAAGTACAAGATTGTAAACATGATCGGGGCGGCTGTGATATCGGCGCAGATCAATGCCGCAGGCGGGCGGGCCTTTCCTTATATCTTTGGTGGCGATGGGGCGGCCTTTGCCCATCCGCAGGAATTCG
The DNA here is from genome assembly GCF_039940735.1 of Tateyamaria sp. Taxonomy (GTDB): domain Bacteria; phylum Pseudomonadota; class Alphaproteobacteria; order Rhodobacterales; family Rhodobacteraceae; genus Tateyamaria. The sequence goes on from NZ_JBDVGB010000083.1 coordinate 2,452, forward strand.
CAGAAGAAGCGCGCGCGGCTTTGGCTGCTGTGCAGGTTTGGGCGCGGGAAGAGTTTGATATGGGTCTGCGGATCGGTTTGTTTTCTGTCGCGGATATCCGTGCGGCGGGGCGTGAAGTTAGGGTGGCACGTTACCGGGTTTCGGATGGCATAGACTATGCGATGTTCACCGGCGGTGGTGTGCTTTGGGCCGAAGCCCAGATGAAGGCGGGTGTGGACACGATCCCTGCCGCCGCGCCGGGCACGCAGCCGGATTTGACCGGTTTGAGTTGTCGTTGGAACCATATTAAATCGCGCAATGGCACCATTTTGTCATTGTTGGTGCAGCCGCAGGACGGTGTCAGCGGCGCGGTCTTTGGCGAGCTGGCGCAGGCGGTGTTGCAAGCGGTGCGCCATCTGGACCGCGGCGGTCACCCCGCGCCCAACGAAAGCCTCAGTACCGGATGGCCGCCGCCCGGTGCCACCCTTGAGGCCCATGCTTCGCGCGGTGATATGCCGGTTGCAAAGCGCAAACGGCAAATTCTGTTTGAGGCGGCGATTGCTTGGGTGCTTTTCAAAACCAAGATCAAGGTGCGTGGGTTTGATCCGGCGCATTACCAACGCGCCGTTGGGGGAAATGCAGATTTTCGCAAATTTGATGATGGGCTGAAGATGACGATTGATTGTGACACTGACACAATCGCGGCCTTGGCAGAGCTGCTGGAAAAGGCAGAGGCGGCAGGCACCATTCGTTTCGGAATGCATACGCAAGACGAGGCGATGATGACCTGCATCGTGCCCTCGATCATGGAAGACAATCATATCCATTTCATCGACGGTGCCGCGGGCGGCTATACGCAGGCGGCACTGTCAATCAAAAGTGGCTGAACCGTAAGGCGGAGGAGTTTACTCCGCCGACCCGCTTCCTTTTGGCACCCATGTGCCTGCCAAATTGCGCAACGCATTCGCAAGGATCAACAAGTCAAGTCCGGTCGCCACAAAACGCCCACCCCAATCCAGTGCGTCTTGGGTGAATTCCGGTGTCAGGGTAAGGATGCCGGGCGCTTTGCCCGCCGCTTCGATCTTTTTGAACGCGCCTTGGATGGTGGCCTGCACTTCGGGGTGGGTCAGCTCTCCGATATGGCCCATATCGGCTGCAAGGTCTGCCGGACCGATGAACACACCGTCGATGCCGTCGACTGCGAGGATGTCATCAAGTGCGGCCAGACCTGCACGGTTTTCGACCTGTACTAGCAAGCTGATTTGTTCATCCGCTGTTTGGCCATAATCTTTGATTGCCCCGAACCGCGAGCAGCGCGCGCCGGCATAACCGACGCCGCGGTCCCCATTCGGGGGAAAGTGCACGTCGCGCACCAGTTGTTTGGCTTGTTCTGCACTTTCGACCATAGGCACCAGCACGCTTTGTGCGCCTGCATCGAGCACCTGTTTGATCATCCATGTCTCTGATGCAGGCACCCGAACAACGGCGTGACTGTCCGAAGCGTGCAATGCCATCAATTGCATGCGGATGCGGGTGATGTCGTAGGGTGTGTGTTCGCTGTCGATCAACAACCAATCGAAGCCGGCGGTCCCTGCGATTTCGGTGGAGAGCGGATCGCCAAGGCTGAGCCAGCAGCCGATGACGGTATCGCCGTTTTTAAGCGCGGCTTTGAATGGATTGTGCGGTGCGGGCATTGGGCTCTCCTGATTTTCTGGTGACACCCTATCCTTAGGCTGGCCCAAGTGACCACTACAGAAATGAGGCGCTGGCGCGCCACACTATTTGATACATCTGCTTCCAGCAGATATTGTGTATCCCCTTTTGGTGGCAAAGCCACCTTTCGGGCAATGCGCGGGAGTTTGTTTTGCAAGATGAAGGTCGGATCAGAGGACTTTGATCACGTCTTTTTCGACGGCCAGCATATAACCACGTCGTGCGATGTTTTTCACCAGCAGTTCACTGACGATTTGGTTGCCCAGTGTGTCGCGCAGGCGTTTGATGCGGGTGGCACCTGCGGCTTCGTCGCAGTCAGCAGAGCTGCGCCCTGAGATCACCCCTTCGATTTCGGAGCCTGAGAGGACATCGTCATCCATGCGGGCTTCGGCCAAGACGGACATCGTTTCCATGGCTGCGGCGGTCAATTTGAATCCGAGGTTGTTGAGGTAGACGGTGTTTTCCTCGCGGCTGATCAGGAGTGAATTCACCTGGATACCCACCCGTTCAATTTGTGCCATGCGTCGGTTGAAGTTCACCAAAAGTACAAGGAACACGAGCGCTGCGATCATCATAGCAGTCGCAAAGATCAACAAAACGAAGATCACGGTGCGATAACTTGCCAATGTGTCCGAAAACGCCGTGCCGGATTGCGCAAGGATTTCTAGAAGTTTGATTTCTGCCGGGCTTGTGAGGTCGGAGTTTTCGATAAATATGCGTTCGACCCGCGCATCAAATGCGCCTGCGTCAGGCAAGGCGAGGAACAGCAGCAATGCCGCAATGACCAGCAACGCGACGATGCCGATTATCCCAAATGTGACCAGACGCCCGCCGGCGCGCCGCATGTCAGAAGCGGAGGTAGTACTGTCCTGCACTGGCTTTCCTTTGCTCTAGCCCTTCGGGTCCGAAGACGGCCTGTATTTGCAGCAGCGTCCAGCCTTGTGCTGCCAGCCGCGCACGAATCTGTTGGGTGGCAGAGCTTTGGGAACATTGCCCGCTGACCTGCGCCACGCCGTAGTGCAGGCGCAGGGGGTTATCCTGCTTGGCCTTGTAGTCGGCATAGCATTGCGCATGCGCAGCGCTTGCCAGGGCAAGGGTCACAAAGAGAGTGAGTGCGATCTGTTTCATGGGACGGACTTTGGGCTTTTCTTGAGAGATATTCAATAACATCAGCCCTGTGGAGTGGATGATATTTGATAACAGGGGCGCGTTATTGCCTGTCTTTGCGGTGTTGAGTGAGGGTGACGTCATCAACAACCTTCATGGGCTGGAACATCCGGTCTGCCATTCACTCGTAAAAGGACTGTCCTCATGACCCTTCGTATTCAACGCCCCTTTATCGCGACGATTGCCGCTGTCGCTATTGCAATCACCGGTTTCTCTGCTGCTCCAGCACGTGCCAGTGATAATGATGCGGCTAAGGCTTTGGCGATTGTGTTGGGGCTAGCGGTTGCTGGTGCCGTCATCCACAAACGCAATGACGATAAGAAAGCGCGTCGGGAAACTTACACACATAAGCCGGTGCCCAAGACGCACAAACGCACTGTGTCACCCCAGCGCAAACATGTGCAGCCGCGTCCTTTGCCAAGTAAAGTGAACCGCAAGCTGCTGCCCAAGGGATGCCTGAGCAATCTGCGCACGGATCGCGGCCGTCACATCCAAGCCTTTGGGCAAAATTGCTTGAGCCGTAATTATAAGTTTTCCAGTTCCTTGCCACAGCATTGTGGTCAGCGTGTGCGTACGCGTCATGGTGCAGGCTATGCCTATGAAGCGCAGTGTTTGTCGCGTCAGGGTTATCAGTTGGCCCGCCGTTAAGAGCGGGGCATAGGATCGCGTCTTTTCGTCCCTTAGGCGTGATCTGACTGGAAGGGCGGTGTTCGGGCACCGCCCTTTTTCTGTTGTACTGATTGATAGGGGGGAATTGAGCCGCTTTGCAGCGGCACACGATGTTTGCACTTTCCTGTGGAAAGTGCGTTTTGCCTCCGGCGGGAGTTTATTTTGCAAGATGAAGGGGATTGTATGCCGGACTTTTCGTTTGAGACGCAGATTGGTGGTCGCGTCGCGGGAGTGGATGAGGTCGGGCGAGGACCGCTTGCCGGGCCGGTGACGGCGGCGGCTGTTGTTCTGGATGTTGCGCATATTCCTGACGGGTTGGACGATTCCAAAAAGTTGAGCGCTAAGCGGCGCGAGGTTTTATGGGCTGAGATCATTGCCTACGCGGATGTGTCGGTGGCCCATGCATCGGTCACGGAGGTGGATGAGTTGAATATTCTGCGCGCTTCGCATTTGGCGATGGAACGGGCGGTGGCAGGATTGCGCGGTATCCCGGATCATTTGCTGATTGACGGCAATATGATCCCGCGCGGATTGACCTTGCCTGCGACTGCTTTGGTGAAGGGAGATGGGCGATCTGTGTCCATCGCGGCGGCTTCAATTGTGGCGAAAATATGTCGCGATCGGATCATGGTGGATTTGGCGCAACAGCATCCGGGCTATGGGTGGGAGACAAACATGGGATACGGATCAAAAAGCCACATGGCTGCGATCCAAAATCTTGGCATAACCCCACACCATAGACGTTCGTTCAAACCCGTCCACAACATGTTGTGACAAGGTTTTTTCTTAAGTGATTGATTCAAAAAACAAATTGACCGCGAATCAGCTATGACTCATCTTGAAGCCAACCAACGAGCACAAAATGTGCCGGGGACAGAGGCAGAAGATGACGAAACATTTGAAGAGCGCTGAGGCGCTTCCGTTGAACCAGATTATTGCGGGTGACTGCATTGACGTGATGAACAGCTTGCCTGCGGGCAGTGTTGATCTGATCTTTGCCGATCCGCCCTATAACTTGCAGCTAAAGGGTGATTTGCATCGCCCCGATAATAGCAAGGTGGATGCGGTTGACGATCACTGGGATCAGTTCAATTCGTTTAAGGCATATGACGAATTCACCAACGCTTGGCTTAAGGCCGCGCGTCGTTTGCTGAAGCCCAATGGGGCGATTTGGGTGATTGGCAGCTATCACAATATTTTCCGTGTTGGCACATCGTTGCAGAATGAAGGTTTTTGGATTTTGAACGACGTGGTGTGGCGCAAGTCAAACCCGATGCCGAACTTCCGCGGCAAGCGTTTTACCAATGCACATGAGACGATGATTTGGGCCGGTAAATCCGAAGACAGCAAATACACCTTTAACTACGAAGCACTGAAGGCCCTGAACGAAGGCATTCAGATGCGCAGCGACTGGGTATTGCCCATTTGTACCGGTCACGAACGTCTAAAAGACGATGCGGGCGACAAAGCGCACCCCACGCAAAAACCCGAAAGCCTGCTGCACCGTGTGCTGGTTGGGTCGACCAACCCCGGAGACGTGGTTCTTGACCCGTTCTTTGGCACTGGCACCACCGGCGCTGTGGCCAAGATGTTGGGCCGCGAATTTATCGGGATCGAACGCGAAGAGGCCTACCGCAAGGTCGCCGCGAAACGCATCGCTTCCGTGCGTAAATTCGACCGCGAGGCACTGACTGTGTCTGCTTCTAAACGGTCCGAACCGCGCGTGCCTTTTGGCCAGTTGGTTGAACGCGGCATGCTGCGCCCGGGAGAAGAGCTTTTTTCCATGAACAAACGTCACAAAGCCAAGGTTCGCGCAGACGGCACCTTGATTGGGGACGATATCAAAGGATCAATCCATCAGGTTGGCGCCCATCTGGAAGGCGCACCAAGCTGCAACGGCTGGACCTATTGGTGCTTCAAACGCGAGGGTAAAACCGTGCCCATCGATTTGCTGCGTCAACAGATCCGGGCAGAGATGCTGAACTAACCAAGGATTTTACGAACACCGCCAGGTGCCCGCGGCCTTGTAAAAGGCTTTGCAATGGGCACTACACCTATGCCCCGCCTTCATTGGCGGGGTTTTTTTTGTTTGGCTGTTTGGGGTGAAACGCGCCTAGTTTGGCGTGCGTTGACTATCATTGTCACCGATCTGTGACTCGTCGGATGCACGGATGGCGCGTAGTGCTAAAGGGCACCTTTTCAATTCGGAGACCTTTTTATGTCGAAACCCCTCTTATCTTTGGCGCTTGCGGCGTCAACCGTCGCCTTAACGTCTGGTGTGTTTGCACCCTCAGCCATGGCCCAAGAGGTTCAACGCGGCTTTCTGCCCGTTGCCGGGGACGTTTACCGGTTCCGCAACAATTTTCATTTTTCCATGGTTGTTGTCACGGATGCAGGTGTTGTGGTTGTGGACCCAATCAATGCCGATGCGGCGACGTGGCTAAAGGGCAATTTGTCCGAGATCACGGACAAGCCAATCACGCACTTGATTTACAGCCACAGCCATCTTGATCATGCCTCTGGCGGGGCAGCACTTGAAGCGTCGAATGTGATTGCCCAAGCCAATGCGCCCACCGCCATCGATGGCGTCGCACCCACCCAACGTTTTGATGATACGATGGTGTTCGAACATGGTGGCAAGACCATCGAGCTGACCTACCTTGGGCCCGGACATGGCGAAGACTTGATCGCGGTCGTGGTGCGCCCTGAAAACGTGGCCTTTATCACCGACGTTGCCGCCCCCAAGCGATTGCCGTTCCGCACGATGCCAAGCTCAAGTCCCGATGCATGGGTCGAACAGGCCAAAAAGGCAAACACACTAGATTTCGAAGTCTTTGCCCCAGCCCACGGCCCTATGGGCGTCAAAGCGGATTTGGATGATGTCATCACCTATATGGAAACCATGCGCGCCGAAGTGCTGGAAGGCATCAAATCCGGCGCGTCCTTGGCAGACATCCAAGACGTTGTTCTGATGGAAGATTACAGCGACTGGCTGAACTACGACACTTGGCGCACCCAGAACGTGCAGGGGTGGTACGACTATCTGGTTAAATAACCACTATCGAGGCAACGGGTTGGTCGACTTGTTATAGGCGGTCCAATCCGTGATCTCGGGGTAATACATCTCGCGCCATTTGTGCACGCGCGGGTTCATCACGCGTCGCCAAAGAGTTGGATACATCGCCGCGATCGTCATCACGGGATACCCATAGGGCAGTTGGGGGGCGTCGGCCTCTGTATAGGTTTGCAGCACAGGGAAACGGCGATCAGGTTTGTAATGGTGATCAGAATGACGTTGCAGATTGATCAGAAGCCAGTTCGACACTTTGTGCGCTGCATTCCACGAATGGCGCGGCTGGACGTGTTCGTATTTTCCCTCGCCCAGATGTTTGCGCGTCAACCCATAGTGTTCGATGTAGTTGACCAGCTCTAGCTGCCAAATCGCGATCCCGGCCTGTAGCAAAAACAGCCCCACGCCAGCCCAGCCACCAAGGGCAAAGGCCAGCACAAAACAGACCACCTGCAAGGCGCCGTATTTCCAAAACGGGTTGGACAGATCGGTTGGCGGTAAATCTTTGCGTGCCAGCATGGCGACTTCGGCGTTCCAAGCTGAATGAAAACACTGTTTTAGAACGCGCGGGTAAAAGCGGTAAAAACTTTCGCCCATGCGGGCTGTCACAGGGTCACGCGGTGTGGCGACATAGCGGTGGTGCACTAGTAGGTGTTCGGATCGAAAATGCGAATACAGCACCATTGCCAGCAACGCGTCAGCGAACCAGCGTTCATACTTGTTCTTTTGATGCATCAATTCATGCGAATAATTGATGCCTATTGTACCTGTCAGCACGCCAACTCCAAAGAAGATCAGGATTTTTTCCAACGTGCCCAGATGTTCGGCCGGGACCACATAGGCGATCATGCCAAACAGCAGCAGGAATTGCGCGGGCATCCATGCGGCGGTGATAGCACCATACCAGAACAACGCGTCCTCTTCGGTTTCGGGGTCGGCGTTATCGGTGTTTAGCCCGACAGCAAGATCAAGGAATGAAAACAGATACCACGTCACCAAAGGCAACAAGATCACAGTCCACCCGCCATAGACGGCACTGATGATCGCCAGTGGGATCAACAGAAACGACACTGCAAAGGGCAGGGCATTTTGCACTTGGGCCATGGAAGACGGTTGTGTCATGTCAGTTCCTTTTTACGCACATCGCTATCATAGGGGCCGCAATTGCGCCCTGCCAAGAGTGACGCAGCGCCGCTGCCCTAGTTTTGGATCAGATCAAACGCTTTGCGCATGACTGTAGGCAGGTCCGAGGGGCGAAAATCTTTGAGGTTCACAAAGCTGCCCGCGCCGGAGTCGGCGTCTGTGACCGTGGCCACCATGACATCCAATATCAGATGGAAATGGGTGAAGGTGTGGCGCACTTCTGCGTCCAGCTTGGTCCACTCTGCCTTGAGCGGAGGCGCGACAGGCCGAGGCAGGCTGGCGTCCACCCATTCTGATCCGGGCCACCCTAGCATCCCTCCCAATAGCCCACTGTCGGGTCGGGTTTCTAACAACCATGCGCCATCATCGCGCTGCGTCAAATAAACAGTGCCGTGGCGGATGGGTTTGGCTTTTTTCGGTGTCTTTTTCGGCAAACTGGCCGCTGTACCTCTCGCGCGCGCCTTGCAAGGGTCGCGCCATGGGCAAATGCCACAGGCCGGGGATTTCGGGGAACAAATCGTCGCGCCAAGGTCCATGACAGCTTGGGCGTAGTCTCCGGGACGTTGGTTTGGCGTTAGCCGTTCGGCATGGGCCGTCAGGATTGGTTTTGCGGCAGGTAACGGTGTGTGTTCGTCAAACATGCGTGCCATGACGCGTTCAACATTGCCGTCCACAACCACATGACGCAAATCAAAGGCGATGGATGAAACCGCTGCTGCGGTATAGGGGCCGATTCCCGGCAACTTCAACAAAGCGGCGTGATCGGCAGGAAATTCACCGCCATGATCAGCCACAACGGCCCGCGCACATTTCAGCAAATTGCGCGCACGCGCGTAATATCCAAGGCCCGCCCATTCGCCCATAACGTCAGCATCCTGTGCGGCCGCTAGGTCCGCAACGGTGGGCCAGCGCGCGATAAAGTGTTGAAAATAAGCGGTGACGGCGGCGACTGTGGTCTGTTGCAGCATGATTTCCGACATCCAAACGGCGTAAGGGTCGGGACGCAGGCCTGCTTTTTTGTCGGCAGGGGGCACGCGCCATGGCATTGCGCGCGCATGCACGTCATACCATTCCAGCAGACTATCGCTTAGATCACGCAACCGTTATGTATCCCTTACTGTGACGGGTGGTCCCAACGCCGCCGCCCGCTATGATATGCCAAGTGAAAAGGAACATAACCATGGCACCGCGCCGCGCCACAACATTCGGATTTAAACGGACGGCTTCGTTGCTGACCGGGCGGATTCGCAGCGCCAGCGAAAGCCGTGGGTTCGCACAGTCACGCTTGCTGACAGATTGGACCGAAGTGGCGGGCGCAGATATCGCCGCAGTCTCGCGTCCGGTCGAAGTCAGTTATGGGCGCGGCGGCATGGGTGCGACGCTCACGTTGTTGACGACCGGCGCGCAGGCCCCAATGCTTGAAATGCAAAAAGAACAGCTGCGCACACGCGTGAATGCGGTTTACGGCTATAACGCTATCGCGCGCATTCGGATCACGCAGACGGCGGCCACCGGTTTTGCCGAAGGGCGCGTGGCCTTTGATCACAAGCCCAAAGACACCAGCCCAAAGACCCCCGGGCCGGAAATGCACAAGGCGGCCAGCGCCGTCGTGTCCCCGGTCGCGGACGAGGGCCTGCGTGCCGCGCTTGAGCGGCTGGGCGCAAATATACTCACAAAAGAAAAACAAGGATAACGCCAATGAAACGTCTTTTCCCAGTTCTGGTCTTCGCCCTCGGCGTTGCTGGTTACTTTTGGTACTCGTCGCCCTCAAGCACCACAACACCGGGCCAAGCGGCACAGGCTGAACGTCTGTTGGGTGCTGCCAATGCGCAAACCGCTGCCGAGGATCTTGATACATCGACCATCGTGGACATGCAGATCGGCAACCCCGACGCACCCGTGACTGTGATCGAATACGCCAGCTATACCTGCCCACACTGCGCCAGCTTCCATGCGGGCAACTATAAGCAGCTCAAGGCGGATTACATCGACACGGACAAGATCAACTTTGTGTACCGCGAAGTGTATTTTGACCGTTACGGCCTGTGGGCCTCTGCCGTTGCGCGTTGTGCCGGCACACCCGAAGCGTTCTTTGGCATTTCGGATTTGCTTTACACTGGTCAGGCCACATGGACCCGTGCAGGCGGTGGCGACCCTGCCGCGATTGCGGACGAGTTGCGCAAAATCGGCCGTCTTGCCGGCCTTGAAGGCGATGCAGTCGAAGCCTGTCTGACGGACGCAGACAAGCTGCGCACGCTGGTCGCTTGGTATCAGGAAAACGCAGCGGCGGATAACGTCGACTCGACGCCTAGCTTTGTTATCAACGGCAAAAAGTACAACAACATGGCCTATCCCGAGATGGCCCGCCTGATCGACGAAGCGGCAGGCAGCTAAACGTAAGACACGCGCGAGGCTGCCTTTGCGGCTTCGCGTGAACTGCTCCGCTGCGGTGGGGTTTACGCGGCGCCAGAGACGCGCCGGACCAAAGCTAGAAAGCGCAATGGTGCGACGTGCGAAAGACCGCGTGTTCGACTAGGCGTCAGAATGGATGGCCGCCGGAATGCGCGCCCGTGCCGCTTTGGCTTGTTCTGGCAGGCCAGAGGCGTCATACACATCCGCCAACATCGCATTCAACGGCACGCCATCAGGATCAAAGGTGCGTCGCATTTCAAGCACTTGTTGGGCTTGTGACGTGCGGCCGGCCCGTACCAAAGCATCCAAGTGTATCTGCTCGAACAAATCGCGCTGCGCATGACTGCCTCCACATTCTGCCAAACGCGGCAAGGCTTTGCCCAAAAAGCGGATTGTGTCGTCATAATCGCCAGCCGCGTGGGCCGCGATGCCATGAGCTGCCCAGATCGCGACATCGGCCCATGTTTGATGGTCGTGCCGCGTCGTGTCCTCTGCGCGTGTTTCAAAGGCATTTAACAACGCTTCGGCTTCGGCCTTTTGGGTGCGTCCCAAAGCATACAAGTACTGCAAGGATAGGAACGGCGATGTGGTATCGGCACCACGTTTGGCCACGTGATCTGCCACATCCTGCCAGCGGTCCCCAACATCCACACCTGCAAATTCCATCCGGGCCAGCAACGAAACGGCCCCGACTTGGTCTTGTGAATAATCCTTGGACAATCCCCAAACATGGGTGTCGTAGGCCGCCAATAAATCATCGTGGCGTCCCGCTGAAATATAAAACAACGCCAGGTGCCACCAGTTGTGGGAATGCATGAAACTATTCAGATCAGACCAATAATGCGCCACGGATTCCAAAAACGTGGTCCCCTCCTGTACCTGCCCACGGGTGAGGTAAACATGCGCCAAAGCGTGATGCGCCCACGGTTCGGATGGATCAAGCGTTAAAGCGTGGCGGGCAGCGGTTTCGGCCTCACCCAGCAGGTGACATTCCTCGAACCCAAAGGCGAGCATACCGTGGGCATAGGCGATGTCCGCCGCCCCGGCTTGCGCCTTTTGGGCAATGCGCAGCATGGCGGGGAAATCACCGATATTAAACGTATGGTATTGGCCGAGTTTCAGCATGACCATATCGCGCGGATAGGCGGTCACGGTTGCTTCGCAATGGGCGATCAGCTTCACGATGTCGCCTGCAACAAATAGCGACGCCGCCTTGATCGATGCCGCTTCGCGTGGGGTCACAACCTTGGCCTTTTTGGCGTTGTCCAAGAAAGGCTGCGCCAGTTTCCGCGCGATGGGCGCTTCGAGAAGCATATACAGGATCGCGGCATAGGCGTTGGCAAGCCCGTTGCCGGGGTCTGCTTTGGCTGCTTTTAACACATTGGCGGCTTTGGGCTGAAAGCTGATGAAACCGTGCACAAAATCGTCGATGCCTTGCCGGATGGCATCGTTGTCGCATGTGATGGGCAGGCCATAGAGGTCTTGCATTTGGTGTCTCTCAGATTGGATGGGTGGCAGCAAACTCACGCACATAAGTGGCGACGGCTTTGGGGGCGTCCCAATGAATTGAATGGCCAGCGCCGTCAATCAAATGATGGGGAAGGTGGCCAAGAATGGTCAAAAAATGATCCGGCGGGATGATCAGATCAAGACCACCGGCCAGCGCCTGCGTCGGGCAGTTTGGATGGGCCAAAGCGCTGCCATCAAAGTCGCGCAACGCGGCCAGTTGGTGGGCCATCGCATCCACACTTTGGCCGTGCGGGTAAGCCAGACTGTCCGCTATCGCCTGTTCGATTTGTTGCGGATCATCAAAGACGCGTGGGTTAAACAGCCACGGAAACAGCGCCCGCAACCACGTGTCTGGCGGCGCGTCAGAGCGTCTTATGGCGATGAGGGCCGCGAACAGCGCGGTGTTGCGCGTCAAGCGAACAGGGGCAGAGGCGGCCAAATGGGCTGATGCGATCCGATCGCCAACAGTGTCCGCCATTTGCAAAGTGATGATGCCACCCATGGAATGCCCAAGTACATGGAACCGTTCATGCCCCAGATGGTCCATCAAAGCGATCGCATCCAAAGCCATCGTTTCGATCGACACCGGCGCATCCCATGGCGTTGTGCGCCCAGTGGTGCGGTTGTCGGGGGTGACGCAGGTAAAGTGGTCGCGCAGCAAAGGTATTAAGGGGGTCCAACTTGCGTGGTCGGACATGAAACCGGCCAACATCAGCAAAGGCGGGCCGTTGCCTGTGACCTCGTAATGCAGGGTGATGTCGTCGTGGTCAAATGTCGCCATTCAGGTCTCTCCACGTGGGCAAAAGGTCGTTTGGGGCGGCGGTTGCGGCATAGACACCGCGTGCAATGGCGCGCGACAGGCACAAGGCCGCGGCATGGCCAATCGCCCCAAGATCGCTTGGGGCCGTCAGTGGTATGGACCCGGTCGAAACGCTAAACACCAGATCACCGTCGCCGGGGCTGTGGGCGGGTACGCAGGCGCGCGCAATGCCGTCATGGGCGGCGATGGCAACGCGTTGGCATTGCGCTTTGTCCAGTGCAGCATCTGTAGCCACGATGGCGATGGTCGTGTTGGCACGTTCTTGCATCGCGCTTAGTTTGCGGCTTTCAAGGTTGCGGCCAAGGCCCATGGTTGTGTCCGGCCCAAGCCCACCGAATTCGCCGTCAATCTCAAAGGGGGCGGCCCAAAAGTGCCGTTCTCCCGGTGTTGTAACGCTGCCCATTGGGTTGGCAGCAACCAAAGCCGCGACAGTGATCCCGCTGTCAAGAACAAGCGACGCTGTGCCAAGCCCGCCCTTCATCATGGCTGTCATGGCGCCAGTTCCAGCACCGATTGTGCCAATCGGGGTTGTCCCGGTTGCCGTGTCATAGGCAGCGCGACCAAGAGAAGGATAGGGATTTTCGGCCCAATCCTTGTCCCCGCCAGACAGTAAATCAAACAGGATCGCACCCGGCACCAACGGGATAATTGCGCGGCCTACGCGGTATCCTCGCCCGTCAGCACGCAACCCGGCAACCACGCCGGAACACGCATCCAGCCCATAGGCAGACCCCCCCGATAGCACGAGGGCGTCGACCTGCGCGACTGACTTGTCAGGAGCCAATAGATCGGTTTCACGCGTGCCGGGCGCGCCACCCTGAACCGCGACAGAAGCCGTGAACGGGTGATCCGCGACCAGAACCGAGACGCCGGATTTCAGGGTATCGTCCTGCGCATGGCCGACCTTTAGGCCTGCGATATCTGTGATGGCGTTTTGCGGACCAGGGATCATTGTTGTCGTGTTGCTTTCCAAGTTTGGTGATGGCGCATCACCTATAAGCCATTGGCCGTGGGTTTTTTGCAGGTGAAAACCCCGCTTTAAATACGGGGCTTAGCGGTGGCGGTGGCAGGATCGCCTGTGTTCGGCTCCCCCTTCGGTTCGATCAAAAGAACCTTGCATTCGTGGTCTGCGCGCGGGCGATGGGTGACGCCTTTGGGTACGATGAACAGCTCTCCGGTTTTGACGGTATGGCTTTGGTTGTCTACATCCATCACCATCTCGCCTTCGAGCACCAGAAAGAAATCGTCGGTGTCTTCATGCAGATGAAACGGAAAAGCCCCCTGAAATTTCACCACCATTACATCGTTATCGTTGTAATTGGCGATCACATGTGGATCCCAATGGCCGCTGAACTGCGCCAGCTTGTCTGCAAGATTGATAGGCTGCATCGGGTCCTCCGTCGGTTGCGTTCATCATGGCGGATTTGACGGCCTCCACAAGGCCTGAGGTCGAACGCTTTGGGTACGGTGGCGCAAGTGTTCGGTATAGGCGATCAGATCTCGCGCATCCGTTTTACCGACCGCTTCTAACGGTCCTCAGATGCAGCGCCCGCCATCCACTTCCATCGCGACGCCGGTGATCATCGATGCAGCGTCCGAACATAGGAATGTTGCAGCGGCGCCCATGTCTTCGGGGGTGGAAAAACGGCCCAAAGGGATGGTTGATAAGAACTTGGCGCGGATTTCGGGGGTGTCCTCGCCCATGAACGATTTTAGCAGTGGGGTTTCGCCCGCCACAGGGTTTAACGCGTTGACGCGGATGCCGTGGGGGGCAAGCTCGATGGCCATCGTTTTGGTCGCGGTGATCATCCAGCCTTTGGATGCGTTGTACCAGTTGAGGTTGGGCCGCGGGGACACACCTGCAGTTGATGCAATGTTCAGGAGCACACCTGCCTTGCGCGCCTTCATATGCGGTACAAAGCTGCGCGCTGTCAGGTAAACTGATTTGGCATTTACGTTCAAAACGCGGTCGAAATCTTCTTCGCTGACGTCCTCAAGCGCGGCGCGCAGGTGCGTAACGCCTGCATTATTCACTAGGATATCAAGGTGACCAAAAGCGGCGATTGTCTGATCGGCCATGGCCTGTACCGATGCGCCGTTGGATACGTCAACTTGCACCGATTGGCCGTTGATCGTGCCAGCCACTTCGGCCGCCCCGTCACCGTTGATATCGGCCACCATGACCCGCGCGCCTTGCGCGGCAAAGGCCTGCGCGATCCCGGCGCCAAAGCCGCTGGCGGCCCCTGTCACAAGCGCAGTTTTTCCTGTTAATGTCATGCCGTGGCCCTCCCGCCGGATTGATCAAAACAGAAGCCCGTGGAAAAGCTGGCTTCATCTGACGCCAACCAACAGGCCATTGCGGCGATTTCTTCGATTGTGCCAAAGCGACCCATGGGGATTTTGGATCGCATGAAGTCGATATGTTCTTGGGTCATCTGATCAAATAACGCGGTGTGCACAGCGGCGGGCGCAATGGCGTTGCAGGTCACGCCGGACGTCGCAAGCTCTTTGCCCAGCGATTTGGTCAGACCAATTACGGCGGCCTTTGATGCGGAATAGGCCGGCGCATTTGGGTTGCCTTCTTTGCCCGCAATCGAAGCGATGTTGACGATGCGGCCCCAGCCTTTTTCCTTCATCACTGGGGCGGCTGCACGGCAGCAATAAAACACGGCGTTCAGATTCAGATTGTGAACGGCCAGCCAATCTTCGATGGGGTAGTCCCATGTGGTTGTGTTTGGCCCGGTAATGCCTGCGGAACATACCAGAATATCGGGTTGTGCATCCGTCATTGCGGCGGCCACTGCGTTTGGATCCGTCACGTCGATCTGACGCGTGGTAGTGTTGGGCAGCTCAACAGCGTCTAAAGCGGCTTGGTTGATGTCCCATATTTCGACGCTGCCGCCCTCGGCAACGATGCGGCTGCTGATGCCGTGACCAAGCCCAGCAGCACCACCTGTGACGACGGCGTGGCGCCCTTGAAATCGGTTTTCAAAGATCATTGGAGCGTTTCCTTTTTAAAATTCAGCCGGTGAACATGGCGCAATTGCCCGTCCCCGACGGATGTCGATGTCTCGTGTTTGAAATTTAGCCGTGCCCAAAAGTCTAAGGCGCGAATGTTGGTGTCAAGGACCGCAATCCGCAGACAAGCGGCGTTGTCCGCGCGCGCTTGGTCAATGACGTGCTGGGCCATGCGGGTCCCCAAACCTTTTGCGCGTGCAGCGGGGTCCAAAAGCAACAGGCCAAGATACCAGTCGTCGGCCTCGTAATACCCCTTAAGGCAGGTTGCGATGCCATCCAATGCACCGTCTGGGCCCAGATGTCCCCAGCACCAGATTTGATCAGTCGGCACATCAGGCGGCGCGTCGGTCATGTTTTCGCGCACATAGGCAAGGTCGGGCGCGTCGCCGGTTTCCATTTCGACGTAGTCGCGGGCCTGATGGCACAGCTGCAAAACGCGGCCGCTGTCTTGGGGCCAGTGCAATGACACAAGGTCATCCATGATAGGCCGCCACAGTTTTAAGAGACGAAAAGCCATAAAGTGCTTCGAACCCTTTTTCACGCCCGTGGCCAGATTTGCCAACCCCACCAAAGGGCAGTTCGACCCCGCCCCCCGCACCATAGTTATTGAGGAAAACCTGACCCGCTCGCAACCTTTTGGCCAGACGCATTTGGCGTGCGCCATTGGCGCTCCAGACGCTGGCGACAAGGCCGTATTCCGTGCTGTTGGCGATTTGAACGGCTTCGTCTTCTGTGTCAAAGGGGATCAGAACTTGGACAGGGCCAAAGATTTCATCGCGCGCAAGCACATGATCGGGCGGCACGTTTTCAAAGAGCGTGGGCAAGACATAAGCGCCAGAATTTTGGTCACCCAGCATGTGCCCTTGTGCGGCGATCGTGAGGTCCCCGCCTTGCGCTAAAAACGCATCGACGATTTGCTTTTGCCGAGACGAAATCAGCGGGCCAACGCGCGGGTCGCCCATCGCAGGGCCAACACTCAATTCGGCATAGGCCTTTGCCATGCGGTCCCGCACTGCTTCATAAACCCCGCGCTGCACAAGGATGCGCGAAGACGCAGAGCACGTCTGCCCCGCGTTCTGAATGCCAGCGTTCACCAAAAAGGGCAGGGCGGCATCAAGGTCTGCATCATCAAACACCAGTTGCGGAGATTTTCCGCCAAGTTCTAGCGTGACGGGCACAACATTTGCGCCAGCCGCCTGTTGAACCAGCGCGCCAGTGCGCACGGATCCTGTAAAGCTGATGTGTTGAATATTTGGATGGGCTGCAAGGGCGGCACCGGCCTCCGGGCCCCGCCCCGGCACCACGTTCAGCGCACCATCGGGCAGCCCAGCGTCTTGGCAGATGTGGGCGAAGGCAAGGGCGGTCAGGCACGCCTCCTCTGCGGGTTTTAGCACGCAGGCGTTGCCCATCGCCAAAGCGGCCCCGACAGAGCGCCCGATAATTTGCATCGGGTAATTCCAAGGCACGATATGGCCCGTCACGCCATGCGGTTCGCGCAAGGTATAAACGGTGTAGCCATCAAGATAGGGAATTGTATCGCCCATGACCTTGTCAGCCGCACCGCCATAGAACTCCATATACCGCGCGAGTGCGATGGCATCAGCGCGCGCTTGGCTTAGGGGTTTGCCAACGTCATGGGCCTCGATCTCGGCCAGTTCATCGACACGCGCAAGCACGGCCTGACCGATCTTGGTCAGGATACGGCCCCGCTCTGCTGCGCTCATCCGCCCCCAATCGCCATCACGCGCGGCGTGGGCCGCAGTGACGGCGGCATCTATGTCCACCGATTGGCCTGCTGCAATGCGCGCCAATTCTGTCCCGTCGGAAGGATTGGTCAACGTCAGCGTATCCTGTGCTGCGCACCATGTGCCGCCAATCAACATTAGGGAAGGGTTGAACCAGAGGGCCTGCGTCATGGTGTACCTTTATATTCAAACGTGTAGCTGTGAGATTGATATGGCGTCAGCGCAGGGCCGCGCACAAGCCCCGTGATGCCGGGCATGTCCAAAAGGATGCGGTCCCAGAAGCGCGCAGTGCCGGGCAGGGCACTTGCAACCCCCAAGAACCACGCGCCGGGAAATTGTGCAAAGCACTGTGCAGCGGCGCGGGTTCCAAGGCCTTGATTGCGAAAGGCGGGCAGAATGCAGAATTCACAAAGGTCGTGATCGCCGTCGCCCCGATCCACCAGCGCAAAGCCGACGCGCTGCTGCCCGTTTGTGATCAGCAGCACATGCGTGTCGGGATGATCAAAACACTCGGTAATTTCCGCGCGGGGCAGGTCGCCGCCATCTGGCACCAATTCTTTGAAATAGGCACTTGCAGCGTCAAACACCCATGCGGCCGTATCACGCGGGGCTGGTGTCAGGGCAACAGTCATGCCACACCTGCTTTCGGCAATTCCGGCGCTGCGTCGATCAGCGTGCGTGTGTAGGCGTGTTGAGGGTTGGTAAAGACATCCTCCGTCATGCCTTTTTCCACGATCTTGCCGCGCTGCATCACCATGACTTGATCTGTGATGCTACGCACGACGCTTAGGTCGTGGCTGATGAACAGATAGGTCAGATTATATTGCGCACAAAGGTCGGCAATCAGGTCAAGGATTTGGGCGCGCACGGACACATCCAATGCACTTACCGCCTCGTCAAAGACAATCAGTTCGGGGCGGATGATCAGTGCACGCGCAATGGCAAGGCGCTGGCGCTGGCCACCGGAAAACTGGTGCGGATATTTCGTGACATCGTCGGGCGAAAGGCCCACGGCAATCAGCGCCTCAGCGATGCGCGCATCGCGGTCCTTGGGCGGTTTGGGCAGCAAGTGGAAGGGTTCGCTGATCAAGCGCCCGACGCGATGGCGCGGATTGAAACTGCCATAGGGGTCCTGAAACACGACCTGCATTTTGCGCCTGACGGCAAGGTTCGGCGCGCCGTCCTGAAAGACGGGCATGCCATCGAGCTGAATGTTACCAGCTTGGATAGGATCCAACCCCAAAATAGCACGGGTCAGGGTGGATTTTCCGCACCCAGATTCGCCAACCAAACCCACACGCCCACCACGCGGAATGTCAAAACCAACGTGATCAACCGCACGCACCACGAGCGGATCATCAAACAGTTTTGCGCGTGGCAACGGGTATTCACGCACCACACCCTGAAGACGTAACAGCGGAGCTTGCTCCGCCACGGGTGGCAAAGTGACCTGATGATTGGACGCGGCAAACAGCGCTTTTGTGTAGGGGTGTTGGGGTGCGGACAGTAAGGCGGGGGTGTCCCCCGCCTCGACCACGCGACCATGTTGCATGACGGTGATGCGTCCGGCCATTTGGGCGACCACAGCCAAGTCATGGGTGATCATCAACAAACCCATCCCATCTTCACGCGCCAGCTGCACCAACAGATCAAGGATTTGGGCCTGTGTGGTGACATCCAACGCCGTCGTTGGCTCATCCGCGATCAACAGCTTCGGGCCACACGCAATAGCGATGGCGATCACGACGCGCTGACGCTGCCCACCTGACAACTCATGCGGATAACGATTGGGGGAAACACCGCCAAGGCCAACCCGTTCCAACACCTCTTGTGCGCGCGCAGTTGCATCCAGATCTTTGCGATGCAGCCGCACCGTTTCCGCCACCTGTGCGCCAATGGTCTGCACCGGATTTAACGCGGTCATCGGTTCCTGAAACACCATGCCCACAACATCACCGCGTAAACGGCATAAGTGGGCCTCGCTTAGCTGCGTCACGTCTTGCCCGTCCAGAACAACCGCACCCGTTATGCTGGCACCCTCTGGCAGCAACTGCATGATCGCCAATGCCGTCATCGACTTGCCAGACCCGCTTTCACCTGTGACGGCGACAACCTCGCCGGGATCAATGCGCAGGGACACATCAGATAAGATCGCAGTGTCTCGGATCGATAGGGATAGGTTGGTGATCTCAAGCAAGCTCATACCCGCGTCACCCGCAACCGCGGATCAAGCGCGTCGCGCAAACCATCCCCCAAAAGGTTCAACCCAAGAACCGTCAGAATAATCGCAAAGCCTGGCACCAGCGCCATGTGCGGCGCGATGCTGACCAGCGTCTGCGCATCTGCCAACATGCGGCCCCAACTTGGCGTTGGTGGTTGCGCGCCAAGCCCGACATAGGACAGCGCGGCTTCGGCGAGAATGCCAAGCGAAAATTGGATCGTTGCTTGCACGATCAAAAGATTGGCGATGTTGGGCAAGATGTGTTCGACGCTGATGCGTGCCGGACCTTTGCCAGCCACACGCGCCGCCATAATGAATTCCCGCGCCCAAAGGGGCAGCGCACCGCCACGTGTGACGCGGGCAAAAACGGGGATGTTGAAAATACCAATCGCAATGATCGCATTGACGGCCCCTGCGCCAAAAATCGCAGTGATCAGAATGGCGATCACAAGGCTTGGGAAGGCAAAGATCAAATCGTTACCGCGCATGATGATTTCATCCGCCCACCCCCCTTGCCGCGCGGCCGCCCACAGACCCAGCGGCACGCCAAGGCCCACGCCGATGCCCACAGCAACAAAAGCCACGGCGATTGAGGTCCGTGCACCGACCATGATCATCGAAAACATGTCACGCCCAAAGTGGTCGGTGCCGAACCAGTGGGTGCCATTCGGCGCTTGCAGCTTTTCGGGAATGTTCATCGCCGTGTGTTCGAACGGCGTCCAAACAAAGGACATAAGGGCCGCCAACACAACCAGCGCAGAAAGCGCCGCCCCAAAGATCAACGCACGGTTCATGAACGTGCCCTCAACCGTGGATCAACGGCGGCATAGGCCAGATCTACGGCGAAATTCACCATGATTACGGCAAAGACCAACAACATGGTGACGGATTCCACGACAATCAGGTCACGCGCAGAAATGCTTTGAAAGATCAGCCGCCCCAGCCCCGGTAGATAAAACACCTGTTCGATGATGATCCCCCCTGCTAGCAAAAAGGAAAATTGCAGACCAAGAATCGTCAACACCGGTATCATCGCATTGCGCAAACCATGACGGCGCAGCGCTTGCCCACGGGTTAGCCCTTTGGCGCGGGCTGTGCGCATAAAGTCTTCGTTTAATACATCCAACAGGCTTGATCGCATGACGCGTGCAAGGATCGCGGCTTGGGGCAGGGCCAGTGCGACGGCGGGCAAGGTCAAAGATTTGAGCGCGGCAAAAACGCCTTTGTCCCAACCCGCAAAACCACCCGCGCTGAACCAGCGCAGGTTGATGGCAAAGACTAAGACCAGCATCATCGCGAACCAAAAATTAGGGATGGCGATGCCGATCTGAGTGGCCCCCATGACCCCGACGTCACCCGCTTTGCCACGGCGGGCCGCTGCAAAAATCCCGGCGGGAAAAGCGATAAGCGTCGACAAGGTCAGCGCATAAATTGCCAGTGGCAGCGACACCCACAAACGATCTGCGATCATCTGCGCCACGGGTGTGCGATATTGATACGAGGTGCCAAAATCCCCCTGCACCATGCCACGAACCCACGCGAGGTACCGTTGCACTTTGGATTGATCGAGGCCCAGTTCAGCGCGCAGCGCCGCCAAAGTATCCGGTTGTGCGTTGATCCCCAGCATAAAGGACGCCGGATCGCCCGGCGCGACTTCGATCACCATAAAAATCACCAGCGACGCGATGGCGAGGCTGATGAGCAAGGACGTGAAACGTTTGAGGGTATAGCGAAGCATATCTGAGCGACGTTAGGACGGCACCTTTGGGGGTGCAAGGCAGAGCATGCGCGCTGCGGCACGAAGATCCATCGCCTCTTGGTCAAAAATAGCTAAGAAGGGGGTATGACACGCCCTTTGTTCATTGGTTCTGAAATTTACCGCAACTCGTCTTATGGCGACCATCACCCGTTGCGGGTGCCACGCGTTTCAACCGCGATGGATTTGTCGCGCGCTATGGGTTGGTTGCCCAGCGACGTTTATGTGCCAAGCCCAAGGGTAAAACCCGCCGCCCTCACAGTTTGGCACACGCCTGAATATGTGGCCGCGTTGCATGCAGCCGAAGCCGCGCAGGCAGTCAATGACGCCGTGCGCACGCGTCACGCTCTTGGGACACCAAACAACCCCGTTTTTCCCGAAATGTACCGCCGCCCTGCCACTGCCGCAGGTGGTTCCCTTTTGGCCGGAGAGTTACTACGCGATGGTGGTATCGTCTATCATCCGGCAGGTGGCACCCATCACGGGATGCCAGACAAAGCCGGGGGATTTTGTTACCTGAATGATCCCGTTCTTGCGATCCTGTCGTTGCAGCGAAATGGCGCTGGGCGTGTGGTCTATGTTGATATTGATGCGCACCACCCTGATGGGGTCGAAGTCGCCTTTGGGGATGATCCTGATGTCTTGATGATTTCGGTTCATGAGGAAGGACTGTGGCCGCGCACCGGCCCTTTGGGTGCAACCGACAGCTTGGTTAACCTGCCCGTGCCGCGCGGGCTGAACGATGACGAAATGGCGCTGATCCGCGATCAGGTGATCTTGCCACGGGTGACGGCGTTCCGCCCGGACGCTATCGTGTTGCAATGCGGTGCGGACGCAGTCGAGGAAGACCCGCAAGCGCATCTGTCGCTGTCAAACCAAGCCCATTGGGCTATCGTGCGCAGCCTTATGGGGCTTGCCCCGCGTTTGCTGGTGTTGGGCGGCGGAGGGTACAATCCGTGGTCCGTGGGGCGGTTGTGGACAGGTGTTTGGGGCGCGTTGAACGGTTTTGAGGTGCCGGATCGTTTGAACATTGAGGCAGAAGCCGTGCTGCGCGCTTTGCGATTTGACGGCAACCGCAGGGGGCGCAACCCGCCGGATCATTGGTTTACCACCCTTGGTGATCTGCCCAGATTTGGCCCGATCCGAGACGAAATTCGCGCGGGGATCGCACAGCTTTAGGTCGGATCGTAGTCCGCATCGCTCACGTGTTCGAGCCAAGTTGCGGCACTGCCGTTGTCCATTTCTTGCATCGCGATATGGGTCATTTGAGTTTCCGGCCCTGCGCCATGCCAGTGTTCAACACCGGGCGGTATCCAAACAGTATCACCGGGATTTATCGTTTTTGGTGCCTCTCCGCGCAGGCAGACACGCCCGCTGCCTTGGGTCACGTGCAGGGTTTGACCCAGTGGATGCATGTGCCAAGCCGTGCGCGCGCCGGGTTCAAAATGCACTGTCAAAGCGTGCATGCGGGCGGGTGCTTCGGCCTGAACAATCGGTTCTTGCCAGACGCTGCCCGTGAAATAGTCAGCATTGGCGCGTATGTTGGCACGGCTGCCGACGGGAAAGATTTGCATGTCATCTCCGACTGTGAGGGAGGGCAGCAAAGCCGCCCTCCGGAAAGCGTAGAGCGGGGCGTTATTTTGCCCAGCTGACGCCTGTGAGATCGGTGGCTTGGGTCGGTGCGTTGGTCCAAAGACCTTGCAGCTCTGCTTTGGCGACCGAAAGTTGCGCGAGTTGGAACAGATAGCCATTCACCGCGTCTTTGGCGATGATCGTTTCGGCCTCGACCAACAGCTTGGTGCGCGCATCGGGGTCCGTTGTCGCGTTAAGCGTTTTTATCAAGCCTTGGAACGCCGGGTTGTCGTACTGGAAATAGTAATCCGGGTTGGCATAGACGCCGATGTCCATTGGCTCGGTGTGGCTGACGATGGTCAGGCCAAATGATTTGCCACGAAAGACCGTTTCCAACCACTGCGCCCATTCGACGTTGATGATTTCGGCCTTGATACCAACCTCGGCCAGTTGAGCGGCAATGATTTCACCACCACGACGCGCATAGGACGGGGGTGGCAGGTGCAGCGTGGTTTCAAATCCGTCCGCCATGCCTGCCTCGGCCAGCAAAGCACGCGCTTTGTCGGGGTCATAGGATGACAGGCCCGTTAGATCGACATAGGCTGGATTGTGCGGCGCAAAGTGCGTGCCGATGGGGGTGCCAAAGCCGAACATGGCACCGTCAATGATCGCTTGGCGGTCAATGGCATGGGCCAATGCTTGACGCACGCGTAGGTCATCGAAAGGGGCCTGTTTGTTGTTGGTAGACAGGATCGTTTCGCCCTCGGTCGAACCGGTCAGCACTTGAAAACGGGGATCTGCCTCGAATTGAGGAAGGTTTTCGGGTGCTGGGAAGCCAACAAAGGCGTCCACATCCTCGGCCATCATCGCGCCAAAGGCCGCAGTCGGGTCCGAGATGAATTTAAAGGTCGCTTCGGTCAAGGCAGGTTGGTCGCCCCAGTAATCAGCATACTGGCTGATCTGGATGCTGTCGCCTTGCGTCCAGCTGTCGAACTTAAACGGGCCAGTGCCGATGGGCTGTTGTTTGATGTTTTCGATGGATTCTGGGGCAACGATAACGGCATCCCCCCAAGCCAGGTTAAACAGCATGTTACCGTTGGGTTCTGACAACGTCAGGCGGACGGTTTTTGCATCCACGACCTCGACGCCACTGATCGCTGCATAAAGCGCTTTTTGCGCGTTTGTGCTGTCTTCTGCCAGAATGCGATCAAGGGTAAATTTCACATCTTCGGCGTCCATCGTGGTGCCGTCATGAAAGGTCACACCATCGCGCAAGGAAAAGGTATAGGTCAGACCGTCGTCTGAAATTTCCCAACTTTTGGCGAGGCCGGGCACAACGGATCCATCCCCCATAAATCGGGTCAGCCCTTCGAACACGTTGGAATACAGCACGGAATCAATCGCGCCAGCAGCCGCCGACGTTGGATCAAGGTGCGGTGGTTCCAGTTGCATCGCGACAGTGATGTCGGTCTTGGCAGCGGCCATCCCAGCAAGCAAAGCAGCAGTGGCAGCGCCAAGGAAAAGCGAACGGACAGTGACCATGGGGGTCTCCTTCAAATGGTGTTTGTCTAAAGCTACCCAAATCTGATTGCGAAGACCAGCTTTTGCGGTCTTGGCTTGGTGCTAACGTTGGGGTACGGGGACGTCCTTTGGTTTGAAATGGTGAGCGTTATGGCTGTTCTCGGAGTAGATTTCGGCACGTCGAATTCAGCTGTCGGCATGTGCGTGGACGGGCAGGCGAAATTGATCCCGCTAGAACCGGGCGAGACGACGTTGCCTACGGCTGTGTTTTTCGACTTTGATCAACGCCAAGTCGTTTATGGCCGACCTGCAAACGAAGCGCTGATTGCGGGCGACGAAGGTCGATATATGCGGGCGCTGAAGTCGCTGTTGGGCACGTCGCTTATGCGCGAACGGCGAAAGGTGATGAATGAATCCGTCGACTTTGTCGTGATTGTCGGGCGGTTTCTGGCGGAAATGAAAAAGCGCGCCGAAGCGGCAACAGGCCAGACTTTTGACCGCGCCCTGTCTGGGCGTCCCGTGATGTTTCATTCTGCGGACCCCGCCCGAAATGCGCAGGCGCTTGTCGATTTGACCGATTGTTATTTGGCGGCGGGGTTCAAAGACGTGTCCTTTATGCCCGAGCCAGAGGCGGCGGCGCTTGCCAACCGTTCGGTTTTGTCTGCGGGGGATTTGGGTCTGATCGTTGATATTGGCGGCGGTACGTCCGATTTTACGTTGTTTCGACAAGACGCTGGGACGGGGATCGACATTTTGGCCAGCCATGGCCTGCGCGTTGGCGGGACGGATTTTGATCGCGCACTCAGCCTTGCCTTTGTTATGCCAGAGCTGGGCATGGGGTCGCCCATTCGTCACGCCTTTGGAGACCAGACGCACATCGCGCCCAATGCGATTTTTAATGATTTGGCGACATGGCAGAAAATCCCATTTCTGTATGCGCCGGATACACGACGCGCTGCGCAAGAATTGGCGCAACATGCCGTTGAAAAAAGCCAACTGGAACGTCTTGTTCGGGTGCTGAAAGAAGAAGTGGGGCACGACATGGCCTTTGCCGTTGAAGCGGCCAAGATTGATGCCAATTCAGCTGCTGCTGCGATCCCTGAATTTCGTTTGGATATGGTTGAAAAAGGGTTACGGCTTCCGCTTTACCCGGTGGCAATGACAGCCACGCTGAATAAGATGGCCACCCAGATCGGAGATGCCGCGCATGCGTGTTTGGAGCAAGCGGATGTATCGCCCGAAGATGTGACACGCATCATTTTTGTGGGAGGTACCAGCCTGATGCAAGTGGTCGAAACAGCACTGACTGCGCGTTTGCCGCGGGCACAAGTGCATCGTGGGGCGGCCATGACTGCGATTGTTGAAGGTTTGGCATTGGCCGCGCGGTAACGGGTTTTGAAACAAAAACCGGTTGGAAATCGCAACGATTTTCGGGCGTTCTCTGTGTCGGAGAACGGGCAACAGTAGCGTTTGTAGTGCGTGGGCCATAACCTTGGCGCTGTCTTCCATGTCGGTGATCCCAATCC